>NZ_JBEDNQ010000014.1:0-226203 GCF_040105385.1 Pseudonocardia nematodicida
TGTTGTCGGTGGTCATTGCGGTAGGGGAACGCCCGGTCCCATTCCGAACCCGGTAGCTAAGCCTTCCTGCGCCGATGGTACTGCACTCGACAGGGTGTGGGAGAGTAGGTCGCCGCCGACATTCAACGTGAAAGATCAGAGACGCCCCCGGACTTGTAGTCCGGGGGCGTTTTCTGCGTGTCCGGACCGGCTGCGGTCCGGCGCCGAGGGGAAACCAGCGCTGTCAACTCCTGATCGAACGACGCTGAGGTTCCCCTCGACCGCGCGTCGAGCTGCGGCGGCCTCGAGGGGAGCGTCCGGGCGAGCCGCGCGACCGTTCACGGCACGGATCGAGGCCGGATGGAACCGGACCAGGGTCCTGTACGACAGTAGGTGTATGGACTGTCAGCAGTGCCGGGACCTCGTGTCCGCATCCCTCGACGGCGAGGCGAGCGGAGCGGAACGGGCGGCGCGCGACGAGCACCTCGCGCGGTGCGCGGACTGCCGCGCCTTCGCCGGTGCCGCGGAGCGGATCACCCGCCTGGCCCGGGTCCGCCCCGCGGAGCCCGTGCCGGACGTCGCGACGCTGCTCGCCTCGATCGGTCTCGACGCCGGCGTCGCACCCGCCCGGGAGTCCGAGCGACCGGTGCTGACCAGCGTGCCGGGCTGCTGTGGCACCGGCACCGGCACCGTCGCCGTCCTCGCCACGGCCGGCGCCGCCTGCGGCTGTTCCGCGAGCTGCGGTTGCGGCTGCCAGCAGGGCTCGCCGTGCCGCTGCGGAACCCGCGCCGCCTGACGGGCGCCCCCACGCCGGCGCGGGCATCTCTGTCCGGACACAGGCCGGCGTGGCAGGCTGGAGCACCGTCGCCGGTCCGTGGCGACCGCGGACGCAGCCGATCCCGGCCGCCACATGTCACGCGTCCACGTACTCCACGCATCGAAGGACGACCGTGATGATCCGGTACCGCCGATGACCCGGCTACAGGTTCCGGACGCGTCTCACGAGACGGAGCTGGAGCAGGAGCTCACCCGGATCGCCTGGCGGGTCGAGCGGTGGATCGACCCCGGCCCGGCCGGCGTCGTCGTGGGCGCGGCCGTCGCCGCGGTGGCCGCGGCGTTCGCGATGCCCTGGTGGGGCCGGTCCTCGGGGCTGCAGGTGCTGACCGGCGACGCCCCGGCGGGGGCGTTGCCGCAGGTGGCGGTCTGGGTCGCGGTGGCCGCGCTCGTCGTCTCCGGTCTGGCGCTGCTCGCCCGGTTCTGGCCGCTCGCCTGCGCCGCGGCGTTGGTGTGCGCGGCGGGCCCCGTCACCGGGCTGTGGGCGGTGTGGTCCGCGCGGACCGGAACGGTGGCCGGCGCCGACGTCGGTCCCGGTCTCGTCGTCGCCGTCCTGGTGGCGGGCGTCCTGACCGCGACCTGGGTGTGGATCGTGGTCTCGGCGGGGCCCCGGGTCCCGGGCACCCCACCTGTCTGACCCCACCCCGCGGTCTCTCAGACCGATCTCAGGCGAGAGTCACCGTTGCAGTGCACAATGGTCGATCGTGGGGGGTCGGCGGGGACGGAACGGGTCCGTGTGGCGGCGGCTGGCCGTCGCGGTCCTGGCCGGGGGACTGGTGCTCGCCGCGTGCGGCGCGCCGGCCGCGGCCGGGGTGGCCGTGGTGGCCTCGGCGGTCCCGGACCGGCCGGCGGCCGCGGGGGAGCTCCCGGACCCGGGCGCCGTCCCCGCCGCGACCACCCTCACCGACCGCGACGGCACCCCGATCGCCTACCTCGACGAGCAGTACCGGCTCCCGGTGCCCTACTCGCGGATCTCGACGGCGATGGTCGCCGCCGTCGTCGACGTCGAGGACCGGCGGTTCTTCTCCGAGTCCGGGGTGGACCCCATCGGCACGGCCCGGGCGCTGGTCACCGACGCCGCGGGCGGCGACGTCCAGGGCGGCTCCACGATCACCCAGCAGTACGTCAAGAACTGGCTGATCGACGTCGTCGACGCCGACGACCCCGCCGCGCAGCAGGCCGACCGGGCCGACAGCATCGGCCGCAAGATCCGGGAGGCGGTGCTCGCCCAGCGGCTGGCCCACTCGGCGTCGAAGCAGGACGTCCTCGCCGGCTACCTGAACACCCTCGAGTTCAGCGGGAACCTCTACGGCGTCGAGGCCGCGTCCCGCGCCTACTTCGGCACCGACGCCGCGCACCTCGACGTACCCCGCGCCGCGCTGCTCGCCGGGATGGTCAACAACCCGACCCGCTACGACCCGTACCGGCATCCGGCGGCGGCGACCGACCGGCGCGACACGGTGATCGTGGCGATGCGCGCCGCCGGCTCGATCACCCCGGCCCAGGCCGCCGCGGCGACCGCCGCACCGCTCGGCGTGCTGCCGGGCGGCCCGGTCACCCCGGGGGGCAACTGCTACGGCGCGACGCCGGGTGCCGGTTTCGTCTGCGAGTACGTCGTCGACCAGCTGCAGAAGGCCGGGATCACTGAGCACCAGCTCGACACCGGTGGGTACACCGTCCGCACCACCCTCGACCCGAAGGTCACGGCCGCGGCGCAGGCCGCCGTCGACCGGAACGTGCCCCCGGCCCAGGACGGCGTCGCCAACACTCTCGCGCTGATCCGGCCCGGGCACGACGACCATCAGATCCTCGCCATGGTGTCCAACCGGACGCCCGGGACCGACGGTGGCGCCGGGCAGACCACGACCGACCTCGTCGCGGACCCGAGCAACGTGTTCGGCGCGGGCTCGTCGTTCAAGATCTTCACCACCGCGGTCGCGCTGGAGGCCGGCACGGTCGGGTTCGACAGCACGCTGCCCGACCCCACCTCGACCTGTGTCACGCCGCCGGTGACCAACCAGTACACCCGCTGCTACCCGGTCGCCAACGACAACCCGCGCTACCCGGACCCGATCAGCCTCCCGGACGCGCTGGCGACGTCGCCGAACACCGCATTCGTCGAGCTGGAGGCCCGCACCGGCGTCCCCAAGGTGATCGACATGGCGCGCCGGCTCGGACTGCGCGACACGCTGGCCGCTCCGCTCGCCGGCGGCACCCCGATCACCGACCCCGCCGACCCCCGGTCGCAGGATCCGCGCTGGAACCAGCCGCAGTCGCAGTACTTCCAGAACCTGCTCTCGTTCACCCTCGGCGTGAGCCCGGTGTCCACACTGGAGATGGCCAACGTCGCGGCGACGATCCAGAGCGACGGCACCTGGTGCCGGCCCGACGCGGTGCTGTCGGTGACCGACCGCACCGGCGCGGACGTGCCGGTCGCGCGGACCGCGTGCGACCAGGCCGTCGCCCCCGGGATCGCGCACACGATGGCGGCGGGCCTGGGCAGGGACACCATCACCGGGACCTCCGCGGCGGCCGCCCGCAACGCGCACTGGACGCGGCCGACGATCGGCAAGACCGGTACCACCAACACCAGCGAGTCCGTCGCGTTCGTCGGCGCGACCGGCGGCATCGACGGCATCGCCGGGTCGTCGATGGTGTTCGCCGACGGGGCGCACCCCAGCCAGATCTGCCCCGGCACCCCGGTGCACCTCGGGCAGGACTGCGGGAAGGGCGCGTTCGGCGGGACGGTTGCCGCGCCACCCTGGTTCGACGCCGTCGGCACGGCCCTCGGGACCGCGCCGGACGTCCCGCTGCCGCCGCCCGACCCCGCCTACACCCCCGCCCGGTAGCGCGTCACCGCAGCAGCTTCTGCACCTCGCGGAACCGCGGGTGGGCCGCGTCGCGCAGCCACTCGAACAGCACCATCTCCGACGTCACCACCTCGACGCCGGCGCCCCGCGCCCGTTCCAGCGCGGCGGTCCGGTCCTCGGGGAACCGTGAGCCGGCGGCGTCGGCGGCCAGCAGCACCCGGTGCCCGTCGGCGACCAGCCGCAGCGCGGTCTGCAGGACGCACACGTGCGCCTCGGCGCCCGCGAGGACGACCTCGGTCCGGCCGGGCGGCACCAGGGCCGCGTCGTCGGCGGCGAAGCGGGACTTCGGCGCCACCAGGTGCGGGTAGCCGCGCAGCGGTTCGACGGTCGGGCCGAGCTTGTCCGGGACCTGCTCGGTGGCGATCACCGGGACGTCGAGCAGGGTGGCGGCCTCGGCGAGCCGGACGGCCCTGGCGATCACCCGGTCGCCGTCGTCGATGGCGGGCATGAGGCGTTCCTGCAGGTCGATGAGCAGCAGGACGGCGTCGTCGGCGGTCATCAGCACGCCCGCCACGCTAACGGCCCCGGCGGCTGATCACGGATCGGGCGCAGGAGCGGCCGTGGCCGGCCGGATGTGCGCCCGATCCGTGATCACCCCGCTCACTCGCAGGCGACGCCGTCGTTGTCGCGGTCCAGCGCGGACCGGTAGCCGGCTTGGCCGCGCAGGAGCGGCGCGGCGCCCGCGGCACGGGCCGCGCTGCAGTTCTTGAAGTAGGCGCCGCCGCCACCGGCAGCGGGAGCGGGCGCGGGGGCCGGGGCCGGCTTCGGGGCTGGCGCCGGTGCCGGCGCGGGCTTCGGGGCGGCGGCCACCGGGCGGGGAGCCTGCTGCGCCGTCGGCGCCGAGGTCTTCGGGGCGGCCTGGAGCTTCGGCGCGGGCTGCTGCGTCGCCGTGTTCCGCTCCGGCGCGGCGGACGCGCCGCAGCTCCGGCCGCGGTCGAGCGCGCGCAGCCCGGACAGGTAGGACTCCGAGGCGTTGTTGCCGCCGTTGTAGACGTTCGTGTGCGTCCCCGGAACCATGAGCCGGCCGAAGTCGCCCGACGGCGTCCCGACGTAGCGGACCTCGCGGTCGTAGCGGTCCTTGTCGACGCCCGGCTCCCGGCTCAGCGTCACCGGGACGCCGGTCAGCAGGCGGCGCGCCTCGGCGGTGGCGGCGTCGCCGCCGGTGGTGCCGGTCTCGCAGGAGTCGATGCCGATCACCCGGATCCGGCGGTCGCCGACCCGGAAGGTGTCGCCGTCGGTGATCGAGGTGACCCGCACGGTCTCGGCGCCGACGCCGAGGACGGCCGCCGCACCCGCCACACCCGACGTCCCCGCACCGGACGCCGTGTCCGCCGACGCCGCGGACGCGGCGCCCGGGACGGCGGCCTGCGCCGGGGCCACCGCCGGGGACGACGTGGCGGCCGCCGGAAGGGCGGCGTCCTCCCGCGCTCCGGTGTCGCCGCACGCACAGGTGACGGCGGCGACGAGCAGGACGGAGCCGATCAGGCCGACCTTGGACACGGGTTCCTCCGGATGTGGGGGAGCGAGGTGACCGGCGGATGCCGGATTCGACCGGTTCGTCGGGCCTCGGAAACGTGTCGTTAACCCGGAACGGTCCGTCTCCTCAGAAGTGACGATGCGATGCGGTGCGGCAGGATGTTGGCGTGCACACCGTCCTCGACCTGCTCCGGCTGCTCGCCGACCGGACCGACGAGGGCGTGGGCTCCGACGCCCCCGGTGACGATCTGGAGCGCACCGCCGCCGAGCTCGCCGCGTCGCAGCCCGAGGCGGGCGCGCTGGCGCTGCGGATCCGCGCCGCGATGGACGCCGGGCGCCGGCGCGAGTCCGAGCTCGCCGCGCTCGTCGAGATCGCACGCGACCTGACGTCCGAACCAGACAGCGGCTCGGTGCACGACGCGATCGTCCGCCGGGCCCGTGCCCTGCTCGGCACCGACCTGGCCTACCTGACGCTCTACGACGCCGAGCGCGGCGACACCTACATGCGGGTCACCTCCGGCTCGGTGTCGCGCCGCTTCCAGAGCCTGCGCCTGCCACTGGGAGCCGGCCTCGGTGGGCTCGTCGCCGCCAGCCGCACACCGCACTGGACCGGGCGCTACGCCGGCGACGGCCGCTACCGGCACACGACCGAGATCGACACCGCGGTCGCCGAGGAGGGCATCGTCGCGATCTGCGGGACCCCGCTGCTGGTGGCCGACGAGTTCGTCGGCGTGCTGTTCGCCGCGAACCGCTCGGCGCGGCCGTTCGGCCCCGACGACGTCGCGCTGCTCGGCTCGCTGGCCGCGCTGGCGGCCGTGTCGATCGTCCAGACCCGGCGGCTGGCCGACACCGCGACGGCGCTGGACGCGCTGCGTGGCGCGCATGCCGCCATCGCCGAGGCCGCCGACGCGCACGACCGGTTCGCCGGCGTCGTGCTGGAGGGTGGCGACGTCGCCGACATCGCCGAGGCGCTCGGCCGGCTGCTCGGTGGCTGGGTGACGGTGCTCGACCTGGACGGCACCCCCACCGCCCGGCACGGACCGGTGCCCGACGACCTGGACACCACCGCGGCGCTGCGCCGCGCCGGCCGGGAGACCGGGGACCTCGGCGGCCGGCCGGTCGCGGTGCCGTGCGCGGGCGGTGCCTGGGTGATCGCCGTGATCGCCGGTGGGCAGCGGCTGGGGACGCTGCTGCTCGGCGGGATCGGCGGGCCCGGCGCGGGCACCGACGGCGAGCTCTCGGCGGCCCAGATCCGCACCGTCGAGCGGGCCGGGATGGTCACCGCTCTGGTCATGCTGTTCACCCAGCGCGCGGACGAGACCGACCGGCTCGACCGCGCGGACGCGCTCGACGAGCTGCTCGCTGCCGTCGGGCCACCGCGCCCGGCGGCGCTGACCCGGGTCTCCGGACTCGGCATCTCCGCCCGCCGCCCGCACGTGCTGCTGGTCTGCCGGTGCGCGCCGGGCCGTCGCCGGGCCGTCGCCCGGGAGGCTGCCGCGCTCGGCGGCCGGTCCGGACTGGTGGGGGAGCGGGACGGTGCGGTGGTGGCGCTGCTGCCCGGGGACGACCCGGGTGCGTCCGGCGCCCGGCTGGCCCGCCCGGCGTCCACACAGGATCCCGACGGCGCGGTCACCGTGGGCGCCGCGGGCCCGTTCCGTCCGGCCGACGGCACCGACGCCGCCCTGGCCGAGGCCCGCCGCTCGGTCGAGGCGCTGGTGGCGCTCGACCGGGTCGGGGAGGCGGCCGCCGCCTCCGACCTGGGGTTCGCCGGGTTGCTGCTCGGGGAGCGCCCGGATGTGGCGGGGTACGTCACCGGGATCCTCGGCCCGGTCGCCGAGCACGACGAGCGACGGGGCAGCGAGCTGGTGCGGACCCTGGAGGCCTACTACGCGGCCGGGGCCAGCCCGACCCGCGCCGCCGCGACGCTGCACGTGCACGTCAACACGGTGGCGCAGCGCCTCGAGCGGGTCGGCACCCTGCTCGGTCCGGGCTGGCAGGAGCCGGACCGGTCGCTGGAGGTGCAGCTGGCGCTGCGCCTGCACCGGCTCGGAGGCCAGGGGCGGGAGCGCTGACTCTCCGGGGCGTCAGTCGGTGGGTTCCGCGTCGGTTCCGGTGCCGTCCCCGGCCGGGTCGGCGGTGTCCTCGCGATCCCCCGCGGCGTGGACGGCGGCCCGCGCGTCCGGGCCGAGGATGCGTTCCTCGGCCTCGTCCACGGCCCGCTCCGGATCCTGCCGCGGGTCGGCCGGAGCGTCGGTTCCAGGGTCCGTCGCCTGCCCGGCCGCGGTGTTCGTGTCCCGGTCGTCGCCGGTGGTGCTGTCGCCGCGCGTCACACCCGGGGATACCCGGATCAGCCGGTCCGCATGCCCGGCGGGGTGACCGGCGCGAGGCTCGGGACCCGGCTCAGGACTCGGCGGGCGAGGAGCTCAGCCGGACCCGGGCGAGCCGCTCGACCAGCTCCGGGAGGGCGCCGGCCGGGCTGCCGCGCAGGTCCTCGAAGCACTCCCGGACGATCTCGGCGACGGCGTCGGGGCAGCCGGCCGGGCCCAGCTCGGCGAGCAGGCGGGCCACGGTGCTGGATGTGAGGGCGAGGTCGGGGGCCGTCGTCACGCGGCGGCCCGCACGCGTGCGGACGCCGGCCGGCACATCCGGTCCGCACGTGCGCGGAAGCCCGCTCCCGCGCACCGTCCCGACACACGCACCGTCGTGCTGCCGCTCATCGCCGCCTCCGCTCCCGCTTCTCCTCCGGACCGCATCGGGAGTACCCGGGTGCTCCGTCGTCACGCGTGGTGATCATCACCTGCGGGGGGCTTGCGCTCGGCGTCGTCGACCCGGGTCAGCAGCCGTGCGGCCGACTCCAGGAACGCCCCGGCCCGCTCCAGCTGTGCCCAGTGGCCGCACCGGCCGACCTCGACGAGCTCGGCGTCCGGCATCGCCGCGGCGGCCCGCCGGGAATCCCCGGGGGAGACCCACCGGTCCTGCAGCCCGTGCACGAACAGTGCCGGCGCGCTGATCGCGCGGACCTGCTCCGAGAGGTCGTCGCGCATCCCGCCGGGCCCGACGGTCGCCCGGTTGTAGCGGTAGAAGCCGATCCCGGCGCCGGGCCGGCGCGACTCGCGCACGAACTCGTCGACCACCGGGGCGGGCATCGTGTCCGGGTCGTGCACCACCGCGCGCGCCGTGGCCCGGGCGCCGAGCCCGGCCAGACGGGCGAGCGGGCGCATCACCGGTTCCGGGATCCGGGTGCCCAGCCACGCCGCGGCGTGCCGGGTTCGGGAGCCGCCGGCCAGGCCGGTGAGCCCGCCCGGCGCGACGAGGAGCAGCCCGGCCACCGCGCCGGGCCGGCGCAGCGCGACACGCAGCGCGATGTCGCCGCCCATGGACACCCCGCCCCAGACCGCGCGCGGATGACCGGCCGCGGCCGCGATCCGGACGGCCAGGTCGGCCGTCGTCCCCGGCGGCCCGGCGGGCTCGATCCCGGTCGTGTACCCGAACCCGGGCAGGTCGAGTGCCAGCACCGGACGGTCCCGGGCCAGCTCGGCGAGCACCGGGTACCAGGAGATCGCGGCGTTGTCCGAGCCGCCGCCGTGCAGCAGCACGACCGGGGTGCCCGGACCGGCGCCGCCGGTGAGCAGCCGTACCGTGCCGCCCTCGAACGGCAGGAACACCTCGCGTGCGCCCGCGGGCAGCAGCCGGTCGCCGGTCATCCCGGCCGCCCCTCGCCGGCGCGGGGTGGGTCGAGCAGCCCGAGGTGCAGCGCGCGCAGCACGGCGCGGGTCCGGTCCCGGGTGCCGAGCTTGAGCAGCAGGCTCGACACGTGGTTCTTCACCGTGCCCTCGGCCAGGACCAGCACCTGCGCGATCTCCCGGTTGGCGTAGCCGCCGGCAAGCAGCCGCAGCACGTCCAGCTCGCGGCCGGACAGCCGCTGCGGCGGGGCGCCGTCGTCGGGCGGGGCGGGGACGTCGTGGATCACGCGCAGCAGCCGCTCGGTGATCGCGGGGCTGATCAGGGTGCCGCCCTCGGCGAGCGTGCGGACCGCCCCGACCAGCTGGTCCAGCGTGACGTCCTTGAGGAGGTACCCGCGGGCGCCGGCCCGCAGCGCGCGCAGCACCAGCTCGTCGTCGTCGAAGGTGGTCAGCACGAGAACCGGGACGTCGATGCGGCGGGCGCGGAGCTCCTCGAGCGCCCAGAGTCCGTCGCGGCCGGGCATCCGCAGGTCCAGCAGCACGACGTCCGGCCGGTCCGCCAGCACCCGTTCGACGGCCTCGGCGCCGTCGGAGGCCTCCGCGACGACCTCGATGTCCGGGGCCAGGTCGAGCAGCCCGCGGATCCCGTGCCGGACCAGGGTCTGGTCGTCGACCAGGCACACACGCACCGTCACGGCAGCACCGCCGTCACCGCGAAGCCGCGGGGCGCGACGGGTCCGAAGTCGACGGTGCCGCCGAGTGCGCCGGCCCGTTCGGTCAGCCCGCGCAGCCCGTTGCCGGGCACGACCTCGCCGACGGGCCCGCGGCCGTCGTCGCGGGCGTGCAGCCGCAGCCCGCCGTCGGGGGCGGGCCCGATCTCGATCCAGACGTTGTGCGCGTCGGCGTGCCGGATCGCGTTGGTCAGGATCTCCTGCACCGCCCGCACGACGGCGACGGTCCGGTCCTCGTCCGACGGCAGCGTTCCGGTGATGCTGACGTGCACGGCCGGGCGCGGGAGTCGCCCGGTGATCCGGCGCAGGGTCGTCTCCAGGTCGGGCGCGTGCCGGCGCAGCTCGCCGACGGTCGAGCGGACGTCGGCGAGCAGGTCGCGGGCGATGCCGCGGGCCCGGCCGACCTGCTCGGCGTTGTCGGCGCGGTGGGTGGCGACCTCCAGCTCCAGGGCCAGCGCGGTGAGCTGGTGCCCGACGAGGTCGTGCAGCTCGCGGGAGATCCGCAGGCGTTCCTGCGCCCGGCTGGTCTCGGCGAGCACCGCGCCGGCCGCGGCCAGTTCGGCGTGCGCCTCGGCGAGCTGCCGCCGCGCGGCCTCCTCGCGCAGCAACCCGACGACGACGAGGACCGAGGCGGTGTGCAGCATGAGGTAGATGCCGCCGACGGTCAGGGCCGCCCCCACGGCCTGGCCCTGGAGAAGGGCCGCGGCGGCGACCACGCCGACGTTGAGCACGACGATCGCGGCCGTCACCCGCAGCGGCACGTGGTAGGCCGACAGCGCCGCGGTGAACACCAGCAGCACCGCGACCCATCCGTAGCTCGGCGCGAGCAGCACCAGCCCGGCGGAGGCACCGACCATCACCGCGAGCAGCGCCCGCGTCGCCCTACGCCCGACCCACTCGTCCAGCCAGCCGCCGAGCACCAGCCCGGCGAGGTAGGCGCCGTAGACGGTCCACCACAGCCACGGCGGCCCGGTGGTGGCCTGCCCGCCCGTCCGGATCAGTTCCAGCGCGATCGGCACGGCGACGACGACGCCGAGCGCGCTCGTGATCACGCCGGCGACGACGTTCGGGTCGAACCTGGGCACAGCGGACACGGTAGTGAGAAGCGGGCGCCGGGCCGTAGTGCCGGAAGTCACGGGTCCGGGTCGCGACGTCCGGCACTGCCGCCGGGACCGTCCGGGCGACCAGCATCGACGGCCATGAACGCCATCGAGGTACGCGGACTGCGCAAGCGCTACGGGGACCGGACCGCGGTCGACGACGTCGGGTTCACCGTCGCCGCCGGCTCGGTGACCGGCGTGCTCGGGCCCAACGGCGCGGGCAAGACGACGACCGTGGAGTGCGTGGCCGGGCTGCGCCGTCCCGACGGCGGCACCGTGCGGGTGCTCGGGCTCGACCCGTGGCGCGACCGCCGGGCGGTCCGCGCGGTCCTCGGCGTCCAGCTCCAGGAGGCGGCGCTGCACGACATGCTCACCGTGACCGAGCTGGTCCGGCTGCACCGGGCACTGCACCGCGACGGCCACGACCCGGCCCGGCTGATCGACGTGGTCGGGCTGACCGAGCAGGCCGGGACCCGGTTCGACCGGCTCTCCGGCGGCCAGCAGCAACGGCTGTCGGTCGCGCTCGCGCTGGTCGGCCGGCCACGGGTGGTGATCCTCGACGAGCTGACCACCGGGCTCGACCCGCGTTCCCGTGCCGAGATGCTGGACCTGGTGCAGGGGATGGCCGACGACGGCGTCACGGTCCTGCTGGTCAGCCACCGGATGGACGAGATCGAGCGGCTCTGCGACCGGGTGCTGCTGCTCGACCGGGGCCGGGTCGTCGCCGACGCCGACCCGGCCGGGCTCGTCGCCGCCGCGGGGCTGGGGGAGCGGGTCCGGTTCCGGGCCTCCGGGGACCTCGACCGGGACGCGTTGCGCGCCCTGCCCGGAGTCGGGTCCGTGGTGCGGACCGGCGCGGAGTTCGTGCTCTCCGGTGACGGCGACCTCCTCGGACCGATCGGTGCGGAGCTGGTCCGGCAGGGCGTGGTCGCGACCGGCCTGCGGATCGAGCGGCCGACCCTGGACGACGCGTTCCTGGAGCTCACCGGGCGACGGCTGGATCCCGGGGCGGGGGCGGCGGCATGACCCGGACCGAGGAGGAGACGGTGACGACCGGTACCGCCCGCCCGCCGGCCTCGGCGTGGCGTGCCCTGGTCGCGGCCGAGGCGCGGATGGTCGCCCGGGACACCGCCGGGCTGGTCGTCCCGCTGGGGCTGCCGCTGCTGATCCTGGTGATGGTCGGCACGACAGCGCCGCCGCTGCCGCCCGGGGCACTGGACGGCCGTACGCCGCTCGAGGTGTTCGGGCTGCCGGTCGCCGCGGCGACCGTGCTCGGGCTGGTGGGGTTCACCAACGTGCCGAGCTTCCTCGCGCACTACCGGCGCAGCGGGGTGCTGCGACGCCTGGGCGTCACCCCCGCCGGTCCGGCGCCGGTGCTCGCCGCCCAGGTCGCGGTCGGGTTCGCGCAGGTCGCCGTCGGGATCGGGCTCGCGTTCGGGGTGGCGGTGGTCGCGTTCGGTGCCGGCGCACCGGCCGCGGTGTGGACCGCGCTGGGCGGGCTGCTGCTAGGCGCGGCGGCCTTCTTCGCCGTCGGGCTGCTGGTCGCCGCCCTCGCGCCGACGACCAACGCCGCGATCGCGGCGGGACTGGTGCTGTTCCTCGGGACCGGGGCGCTCGGCGGCATGTTCGGCGACCCGACCGCGTTGCCGGGCCCGCTGGCCGAGGTCGGGCAGGTGCTGCCGTTCGGCGCGACCGTGCACGTCCTGTCCGCGGCCTGGCTCGGCGCGACGCCGGAGCTCGCGCCGGTGCTCGGCCTGGTGGTGACGACGGTGCTCGCCTCCGTCGCGGCGGCCCGCTGGTTCCGCTGGGAGTGAGCGGGCTCAGAGTTCGCCGGTGACGACCGCGTCGTCGCTGATCCCGCGGTGGTGGTCCCGGAGCAGCGGGAGCACCACCGCCGGGGGGTTCCGCTCGCTCCCCGGACGCGGGGCAGCGCAGTGCGGGCAGCGCACCCCCGCGCGATCGTGGTGCCGGACCGCCCGGCACAGCGGGACGACGACGGCGGCGCGTGGCTGCTCGGCCATCCCGGCACCTCCTCCGTCGACGGAGTCATGTGTCGTCGAGGTTACCGAGACGGGCAAGGGGGCGCCCGGCGCGGAAGTTCCGGTACAGCGCGGCGTGCCGGTCCGCGGCCGTCGTCCACGAGTGCGCGGCGGCGAGGGCCCGGCCGGCCTGCGCCCGTCGCGGGTCGGGGGTCGTGATCGCCGTCCGCAGTGCGGCCGCGAGACCGGGCGGGTCGGCCGCGAACCGGGCCGCGGGCCCGAACACCTCGCGCAGCACGGGAAGGTCCCGGGTGACCAGCGGGACCCCGGCGGCGAGGGCCTCCATCGCGGCCAGCCCGAACCCCTCCTTGACCGACGGGAACGCGAACGCGGCCGCGCCCGCCACCAGGCCGGGCAGCGCGTCGTCGTCGACCGGGCCCAGGATCTCGGGGGTGACGCCGATCTCGGCGGCCCGGGCCAGCACGTCGCCGCGGTAGGAGCGGTAGTCGAACAGGGTGTCGCCGCCGCCGATCACCAGCGGGGTCCCGGGGAGCAGCGCCATCGCCTCGACCAGGTCCCGGGTGCCCTTGCGCGGCTCGATCCCGCCGACCGAGAGCACGTAGCGCCCGAACCGCGCGCGCCACGATGCCCCGTCCGCACGGGCGAAGCGTTCCGAGTGCACCCCGTTGCCGATCACGGCTGCGTCCCGGCCCCACCCGGTGCGGACCTCGGCGGCGACCGCGGCCGAGACGCACACCAGCGCGGCGGGGGAGACGAGCGCCCGCTCGTGGCAGGCGGCCAGCTCGGGCGTGCTGAACTCGTCGAGGTGGTGCACGGTCCGCAGCAGCGAGCCGTAGCCGTGCGCGCGCCCCTCGGCGTTGGCGGACAGGCAGTCCTGGGCATGCCGGATGTCGGGGGCCGGTCCTGCGGAGCCCAGCGCGCCGGCGAGCAGGTCGATCGAGCGCAGGATCCGGGCGCCGACGGTCTCGCCGTCGACCTCCGGCACCGGTACCAGGTGGACGTCCACATCGGACGAGACGCGGCGGAAGAAGCCGGTGTCCCCGCCGCGGGCCAGCGACCACACCGCCACGTCGTGGCCGGCCGCGGCGAGGGCCTCGGCCAGCGCGAGGGTGTGCACGACGCCGCCGCGCGGTTTCGTCGAGTAGGTGGACAGCCGGATCCGCACGCCGCTCAGCTCCGGTAGAGGTCGGGCCGGCGTTCCTCGAGGTGGTGCAGCACCGCCCGGGCCGCGCCGATCGCGGCGTCCGGGTCGACGTCGGCGACCGCGAGACCGCCCTTCGACCAGGTCCGGGCCAGGATCTCGCCACCCGGACCGACGATCTTGGCGCGGCCGAGGAAGTGCAGCGACCCGTTGCGCCCGCTCTGGTTCGCCGACAGCCAGAGCACCTGGTTCTCCGCGGCCCGGGACTGGTCGTAGAGGTCGAACAGGCGGGCCTGGCGGTCCTGCGCCATCCGCGGTGCCCGGTTGGTCAGCGACGTCGGCCAGGCCGACAGGCAGGCGATCGTCTCCGCGCCGTCCAGGGCGAGCGAGCGCGCCGACTCCGGGAACGTCTTGTCGTGGTCGATCAGCATCCCCATCCGCCCGGCCGGGGTGTCGAACGCGGTGAACCCGTCGCCGGAGCGGAACAGCCCCGCGACACCGGCCGGGTGGTGCACCTTGCGGTGCCGGCCCAGGACGCCGTCGCCGGTCAGGCAGACGGCGGAGTTGTAGCGCTCGCTCTCGCCCGGCCCGGCCTCGCAGAAGCCGAGACACACCACCAGGTCCCCGGCGAGCGCGGCCACCGCGCGCACCTCGGGACCGTCCGGGTCCAGCGCGGGCGGCAGCACGGTGCGGTCCGACGGGTCGGGGTGGCGCAGGTCGTGGATGTAGCCGCCGAGCGCGCCGTCGGGCAGCGCGAGCACCGCGGCCCCGGCCTCGCGGGCGTGCGCGACGATCACACCGATCCGGTCGAGGTCGAACGCCAGGTCCCGGGTGAAGTTGGCGGCGGCCGCGGCGACGCGCACCGGCGTCACCGCCCCGCGGTCGCCGGCTCCGGCCCGTAGCTGCCGGGCCGGCGGTCGCGCAGGTGCCCCATGTAGCGGCGGGCGGCGTCCACCACGGCGTCGACGTCGACGGTCGCGACGGCCAGCCCGGGCCCGGAGCCGGTGCCGTCGAGGACCTCACCGCCCGGGTCGACGATCTTCGCGGAGCCGACGAGGTGCATGTCGCCGAACGTACCGGCCTGGTTCGCCGACACCCACACGATCTGGTTCTCCAGCGCGCGGGCCCGGTCGTGCAGGTCGAACCGCCGCGCCCAGCGGTCCTCGGCGAGCACCGGGGCCCGGTTCGTGCGCGAGGCCGGCCACGCCGACATGCAGACCACGGTGGTCGCGCCGTCGATCGCCAGGGCGCGGGCCGCCTCCGGGAACGCCTTGTCGTAGCAGATCAGCATGCCGATCCGGCCGACCGGCGTGTCGAACGCGGCGAACCGGTCACCGGGCGCGTACGAGCTGTGCTCGTTGAGCGGCTGGTGCACCTTGCGGTGCCGGCCCAGTACACCGTCGCCGGTGACCGCGACGGCGCTGTTGTACGGACGCCCGCCGGACGCCGCGTCCGGGGCCTCGCAGTACCCGGCGGTGACGACCATGTCCCCGGCCAGCGCGGCGAGCCGGTGGATCTCCGGGCCGTCCGGATCGAGCTGCGGCGGCGTGTCGGTGTCCGTCCCGTCCCCGTGCAGTGTCGAGAGGTACCCGCCCAGCGCCGCCTCGGGCAGCGCGAGCAGTTGCACCCCGCGGGACCGGGCCCGCGCGATCGTCGCCGCGACCCGGACGAAGTCCTCCTCCAGGTCCCGCACGAAGCCCTGCGCGGCGGCGGCGAACGTGGTCCCGCCGGCGCTCACGCGCGCCCCATGCCGGTGACCTGGCCGGGCACGGCCTCGGTCTCCTCGCCGTCCGGCCAGCGCAGCCGCACCCCGGTGCCGGCGACCAGCTCGCCGCACGCGGCCGACACGGCGGGACCGGCCTGCGGCGCCGGTGCGCCCGGATCGTCCGCGGTGAGCAGGCCGAACCCGGGGAAGCAGGTGAACCAGTCCCCGGCGCTCGCGCCGTCCGGGCGGGGCACGTCGGCGACGTCGAGGACGGCGCCGACACCGGACGCCTCGGCGAGCATCCCGAGCGTCCCGGCGATCCCGGCCATCGACACGTCCTTGGCCGCGGCCGGGCGGTGCGCCGCGCCGGGGCCGATCGCGCCGACCATCGCCGCCAGCTCGTCGGACGTGCGTGTGGTCGTCGAGTCCCACTGCCGGCCCGCGTGGCCGGGCCGCCAGCGGCCGCCGAGGTCGGTGGTGAGCCGGATCCGGTGCCCGGGCCGCCCACCCCCGGCGGGCACCGGGTGCGAGGTGCGGCCCAGCGCGGTCAGCGACAGCGCGGCGGGGACGTCGAGCTGGGTGTGCCCGCCGAGCAGCGGGACGCGGTAGGCCGCCGCGGCCGCGCGCACCCCGGACAGCACCCGATGGGCGAACGAGGCGTCCCGGGCGCCGACGGCGTCGAGCAGCCCGACCGGGGCCGCGCCCATCGCGGCCAGGTCGTTGACGTTGACCAGCACCCCGGCCCAGCCGGCCCACTCCGGGTCCCGCTCGACCAGGGCGGGCACGATCGCGTCGCAGCAGGCGACCAGGTCGGTGCCGGGCACCGGCGCCCCGTCGTCGCCGACGAACCCGGGCGGTCCGAGCGCGCCCAGCAGTGCCCCCAGCGGGGCCTTCGTCGCGCTGGTCAGCGCCCGGATCCGACCGATCGGCCAGCGCATCCGGACGTGCGGGGCCCCGTTGATCTCGTTGTCGCGCACCCGGTCCCAGCCGAGACGGGTGAACAGGACGGCGTTCGCGGCCTGCACGTCGGCGTCGAAGCGCAGCGCCCCGGCCGCCTCCGCCCGGGCGCAGGCGGCCCGGACCAGCGCGGCGCCGACCCGGACCCCGCCGCGGCGCCGGGCCCTCGGTGCGACGACCAGCCGGCTGCCGGTCCACCAGCCGATGTCCACACCGGACGGGTCCGCCGGGCCCAGCCGGACGCCGCCGAGCAGCTCCCCGGCGCCGTCGTGGGCGAGCAGCACGACCGCGCGCGGGTCGTCGTCGTGGTCGTCGTGGTCGGCCGCGGGGGAGTCGGCGAACAGGCCCTGTTCGCGGCAGAACACCTCCCGGCGCAGCACCCGGTAGGCGACGACCAGCGGGTCGGCGGCGTCGGCGGCGCGGACCTCGGTGATCGTGAGGTCCGGGGTGCCGGGGAGGCGGCGCGGTCGGCCGCCGAGGAGCTCGTCGGCGACCCAGCGGGTGGTGCGGGTGAGGCGGGCGGCATCGCCGACCCGCCCGGCGACCGGGCGGAGCAGCGGGCCGGGTCCGTCCACGTCGGACAGGACCGCGATGCCGTCGAGTGCCCGCGACCGGGGCGTGCCGTCGTCGTACACCGGTTCAGCCCCCCACCGCGGACAGCGCGCTGCAGGCCCCGCAGGCCGCGCAGCCCGCGGCCTGGTCGGCCCCACGCATCCCGGCCGCGCGCAGCTCGGCGGCGACCCGGGCGGTCACGTCGGCCAGCAGCGCCGGGTCGGGGCCGGTGACGCCGTCGCCGGCGGCGAGGGTGCCGGGTATCGGCCGGTAGGGGACGACGAACGGGTAGACCCCGCGGGCGATCAGCGCGGCGGCGCCGGCGACCAGCTCGTCCGGGTCCTCGCCGAGCCCGACGATCAGGTACGTCGACACCGCGTCCGGGCCGAACAGCCGCACCGACTCGTCCCACGCGGTCCAGTACTGCGCCAGCGGGACCGTGGCCTTGCCGGGCATCCAGCGTCGGCGGACGTCGTCGTCGAGCGACTCGACGTGGATGCCGATCGCGTCCGCGCCGGCCTCGCGCAGCGCGGCGAGCGCGGCCAGGTCGTCCGGCGCCGGCGGCTCACACTGCACCTGCACCGGCAGCCCCGGCACCGCAGCCTTGATCGCGCGCACGCAGCGGGCCAGGTGCCGGGCGCCGCGATCGCGGCCGTTCGACGTGCCGGTGGTCAGCACCATCTGCCGCACCCCGTCCAGGCGGACGGCGGCCTCGGCGACCTCGGCGAGCTGATCGGGCGTCTTCACCGCGGTGGTCGCGCCGGAGTGCAGCGACTGCTCGATCGCGCAGAATCGGCAGCGGTCGGCGGCGCCGTAGCGCACGCAGGTCTGGACGACGGTGGAGGCCAGCACGTCGTTCCCGTGCAGCCGGGCGATCTGCTCGTAGCCGACGCCGTCGGCGGTGCACAGGTCGTAGAACGCGGGACGGGCGACGGTGTCGACGGCGACGCCCATGTCGGTGACGCCGCCACCCGGCTCGCTGCGGACCAGCCGGCCGTCGCGCAGCCGGTAGGGCGAGTCGGCGACGATCGGGACGGTCGTCCTCAGCCCGTCGACCAGCACGTGCCCGTCGGCCGAGGGGCCGGCGCCACCGGGCCGGCGCAGCGGGATCACCGAGCCGAGCTCGGTGACGCTCCCGCCGCGGGGCTCGGGCACGGTGTCGCTCGATGCAGGGGCGCTGTCGATCGCCACGCCGCGGACGGCCAGCTCCGCGCGGGCGCGCAGCCCGAGATCCGAATCGGCACGGGACGGCGGGACGGACGGTGCGGCCATACGGACCTCCGGGGCCTCGGCGGGCCGGGCCCGGCCGTGCGGCCGGGCCCGATCCCTGCCGAGATGCAGCTCAGGGTCGCGGCTCCCGTCTCGGGAGAGCCGTGGACTGCATCTCGGCGGGGTGGGGGACTGCCTCAGAGCTGGTAGGTCGAGTTGATGATCGCGCCCTTGCGGGCGTAGTGGATGAGCGCGTCCTGCACGTCGAGGGGGTGGGTCGGGATGACGCCCTCGATGAGGTCCTCCTCGCGGGCGCCGTGCAGCGACAGGCCGAACCGGCAGCAGTAGACCTTGCCGCCCTCGCTCAGGAATGTCTTGAGCTGGTCGTTGATGTTGTGCTCACCCGGGAACGCGGAGGTCCCGGTGGTCGGGAACCCGCGGGTCGCCAGGCAGTTCAGCGAGCCGGGGCCGTAGAAGTACATGGCCGACTCGAAGCCCTTGCGCAGCGCGCGGGTCGCCTGCAGGACGGCCACGAAGCTGACCGAGGACTCGTGCGCGATGCCGTGCACCAGGGTGAAGTAGGTCTCGCCGTCCTCGGCCTGCAGGTCCGGGAAGACCTTGGTGCCGCCGTAGATGCTCGAGCCCTCCGGGAGCGAGGGGTGCGGGATCTCCTCGAGGCTCTTCTTCTCGACGTCGCTCAGCTCGGCGCTGGTCATGATGCGTCTCCTAGCAGGGAGGGGTGGGGCCGGTTCCGCATACGAGACCAGCGACGTGTTTCCGGGGTGTTGTGTGCGGACTACGGCGTCGAGGCCGGTCGGCGCCTTTGTGACAGGGGCGTTGCGTAACACGTGGCAACGTCCCCGCCGTCCGGTCGACACGGTTCGGAAACGCGACGGCGGGACGGTGGGGTGTCCGTCGTCCCACCGCACCCCTGGAGGATCCTCATGAGCGCCGACCTCGAGGGCGAGCACCGCCCGGTCGTCGTCGTCGGGGGTGGGCAGGCGGGCCTGTCGATGAGCCGCTGCCTCGCCCGGCGCGGGATCGACCACCTGGTGCTGGAGCGCGACGTCGTCGCCTCGTCCTGGAAACGGAACCGCTGGGACACCTTCTGCCTGGTCACCCCGAACTGGCAGTGCGACCTGCCGGACTTCCCCTACGCCGGGCCGGACCCGCACGGGTTCATGGTGCGCAGCGAGATCGTCGACTACCTCGAGGCCTACCGGAGCTTCGTCGAACCGCCGCTGCACGAAGGGGTCGGCGTGACCCGGCTGTCCCGCGACGATCGCGGCACCTTCCACCTGACGACGACGGCGGGGGAGTGCACCGCCGACCAGGTCGTCGTCGCCACCGGTGGCTACCACACCCCGCTGGTCCCGCCGCTGTCCGAACCGCTGCCCGCTCAGATCGCCCAGGTGCAGTCGCACGAGTACCGCAACCCCGGCGCGCTGCCGCCCGGGGAGGTGCTCGTGGTCGGCTCCGGACAGTCCGGCGCCCAGATCGCCGAGGACCTGCACCTGGCCGGCCGGCGGGTGCACCTCGTCGTCGGGAACGCGCCGCGGGTGTCCCGGTTCTACCGCGGCCGGGACGTCACCGACTGGCTGCACGACATGGGCTACTACCGGATGCCGGTCACCGAGCACCCGCGCCGGGAGGCCGTACGCGCGCAGGCCAACCACTACGTGACCGGCCGCGACGGCGGCCGCGACATCGACCTGCGCCGGTTCGCCACCGAGGGCATGCGGCTCTACGGGGTGCTCACCGACCACGCCGGCGGCACACTGCGGTTCCGCCCGGACCTGGAGTCGTCCCTGGACCACGCCGACGAGGTCAGCGAGTCCATCAAGGACTCCATCGACGGGTTCGTCGACCGGGAGGGGATCGACGCGCCGCCCGGCGAGCGCTACACGCCGGTCTGGCGCCCGGAGTCCGAGACCACCGAGCTGGACCTCAGCGGCTCGTCGATCACCTCGGTGGTCTGGTGCATCGGCTTCCGGCAGGATTTCGGCTGGGTCGACGTCGGGGTGTTCACCGGGCGCGGCAGCCCGGTGCACAGCCGCGGCGTCACCGGGACCCCGGGCCTCTACTTCCTGGGCCTGCCGTGGCAGTGGACCTGGGGCTCGGGCCGGTTCTCCGGCGTCGGGAACGACGCCGAGTTCCTCGCCGAGCGGATCCGCTCGCAGCGCGGCCTCACCTCGACCGGCGGGCGCGGCGACGTCTGCAACGTCCTCGCGCTCGGGTCCTGATCGCACTACCGGATCGGGGACACCGCCGGAAGATCCGCGTGACGCAGCCGATCGAGGACCACCCCCGGGAGGTCACCGCCGGGTAACCGATCACGCTCCGACCAGCCGGATCGGGCGTCCGCGGTTAGCGTGGAGTGCATGAACTCCTGGTCATTGGTCCTGCGGACGGTGGCCTGGTGCGTGGGGACCCTCCTGGTGGGGGCCGGGTTGCTGACGGCGGTCGTCGTCGGGTTCGGCGCGCTCGTCGGTGAGCCCGAGGCCTACTCGGAACCGGACCCCGAGACGGTGCTGACCGACTTCACCCGGCTCGCCACGACCGATCCCGCTGCGGCACTGCGGTCCTGCACGCCCGCCCGCGGCACCGACTTCGACGCGCTGGCCGGCTCGCTGCGCCCGGGCGCGGTGCCGGACGACCAGCGCTACCTCGACGTCGACGGCGACCTGACGTTCCTGTCGGCGCCGGTCGGCGGGGCCGGCGACGACGGCGACCGCGCGGTGTGGGTCTACGGCCGCCAGGGCTTCGCGGCGGTCTCCGACGACGCCCGGCGGCTGTCCCCGGACCTGCCCGGGCCGCAGGCCTACGGCGTCACCGCCGAGGCGCCCGGCGCCGTCCGGGTGGCGACGTGTGTGGAGGCAGCCGAGCGGGTCGAGGCCTCCGGGCTCGTGGTCCGGCAGGGCCCCGTGGCGCCGACGAGCTCCGTCGCCGGTCGCTGACCGCCGGCGTACTACCGGCCGGCCGGTATCAGCGGGACGGCCGCGGCGGATCCCCGTGGCCCTGCTGCGCCACGGAACCGTCCGGCCGGGCCCGATTCCCTCCGGCACCGTCCCCGGTGGCACCGTCCGCGCCGGCGGTGGCCTCGCCGGCCTCGGCCCGGGCCTCCGCGCCGGTCTCCCCGGCGTAACCCTCGTCGCGACCGGCGACCCGCCCGACGAACTCGCCGCTGCGACCGGTCCCGGTCGTCGCCGCGGAGTCGCCCCGCTCGGTGTCGGCGCCGCCGATCGCCCGGCTGTTCGCCAGGTTCGGGTCCGGTTCCACGTCCTCGACCGGCGGCCGCCGGAAGCGCCCGATCCATCGTTCCAGGACATTCCACATGTGCGCTCCTCAGCCGGGTTCGCCGCGACCCTTGCGGTGGAGGATCCGGAGCAGGTCCAGCAACGGCTCCTCGTCCTCCTCGTGAGAAAGGGGTCCGGAACCGCATACCCGGTGCCGGTCCGCGCACACCCGCCGGTCGCCGATCGGCCGTGCGGTGATTGGACGCCCTCGCAGCGGGAAGCCGTCACGGAGACACCGAACGACGACACGAGGAGGAACTCACGGTGGCGAACGACGCAGCGTCGAACGATCTGGCGGGCCGCAGGGTCGCGATCCTGGCGACGGACGGCGTGGAGCAGGTCGAGGTGACCCGCCCGCGCGACGACCTCCGCGCGGCGGGGGCCACGGTCGAACTGGTGTCGCTGTCGACCGACCCGATCCAGTCGATGAACGGCGACATCACCCCGTCGGACAAGATCGACGTCGACAAGGCGGTCACCGACGTGTCGGCCGACGACTACGACGCCCTGGTGCTGCCCGGCGGCACCATCAACCCGGACGGGCTGCGGGTGAACTCCGACGCGGTGTCGTTCGTGCAGGCGTTCTTCCACGCCGGCAAGCCGGTCGGCGCGATCTGCCACGGGCCGTGGACGCTGATCGAGGCCGACGTGGTCAGGGGCCGGACGCTGACCTCGTTCCCGAGCATCCGCACCGACCTGCGCAACGCCGGCGCGACCGTCGTCGACGAGGAGGTCGTCTGCGACGAGGCGCTGGTGACCAGCCGCAACCCGGACGACCTCGACGCCTTCTGCGCCAAGCTGATCGAGGAGTTCGCCGAGGGCAGGCACCCGGTGCGCGCCGCGGGCGCGACCGCCTGACGCGGCTCCGGTGACGACCGGCGGCCCGGACCCCCGAAGGGTCCGGGCCGCTCGTCGTGCGCGGGGTGCCGGGTCAGGACTCGACCGGGCCGGGCATCCGCGCGTCGTCCTCGGGGTGGTCGCGGCAGCGGTCGGTGTCCGGTCGCTGCTCCAGCCGGTCGTCGTCGATCTCGGCGCCGCATTCCGCGCACCGTCCGTACTCCCCGCGGTCCAGCCGGCCGAGCGCGGCCCGGACGCGGTCCCGCCGCCCGCGCAACGTGCCGATCGTGAGGTCACGGTCCATCGCCTCGGCCGCCCGAGAACCGGCGTCACCGAAGTCCTGGCCCGCTGCCGACCGGTCGGCCCCCGACGCGGGGTCCTCGTCACGGGTCGCCCGGTCGGCCGTCTCCTCGACCCGGGCGAGCTCGTCCTCCAGCAGGGTGCGTGCCCGCTGCGCGTCCATCGGCTCTCCTCTCGCCGCTACCGGCCCGCTCGGCCGGTGCGGGGGTGACTACCCGGTCCGCGGCGCGGGACACCCGGCCCGCTCGCGGCGCCGTTTCCCCGGACGGCGGCTGGGTAGCCGAGCGGGCGTGCGACCGGTCCGGCGGATCGCCCGTCCGGACCGCACACCGCGCCGGCCGGCCCGCGGCCGGCCGATGTCCGATGACACCGCGACCGAGGAGGTCTCCGTGACCGACAGGCCGCCCGCCCAGCAGCAGGACGCGCCCGGGGGTACCGGCCCGATGAGTCCCCGGCCCCGCGACGAGATGCGCGACTGGGTCGGGCGGGGCCCGCTGAGCGGCACCGTCGCCCTGGTCACCGGCGGGAACTCGGGCATCGGCCGTGCGGTCTGCGTGGCGTTCGCGAAGGAGGGGGCCGACGTCGACGGTGCCGCGATCATCAGCACCGGCTCGGTGAACGGTCTGCGCGGCAACAAGTCCCTCATCGACTACTCGGCCACCAACGGCGCCGTGCAGTCGCTGACCTACTCGCTGGCGCAGTCGCTCACCGGGCGCGGCATCCGGGTGAACTGCGTCGCACCCGGTCCGGTGTGGACGCCGCTGATCCCGGCCACGATGCCGGAGGACAAGGTCGAGGGCTTCGGCGAGCAGACCCCGATGGGCCGGCCGGCCGCGCCGGACGAGATCGCCCCGTCCTACGTGTTCTTCGCGGCGCCGGCGCTGTCGTCGTACTACACCGGCGAGGTGTTCGCCCCCGTCGGCGGGGAGACCATGCCCGGCTGAGGTCAGCCCTCCGCGGAGTCCTGTTCGGACATCCGCTCGCGCAGCCGGGACAGGGTCCGGGTCAGGATCCGGGAGACGTGCATCTGCGAGATGCCCATCTCGGCGGCGATCGAGGACTGGGTCCGGTCGCCGTAGAACCGCATCATCAGGATCGTCCGCTCCCGCTCGGGGAGCTCACCGATCATCGCGTGCATCTCCGAGCGGTGTGCGGCGACGTCCAGCCGCGGGTCGTCGTCACCGATCCGCTCGCCGAGCGGGGCCTCGTCGCCGGACTCGCCGTCGCCCACCGGGGCGTCCAGCGAGCGGGCGCTGTGCGAGTCGAGCGCGGCGAGGGCGTCGACGATCTCGTCGACCCCCACGCCCAGCTCGCGCGCCAGCTCGGAGGGGCGCGGCGGCCGGCCCAGCTCCTGGCCGAGCGTGTCCGCGGAGCGCTGCACCCGCACGGCCAGCTCCTTGAGGTCGCGCGGCACCCGCACCGACCAGGAGTGGTCGCGCAGGTAGCGCTTCATCTCGCCGCGGATGCTGGGAACGAGGTAGCCGAGCGGGCCGCCGGTCGCGGAGCCGGGGTCGTACCGGTCCACGGCCTTGACCAGGCCGAGCATCCCGGCCTGCTCGACGTCCTCGACACCGCGGCCCGCCGGGGCGAACCGGCGGGAGAGGTTGCGGACCAGCGGCCGGAACTCGGTGATCACGTGATCGCGCAGCGCCGGTCGCTCGGGGGCGTCGTACGGGATCGTCGCCAGCCGCTCGAGGTGGGGGATCAGGTCGTCGTAGCCGGTCCGGCCGTCACGGGCCGAGCCCGTCGGAGCCGGCGGTGGGGCAAGTGCGTGCATGCGTCCTCGCGATCGCCGATGGCAGTTGCAAGGTCCGCTGCGTGACTGAACGGGCCGGTCCGGCCCTGCCGGCGGCGTCACGCCGCCCGAGGAGCCGGACCCGTCACCGTACCCAGAGGTCCGGACGGCGACAACCGCGCGGACCTCCGGCCAGGTCTCCGCCCGGCGTGTTCTCAGGGCCCCCACAGCGTCCGGTCCCTACCGTCCGTCCCATGCCGACAGCACTGGTGACCGGCGCGAGCCGCGGGCTCGGCGAGGCCTACGCCCGGGAGCTCGCCGAGCGCGGGTACTCGATCGTCCTGGTCGCCCGGGACTCCGGACGGCTGGACGCCGCGGCGGAGCGGGTCGGGCGCGCCACCGGAGCGATCGTGGAGACGCTGGCCGCCGATCTCACCGACCCGGCCGGGCTCGCCGCCGTCGAGCGACGGGTCGCCGACCCCGACCGCCCGGTCCAGCTGCTGGTCAACAACGCCGGCCCGCCGGACGAGCCGCGCCTCGCCGCGCTGGAGCGGCTCACCCACGTCGCGGTCGGGGCCATGCGGGTCGGCGGCCGCGGCGGGGTCCTCAACGTCGCCCACCCCGGTGCGCAGTCCCGGGTGCTCGCCTTCACCGGCGCTGTGGCCGCGTCGCTGCGCGGGACCGGGGTGACCGCGACGGCGGCGATCCCCGGCCGGGTCCGCGGGGACGGGGACCCGCCCGGCCCGTCGTGGACGGAGCCGGCCCGGGTGGCCCGCCGCGGTCTCGACGACCTCGCCCGCGGACGTGCCGAGTCCGCCCCGGGCGGTGGGTACCGGGCGCTCGCCGGGTACCTGCGGGCCTCCGGGGGCGCGCTGCGCTCCGCGGTGACGGCCCGCACCCGTCCCGGCGCCGCGGACGTGCCCGGACCCGGTGACACCCGCCCGTCGCCGGTGCCCGGCCCGTTCCGCGACGCCCCGGCGAGGATGCGCCTGGTGGGCGCCGGCGCCGCCGAGGGGACCCTGCCGGAGCTCCCGGCGCGCCCGGCGCACGTGTCCGCCGGGCCGGTGCCCCACCCGCGCCGCTCGGCCACCGGCCCGCTGCCCGTCGTGCCCGCAGCGCACCGGGTCGGCTCCGGCACCCGCACGGTGCGTCCGCCGGCCGTCCGGGTGCCGGCCCTGCCCCGTCCGGTGCAGCCCCCGGTGCACGGCGCCGCGCGGCCCGCCGCCGGCTGAGCCACCGCCCGCGACGACCCGGTCGCGGGACCGCCGATCGGGCGAATCGGACGGTTGTGACGAGGGTCGCCGGGGTCCCCGGTATCGGGAACTCGATCAGATGCCCTAGCGTTCCGGTCTGCGAAGGGGAGTACTCCCGAACACGGCGTCGCCGTCATCACGGAACCAGGACGAGCTGGGCCCGGTGGCGCCGGTCCGCGATCATGCGGGCGGAGGAGACCTTCAGCGCCCGATGCTGCGCTGGAGGATCCCGCTCATGAACGTCCCTCTCTGGGTCTGGCTGGCCACGTGTGCCTTCGTGGTCGGCATGCTGGTGTTCGACTTCGTCGGACACGTCCGCAAGCCGCACGAACCGACGCTGCGCGAGTCCGCGATCTGGTCGGCCGGCTACGTCGCCGTCGCGCTGCTGTTCGGTGTCGGTGTCGGCGTCTTCTCCGGCTGGCAGTACGGCGGCGAGTACATGGCCGGCTGGATGACCGAGAAGGCGCTGTCGGTCGACAACCTGTTCGTCTTCCTGCTGATCATGACCGCGTTCGCGGTGCCGAAGATCCACCAGCAGAAGGTGCTGCTGATCGGTATCGCCATAGCGATCGTCATGCGCGGCGCCTTCATCGCGGTCGGTGCGGTGATCATCGAGCAGTGGTCGGCCGTCTTCTACCTGTTCGCGATCGTGCTGTTCTGGCTGGCGTACTCCCAGATCAAGGAGGCGATGTCCTCCGAGGAGGCCGATCCCGGCGACGCCGGGGACACCAAGCTGATCCGCGCCGTGCGCAAGGTGCTGCCGACCTCGTCGCACTACGACGGCGACAAGATGGTCACCCGGGTCGACGGCAAGCGGATGCTGACCCCGATGGCGCTGGTCATCGTGGCGATCGGCTTCACCGACCTGCTGTTCGCGTTCGACTCGATCCCGGCGATCTTCGGCCTGACCCAGGAGCCGTTCCTGGTGTTCACCGCGAACGCGTTCGCCCTGCTCGGCCTGCGCCAGCTGTACTTCCTGATCGGCGGCCTGCTGGAGAAGCTGATCTACCTGGCGCACGGCCTGTCGGTCATCCTCGCCTTCATCGGCGTCAAGCTGACCCTGCACGCCCTGCACGAGAACAACCTGCCGTTCATCAACGGCGGGCAGCCGGTGCCGGTGCCCGAGGTGCCGATCTGGCTGTCGCTGCTGGTCATCACCGGCACGATCGCGGTCGCCGCGATTGCCAGCCTGATGGTCACCCGGCGCCGCGCCGAGGCCGCGGCCGCCGCGGGGGACACCCCGCCGGCCGAGGGCGACGGGACCGCGGCCACCGAGGACGACGGCGATCTCGCTCAGACGCCGAGCAGCAACCGGGCGACCGAGAAGTAGATCAGCAGGCCGGTCGCGTCGACCAGCGTGGTGACCAGCGGAGCGGACACCACGGCCGGGTCGATGCCCAGGCGCCGGGCCAGCAGCGGCATGGTCGCGCCGACCGTCGCCGCCCAGCCGCAGATCGCCACCAGCGTCACCGCGACCACTCCTGCGATCTGCACGCCCACCAGCACCGAGGCCACCACCAGCCCGAGCCCGCCGAGCAGCGCGCCGAGCAGCAGCCCGACCCGCAGCTCCCGCCAGACGACGGCGGGCAGGTCGGCCAGGCGGACCTCACCGACCGCGATCGCCCGGACCGCCGCCGACGCGGCCTGGGCGCCGGCGTTGCCGCCGGTCCCGACCAGCAGCGGGATGAACAGCGCCAGCGCGGTGACCTGCTCGAGGGAGTCCTCGAAGAGCTGCAGCACGTTGACGGTCAGCACCGCGGCCAGCAGCAGCACGGCCAGCCACAGCGCGCGGGTCCGGGCCAGCTTCGTGACCCGGACGTACATGTAGTGGCCCGACCAGGGCGTCGCACCGGACTGGCGGGCGGCGTCCTCGGTGTCGGCCTCCTCCAGGATCTCCACCGCGTCGTCGATCGTGAGCAGGCCGAGCAGCCGGTCCTCGGAGTCGACCACGAGCAGCGCCAGCAGGTTCGCCTCGCCCATCAGCCGGGCGGCGTACTCGGCGGGATCGGTGGCCTGCACCCGTGGGACGCCGGTGTCGACCAGGTCCGCGACCCGGGCCTGCGGGCGGGCCAGCACGAGCTCCCGCAGCGAGACCGTGCCGAGCACGGTGCGGCCGGCGTCGGTGACGGGCAGGGTGTAGACGGTCTCGGCGTCGGCCCCCTTGCGGCGCACCACGGCGAGTGCCTCGGTGACGGTCGCCTGCACCGGCACCGCCACCGTCTCCGGTGACATCTCCCGGCCCACCGAGCCGTCGGGGTAGCCGAGCAGCGTCGCGGTCATCGCCTGCTCGCCGCTGCTCAGCCCGGCCAGCATCCGGGTGGCGACCTTGGCCGGGGCCTCGCCGAGCATCCGGGCGCGGTCGTCGGGGTCCATCCGTTCGACGAGTGCGACGGCGGCGTCGTCGCGCAGCCCGCCGAGCAGCTCCTGCTGGTCGACCGGGTCGAGCTCCTCGAACGCACTCAGCGCGCGGTCCTTGTCGAGCAGTCGGAACGCCCATCCGGCGCCGACGGGCTCCAGTCGCGCCAGCTCGTCGGCGATCTCGTGCGGGGGCCGGTCGTCGAGCCAGTCGCGTACCCCGATCGCGTCGTGCCGGGCCACGAGGTCGGTCAGGCGCTCCATGATGAAGATCCTGCCGCTACCGTGGGGTCACGGCCGGGTGGACCGACGACACGACACACCGCCGCAGGCGGTGGTTTGTCCGTTTCGATACGCTGGGAAGGGTCCGCCGGGGAGCTCGGATCGCCGTGGCCGTCGGCACCGAGGAGGTAGCCATGTCAGTGACCCCACCACCCGTGCCGCCACCTCCGCAGCAGCCCGCCGGGGGCGGCCCGGAACCCGATCCTGAGCCGAGGCCGTCGGCCGAGCCGCTCAACCGCCGCGAGGAGCAGAGCCTCTCCGGCCTGGAGGACGAGCTGCGCCGGTCCGCCCCGGAGCTGGAGACCGAGATGTCGTCGCTGGAGGCGGCCCGCCGCACCAGGACCGACAACGACCGGCTCAACCGGATCCTGCAGGCGTTCGCGATCACCGTGATCGTGCTGGTGCTGCTGCCGTCCGACTGGGTCGCCAGCATCCTGTCCTTCGGGCTGTTGCTGGGCATCCCGCTGGTGATGGCCTTCATCGCCGCGCGGGCGCGCAGGGAGCACACCACCGGGGAGGGCGACGACCGCCCGTCCCGCTACGACGGGCGTTCCGAGGGCGGGGAGCCGGGGGAGGACCCGGACCGAAAGGGCTGAGGCCGGCCGCGGCTACGCCGGCGGGGCCTCCGTCGCGGCTGCGGTGGGGTCGGTCCCCGTCGGCACCGGCGCCAGGCCCAGGTGGTCCCGAAGCGTCGTGCCGGTGTAGTCGGTACGGAACGAGCCGCGCTCCTGCAGCAGCGGCACCACCCGGTCGGCGAACTCGTCCAGTCCACCCGGCGTCACGTGCGGGACGAGCACGTAGCCGTCGGCGGCGTCGGACTGCACCGCGTCGTCGATCGCGGCGGCCACCGTGGCCGGGCTCCCGACGAACGTGTGCCGCCCGGTCATGTGGATGACCGTCTCGCGCAACGACAGGTTCTTCTCCTCGGCCAGCGCGCGCCAGCGGTCGGCGTCGGCCTTCGGGTCGCGGTACTGGCGGACGCTGGCCCGGCCCTGGGACACCAGCTCACCGGAGACCGGGTCGAACTCGGGCAGCGGGCCGTCCGGGTCGCGGTCGGACAGGTCGGTGTTCCACAGCTGCTCGGCGAACACGATCGCGGTCTGCGGGCTGACCTGCTGGTACCGGACGACCTCGGCCCGTTCGGCGGCCTCGGCGTCGGTGTCGCCGAGCACGAACGTCGCCGCCGGGAGGATCTTGAGGTCGTCCCACCGGCGGCCGTAGCGGGCGAGCCGGCCCTTGACGTCGGACAGGAACGCCCGTCCGGCCTCGGGGTCGGCGTGCCGGGAGAAGATCGCGTCGGCGGAGGCGGCGGCGAACTCGCGCCCCTCCTCGGAGTCCCCGGCCTGCAGGATCACCGGGCGGCCCTGCGGGCTGCGGGGGAGCGCGAACCGGCCGTGCACGTCGAACTGGTCCGAGGTGAACGCGAACTCCGAGCGGTCCTCGGGTCCGCCCCGGGAGTCCCAGATCGCGGCCGCCGCGGCGAGCTGCTCCTTGGCCCGGGAGTAGCGCTTCTCCTTCGGCAGGAACCCTCCGCGTCGGAAGTTCTCGCCGGTGAAGGCGTCCCAGGAGGTGACCACGTTCCAGGCGGCCCGGCCGCCGGAGAGGTGGTCGAGCGAGGCGAACTGGCGGGCGACGTCGTAGGGCTCGGTGAAGGTGGAGTTGATCGTGCCGGCCAGCCCGAGGTGGTCGGTGACCGCGGCCAGCGCGTTGAGAATGGTGAAGGTGTCCGGCCGGCCCATGACGTCGAGGTCGTAGATCCGGCCGCGGTGCTCGCGCAGCCGCAGCCCCTCGGCCAGGAACAGGAAGTCGAACTTCGCCCGTTCGGCGGTCCGGGCGAAGTGCGCGAACGAGTCGTACTCGATGTGGCTGCCCGACGCCGGGTCGCTCCACACCGTGGTGTTGTTGACGCCCGGGAAGTGTGCGGCGAGGTGGATCTGCTTGCGCGGCATCGAGTCTCCTCTGCGGCAGTGCGGCAGTGCGGCACCCGCCCGTCGCGGGCCCGGCACGCGGCTCTCCCCACTGCAACACGTCCGGTGCCCCGGTGTTCCCGCCACCGGGCGGCGGTCGACACCGGACTGTGGCCGGGTCAGGACGTGAGCAGCGGGCCCAGGGCGCCGACCGCGGTGTCGAGCAGGCGCGGGTCGGATCCGGCCCGCGCCCGCAGGTGCAGCCGCTCGGGCGGGACCGCGGGCAGGTCCGCGCACCGTTCCAGCCCCGCAGGCGGGTCCCCGAGCCCCGCGACGAGCGCGACGCCCAGCCCGCCACGGGCCGCGTTGAGCACCCCGGCGAGGTAGGCAGCCTCCCCGACGACGGTGCAGTCCAGACCGTGCTCGGTCAGCGTCTGCAGGGCCCGGCGGCGGATCGTGCACGGGCTGTCGATCACGACGAGCGGGATCGGCTCGCCGGCCGGGCGCCGCCAGCCGGGGGCGGCGTACCAGGTCAGCGGGATCGCGCCGGCGGACACGCTGTGGCCGTCGACGGCGTCGCCGATGTACATCGCCAGGTCCAGCGTGCCGCGGTCGACCGCGTCGTTGAGCCGGCCGGAGCGGTCGAGCCGGAACCGGACCGCGGTGCCCGGGAAGATCTCCTGCAGCCGCTCCATCACCCGGGGGAGCAGCTCGTCCGCGGCGTGCTCAGTGGAGCCCAGCACCAGCGAGTCGCGGGGGTCCCCGACGCCGAGGCGGCGCAGCGCGTCGTCGTGCGCGGCGAGGATCCGGCGGGCCTCGCCGACCAGTGCCTCGCCCTCGGGGGTGAACCGGCTGGCCCGGCCGTCCCGGCGGACCAGTGGCCGTCCGAGGGTCTTCTCCAGCCGTCGCACGTGCTGGCTGACCGCGGACTGGGACAGGCTCAGACCCGCGGCAGCCCGGTGGAACCCGCCCTGGTCGGCGACGGCCACGATGCTGCGCAGGGCGGTGATGTCCAGGACGGCGGGCACGGGGACCGACGCTAACAGCACCGATCGCGATCGCTGATCGATTGTGATGAGCATTCGTCGTTGGACGCAGGGGGGACCCCGCATGCTCTACTGATCGCGTGGCCCGCACGACGAACGCTCACCGGACCGGCATCCTGCCGGGTGCCGGCCTGCGCCGTGCCGAGCCCCTGACGCGCCGCCGGGTCATCGACCACGGCACCGTGTCCTCCGCCGCCTGTCGGCGTCGCTGATCCCGCCGGGCGCGTCCGCGCCCGTCCCCTTCCGGCCCGCCTTCGGCGTGGCCGTCCCGTCCTGCCGTGCCCGGTGCGCCGCCGCCCGGGTGCCGCACCGTGCGACATCCGTCGAGAGGGTGGTTCCCGCATGACCGTCGCGGGCGCAGTTCCGGTCGTCTCCTCCTGGACCGAGCCCGAGGGCATCGTGCCCCGGGGCACCGTGGTCGTCGTCCCCGGCCGCGGCGAGCACGCCGCGGTCTACGAGCGCTTCGGGCGCCGGATCGCGGCCGACGGGTACCGGGTGTGGGCGGTGTCCGACCCCACCGTAGACGAGGCCCGGACCCGGACCCAGATCCGTGACCTGCTCGACCGGACCCCGTCCGACGAGCCCGGCGAGGCCGGTCCGCCGCCGCGCGTGCTGGTCGGCTCGGACACCGGCGCGCTGTTCGCCGCCGGGCTCGTCGCGCAGGACCCCACGGGCGTCGACGGTCTCGTCCTCGCCGGACTCCCGCTCGGCGCCGGCACCGCCGCGGCGGCCGGCTGGGACGACGAGCTGGCCCTGCGCACGTCCTGCCCGGCCCACCAGGGGCGACTCGCGGACGACGACGCGTTCCGCCGCGGCGCCGTCGGTGAACCGGTGCCCGCCGGGTGGACCGAGCGGGCCCGGCCCGGCGCGATCACATTCCCGGTCCTCGGGCTGCACGGCACGGCCGACGCGATCAGCCCGCTGGCCGGGGTGCGCGACTGGTTCGCCGGCCTGAGCACCGGGGAGCTCGTGAGCATCGACGGCGGCGTGCACGACGCGCTCAACGATCGGACCCACCGCACCGCGGCCGCGACCGCGGTGCTGTTCCTGGAGCGACTGCGCGGCGGTACCGGACCGATCGCCCGTACCGAGTGGACGGCGGACGCCAGGTGAGCCGCTACGTCGTCATCGGGGCCGGAGCGGTCGGCGGCGTACTGGCCGCGGAGCTCCACCGGGCCGGGCGTGAGGTCGTGCTCGTCGCCCGCGGTGCGCACCTGACCGCCCTGCGACGAGGGCTGCGGTTGCTCGGCCCCGACGGGGAGCATCACGTCACCGTGCCGGTCTCGGGCGACGAGGGTGTCGACCTGCGCGACGGCGACGTCCTGGTGCTCGCGACCAAGGCCCAGGACGCCGACGCGGCCCTCGCCACCTGGGCCGCGCGGCCGGTGAAGGACGCGTCCGGCCGGACCCGGACCGCGGGCGAGGTGCTGCCCGTGCTGACCCTGCAGAACGGTCTCGACACCGAGCGGGCGGCACTGCGCCGCTTCGCGACCGTCTACGGGGCCGTGGTGTTCTCACCGAGCACCTACGTCACCCCGGGGGAGGTCGAGGCGCCCGGCGCGCCGGCGGCCGCGCTGGTCTGGGTCGGGCGTTACCCCGCGAGTCGCGACGCGGTGCTCGAGCGGATAGCCGAGGACCTGCGGGCGGCCCGGCACCCCACCCAGGTGGTCGACGACCTGCCCCGCTGGAAGGCGGGCAAGCTCCCCGCCGTCATCGGCAACGTCCTCGACGCCCTGTACCCGGCCGGACCGCTGCGCGAGCGCGCCGCCGCCGCGCTGCGCGGCGAGACCCGGCGCGTCTACCGGACCGCGGGCGTCGAGCCTGCCGACATCCGCGCCGAGACGACCCTGGACCTGGGCGAGCTCAGCACACACCCGATCCCGGGCCGCGCCCAATCCGGCCGGTCGACCTGGCAGAGCTTGCGTCGCGGGGTCTCTCCAGAGACAGACTTCCTCAACGGCGAGATCGTGCTGCTCGCCGCGCTGCACGGCATCTCCGCACCGCTGAACGCCGCCGCCGCGGACCGGCTGCGGGCCGCCGTGGCGGCCGGGACCGACGCGGGCGGGCTGGACGACGCGGACCTGCGCGCCACGCTCCCGGGCGTCGAGGTGCTGGTCGACGCCGACGCCCTGGCCGCCGAGCTGGCGGGTCCGAACCCACCGACCCTGCTCGACGTCCGGTGGGCGCTCGGGGACCCGCACGGCCACGACCGCCACCGCGCGGGCCACCCGCCCGGCGCGGTCTACGTCGACCTGGACACCGAGCTGGCCCGGCACATCGACGACCCCGCCGACGGCCGCCACCCGCTGCCCGACCTCGCCGACCTGCAGGCCGCCGCCCGCCGCTGGGGGGTGCGGGCGGACCGGCCCGTGGTCGTGCTCGACGACGCCGGCGGGCTTGCCGCCGGACGCGCCTGGTGGCTGCTGCGCTGGGGCGGGCACCCCGACGTGCGGCTGCTCGACGGTGGGCTGGCCGCCTGGCGTGCCGCCGGACACCCGCTGGCCACCGGCGACGAGCCGGTGCCCGAGCCGGGCGACGTCGTCCTCGACGGCGGGCACCTGCCCACACTGGACGCCGACGGCGCCGCGGAGCTCGCCCGGGACGGCGTCCTGCTCGACGCCCGCGCGGGGGAGCGGTACCGGGGCGAGACCGAGCCGGTCGATCCGCGCGCCGGGCACGTCCCCGGGGCGCGCAGCGCGCCGACCGGCGACAACCTCGGCCCGGACCGCCGGTTCCGGCCCGCCGCCGAGCTGCGCACGCGGTTCGGCGCGCTCGGGGCGACCGGCACCGACCCGGTCGGGGTCTATTGCGGATCCGGGGTGACCGCCGCGCACCAGGTCGCGGCGCTCGCGTCGATCGGGGTGCCGGCCGCGCTCTACCCCGGGTCCTGGTCGGCCTGGTCGAACGACCCGGCCCGACCGGTCGCCACCGGGGACACGCCGTGACCTTCCCGCTCACCCGCCGTCGCGTCATCGACCACGGCACCGTCGGCTCCACCGGCTGTCGCACCTGCTGAGACGGGTCGGCCCGCCGCCCCGTCGCCTCCGGTTCCCGCGTGCCCGCACGCACCCCGTCCCGCCGCCGCGCGGGCCGCCGACCCGCACCCCGGGCGGCGAACCCGGAAGCAGGAACCCGTGACCAGAGTTCTCCCGCCCGCAACGCCCCACCCGGCTGCGCTGTCCGAGCCGGCCGGACCGCCCGGCTTCTCCGCGCTGCCCGGCTGGACCGACGACGCCGCGGCCCGGGCCGCCGCCCGGCTCGACCGGTCCGGCTTCGACCCCGGCTCCGACCCGGACGCCGTGGTGGTCGCCCGCTCGGTCGACGACGTGACCACCGTGCTCACCCACGCGCACGCCACCGGTACCCCGGTCGTCGTCCGCGGGGCCGGGACCGGGCTGTCCGGCGGCACCGTGGCCGGCGCGGGCAGCGTCGTGCTCGACCTGAGCCGGCTCGACCGGATCGTCGAGGTCTCCCCGGCCGACGAGCTCGCCGTCGTCGAACCCGGGGTGATCACCGCCGACCTGGACGCGGCCGCGGCCGCGCACGGCCTGCGCTACGCACCCGATCCGGCCAGCCTGGCGATCTCCACGATCGGCGGGAACATCGCCACCAACGCCGGCGGTCTGCGCTGCGCCAAGTACGGGGTCACCCGGGACTCGGTGCTCGGCCTCGACGTCGTGCTCGCCGACGGCCGCCGCATCTCCACCGGGCGGCGCACCGTCAAGGGCGTGGCCGGCTACGACCTGACCGGCCTGTTCGTCGGCTCCGAGGGCACCCTCGGGGTGATCGTCGGCGCGACCCTGCGGCTGCGCCCGGTCCCGGTCCGCACCGCGACCCTGGCCGCCTGGTTCGACGACGTCGAGGCCGCCGCCGCGGCCGCCGCGGCGATCACCGCCGCCCGGCTGCAGCCGGCTGTCGCCGAGCTGCTGGACACCGCGTGCCTGGAGGCGATCGCCGAGGCGGGCGGCACCACACCGCCGGGCGGGGCGTTCCTGCTGGTCCAGACCGACGGCTTCGGCGCGGACGCCGAGATCGACGCCGTCCGCGCGGTCGTCGAGCCGCTCGCACGCTCGGTCGAGATCGCGGCCGACGACGCCGCGGCCGAGGAGCTGCTCGCCACCCGCCGGGCCGGTCTGCCGGCCCTCGAGCGGCTCGGCCGGGTGCTGGTCGAGGACGTCGCCGTGCCCCGGTCCCGGCTGGCTGAGGCGGTCACCGCGATCGCGGGTATCGCCGCCCGCAGCGGCATCCGGATCGCCACGATGGCGCACGCCGGCGACGGCAATCTGCACCCGATCCTCGTCCTCGAAGCCGGCCGCGAGCTCGACGACCACGTCTGGGCCGCCGCCGGCGAGGTCTTCGGCACCGCGCTGCGGCTCGGCGGCACGCTCACCGGGGAGCACGGCGTCGGCCTGCTCAAGCGCCGGTGGCTGCGCGACGAGCTCGGCGACGTGTCCCACGACCTGCAGCGTGAGCTGCGCGCGGTGTTCGACCCGGGCGGCGTCCTCAATCCCGGCAAGGCCCTCTGAACCTCCGTCACCCGCGGGACGCACGACGGCGTGCGCCCCCGTTCCGTCGCGCCCACCCTCCAGGAGGCCCTCGTGACCACCGACCTGCCCACCACCGCCGCCCGCACCGTCGAGTTCATCTCGCTCTCGCACCTCAACCCGTCCACCGAGCTGGCGCCGGTGCCCACCCGCGGCATCGACCTCGACTACTTCCGCCGCTACGTCGCCACCCTGGAGGAGTCCGGCTACGACTACACGCTGCTGCCCTACGGTTCGTCGTCGGCGGACTCGTTCGTCGTCGCCTCGGCGGTCGGGCAGCTCACCGAACGGCTCCGGCCGATCGTGGCGGTCCGGCCGAACACCGCGTTCCCGCTGGTCGTCGCCCAGCAGCTGGCGACGCTCGACCAGCTCACCGAGGGTCGCGCCGTCGTCCACCTGATCTCCGGCGGGAACGACGCCGAGCAGGCCCGCCAGGGCGACTACCTGCCCAAGTCCCGCCGCTACGCCCGGACCAGCGAGTTCGTCGACCTGCTGCGGCGGGCCTGGACCGAGACCGCGCCGTTCGACCACGACGGCGAGTTCTACAGGTTCGAGGGCTTCGGGCCCGGCTTCCGCCCGTACGGCGACACGATCCCGATCTCGATCGGCGGCCAGTCCGACGAGGCGTTCGAGATCGGCGGCCGGCAGGCCGACGTGTTCAGCTTCTGGGGCGAGCCGCTCGCCGACATCCGCGCCCAGATCGAGCGGGTGCACGCGATCGCCGACGCCGCCGGCCGGCCCCGCCAGCGGATCTGGGTCACCTTCCGCCCGATCATCGACCGCACCGACCAGCTGGCCTGGCGCAAGGCCTACGGCTACGCCGAGAAGATCGGGGCGACGTTCCGCGAGGGGTCGTTCCACAAGCGGCACGTCATCGCGGGCGGCACCCCGCAGAACGTCGGCTCGCAGCGCGCCCTGGACTTCGCCGCCCGCTCCGAGGTCTACGACCGGGCACTGTGGACCCGCACCGCGGCGGTGACCAATGCCGGCGGGGCCTCCACCGCGCTCGTCGGGACTCCGGAGACGGTCGCGGCGGCCATCGTGGACTACATCGACGTCGGGGCCGACCTGGTCTCCATCCGCGGCTATGACACCCTCGCCGACGCCGCCGACTACGGCCGCAACGTGCTGCCCCTGGTCCGCCAGGAGCTCGCGCACCGCGCCGCGACCGGCCGCCGGGGCACGCTGCAGGCCGAGAACCCCGGCGCGCTGGCCCCCGGGTTCGACGCCGACGCGTTGGCCGGTGTCCGGTGACGGCCACCGCGTCCCCGCCGGTCACCCTGCCGGTCCCGGACCTGTCCGGCGAGGCGCTGGCCGCACTCACCGCCGAGGTCGCCGCGACCGCGGAGCAGCACGACCGCAGCGGGGAGATCCCCACCGCCGGGATCGCCGCCGCGCACCGGGCCGGGGTGCTCACCGCGACGGTCGCCGCCCGCCACGGCGGTCCGGACGTGTCCCCGGTCGACGCGCTGCGGATCCTCGTCGCGCTCGGCGAGGGCGACCCGTCGGTGGCGCTGCTCGCGGCCAACACGCTGCAGGCCCACCGCGGCCAGGCCGCCGTCGCGCACTGGCCCGAGGCCACCTACGCCGAGGTTCTGCGCCGCTCCGCCGCCCGGCCGACATTGATCAACGCGGTCCGCGCGGAGCCGGAGCTGGGTGCTCCGGCTCGCGGCGGGCTGCCCGCCACCGTCGCCCGGCGCACTCCCGAGGGCTGGTCGCTGACCGGGCACAAGGCCTACGCCACCGGGGGAGCGGCGCTGGCCCACCACGTCGTCTGGGTGGTCGCCGACGAGCCGGGCGGGGACCCGTCCTCCCCGCGGGTCGGGCACCTGCTCGTGCCCGGCGACGCCTCCGGCATCACCTGGCTCGACACCTGGGACCACCTCGGCCTGCGCGCGTCGAACACGCACGACGTCGTCTACGACGACGTGACCGTGCCCGCGGACGCGTTCGTCGAGATCCCGCGCGGGCCCGGCGGCGTCTACACCGATCCCGCGGCCGCCGCCGGCCCGGCGAGCTTCGGGCACCCCGCGCTCTACGTCGGCGTCGCCCGCGCGGCCCGGGCCGCGTTCGTCCGCTACGCCCGCGAACGCGTGCCCGCCGCGCTCGGCCGCCCGATCGCCGAGACCGACCGCATCCGCACCGTCGCGGGCGAGATCGACGCCTTGATCACGCAGGCCGAGACCCTGCTCTACGGCGCGGTCCTGCGCACCGACCTGGACCCTCGGCACTACTCCCTGCTCAAGGTCCGGATCGCCGACTCGGTGGTCGAGGCGGTCCAGACCGCTGTCGCCGCGCTCGGCAACCCCGCGCTCACCCGGCACCAGCCGTTCGAACGGCACCTGCGCGACGTCCTCTGTGTGCGCGTGCACCCGCCGCAGGCCGACGCCGCGCTGCTCGGTGCCGGCCGCCACCTCCTGTCCACCACCACGTCCCCGAGAGAGACCGACACCCGATGAGCACCCGCACCGCCCGCCGCACCGCGCCCCGAGCCCTCCGGGCCGCGCTCGCCACCCTCGCCGCCGCCGTCCTCGCCACGGCCTGCGGCACCGGCGCCGCGCAGACCGGCGGGGGCTCCGGCGAGCCGACCGACGGCGGCGACCTCACGTTCCTCATCGACTCGCTCGGGGACACCTGGATCCCCAACAACTCGGCGATCTCCAGCTTCCAGGGCCACATCTGGGGCCACGTCACCGACAAGCTGGTCTACGTCGACGACGAAGGTGCCGTCTCCCCGTGGATCGCGGAGCGCTGGGAGCAGAACGACCAGGCCACCGAGTTCACCCTGCACCTGCGCCCCGGCGTCACCTTCTCCGACGGATCGCCGCTGGACGCCGCCGCCGTCGTCGCCAACCTCGACATGTGGGCGAACGGCGACCCGGACCGCGGCATCAACCCGATCGGACTGTTCCCCAAGACCTACGACCGCGCCGAGGCCGTCGACGCGAGCACGGTCCGGGTGCAGTTCTCCTCGTCGACCCTGGGCTTCATCCCGACGCTCGGCTACCACGGCTCGATCCTGATCTCACCGGCCAGCCTGGCGCTGCCGGCCGAACAGCAGGCCGACCTGTCCCGCGACATCGGCAGCGGCCCGTACGTGGTCGAGTCCTGGCGCGACGACGACAGTGTCGTGCTGCGCAAGCGTGACGACTACGACTGGGCCCCCGGGGCGCTGGACCACCAGGGCCCCGCCCGGATCGACTCGATCACCTACCAGGTCGTCGCCGAGCAGCAGGTGCGGTCGTCGTCGGTGCAGGCGGGACAGGCCGACGTCGCCTACAACCCGGCGCCCAAGGAGCTGGAGGGCTTCGCCGCGCAGGGCTTCGGGGTGGCCGCGCCGCGCTACCTCGGCTTCGTCAACGGGTGGGCGATCAACACCGGGGTCGCCCCGTACGACGACGTGCGGGTCCGCCGCGCACTGCAGTTCGGCATCGACCGCGACGAGCTCCTCGCGACCGTCTACACCCCGGACTGGCTGCCCGCGGAGTCATTCTTCCAGTCCAACGTGCCCGGCGCGACCGACCACAGTGACCTGTTCCCGTTCGACCCGGCCCGGGCGGCCGCGGAGCTCGACACGGCAGGCTGGGTGCCGGGCCCGGACGGCGTCCGCACCCGGGACGGTCAGCGGCTGACGATCACGCTGAATCCGAACCCGTACCTGGCGACCTCGCGGGCCGCCGACGAGCTGATCGCCCAGCAGCTGCGCCGGCTCGGCTTCGAGGTCGACATCCGCACCTACGACGTCGTCACCTACGGCCAGCGCGTCGCGTTCGGCAACTCCGACGTGCCCGCCTACGAGCTCACCCGCAGCATCATCGACGCCGGCACCGTCGCGGGGGTGCTCACCGACGCGGACAACGGCGAGGACTGGTTCGCCGTCGGCGGCTCCGACCCCGAGCTGAGCCGGCTCGCGACCGGCATCGCCGACGCCAGCGACCCGGCGGCCCGGGACGCGCTGCTCGACGAGCTGCAGGCCCACGTGCTCGACCAGGCCTACTTCGTCCCCCTGCACCAGCAGGTCCAGCGGCTCTACCTGAACTCGCCGCGGGTGCACGGCGAGGCCTACAACGGCGTCGCCTACGCCAACTACTACACCGCCTGGATCGGGGACTGATCGCGATGCGGCGGGACTACCGGCGCTACGCGCTGCGCCGCGGCGGGCAGGCCGTCGTCGTCGTGCTCCTGGCCTACGTGTTCACCTTCGTGGTGATCAGCGTGCTGCCCGGGGACCCGGTGACGACCACCCTGCGCAACCCCGAGAACGGCTTCACCGAGGAGCAGATCGCGGAGATCGTCGCCTACTACGGGCTGGACCGGCCGATCCCGGTGCAGTTGTGGGAGTCGCTGTCCCGGTTCCTGATGGGCGATCTCGGCCTCTCGCTGCGCTCCAGCCTGCCGGTGTCGCAGATGATCGCCGAGGTACTTCCGTCCACGCTGGCGCTGGCCGGTACGGCGCTGGTCGTGGCGCTGGTGCTGGCCTTCGGTATCGCGCTGGGGGTGCACACGCTCCCCGCCCCGTTCGGCCCGGCGCTGCGCGCGTTCCCCTCGCTGTTCCTGTCCGTGCCGAACTTCCTGATCGGCCTGCTGCTGATCCAGCTGTTCGCGTTCCAGCTCGGGCTGTTCCGGGTGATCGACTCCGAGTCCGCCTCGGCCACCCTGTTCGCCGCGATCACCCTCGGCATCCCGGTCTCCGCGCAGATCGCCGAGGTGCTCATCGCCAACCTCGACCACGAGGCCCGCCAGGACTACGCCGGGGTGGCCCGTTCGCGGGGGCTCGGCCGGATCCGGCTGCTGGCCGTGCACCTGCTCAAACCGGCCGCGCTGCCGGTGGTGACGGTGCTGGCGCTGACCGTCGGCGAGCTGCTCGGCGGCGCGGTGATCACCGAGGCGGTGTTCACCCGCACCGGGGTGGGCAGCCTCGTCGAGCGGGCGGTGACCTCGCAGGACCTCCCGGTACTGCAGGCCGTCGTCGCGCTGGCCGCGGTGGTGTTCGTCATCGTCAACCTGGTCGCAGACCTCGTCTACCCGCTGCTGGACCCGCGGGTGCAGGTCGGGGCCCGTCCGGATGCAGGAGTGCCCGCCCGATGACCGTCACCTCCGTCACCACCCCGGCCGCACCCGCCGGTCCCGCCCCGCCTGGTCGCCGCCGCGGCGCTCTGCGATCCGTCCCGGTCGGGGTCTGGCTCTCGTTCGCCGTCGTCGCGGTCGTGCTCGGCTGGTCGCTCGTCCCGGGGCTGTTCACGTCCCAGAACCCGGTCGACGGCATCCCGGCCGAGCTGTTCCGGGCGCCGTCGCCGGAGCACGTGTTCGGGACCGACCAGCTCGGGCGCGACGTGTTCGCCCGGGTCGTGCACGGCACCGCGTCGTCGGTGTCCAGCGCGCTGGTCGCCGTCGGCATCGGGCTGTTCGTGGGCGGTCTGGTCGGCCTGCTGTCCGGATTCCTCGGCGGGCTGGTCGACGTCGTCCTCGCCCGGTTCGTCGACGTGCTGCTGGCGATCCCGATTTTCCTGCTCGCCGTCATCGTGGTCAGCGCGCTCGGTTTCCGGACGATCAACGCCGCGATCGCCACCGGTGTCTCCGCGGTCGCGGTGTTCGCCCGGGTGGTGCGCTCCGAGGTGCTCAAGACCCGGACCGCGGTGTTCGTCGAGGCCGCCTACGTGCTCGGCGGGTCGCGCCGCCAGGTGCTGCTGGGGCACGTGCTGCCGAACGCGACCCGCTCGGTGCTGCCGCTGGCGGTGCTGCAGTTCGGGCTGGCGATCCTGGTGATCGCCGGCCTGGCCTTCCTCGGCTACGGCGACCCGCCGCCGGCGTCGGACTGGGGTCTGCTCGTCGCCGCGGGCAAGGACTACCCGATGGCGCCGTGGCTCGTCTGGGCCCCGGCCGCCGTCACGATCGTCACCGTCCTCTCCGTGAACAGGATCAGCCGATGGCTCCGAACGACCGACTGAGCGCCCCGCTCCTCCGCGTGACCGGCCTGTCCGTGGCATACGGCGACGATCCCGTGGTATCCGATGTGGACTTCGAGCTGGAACGCGGCCGCGCGCTGGCCGTGATCGGGGAATCCGGCTCCGGGAAGTCCACCATCGCCCGGGCCCTGCTGCGGCTGCTGCCGGCGTCCGGGCGGGCCACCGGGCGGATCGAGATCGACGGCCAGGAGGTGCTGGGGCTGCCCGAGCGGCGGTTCCGGCCGCTGCGCGGGCGGACGGTCGGGTTCGTCCCCCAGGACCCCGGCAGCTCGCTGAACCCGGTGCGCACCATCGGAGGCCAGGGGCTCGAGGCGGCGGAGCTGGTCGAGGGCCTGCCGAAGGCGCAGCGCACCGAGCGGGTGCTGGAGACCTTCGCCGAGGTCGGGCTCACCGAGCCGCGGCGGGTGTTCGACGCCTACCCGCACCAGCTCTCCGGCGGCATGCTGCAGCGTGTCCTGATCGGACTCGCGGTGCTGCCGCGCCCGGCGCTACTCGTCGCGGACGAGCCGACCTCGGCGCTCGACGTCACGATCCAGCGGGGCGTGCTCGACCTGCTGGCCCGGTTGCGCTCCGACCTGGGGGTCGGCCTGCTGCTGATCACCCACGACCTGGCGGTGGCCGCCGAGCGGGCCGACGACCTGCTCGTACTGAAGGACGGGACCGCGCAGGAGTCCGGCCCGGCCGGCGAGGTGTCGGCCCGGCCGTCGTCGATGTACGCGCGACGGCTGCACGCCGACGTCCCGGCGCTGCACCCGGACCGGTGGGCCGAGCTCCGCGCGGCCGGGGCGGACCGGTCCGGCGGCCCGGCGAAGATCGAGGTCGAGGGCGTCGGGAAGACGTTCCCGGGCGGCGTGGTCGCCGCTGAGGACGTCTCCTTCACCGTGCCGGCGGGCACCACGCACGCGCTGGTCGGCGAGTCCGGCTCGGGGAAGACGACGGCCGTCCGCCTGCTGCTCGGGCTGGAACGCCCGGACACCGGACGCATCGTCGTCGCGGGGGAGGAGCTGCGCTCGCGCACCCCGGCCGCGTTGCGGGCGCTGCGCCGCAACCTGCAGCTCGTGCACCAGAACCCGTTCAGCTCGCTCGACCCCACCTGGAAGGTGGAACGCCTGGTGGGCGAACCGCTGACCCGGTTCCGGATCGGGGACCGGCGGGAACGGGCTGCGCTGGTGCGCGCCGCGCTCGCCGCGGTCGGTCTGTCGACGGAGCTGCTCGATCGCCGGCCGGCGGCGCTGTCCGGAGGGCAGCGCCAGCGCGTCGCGATCGCCCGGGCGCTGGTGCTGCGGCCCGAGGTGATCGTGCTCGACGAGCCGACCTCCGCGCTCGACGTGACCGTGCAGGCCGGGATCGTCGAGACCCTGCTGCGGCTGCAGGCGGAGCTGGGACTGACCTACGTGTTCGTCTCGCACGACCTCTCGCTGGTCCGCCAGCTCGCGCACACCATCTCGGTCATGCGCCGCGGCCGGGTCGTCGAACAGGGGACCGTGGCACAGGTGTTCGACGCCCCGGAGCACGACTACACGCGCGCGCTGCTGGACGCGCTGCCCGGCGTCGTGCGGGCCGTCGCGTGACGGCCGGGGCGCCGCCGCGGACGCTCACGACGCTCGGGTTCAACACCCGCGTCTCCTGGTGCGACGGGGTGGGTCCGGCGGACGGGCTGCGGGACGGGATCGAGCTCTACCGGGCCGCCGAGGACCTCGGGTACCAGGCGGGCTGGGCCTACCAGCGGCACTTCGACCACTACCTGTCCTCGCCGCTGCCGTTCTTCGCCGCGGTCGGGCAGCACACCGGCCGGATCCGGCTGGGTTCGGCGGTCCTGCCGATGCGCTACCAGGACCCGGTGCTGCTCGCCGAGGGCGCGGGTACCACGGACCTGCTCGTCGGCGGGCGCCTCGAGCTCGCGCTGGCGACCGGGTCGAGCGCCGGCTGGGACCCGGTGTTCGGCGCGGTCGAGGTCGACCCGCGCACCGAGGCGACCCGGCGGCTGGAACGGTTCCTGACCGGCGTCGAGGGCGGGGTGCTGCACACCGTCGACGGCCCCGGTCAGGGCGCACCGCCCGGCACGCCGATCCGGGTGACGCCGCACAGCCCCGGGCTGCGCGAGCGGCTGCGGATCGGTGCGGCGAGCGTCGGCTCGGCCGAGGCGGCCGCCCGGCGCGGCCTGGGCCTGATCACCGGCACCGTGCTGCACGGGATCGCCGAGGGGGAGACCTTCTCCGAATACCAGGCGCGGGTGATCGCGACCTACCGGGAGACCTGGGCCGCGGTGCAGGACGGGGATCCGCCGCCGGTCGCGGTGGCCGCGTCGGTCCTGCCCGGCACCACCGCGGAGCTGCGCGGGACCTACGCCGCCTACGACCTGCAGCGGCGCACGCTCGGCATGGCCGCGTCCCGGCCGCCGGGCGCCCTGCCAGCCGGTCGTGTCCGCGGCGCTGCCGGCCGGGCAGCGGATCAGCCCGGTGCACCACGGCACGCCCGACGAGGTGACCGCCGCGGTGCTCGCCGACCCCGGGCTGTCCGCGGCCGACGAGCTGGTGCTGTTCCTCCCGCCGGCCTTCGGGCTGCCGGCGAACCGGCGGCTGATCGAGGACCTGGCGACGACCGTGGCGCCGGAACTGGGCTGGAGACCCGGCACCGTTCGCACCGACGAGGAGGCATCATGACCGTGATCGACAGCCGGACCCTGCGCTCCACGCTCGGGACGTTCGCGTCCGGAGTCGTGGTCGTGACCGCGCAGGGCCCCGACGGCCCGCTCGGGTTCACCTGCCAGTCGTTCTCCTCGCTCTCGCTGGACCCGCCGCTGGTCAGCTTCGCCCCCGCCCGCAGCTCGACGACCTGGCCCCGGATCCGCGACGTGGGCCGGTTCTGCGTCAACGTCCTCGCCGCGGACCACGAACACCACAGCACCGGCTTCGCCCGCTCCGGCACCGACAAGTTCGCCGGCGTCACCTGGACCCCCGCACCCTCGGGCGCACCGATCCTCGAGGGCGTCGGCGCCTGGGTCGACTGCACCCTGTGGAACGAGTACGACGGCGGCGACCACACTGTTGTCGCCGCCCGCGTCTCCGCGCTCGGCGACGATCCGGACTGCCGGCCACTGCTGTTCTTCCGCGGCGGCTACGCCCTCACTCCGGGAGCCGGGCGATGAGCCGGATCATCGGCGTCGTCGCCGGGCCCGAACCCGGCGGGCGCACCGCCACCGCCGTCGCCGGCCTGCTCGCCGGCACCGGCGCCGACACCGAACTCATCGAGCTCTCGCAGGCCCCGCTCGAGGAGGTCACCGCCGCGTTCGCCGACGCCGACGCCGTCGTGTTCGGCAGCCCGGTGCACCGGGCCGGGCACACCGCATCGCTCAAGGCACTGCTGGAGGCCACCGAACGCGGGAAGTGGGGCGAGGAGACCGCACCGCTGCAGGGCAAGGCCGCCGCGCTCGTGCTCACCGGCGCCAGCGGCCACCACTTCCTCGCCCTCGACGGGCTGCGCTCGGTGCTCGCCGGATTCTTCGCCGTCCAGGTGCTCTCACCCGGCCTCTACCTGGACCACTCCGGCTACGAGGACCGCAACACCCTCACCCCCGACTCCGCCGAGCTGGCTGCGGCACACGGCCGCGCGCTGGCCGACCTGACCACCGCCGTGCGCTCCTCGGAGGCGCTGCGCGCGATCGCGCCCGTCGTGTGAGGCGGCTCCGCCGCTCGCGAGCGCCATGATCCTTCTCCGTGGAACCTGCGGGCCACCTGGCCGGCACCCGGGCTCCATAAAGGAGGATCTTCGCGGTGGGCCGCGTCGTCGTCCGCCGCGGGAGCCCTGGCGACCGGGCGTCCGGTGTGTGACGATCGGACCATGACCCCGGCGGGATCGATACTCGTGCGCAGGATGCACGTCGATCTCGTCCGTGTCACGGCGAGCGGCTGTCGCCGCTCGGCCGCACTCCGCTAGCGGGCGTCCGACCCGTATCTGCAGTTTCCCTTCCCATCTCCCGCGGTCCGCGCCGCCGGGTGGTCCCGTGCACGTCGCGGAACCGCCGCCGACGATGCCGACCGCCGTCCGAGAGGACCAGTCATGACCGTTACGCCCAAGGAGACCGTCGTCCCGTTCGCCGTGCACGGCGAGGGCACCGGCGTCCTCCAGACCCTCACCGCGGCGGGCGACGCCGGCCACGTGTTCCAGGCCGACGCCTACCCGGCCTTCGGCGGTGCCGACTCGGCACCGAGCCCGTTGTTCTACGCGATCGGCGCCCTGACCTCGTGCAACCAGGTCACGGCGAGCCTCGTCGCGAAGGGCCTCGGCATCCGGCTGGGCCGCTGGACGTTCGACGCCCGCGGCGACCTCGACACCGCGGTCCTGGTCGGCGGCGCCGAGGGCAACGCCAACTTCGACCGGGTCGAGGTCCGCGTGACGGTCGAGACAGACGCCACCGAGGAGCAGTTCGCCGAGCTGGTGTCGGAGACCGCGCGCCGCTGCCCGGTGACCCAGCTGTTCGAGCGCAGCGGACTCGAGCTCGTCAACGACTGGACGCGGGCCGAGCTCCCGCCCGCCGTCTGAGCACGTGAGGTTCCAGGTCCTCGACATCGTCCCGCACGCACCGAACCCGGTGACCGGCGAGCTCGTGCCGGTCCACGAGCGACTGTCCAGAATGGTGCGGACGGTCGATGGTCTACGGGGCTCCCACCAGCGCCCCACCGAACCCGTGGCTCCACCGGGCCGGTACCCGGCGGAGCCACGCGGCCCTCAGCGGTGCAGCACCCGCCGGGCGATCGAGTTCCCGAGCAGCTGGGCCAGCTGCACGATCACCACGATGATCGCCACCGTGACCAGGGTGACCGGCCAGTCGAACTGCTGGTACCCGTAGGTGATCGCGAAGTCGCCCAGCCCGCCGCCGCCGACGTAGCCGGCCATCGCGGACATGTCGACGACAGCGATGAAGATGAAGGTGTAGCCGAGCACCAGCGGCGCCAGCGCCTCGGGCACGAGCACGCTCCACACGATCCGGAACCGGCTCGCCCCCATCGCCCGGGCCGCCTCGACCACGGCCGGGTCGACCGAGACGAGGTTCTGCTCGACGATCCGGCCGATCACGAACGTCGCCATGCCGATCATCGGGAACAGCACCGAGCGGGTCCCGATGGTCGTGCCCATCACGATCAGCGTCAGCGGGCCGACGGCGGTGATGAAGATGATGAACGGGATCGGCCGCACCAGGTTCACCAGCACGTTGAGCACGGTGAACACACCCCGGTTGGCGTAGAGCCCGCCGGCCCGGGTGGTGTGCAGCGCGACGCCGAGCAGCAGCCCGAGCGCCCCGGCGATCAGCATCGTCCAGAACACCATGTAGACGGTCTGGAGCACGGACAGCCACAGCACCGGCTGCAGCGTGGACCAGTCGGTGTTCATCGGCTCGGCTCCACGTGTGTCTGTTCCGCTGCTGTCGGCTCGGTCACCCGGGTGTGCCGGGACAGCTCGTCGACGCACGCCTGGACCGCGTCCGGGTCGCCGTCCAGTTCCAGGGTCAGGCTCCCGACCGGGCGCTGCGCCAGCTCCCGGATGCCGCCGTGCACGATCGTGCTGCGCACCCCGTGCGCGGCCGGTACCCGGGAGATCGCCGCCTGCGCGTCGGCGGCGTCGGTGTCCGGACCGCCGATCGCGACGGTGACCAGCCGTCCGGGGTGTCGGGCGCGCAGCCGGTCCAGCGTCTCGCCTGAGGGCACGTCCTGCAGCACGCCGTGCACGAACCGCCGGGTCGCGGGGTGCTCGGGTGCGGAGAACACGTCGTAGACCGGGCCGTGCTCGATCACCCGGCCCTGCTCCATGACGACGACCCGGTCGCAGATCGCCGCGACCACCTCCATCTCGTGCGTGATCACGACGACGGTGGTGCCGAGCTCGCGGTTCACCCGCCGCAGCAGAGCGAGCACCTCGCGGGTGGTCTCCGGGTCCAGCGCGCTGGTCGCCTCGTCGGCGAGCAGGATCCGCGGCGAGGTCGCGAGCGCGCGGGCGATGCCGACCCGTTGTTTCTGCCCGCCGGAGAGCCGGGCCGGGTAGCGCCCCGCCAGCTCGGAGAGCCCGACGAACTCGAGCAGCTCCGCGACGCGCTCCCGGCGGGCCTCCCGGGACCAGCCGGCCACCTTGAGCGGGTAGCCGACGTTCCCGGCGACGGTGCGGGAGTTCAGCAGCGCGAACTGCTGGAAGATCATCCCGACCTCCCCGCGCAGCTCGCGGAGCCCGCGCTCGGACAGCGCCGAGGTGACCCGGCCGCTCACCGTCACCGTGCCGGCGGTGGGCAGCTCGAGGGCGTTGATCATCCGGACCAGGGTGGACTTGCCGGCCCCGGACCAGCCGATGACGCCGGTGATCCCGCCCTCGGCGATGTCGAGGTCGACGCCGTCGACGGCGGTGACCCCCGGGCCCCGGCGGGCCGGGAACGTGCGGGTCGCCCCGGCGAACGAGATCACCGGTGTGTTCATCAGCCGGCCTGCAACTGCTGCTCGATGCCGGCCAGGGTCTGCTGCAGGTCCTCGGGGGTGTTGTCCCGGAAGACGCCGTCCTCGCCGAGGTCCTTGCGGGCCGCGTCGAGAACCTCCTGGTCGTGGTAGATCCGCACCAGGGTGGCGTAGTCCGGGTCGTCGGCCTGGTCGGCGCGGGCGACGAACAGGTTGATGTAGGGCTTGGCCGCGTCCGAGTCCGGGTCCTCGGCGTAGAGCACCTGGTCGGCGGTCAGGTTCGCGGCGGTCGCGTAGTTGTTGTTGACGATCGCGCCGTCCGCGCTGGGCAGGTTGGCCGCGGTCTGCGCGGCGTCCACCGGGGTGACGGTGACCTTCGAGGCGGCCTGGTCGATGTCGGCCGGGGTCGAGGTCGTCGTGCCGCCGTCGGTGAGCGTCAGCAGCCCGGCGGTCTGCAGCACGGTCAGCGCGCGGGCCTGGTTCACCGCGTCGTTCGGGATGACGATCTGGCCGCCGTCCGGGATCTGCTCCAGATCGGTGTGCGTGGTCGAGTACAGCGGCAGCGGGTAGACCGCGGTCGCGCCGATCGGCGTCAGCGTGTCGTCGTTCTGCAGGTTGTAGTTCGCCAGGTACTGCAGGTGCTGGAACTGGTTGAGCTCCAGCTGACCCTGGGACAGCGCCGGGTTCGGCTGGTTGTAGTCGGTGAAGTTGACCAGCTCGACGGTGATGCCCTCGGCCGCCGCCTTCTCGCTGAAGACGTTCCAGTACGGCTCGGCGCCGTCGGCCACACCGATGCGGACGGTGCGGGTGTCACCGTCGGAGTCGCCGGTGGACGTGCCGGGCGCGGCGCACCCGGCGGCCAGGACGGCGGCGGGGATCAGCAACGTGAGTGCGCGCAGCAGGCGCATGGGTGATTCCTTCCGGTGGGGCCGGCCGGCGGGGTGTCCGAACGCGGCGGGCCTGGGAGTGGGGCTTCGGATGTCTGCCCGGTGGCGGGATCGCGGCGGGTGTCGCCGCGACGTCGTCACCGGTGGGTCAGCGTCGCGGTGCGCACCGCCCGGCGCCGGCCGCACGCAGGCACGACGGTGGGCGGGACCCGACCACCCCGTCCGGCGCGCTGGCCGTTCCCCGGGCCACGTGTGACCTGTTCGGACCGGAGGGCGGCGGGGATACGCGCAGGAGCCGGTGCGGACCAGGGCACGACGGTCTGCACTGGAGGATTCCTGTCGGGGCGAGGCGCGGAGGAGCGGTCGGGGAGGGTCAGACCCGACAGGTCGCGCTCGCGATGTACCCGAGGTCGAGCCATGCCCGGCCGACCAGGAGGTCGCCGACGCTCGAACCGGGGTGTCGCACGCCGACGATCATACGGACGGGTGGCCGCGGCCCGGCCCGGGGCCGACGTGACCTCGGTCCCGTCCCCGTCCCGCTCGCGCGGTGATCCGTTGTCCGCGCGCCGATCGTGCGTCCGCGCGTGCCATGGCGCGTGCGTGTTCGGTGCGCGGATGCCGGATCTGCGCGCGGACGCACGCCGTCGGGGCGCCGCTGGAGCCGGACCGGGCGGGGCATTCCGTCGGCGATGTCGTGCCCGGGACCGGGTGCCTAGGCTGGACCGATGCCGAGGACTCCCGGGACGGATCCAGCGAACGGCCGGACATCGGAGTCCGCCGTGCCCTCCCGCGGTTCGGAGATCCAGTCCGTGGCGCGGGCCGCGACGGTGCTCGGCGTCGTGGTGGACAGCGGCGAGGGGCTCACCACCACCGAGATCGCGAAGGTCACCGGGATGACGGTGTCCACCGTGCACCGGCTGGCACACACCCTCGTCGCCGGCAACCTGCTCTGCCGCGACAGCGGGTCCGACCGGTTCCTGCCGGGCCCGCTGCTGCTTCGCCTGGCCCGCAAGTCGCTCGGCGCGTCCGGCGTCCCGGAAGCCGCGGACGTACTCAAGGAGCTCGCCGATCGCACCGGCGAGACGGCCAGCATCGGCATGCGCCGGGGCGACGAGGTGCTGATCGTGCTGTCGGTGCCCTCCACCCGCTCGCTGCGCTACACCGGACGGCCGGGGGAGCGGGTGCCGCTGCTGGAGTCCGCGATCGGCTGCGCGATCCTTGCGTTCGGGGCCGACCCGGTCGCCCAGGTCGCCGAGGTGATGGGCGGACCGGAGGGGCCCGAGGCCTGGAGCACCGAGGTCGACCTGATGGCGACCCAGTTCCGCGGCTACGCGGTGCTCGACGACCCGCACGACGAGGCGTTGCGCGCGGTCGCCGCGCCCGTCGTCGCGGCGGGGGACCTGGTCCGGATGGCGGTGGAGGTCCAGGGCCCGGTCAGCCGGCTGCCGGAGGACGCGCTGGACGGGATCGGCGCGCTGGTCCGCGCCGCGGCAGACGCCCTGGAGGGGCTGCCCGTGTCGATGGCGTTCGGGGAGTTCTGACCCGGCGAGGGATGGACACCTGTCCGGACATTTCCGGGATGCGCGAACAGTTTTCGCACTCTGCAAACACCCTGTTGACGCGCGCGGCGAACGCTTCCTACGGTGAGGTCGTCGAACCGGAGGGAGGTGCAGGTCGTGAACGCTCATGAGGGCGACATCGTGGTGTCGCCGAACCACGTCGTCTTCGACCTGCCCGAGCTGGTCGCCGTCCGGGAGGGATTGTTCGCCGAAGCCGGTCTGGACGTCCGCTTCGAGGACCCGGCCGACCGCTCCGCCGACCACCGGCGCAACCCGGCCGTACGGCACAAGGAGTCGCAGTTCGCCGCGGCCCGCACCGACGTCTACAACGTGTGCGAGTGGGGCGGCATCGACCGGCTCGAACGCGGCGCCCGCGGTGCGCGGATCGGCTACCTGCGGGCCGCCGTCGTCGCGCAGGCCCTGGTCAGCACCGACGACCGCCTGAACGAGCCGCACGACCTCGCCGACGTACCGGTCGTGATCAACGAGTACACCGGCTCGCACTACACGGCCCTGCACCTGCTCGAGGGCACGGTGCCCCGCCAGCGGATCGTGCTGACCCACGGCGGGCCGCCGGCCGAGCGGCTGGAGTCGCTGCTGTCCGGCGGGTGCCGCGCGACCATGCTGATGGAGCCGTTCCTCAGCGCGGCGCTCGCGCACGGCGCGCACCTGCTGGGCACCTACTCGTACCGCGGCTCGCAGGTCCTCGCCCCGCACCTGACCCCCGAGCGGCAGGAGCGGTACCGAGACGTGGTGAACCGGGCCGTCGACCTGATCAACGCCGACCGCGCGCGCTGGACGCCGCTGATCGCCGCAGAGGCCGGGGACCGGCTGGACCCCGCCGACCTGCGGAAGGATCACTTCCGCTACACCCACCTGGTCCCCTACACCGAGCAGCGGTTCACCGAGACCTACGCCTGGATGCGCTCCTGGCGGCTCACCGACGGGCGCTCCGGGTACGAGACGCTGCGGACGCTGCGGTGAACCGGTTCCTCACCCGCCGCCGGCACATCGACCTCTGCCTGATCAACGGCGGCGGCTGTCCGCCGCTCCGGCCGTCCTGACACCCCGGCCCTGACGGGCCCCGTTCCTCCCGGTCGCGCCGGAGCGCGTGACCGTCCTCGCCGCGCGCCGCGCGGACCCACCCCCTCCTACGGAGCCCCCGCATGCCCGTACGCCCCCTGACCACCGACCGGCGCACCGTGCTGCGCGCCGCGCTGCTCGGCGCCACCGGACTCGCGACCGCCCCGCTGCTCGGCGCCTGCGGCGGTGGCGCCGCCGACGGCCGGCTCACCGCCCGGATCGAGGACTCCGGGGCCGGGACCGCGTCGTCGGCGATCCGCCCGATCGCCGAGGACAACGACCTGCTCGGCGATTTCGACGTGTCCTGGATCTCCGGGTCGGGTCCCGGCGACGTGCAGAACAAGCTGCTCTCCCGGGCGCTCGACGTCGCGAGCTTCGGCCCGCTCGGCGCGGTCGTCGCCGGCGAGGCCGGGTCCGACGTCGTGCTGTTCTCGCCGAACCTCACCAACCACGTCCGCTGGCTGGTGCCGGAGAACAGCCCGTACCGCACCCCCGCCGACCTGCGGGGACGCCGGGTGGCGACGCCGCCCAACAACAGCGACGCGTTCCGCTCCACCCAGCTCGCCGCCGCCGTCAACGGCACGGACTTCACCGCCGACTACGAGCTCTTCCCGGGGGCCGTGCTCGCCGGGCTGGCGCTGTTCGACCGCGGCGACGTGGACGCCATCGTCACCATCGAGCCGAACGCGACGCGGCTGGTCGGCCGGGGCGCCCGGCAGATCGCCACCGTCGGCGAGCAGTGGGCGCAGGGCACGGGCGAGGACCCGAACTCGCTCATCCTCAACGGTCAAGGTGCCGTGCGGTCCTTCGTGGACGCCGAGCCGGAGACCGTCCGCGCCGCCGCCGACCTGCGGGTCCGCGCGCACGAGATCATCCGGGAACGGCCGCAGATCCTCTCCGAGCTGCACGAGGTCTACGGCTTCACCGCCGACGAGCGGCCCGCGATCGAGCTGCTGCCGCAGCGGCTGCGCGACGTCTACCCCGTCGAGTGGGGCGAGACGGCGTTCGCGAACCTGCGGCGCCAGGTCGAGGTCGCCGCGCAGGTCGGCCTGGTGACGGCCCTCCCGGCCGAGCTCCCGTGGATCGAGGTGAGCCGGGCATGACGGCCACCGACATCGCCCCCGCCACCACCGGGGAGCGGGCCTCCCCGGCCTCCCCGGTCCGCCGGCGCCGGCGCCTGCGCGCCGTGGGCCCGGCCGTGCTGTTCCTCGTCGTCGCCGCGGCGGCCTGGCAGCTCATGGCCGTGCTGCTCGACTCGGTCCTGGTCCCGGGGGTCGGCGACGTCGGTGGCGAGCTGGTCGAGATCGTGCTGGACGGCTCGTTCGCCGAGCACCTCGGGATCACAGTCCTGCGGGTCGCGCTCGGCTTCGCGCTGGCGTTCGTGGTCGCCGTGGCGGTCGGCATCGCGATGGGGCGCAACGAGTTCGCCCAGCGGTTCTTCGAACCGGCGGTGCTGCTCGGGCTGACCATCCCGGGGCTGGTCTGGGCCCTGCTGTGCGTCATCTGGTTCGGCATCGGGCTCGCCAACCCGGTCATCGCCGTCGCGCTCGCATCCGCCCCGGCGCTGGTCCTGACGATCTACCAGGGCGTCCGCTCGGTCGACCCGGACCTGCTGGAGATGGCGCACGTCTACCGGTTCTCCGGCACCACCCGGCTGCGCCGGCTCTGGCTGCCCGCGCTCGCGCCGTCGCTGTTCGCGGGTGCCCGGCTCGGCCTGTCCCTGGGCTGGAAGGTGATCGTGCTCGTCGAGGTGTTCGGCATGTCGTCCGGCGTGGGCTACCAGCTCAACAACGCGTTCGCCGCGCAGAACGTCGCCGCGGTGCTGGCCTGGACGCTGCTGTTCGCCGTCGTCATGGCGGTGCTCGAGTACGGCGTGCTGCAGGGCCTGGAGCGACGGGTCGGCCGCTGGCGGAAGGTGGTGTCGGTGTGAGCACCCCCGTGACGTCGCAGACCTCGGGCATCCGCCTGGACGGGATCGGCAAGACCTTCGTCGACGCCCGGAGCGGCGCCCCGCAGACCGTGCTGGAGGACTTCTCGCTGACCGTCGAGCACGGCGAGCTGGTCGCGCTCGTCGGCGCCTCGGGGACCGGCAAGACCACCCTGCTGCACGTGGTCGCCGGACTGACCACTCCGGACACCGGCACCGTCGAGATCGGACGGCCCCGGCTCGGAGTGGTGTTCCAGCAGCCCCGGCTGCTGGACTGGCTGCCGGTCCGGCAGAACGTCGTCCTCGCCCTCGAGGCGGCCGGGCTCGACGCCGCGGCGGCCGACGAGGTCCTCGACGCGGTCGGGCTCACCCCGTACGCCGGGTCCTACCCGAGCGTGCTGTCCGGCGGGCAGCGGCAACGGGTGGCCGTGGCCCGCGCGTTCGCGGTCGAACCGGATCTCGTGCTGCTCGACGAACCGTTCAGCGCGCTCGACGAGCTCACCGCCCGGCGGCTGCGCCTGCTGCTCCAGGAGCTCTGGATGCAGCGACCGCGCACCGGACTGCTCGTCACGCACAACCCCCTCGAAGCCGCCCTGCTGGCCGACCGGGTCGTCGTCCTGGCGGGGCGGCCGGCCCGGATCGCCGCCGAGCACCGGGTGGACCGGGACCGGCCGCGCTCGGCGGAGGACCCGCACCTGTTCGACCTGCACAGCCTCATCGTGTCCGCGCTCGCCTGAGCGTGGCCCCCACCGGAAGGAACCGGACATGACCGATCGTCCCCAGGTCACCATGGAGCTGCTGTCCCTGGTGTTCTCGTTGCCCCAGCTCGTCGCCCAGGACGAGGGCTACTTCGCCGAGGAGGGTGTCGACGTCCAGTTCGTCACCAAGGCCTACGCCGACGCCGGGATCTCCCCGCTGGAGGACCACCAGCTGCTCAGCTCGTTCGGCGCGACCAAGTCGCACTTCGAGAGCGGCGAGGCGTCGCTGTACCGGGCCTGCGAGTGGGGGCAGGTCCGCCGCGCCGGGGACACCACCGTCGGCGGACGGGTGGTGTCCAAGCGGGCCGCCGTCAACGGCCAGGCGATCATTGTCCGCGGTGACCACCCCGCGACCCACCCGCAGGACCTGGCCGGGGTCACCGTGGCGGTGAACTTCCACCACGGCTCGCACTACGTCGCGCTGCAGACCCTCGAGGGCTTCCTGCCCCGGGAGGAGATCTCGGTCGCGCACTACGGCGGCCCGCAGGTCCGGTTCGAGGCGCTGCGCGACGGCACCGTCGGGGCCGCGGCGCTGATGGAGCCGTGGATCACCCTCGCCGAGAAGCAGGGCTACAAGATCCTCGCCGAGGCGTTCTACGTCGGCGCCGAGATCGCCGGCCCGCAGATCGACGAGGACACCTACGCCCGGATCAACCGTGCGGTGGTGAAGGCGGTCCGCAAGCTCAACGAGGACCCGCGCCCGTACCTGCACCACCTGACCGCGGAGATCCCGGCCGAGCTCGGCTCGGTGTCGCCGGACGAGATCCCGCTGGGCCGGCTGCGCTACGTCGACCCGGCGCCGTACCCCGAGGCGCAGTTCCAGCGCACCTACGACTGGATGGTGTCCTGGGGCCTGATCGACGACGACCGGACCTTCGACTCGCTGGTGAAGAACCTGGTGGATGTCTGAGCCGGCGACCACCGGTACGCGGCCACGCCCGGGTGTCCGGGCGTGGCCGCTCTACGTCGGTGGCTTCCTCGGGCCGTATGCCAGCACCATGGTCACGCCGATGGTGCCGGAGGTGGCCGCCGGGCTGTCGACCACACCGGAGCTCGCCACGGCGGCCGTGACGACGTACATGCTGCCGTTCGCCGCGGTGATGCTGGTGTCCGGGACGCTCGCTGAGCGCTGGGGCCGGGCCCGCACCATGCAGCTGTCGCTGATGGCGTTCGTGGTGGCGTGCGGGCTGTGCGTGCTCGCCCCGACGATCGAGTGGTTCCTCGCCGCGCGGGCCCTGCAGGGCGTCACGAACGCGTTCACCACCCCGCTGCTGGTCGCCGCGATCACCGACCTCGTCCCGCGGGCCGGGCTCGGGCGGGCGCTCGGGTGGTTCGCCGGCATGCAGGCGGCCGGGCAGGCGGCCAGCCCGCTGGTGTCGGGGCCGTCCGCTGCGATGGACTGGCGGCTGGCGTTCGCGTTCCCGGCGCTGGTGGCCGTGGTGCTCGCGGCGCTGCCCCCGACCATGAACGCGGCGGGCCCGCGACCGGCCGGGCCGCCGCCGGTGCGGGCGCTGCTCAACCGGAACCTCGCGCTGGCCTGCGGGCTGTCGTTCCTGTGCTACCTGGCCGCCGTCGGGCTCACCGTGCTGGCGATCCTGCGTGCCGCCGACGACTTCGGCCTCGGGCCGTGGGAGCGCGGGCTGCTGGCCGCGTCGTTCGGCGTGGCCGGGCTGCTCACCGCGCCGCTGCTCGGGCGGCGGCTCGACGCGCTCGGCCCACGCCGCACCGGCGTGCTGATGAACGTGCTGCTCGCCGGCGGGCTGGTGCTCGCCGCGACCGGGCCGACGGTGCTGCTGCTCGGGCTCGGCATCGCCGCGGTCGGGGTCGCGGTGACCGGGCTGCGCACCACGGTCAACGCGATCGCCGCCACCAGTACCGAGGGCAACCGGGCCGGGGCGGCGTCGCTGGCGCTGTCGTTCCAGTTCTTCGGCGGGGCGCTGGCACCGCTGATCTGGGTGCCGCTCTACACCTCCGCCGGAGCGCTCGGCTTCGCGGCGACAGCGCTCGCACCGGTGCTCGCGCTACTCCTGCTCGCCACCTGGCGACGGCGCTGACGGCGCCGCACGGGTTTCGGTCGCGCAGCACGAGCCACGATCTGTGCGGCGGAGCCGGAACCCGTGCGGCGCGGGCGTGCTCAGCGCACCGGCGCCGGGCGGGCGAGGCCGAGGTGGTCGCGCAGCGTCGTGCCCGGGTACTCCCGCCGGACCAGGCCGCGGGCCTGCAGCTCCGGGACGACGAGCCGGGCGACGTCGTCGAGCGACGCGGGCGCGACGGCGGGCAGCACGATGAACCCGTCGGCACCGCCCTCGGCGTACCAGCGCTCCATCTCGTCGGCCACGGTCCGCGCCGAGCCGACCAGGGTGGGGAACGACAGGCTCGCCGCGTACTCCACGGCCAGCTCGCCCAGGGTGATCCCGCGCTCGATCGCGTCGCCGATGACGTGCTCGAAGCGGCCCTTGGACCCGCGCAGCTCGTCCCGGACGTCCGGTACCGGCGCGTCCACCCGGTGCCGGGACAGGTCGTAGTTCATCGACGCCGACATGAAGGTCAGCCCCGCCACCGGGTGCACCAGCGCCGTCAGCTCCCGCTCCATCGTGCGGGCCTCGGCGTCGGTGTCGGCGACGATCGGCATGATCCCCGGCAGCACCTTCACCGTGTCCGCGGGCCGGCCGGCCGCCTCGACGGCCGCGCGGAATCCGGCACGGAAGTCCTGGGCCCGCTCGAGGGTGGGGGCCACCGCGAACACCACCTCGGCGGTGCGCGCCGCGACCTCCAGGAACGTGCCGGACGCCCCGGCCTGCACGATCACCGGCCGACCCTGCGGCGAGCGCGGCAGGGTCAGCGGCCCGGCCACCCGGAACCAGTCCCCGGCGTGGTCGGCGCGGCGGACCCGGGCGGGGTCGGCGTAGACCGACCCGGCCCGGTCGAGGACGACGGCGTCGTCGTCCCAGGTGTCCCACAGCTCCAGCACGGTGTCGATGAACTCCGCCGCCCGGTCGTAGCGGGTGGTGTGGTCGAGGTGGGCGTCGCGGCTGAAGTTGCGGGCCTCGCCGTCGCTCACCGAGGTCACCGCGTTCCAGGCCGCCCGCCCGCCGCTGACGTGATCGATCGTGGAGAACGTCCGGGCCACGTGGAAGGGCTCGGAGTAGGTGGTCGACGCGGTCGCGGCGAGCCCGATCCGCGAGGTCGCGCCGGCCAGCGCGGTGAGCAGCACGATCGGGTCGCGGTGCACGTTGACCCGGCCGCGCAGCACCTCGTCCGGACTGCCGCCGTAGATGTCGTCGACGGCGAGCTTGTCGGCGACGAACACGAAGTCGAACCGGGCGTCCTCGGCCGTGCGGCTCTGCTGCCGGAACAGCTCGATGTTCGCCCCGGCGTCCATCCCGGAGCGGGGGTGCCGCCAGCCACCGGCGTGCAGACCGGCCTCGCTCAGGTACAGGCCGAGATGCATCTGCGCGCCACCCCTAGGACGCCGGGGCCAGGGACAGGTCCTGCACCGCGCCGGCGACATCGACCTCGTTGCGCAGCACGCCGTACTCCCGGTAGTTGTCCGCGACCTCCTGGATCTCGTCGATCACCGCCGGGTCGAGCGGGATCAGGTCACGCTCGGCGCGCTCGGCCATCAGGTTCGCGACGGCGGCGGGCCGGTCGGTGAGCTGGGTGTAGATCGCGGCGCTCTCGGCCGGGTTCTCCTGCGCCCACTGCACGGCCTGGCCGTAGCGGGCGACGAAGTCCTGCATGGCCTCGCGGATGCCCGGGTCCTCCAGCGAGTCGGTGTTCGCGTCGAGGAAGGTCAGGCCGGCGGCGAGCGCCTCGGCGTCGCGCAGCACGCGCGCACCCTGCTCCTCCTGGGCGACCGCGGTGTAGGGGTCCCAGGTGGACCAGGCGTCGATGGCGCCGGACGACATCGCCGCGGCGGCGTCGACCGGCTGCAGGAAGGAGACCTCGACGTCGGCGGCGGTCAGCCCGGCCTCGTTCAGCGCCTGCAGCAGCAGGTAGTGGCCCACCGAGCCCTGGGTGGTGGGGGAGACCTTCTTGCCCCGCAGGTCGGCCACCGACTGGATCGGCGAGTCCGCCGGCACCAGCAGCGACAGGCCGTACTGCTGCGGGACCCGCGTCGCCGCGACGATCGAGATGTCGTCGGTGGACGACAGCGCGGTCAGGGTCGGCGCGTCGCCGGCCACGCCGATGTCGATCGCCTGGCTGCGCAGCGCCTCCAGCAGCGGTGCGGCGGCCGGGAACTGGGCCCACTCGACCTGGTAGGGCGCACCCTCGAGCGCCCCGGAGGCCTCGAGCAGCGCCTGCTGGATCCCGGCCTGGTCGCCGACGTTCAGGGTGACGGTGGACAGGTCGACCGGGCCGTCGGCGGCGGCGTCCTGGCCGCCCGACGAGCAGGCGGTCAGGCCGAGCGCCGCGACGGCGGTCAGGGCGACGAGCAGGCGCTTCACGAGTGGGTCTCCGGATCGGTGAGCGGGGTGAGGGCGGGGAGGTTCACGACGATCCCCTCCTGGGTGCTGCGCGAGATCACGACGACGGCCGGGTTGTCCGGGTCGGGGTTCTCCTCGCGGTGCGGGACGTAGGGCGGGACGAACACGTAGTCGCCCGGCTCGGTCTGCAGGACGACCTCGCCGGTGCCGTCGTGGAAGACGAACCGCGGGCGGCCGCTCACCACGTAGATCGAGGTCTCGGCCTCGCCGTGGTGGTGGTCGCCGGAGTTCGTGGCCGGGGCGACGTGCGTCTCGCCGGTCCACAGCTTCGAGGAACCGACGGTCCGGCCGCTGACCGCCTCGCGACGGCTCATGCCGCTGGTCTGGGCGGTGTCACCGGACAGGTCGGCGCCGCGGACCAGGTGGACGCGCGCGTGCGCGGGGAGCGCGGGGGCGAGGTCGGGGTGGAAGGCGTCGGGCATCACGGCTCCGGGGTGAGAAGGGTGAGGGAGCGGGTGGTGAGGAACTCGGCGACGGTGCGTTCCAGGTCGGCCCAGAGCGGGGCGGCCCCACCGGTGGCGCGCACGCTCGCCAGCGATCCCTCGGTCGCCAGGACGACGTCGAGGACGGTGATCTCCGCGGCCGGGCGGGCGAGCCGGTAGCCGCCCTCGCAGCCGCGGCGGCTGCTGACCAGTCCGCCGCGGCGGAGCTGGAGCATCACGTTGACCAGCGAGTTGAGCGGGATGCCACAGGAGCGGGAGATGGCCTCGCAGGTGAGCCGGCCGTCGTCGCCGGCCGTGGCCAGCTCGGCCAGGGCGCGCAGCGCGTGGTCGAGCCGGGCCGACACGTGCAACGGTGCGGCGCGGCGTGCGCCCGACGCGGCCGGGGCGTCGGGCGCGACGAACCGCGCCCCCTTCGCCAGCCGCTCCAGGAACAGCACGAGCCGGGCCGCGACGATCCGGTGGAACTGGTCGTTCAGCACGTCGTGCACGCCGTCGGCGACCACGGCCAGCTCGTCGCTCGCGCGGCCCAGCGACCGCACGGCGTCGACCGGCGCCACCGGGTCGGCGTCGCCGTGCAGCCAGAGCACCGGCACGTCGGGGAGCGGCACGTCCGGTACCGGGGGCGGGGGTGCGGTGAGCGCCCCCCAGCCGAAGTCCGGATCGGCTTCCAGCACGCCGCGGTGCACCGGGCACGCGGTGCGGGCGTCGAGCTCGCCCTCGTGACCGTCGGGCGCGACGGCCGCCGGACCGGCCGGGAGGCCGGCCAGGACCAGGCCGTCCACCCTGGTCGTGCCGGACGCCGCCAGCTCCCAGGCGCGCAGCGCCCCGACGTCCGAGCCGAGCAGCACCCGCGCGCCGTCGGCGTCGGCGAGCGCGGCGAGCACCTCGGTGTCGCCGGCTCCGGGGTCGTGCACGGCGACGGTCCAGCCGTCGGCGGCCAGCCGGCGGCCGAACCGGGCGTAGACGGCGCCGTGCTCGCCGCGCCCGGCGAGGACGGCGACGGTCCCGCGCGAGGTGCCCTCCGGGCTCCAGACCGCCGCGGCGGACGCGGGCGCGCTCACACCCCCACCTCCGCACGGGCCCCGCGACCGGCGCGGTCCGCGGTCCCGCGCCGGGCCAGCTCCGCGTGCACCGCGGGCAGCAGCTCGCGGCCGTAGCGTGCGGCGTCGGCGATCGGGTCGTAGCCGCGGATCAGCAGCGTCGTGACGCCGATGTCGACGTAGTCGGCGAGTGCCGCGGCCACCGTCTCCGGGGTACCGACCAGCGCGGTCGAGTTGCCGGCCGCGCCGGAGGCCGCCGCGGTCGCGGTCCACAGGCAGCGGTCGTGCACCTCGCCGGCCTCGGCGGCGGCGAGCAGCCGCTGCGACCCGACGTTCGCGGGCGCCCCGGCCTCGCGCATCCGGGTGCCGGTGAAGGACCCGGCGCCGCCCTTCGCGGCGACGATCCGGTCCCGGACCTCGTGCGCGCGGGCCCAGGCCTGCTCCTCGGTGTCGCCGAGGATCGGCCGGAACGACACGCTGATCCGGGGCAGCACGGTGCGGCCCTCGGCGCGGGCGGCGTCGTGCACCCGGCCGATCTGCTCCGCGGTGCCGGCCAGCGGCTCGCCCCACAGCGCGAACACGTCGGCGTGCCGGCCGCCGACCCGGTAGGCCGCCTCCGACGACCCTCCGAAGTAGACCGGGATCGGGGCGAGCGGGCGGATCTCCTGCTGCACGCCGTCGACCTGGTAGTACTCGCCGTGGTGGTCGAACGCGCCGGGGGAGGACCAGGCGCGGCGCACCACCGACAGGTACTCGTCGGTGCGGGCGTAGCGCTCGTCCTTGGCCAGCCGGTCGCCGTCGCGGCGCTGGTCGGTGTCGCTGCCGCCGGAGATGACGTGCATCGCGACCCGCCCGCCACCGGAGAAGTGGTCCAGGGTGGCGTACTGGCGGGCGGCCAGCGTGGGCGCGGTGAAGCCCGGCCGGTGCGCGACCAGGAAGCCCAGCCGCTCGGTGTGCGCGGCGGCGTAGGCGGCGACCTGCAGGCCGTCCGGGGTGGACGACGAGTGTCCGATCAGGACCTTGTCGAACCCGGCGTCCTCGTGCGCGGCGGCGAACCGGCGCACCGTGTCGCGGTCGACGACCGGACCGGTCGCCGGGTGGATCTCGGAGACCTCCTGGGTCCCGATCATGCCGATGAACTCGACGGACATGACGTGCCCTCTCAGTGAACGCCCAGGCGCCCGAGGAGCTCGGCGCGCAGGGACTGGAAGTCGGGGTGGGTGAGGTCGCGCGGCCGGTCGAGCGGGACCGGGGCGTCGTAGCCGATCCGGCCGTTCTCCATGACCAGCACCCGGTCGGCGAGCACGAGCGCCTCCTCGACGTCGTGCGTCACGAGCAGCACGGCGCAGCGGTGCCGCTGCCACAGCTCGTCGACCAGCCCGCGGGCGGTGATCCGGGTGAGCGCGTCGAGCGCGGAGAACGGCTCGTCGAGCAGCAGCAGATCCGGCTCGCGGACCAGGGCCCGGGCCAGCGCGGCGCGCTGCGCCTCGCCGCCGGAGAGGACCTTCGGCCACACGTCGGTGCGGTGCGAGAGCCCGACCTCGGCCAGCGCGGCCTCGGCCCGGGCCCGGTCCGGCCGTCCGGGGAGCCCCATGATGACGTTGCGCCACACCTTCCGCCACGGCAGCAGCCGCGGTGCCTGGAACCCGACGGCCCGTCTGCGGGCGACCGTGACCTCCCCGGTGACGTCGTGGTCGAGGTCGGCCAGCACCCGCAGCAGGGTCGACTTGCCGCATCCCGAGGCGCCGAGCAGCGCCACGAACTGGCCCGGTTCGATGTCGAGGTCGAGCCCGTCGATCACCGCCCGGTCGCCGAAGCGCCTGCTCAGGCCACGGACCGAGACGGGGTTCACCGTCCGCTGAACGCCGGTCGCCATGACAGGAGCCCCCTTTCCAGGAGCCGCACGACGGCGTCGCCGAGCAGGCCGAGCAGTGCGTAGAGCGCGAGGCAGACGACGATCACGTCGGTCTGGAAGAACTCGCGCGCGGTGTTCATCTCGTAGCCGATCCCGGAGGTGGCATTGATCGTCTCGCCGAACACCAGGGCCAGCCAGGCGGTGCCGAGCGAGTAGCGCAGCCCGACCAGGAACTGCGGCATCGCCGACGGCAGGATCACGTGCCACACCTGGCCGAACCAGCCGAGCCCGAGGGTGCGGGCGGCCTCGACGAGCCCGGCGTCGACGTTGCGGATCCCGCCGAACAGGTTCATGTAGAGCGGGAAGGTCACCGCCAGCGCGATCAGCGCGATCTTCGGCTCCTCGCCGATGCCGAACCAGATGATCAGCAGCGGGATGAGGCCGATGACCGGGACCGTCCGCATCATCTGCACCGGGGCGTCGATGATGTCCTCGCCGCGCCGGAACAGGCCGGACAGGACGGCGAGCACCACGGCGACGACCAGGCCGATCGCGATGCCCACGATCACCCGCAGGCCGGAGGCGGCCACCGCGCTCTGCACGGTGCCGTCGGCCCACATGCCGGCCGCGGTGACGGCGACCGTCGACGGTGCGGCCAGCACGTCGCGGGGGAGGACGCCGGTCTCGGCCAGGACCTCCCAGAGCGCGATCAGCGCGACCGGCGAGATGGTCTTGACCAGCCAGCGGGGTACCTGTGCGGACCCGCGTCCCTGCCGGGTGCGGAGGGTCTCGACGTCGGGCGGCGCCTTGGCGCGCGCCGTCCGTTCGGTGGTCGTGGTCATGGGGCTCCCTGGGAGTGGTCGGCGGGCTCCGGGTGGAAGGGGGTGCCGGTGGGCCGCGACGGGGTGGCCGGGCGCCGCGGTGGGTCCGGCCGCGGGGCGTGCCCGACGGGATCCGCCGTGGTGATCGCTGTCCGGGTTCCGGCAGGTGCCGTTCGTGGCATCGACCGGAACCCGTTCGGTGATCACCGCGGCCAGGCGTGAGCCCGGGCCGGTGCTGAGCGTCCGGGACCGGGCGGCCCGAACCGGACCGTCGGTAACCTTTCCGGAGTGCCGGGGCGCCTCGGTCAGGACCCCGGATCGGGCCGGTGATCGCCGTCCCGGCTCCGCTCGGTGCCGTCGACGGCACCGACCGGAACCGATCCGATGATCACCGGATGTGCACGGCCCGGCTCGGCGGTCGCGCCGGGGCCGGGGGCGCCCCGGCAGGCCGGCCGCCCCGGGCGCTGAGGCTCGTCAGGCTGGAATGCTCGTCAGGGTCGACAGAGCGCCGAGGCGACGCGTGCGAGGTCGATGTGCTCCCGCGTGGTGAGCAGCGCCGAACCCGTCATGGGACGACCGTAGCCCGGGGCGCCCGGAAACCCAACCCTGGGAGTTGGGATTGCCGTCACTGTGTTTCGCCTGGTGGGACAGGGTGCCGACCGGTCCGGACAGGTCATCGTCGCGAACCGGTCGGATCACCGCCCGCGAGCCTCAGGTCCAGCGGCGCAGCAGCGCCCGCTCGCCGACCCCCAGGACGGCGTCGGTGAGCTTCCCGAGCAGCGCCAGCAGCACGATCGCCAGCAGCAGGATGTCGGTCCGGCCGGTGTTCTGGCTGTCGATGAGCAGGAACCCCAGTCCGATCGACGACGCGATGAGCTCGGCCGCCACCAGGAACAGCCAGCCCTGGGCCAGCCCGAGCCGCAGCCCGGACAGCGCGGGCGGCGCGATCGCCGGCAGCTGGACCTGCAGGAACAACCGGAGCCCGGAGCGCCCGTAGGCGCGGCCCACCTCGACGAGCTTCGGATCGACGTGCTCCAGCGCCGCGGCGATCGTCGTGTAGACGGGGAAGAACACGCCGATCGCGACCAGGGTGATCTTCGGCGTCTCGCCGATCCCGAGCCAGAGCAGCAGCAGCGGGACCCAGGCCAGCGACGGCACGGCGCGGATCGCCTGCACCGTCGGTGCCAGGAAGGCCCGCACCTGCACGGACAGGCCCACGAGCCCGCCGAGGACGAGGCCGGCACCGGCGCCCGCGGCGAACCCGAGCAGCACCCGCTGCATGCTGATCGCGATGTGCTGCCACAGCTCGCCGCGGCCTGCGAGCTCGCCGAGCGCGGCGGCTACGTCGAGCGGGGCAGGCAGCTGGGCGGGGGAGAACCGGCCGGACGCGGCCAGCAGGTGCCAGCCGACGACGAGCAGCACCGGCAGCACCAGGCCCGCCCCGGCCGCGGCGAGCACGCTCCGGAGCCGTCGCGAGGAGCGCCCGGCCGGGGTGCTCGGCGGGGCGTCGGGCCGGGTGAGCGGCGGTTCGGTGACGGTCACTCCCCGGCCGTCCCGTCCGATCGGGTCCCGGCGGCGTCCCGGGCGAACCGCGGCTCGAACAGGGTGTCCAGCGCGGTGCGGGTGTCGTCCTCGGAGCGGACGAGCCCCTCGGAGACCAGGGTCGGGACGAGCCGCTCCAGCACCTCCCGCTGGGCCGGTCCGGGCACCGGATCGATGTCGACCTGGGTCCGCTCGAGAAGCTGCAGCCGCGCGACCTCCGGGGTGATGCTCGCGGCCTCGGCGAGGGTCTCGACGGCCGCGTCGGGGTTCTCGACGATCCAGGCCCGGGCCCGCTCGTAGGCGCGGACCACGGTCGCGGCGGTCTCCGGGTCGCGCTCCAGGAACGACTCGTTCGCGTTGAGCAGCCCGTAGGAGTTGAAGTCGAGGTTCCGGTAGATCAGCTGCGACCCGGCGTCGAGCTCGCTCTGGGCCATGAACGGGTCGAGACCGGCCCAGGCGTCGACGTCACCGCGTTCCAGCGCGGTCCGCCCGTCGGAGTGCTGCAGGTTGACGATCTCGACGTCGGACGGGCTCAGGCCCGCCCCGGCCAGGGTCTGGACCAGGAAGAAGTACGGGTCGGTGCCCTGGGTGACCGCGACCCGGGTGCCCGCCAGCTGCTCCGGGCCGGTGATGTCCGACCCGGCCGGGACGACGATCGCGGACCACTCGGGGCGGCTGTAGACGTCGATCGACTTGATCGGGGAGCCGTTCGCGCGGGCGAGCAGCGCCGGTGTCCCGGCGGTCGAACCGATGTCGACGACGCCGGCGCGCAGGTTCTCGTTGGCCTTGTTGCTGCCCTGGGACAGGACCCACTCGACGGAGTCGGCGCCGAGCTCCTCCTCCAGCCAGCCCTGCTCCTTGATCACCAGACTCTCGGGGTTGTAGTAGGCGTAGTCGAGCCGGACGGAGGCCCCGGAGGACCCGCCGGATCCGGAGTCGACGGAGCCGTCGGCGTTCTCGCCGGCGGCGCAGCCGGAGAGCACGAGCAGGCCGGCTGTGAGTACGAGCAGGGAGCGGGACAAGCGCACAGGAAGCTCTCCGGTTCAGCGGGAGTGGTGGGTGGGGACGCCGAGGCGCTCGAGCAGGTCCGCGCGCAGCGCGACGAGCTCGGGGTCGCTGCGGTCGCGCGGACGGGCCGCCGGCGGGGTGAGGTCGTGCACGACCGAGGCGCCCCGGTCCGGCTCCGGCCGGCCGAGGACGACGACTCGGTCGGCGAGGTGGAGTGCCTCGTCGACGTCGTGGGTGACCAGCAGGATCGTCGCGCCCGAGGTGCGCTGCAGGTCGTCGACCAGATCCTGCATCTTCAGCCGGGTCAGGGCGTCGAGCGCGGCGAACGGCTCGTCGAGCAGCAGCACGCCCGGCGCCCGCACGAGGGCTCTGGCCAGCGCGGTGCGCTGGGCCATCCCGCCGGACACCGCCCGCGGCCGGTACCCCGCGAACTCGCTCAGCCCGACCGCGTCCAGCGCGTGGGCGACGGCGGTGTCCCGGTCGGCGCGCGACGTCCCGTCCGGGACGCCGAACGCGACGTTGTCGGCGAGGCTGCGCCACGGCAGCAGCCGGGGTTCCTGGAAGACGACGGCGGCCCGGCGCTCGACACCGGTGACCGGCTCGCCGTCGATCAGGACCGCACCGCCGGTCGGCCGGTCCAGCCCGGACACCAGCCGCAGCAGGGTGGACTTCCCGCAGCCCGACGCGCCGAGCAGCGCGACGACCTCCCCGGCGGCGACGTCGAGGTCGACGCCGTCGAGGACGAGGCGGGTGCCGGGCCCGCTACCGAAGGCACGGTCCGCCGAGTGGAGCCGCACCGAGGCGGGTGGAGCCCAGGTGGAGACGGTCTGCATGGAACTTCCTCGTTCGGATGCGGAGGGGCCGGATGCGGAGGGGTCGGATGTGGCGGGCTACACGGTCAGCGCGAGCCCGCGGGCCCGCAGCACCCGTCGTTCGAGCGGCCGGAACACCAGCAGCTCGATGCCGATCCCGACGATCAGGATGAGCAGGATCGCGGTGAACACCTGGACGATGTTGTTGAGGTCCGCGCCGTACTTCAGGTACGCACCGAGCCCGAGGCCCAGCGCCGGTCCGGCGGCGATGATCTCCGCGGCCATCAGGGACCGCCAGGCGAACGCCCAGCCCTGCTTGCACCCGGCCAGGTAGCCGGGCAGCGCGGCGGGCAGCAGGATGTGCCGGGCCATCGCGTACCCGGTCGCACCGAGTACCTGACCGGCCCGCGGCAGGATCGGCGGCACCTGGTCGATGCCCGCCACCAGCCCGTTCGCGATCGACGGCACCGACCCGAGCAGCACCACGAAGAAGATCGTGGTGTTGGTCAGCCCGAACCAGAGCACGGCGGCCGGTACCCAGGCCACCGACGGCAGCGACTGCAGGCCGGTCAGCAGCGGGCCGATCGCGGCCCGCACGACCGGCACCTTGGCGACCACCAGGCCGAGCGGGGTGGCGATGGCCAGCGCGAGCAGGAAGCCGAGCGCGGCCCGGCTCAGCGACGTCCAGAGGATCGACCAGATCTGCCCGCTCGCGACGACCTCGGCGAACTCGGCGCCGACCACACCCGGTGCGGGCAACCGGTACTCCGCCACGATCGCCGACGCCCAGACCAGCTGCCAGACCACGACGACGATCGCCAGGGCGACCAGCGGCGGCAGCCAGGTCCGCAGGAACCGTTGCCAGGCCGGCGTGGTCCGCACGACCGGGGTGTCCAGCGCGTCCAGCCCCGCGACGGCCGCCGCGGAGTCCCGGTCGGACTCGACCACGCCGACCTGCCGCCCCTCCTCCTCACGCGGCATGACTGGTGATCACCTGCCGCAGCCGTCCGGTGATGTCGTCGTGCAGCTGCGCCTGCCGCTCGGCGTCGTGGCCGTCGGCGGGCACCGTCCACTCACGGACGACGGTGCCCGGCCGCGACGACAGCAGGACCACCCGCTCGGCGAGCCGGACGGCCTCCCGCACGTCGTGCGTGACGAACACGATCGTCGTCCCGGTGGCCCGCCACACCCGCAGCAGCTCGCCCTGCAGGACGTCGCGGGTGATCGCGTCGAGCGCGGCGAACGGCTCGTCCATCAGCAGCAGGCCGGGTCCCTCGGAGGACTCGGTGCCCAGCCCGGTGGCCGCCGCCAGCGCCCGGGCCAGCGAGACCCGCTGCCGCATGCCGCCGGAGAGCTCGTGCGGGCGCTTGCCCCCCACGTCGTCGAGCCGCACCAGGGCGAGCAGCTCCCGGGCCCGCTGCTGCCGGGCGGCACGGCCGTGCCCGGCCAGCTTCAGCGGGAGCTCCACGTTGCGCTGCGCCGTCAGCCACGGCATCAGCGCGGCCTCCTGGAACATGAACGACGGCCGGCCGGCGCTCACCCGGACCGAGCCCGAGGTCTGCCCGTCGAGTCCGGCGAGCAGGTTCAGCAGCGTCGACTTGCCGCAGCCGGACGCGCCCAGCACGCAGACGAACTCACCGTCGGCGACCTGCAGGTCGATGCCGTCGAGCGCGGTGACGGCCCCGGCGCCGGTGCCGAAGGTCTTGCCGACGCCGCGCAGCTCGACGGCGGAGGTCCGCGCCGCCGCGCGCCGGGTCGTGATGTCGACCGTCATGAGGGTCCCCTTCTCCGTGGTCGGTGTCAGTTCGCCGCGGCCAGCCCGGCCGGGTCAGCGGCGGGCTCGCCGGCACTCTCGCGCACCGTGTTCAGCGCGGTCAGGTCCACCAGCCCGTTCAGGTCGGCGGCGCTGTCCGCGACCCCGGCGGTCACCGCGTCCTGCGCAAGCTGCGGGAAGGTGCCGGCCAACGGGTCGGAGTCGAAGGTCAGCTCGGTGAACGCGCGGTCGAGGATCGGCTGGGCCAGCGCGTTGCCGGTGATCTCCTCGATCGCCGCGTTGGTGACCGTCTTGGCCTCGTCGGGCTGGTCGCGGATGAGCTCGATCGCCCGCTGCTCGCCGCGCAGGATCGCCTCGACGGTCTCCGGGTGGTCGCGCAGGAACTCGGTCCGGACGATGATCACCGTCGTCGGGAACTCGCCGTTCTCCCAGAGCTCGCGCTCGTCGAGCAGGACCGACGCCCCGGCGTCGACCAGTCGCGAGCTCCACGGCTCCGGGAGCCAGCCGCCCGCGACCTGACCGCTGCGGAACAGGTCCAGGGTCTGCGGGTTCTCGATGTTCTGCACGGTCACCGCGTCCGGCCCGTCGCCGATCGGGATGTCCTGCTCACTCAGCCAGGTCTTGAGCGCGACGTCCTGGGTGTTGCCCAGCTGCGGGGTGGCGATGGTCTTGCCGCGCAGCTGCTCGGGCGAGGTGATGTCGGGGGAGACGACGAGCTGGGCGCCGGCCGAGGTGGACCCGGCCACCAGCCGGACCGCCTCGCCGTTCGACTGCGCGAACGCGTTGATCGTCGGGCCGGAGCCGATGAAGGACACGTCGATCGACCCGCCGAGGAGCGCGTTGACCTGGTCCGGGCCGGCGTTGAAGGTCTGCGGGGTGAGCGTGGTGTCGCCCAGCTCCTCGGCGAACAGGCCCTGCTCCACCCCGATCAGCGCGGGGGCGTGGGTGATGTTGGGGAAGTAGCCGAGCCGGACCTCGGCGGCGGGGGAGGTCTCGCCGGCCGCGGTGCCGCTCTCGTCGGCGCGGGTGCAGCCGGCCAGCACACCGACCGTGGCGAGCAGTGCGAGCAGGACGGCGGCGGTACGCCGCCGGGAGCTGCGACGCCCGGAATCAGGGCGCAGGACGTGCGGGGACATCGGGGACAGGGGTCCTTCCGTGGTGGGCCGCGCCCGGAAGGCGGGCGCGGTGCATCAGGGGGTGCCCGTCGCCGGGCACGGTCGGCTGTCGAGGGCTCGCCCGGGCGAGCGCGGACAGACCGGGGCACCGGGGCGCGACGCCCCGGTTTCGCACGGGTCAGCGACAGAGCTCGTTGAACAGCGGCGCGCGGCGGCTCGGCCAGAACGGCTCGAGGCCCGTCGCGAGCACCGGGACGGACCGGCGAACGGCACGGACGTCGTCGGTGCGGCTGGAGGTGTCGGTCGCGGCGCTGTGCGCACCCCGGGGACGCGGACCGGGGCGCGAAGGCCGGCCCTGGCGCGTCGTCACCCGGACAGCGTGCGGGCCGGGCACCTCTCCGGACAACCCGGTGTCCAGCGGCCAGGAATCCGGACGAGTTGTCCGGACAACATCGGCCCCGGAACGGGGCCCGTCCGGCTCCGCGGGACGGAACGCGTGGTTCGGACCGTGTCGGTTGACACGCCCGTGCCCGGTCTCCGTACTCTCGGCTGCAGTCCCATCACCGAGCGGCCGAGAGACCCGGCTCCACGACGCCGCAGCAACCCCCCGCAGTACGCGGGTGTGGGTGCTCCCGCCGGGAACGATGGAGGAACCATGCGGTCGACCGAGCGGCGCGGTGCGCACCACTCCCGCTACCGGCGGCACGTCGACCTGCTCCGCGTGTGCAGCGCGGCCTGTCGCGCCTGACGCCCGACCAGGTCCCGCACTCCTCACCACCGCCGCGTGCCTCCCCGCGTGGCAGGAAGCGGTCCCACATGTCCACATCGGACTCCTCCGGGCTGCACCTCGCCGTCGCCCTCGGCGGCGCCGGGTGGCGCGAGCGTGGCGGGCGGCGCGTGCCGGGTCGACGGCGCCGCGCCCACCCCTACCGGCACACCCTCCACAGGAGACCCACGATGAGCGCACCCGCTCCGGCCACCGACCGTCCGACCGACCCCGGCGCCCAGCTGCTCGACGGCCTCGAGGCCCTCGTGCGACGGCACCGCGCGCTCCGCACGGAGTACGCGGACGGGCTGCACGCCGAGCTGATCACCGCGGAGGTCGCGCAGCACCTCGCGGTGGCACGCAACGCGCTGCGCCGCCGTCCGCGGGCGGTCTGACACACGCCGCGGGCCCGGACCGGTACGCCGGTCCGGGCCCGCGGAGGGGCCCAGAGGTCAGACGACCTCGTTCAGCTTCCCGGTCGCGACGTCGAACACGAACCCGCGGACCGAGTCCTTCTTCGGCACGAACGGGTTCGCCCGGATCCGCGCGATCGACTGGCGGACGTCGGTGTCCAGGTCGGCGAACGCCTCGGCCGACCACTGCGGCGTGAGCCCGGTCTCGTCCTGGATCGACTGCGTGAAGCCGTCGTCGGTGAAGGTTAGCATCCCGCAGTCGGTGTGGTGGATGAGGATGATCTCCTCGGTGCCGAGCAGCCGCTGGCTGATGGCCAGCGACCGGATCTCGTCGTCGGTGACGACACCGCCCGCGTTGCGGATGACGTGCGCCTCGCCCTCGGCCAGGCCGAGGATGCGGTAGACGTCCAGGCGGGCGTCCATGCAGGCCACGACCGCGACCTTGCGGGCCGGCGGCAGCGGGAGCGGGCCGGAGAAGCTCTCGGCGTAGCGGGCGTTGTTCTCGAGCAGTTCGTCGGTGACGGACACGGGATCCTCCCGGAGTCGGTGGGCAGGTGGGGGCACGGGTGCGGCCGCGCCGCGACCCGGGCGCGGGTCGCTACGCGGCCCACCGACACCACTGGTCGAACTGCGTGCTGCGCCGGCTGGGCCAGAACGGCTCGAGCAAGGTGCGCATCACCGCATGATTCGACCGTGTGTCACCGACCGGGCGCAACCGATCGTTCGGCCGGTGGACACGGCCGGAGCCTGTCCGGACAGGCCCTCGGAAAGTCGGGAGCCCGTGTCAGCTCAGGAGCCAGGTCCGTTCAGGAGCCCGGGGCGGCGAAGAACTCGAGCGCGATGTTGTCCGGGTCCCGGAAGGAGACCCCGCTGCCGTAGTGCGCCTTCTTCACGCCCTCGTGCGCGATGCCCAGGTCGGTCAGCTTCTGCGCCCACCGCTCCAGCTCGGCGTGCGAGGCGCAGGCGAACCCGACGTGGTCGAGGCCGGTGCGCTGCTCGTCGAACGTCTCGCCGGACTCCCGGCCCTGGTGGGTGTGCAGGCCGAACAGCATCCCGCCGTCGAGGGCGAAGACGGTGTGGTGGAAGCGGCCGCCCTCCTCGTCCTCGTCGAGGACCGGTCCGGCACCGAACAGTGCCGTGTACCAGGCGGTGCTGCGCTCCAGATCGGACACGGTGATCGCGACGTGCTGCAGACCGGGGAAGGCCACGGTGAAGCTCCCTTGCTCCGGGCGGGCCCGGTGCCCGCGGGCCCCTTGTGTAGCAGCCGTCGCGGCCCGGCCGACCCCTCCGACCGGACGGGCTCCTCACCCCGTCGGGAACGGCGTGTGGTCGCCCTCCCAGCCCCAGCGGCGGACCGGCGCGGACCGGACGTCGTAGGTGTCCCGGGCGAGGTCGGTGTCGATCCGGACGATCGAGCCCCAGTCCGCCTGGGCCGGCCGGCCGGCCGCGGAGTCGATCCGGGTGGCGAGCGGCGCCTCGGTGGTGGTGCGCCGCATCGGCGCGAAGCTCCCGCCGACGGCGTCGGTGAAGGACACGTCGAGGGCGAACCCCAGCGACGACGGCCCCAGCACCAGGTACCGCGGCGTCTGCGCCAGCCCTGCGCGGACCGCGGGCAGCTCGCGCAGGCACGGTGCCGCCCAGAGGATCGACCAGTCGCCGTAGACGGGCCCGTCGGCCTCGCGCAGCAGCGGTACGACGGGTTCGCCGGCGGTGGTGGTGACGTGGTCGAGGAGGCCGCAACCGGGCCGCCCGGCCAGCTCACCGGCCATCTGCCCGCCGACCGAGTAGCCGGTGCCCTGCCGGGCCGGGGCGACGGCCAGCGACCCCACCACCACCGAGACCCCGGCCAGCAGGGCCGTCAGCACCACCCCGGCGGGCAGCGCGGCGAGCACCCGTCCCGACACCGTCCGGGTCGCCGGCGCACGTCCCGCCCGGCGGCGGGCGAGGACCACGGCGACGACGGCCACGGCGCCCAGCAGCGCGGAGCCGAGCAGCCAGTTCCGGGGCGAGTCCAGCGGCGTGAACGGCCCCTGCGCCCGCGGCACGCCCCAGGACGACCACAGGAACCACTCGTTGCGCCCGGTGTAGGCCAGCGCGGCCAGCCCGGCCGCCGCGAGGGTGCCGACGGCGGCGGCACCGCGCACCGTCGCGTCCCGGGGGCGCAGCCGGGCGGCGGTCAGCACCAGCACGCACCCGGTGGCGACGGCCAGCGCGCCGGTCCCGGCCAGCGTGCCGAAGTAGTGCGTCCACTTCGAAGGCGTCGGGGCGAGCAGGACGAACCCCAGCGCGACGCCGACCAGCGGCACCGGCGCCCACCGCAGCCCGGGCGCCCACCGGTGCGCGCCGCGGGCGACGAGGGGGAGCGCGGTGAGCAGCAGCGCGATCGTCAGCAGCACCGGCACCCGGCGGCCCAGCCCGCCCTGCTCGGTGCCGAACCCCAGCAGGTACTCCCAGCGCACGAACTCCCGGAACCACGGCTCCACCGGCCCGTACAACCGGTGCATCTCGGTGGCCCGTGCGACGGTGTAGAGGCTCTGGCCGGTGAAGACCGTGGTCAGCCCGGCCGCGGCGATCCCCAGCGCGGCGGCCACCCCGGCGAGCCCCGGCAGCACGCCCCCCGCCGGCCGGGTGAGCCGCCGCCAGATCGCCGGGACCAGCAGTACCAGCGCCCCGGCCACCGTCACCGACGACGGCGTCACGGCCAGCGCCAGACCGGACGCCAGGGCCGCCGTCCCGATCCACCACCCGAGCCTGCGTCCCGGGCGGGCGGCGGCCCGCAGCGCGCAGCACAGCGCCGCCGTCGTCGCGAGGGCCGCGAACGGCTCCGGCCGCACCCCCAGGTTCAGCGGCAGCCACCACGCCAGCAGCGCCAGCCCCAGCACCCCGCGCACCCACGCCGCGCGGTGCCGGCGCGGCAGCACCGCGGGCAGCGCCACCCGCGACACCAGCACCCACACCGCGATCCCGGCCAGCACCGACGGCACCCGCAGCAGCAGCGGACCGGCGCCGGCCTCGGTCATCGCCTGCACCATCCGGATAACCAGCGTGTACGGCGCCTCGGAGGCGTTGCTCCAGCGGTAGACGTTGCCGAGGTCGTCGCCGCCGGTGTTGCGGGCGATGGCCTCGGTGAAGCCGTCGTCGGTGCTCAGCGGGCCGATCACCGTCCACACCGCGAGGGTGCCGACGACCAGCACGTCGGCCACGGTCCGCCCGGCGCCGGACGGCGAGCGCAGCGCCGCGAGCCGGGCCCGCCGCAGCCGCGCGGCACCCGCCCGGCGCTCGGCACGGTCCCCGGCGAGCCGGGACAGCAGGACCAGCGCGACCGCGGCGGCGAGCCACTGCAGCCCGAGCAGCACCCACTTGGTCCCGGTCGCCTCGGCGACGAACCAGTCCGCGGTGCGCGCGGTGACCCGCAGCCCGTCGGCCTCGGCGGGGGAGAGCTCGGTGGTGAACGCGGCGACGCTGCGCACCACGTCGCCGGGGAACACCCGCGGCGGGTCGTCGCCGGCGGTCAGGGTGGTGCCCGCGGCGTCGGCGATGAGCAACCGGTCGCAGGCGGTGCCGGGACCGACGTCCGTGCGGTCGATCTCCCGCCCGCCGACCCGGACCCGGACGTCGCCGCCGTCGACGAGCACGGTGAACCCGGTCCCGCCCTCGCCCACCCGCTCGGAGGACACGACGGTCGTCGGACGGGCGCGGTCCTCGGCGTCCCGCAGCACCCGGCAGGGCACGAGCACCCGCACCGACTCCGGCGCGTAGGGCACGAAGGCGGCCGTCGTCGACACCGGCCGGTCGCCGGCCGGCGGCCACTCCACGGTGGTCTCCCGGGTCTCGACGGGGGCGAGCGGCACCAGCGCGGCGAGGACGGCCGCGAGCAGGCCGGCGACCAGGGTCGCCGTCGCGAGCCGGCGCATGTCGGTGTGGGTGCGCATCGTCTTCCGGGTCGTCGTCCGGGCAGTGGGGAGCGGCGGACCGGATCAGACCACCGTCACCGGCACCGCGCTCCATCCGGTCGCCCCGTCGGGGACGACCGGCTGCTCCTGTTCGGTCTGCACCGTGCCCGTCCGGTCGGTCGCGCGCACGCGCAGGGTGCGCGCGCCCGCCGCGAGGTCGACCGTCGTCCGCCACATCCGCCAGGTGTCGGCCCCGCCGTCGGCGCCGAGCTCGGCCGGGCGCCAGGGTCCGTCGTCGACGGCGACCTCGACCCGGGTGATGCCGACGTGCAGCGCCCAGGCGGTCCCGGCGACGGCGACCCGGCCGGCGGGCACCGACGCCCCGGCCGCGGGGGTGTCGATCCGGGACTGGGTCTTCACCGGCCCCCGCGGTGCCCAGCCGCGTTCGGTCCAGTACGCGGGCGCGGCGTCCCAGGTGGTCAGCTCGATGTCGGTGATCCACTTGCAGCCGGAGACGTAGCCGTACAGGCCGGGCACCACCATGCGCACCGGGAAGCCGTGCTCGACCGGTAGCGCGGCGCCGTTCATGCCGATCGCGAGCAGCGCGTCCCGCCCGTCGGTGGCCACGTCGACCGGGGTGCTGGTGGTGAAGCCGTCGACGCTGGTGGACAGCAGCTGCTCCGCGCCGGTGCGGACGCCCGCCTCGGCGAGCAGATCGGCCAGCCGGACGCCGAGGAAGCGGGCGGTCGAGATCAGGTCCCCGCCCACCGGGTTGGACACGCACACCATGGTGATCGGCCGCTCGACCAGCGGCCGGGCCTCCAGCTCGGCGAAGGTCAGGGTGAGCTCGCGTTCGACCATCCCGTGGATCCGCAGGGTCCAGGACGCCGGGTCGATCCGCGGGACCTGCAGCGCGGTGTCGATCCGGTAGAAGTCGCCGACCGGCGTCAGCCAGGACGGCGCGCCCGGGAGGTCAACGCCGGCCGGTGGCGGGGGCACCCGGTCGATCGCCACGGCCGGTAACGCGATCACCGTCTGCGCACCGGCCCGGGACGCCAGCAACCGCCCCGCGGCGCCGGCGGCCAGCGATCCGAGCGCGACGCCGCCGGCCAGGGTGAGCGCGCGGCGACGGCGCACCGGCGCGTCGCGGAGTGCGGAGCGGAGGCCCGGGGACGGCTCGGCACGGTCCGCCGGCGCTCGTCGAGCCGGTGGCGCGCCGGGTGTGGCGGCCCCACGTGTCCCGCCGCCGGGACGCACGCGACCCGGATCGGTGACGCCGAGCGCCCGGTGCAGTCCGGCGAACACGGCGACACCGGTGACCAGCGCGACGGCCGGGGCGAGCAGGTCCGCGGGCGCGGCGGTGGGCGCCGCCTGCGTGCACACCGCCGCCAGCAGGCCCATCCCGGCGATCACCGCCAGCCCCGGACCGGGCCGGCGTCGCGCCACCAGCCCGGCCAGGACCGCGAGCACGCCGAGCACCGCCCCCATCCCGGTCAGCAGCGCGGTCTTGTCGTACACACCGAACGCCGCGATCGCGGCGTCCTTGAGCCACTCCGGGGTGAGCCGGACGAACTGGTCGCCGACCGCCAGGAACGGCGACGACGGCGGCGACACCAGCCCGGCGACGAGGTCCCCGGCCGCGAGCGCCGAGCCCACGCCCAGCACGCCGGTCAGCACGGCCCGCCCGCGGGACAGCGGCTCCGGGCCCGGTACCGGTTCGGGCATCACACTCCGGTGTTCGTACGGGAACGGGCCCGGGGTTCGCACCCCGGGCCCGTCGACTCGCGTGGATGTCAGCCCTGCGGCATGAGCACCTTGTCGATCACGAACACGGTCGCGTTCGCGGTCGGGATGTTGCCGCAGAGGACGTTCGCGGTGTTGCCCTGGCCGTCGGTCACGGTGGGCGCGTCCGCGGTGCCGCCGATGGTGATGTCGCCGCCGGCGAGCTCGGTCAGCGTGCCCTTCTCGACGATGCCCGCGGCGTCGAGCCGCTCGGGCGTCACGTGGTAGGAGAGCAGGCCCTGCAGCGTGTCGGTGTCGGCCAGCAGCGCGTTGAACTGCTCCTCGCCCAGCTGCTGCTGCACGGCCTCGAAGGCCGGGTTCGCCGGGGCGAACACGGTGATGCCCTCCTGCTGGTTGAGTGTGTCGGCCAGGCCCGGGACCTCGCCGACCGCGGTGACCAGAGTGGTCAGCAGCGGGTTGGTGCTCGCGGCGGTGGCGACCGGCTCCGGGCCCATCGAGTTCAGCGAACCGGGCTCGTCGCCCTGCGGCAGCTGGTCACAGGCGGGACCGAAGACGTCGTCGTTGGTGGTGACCCCGTCGGACGCGGCCGGCGAGGCCGGGGCGCTCGACATCGGTGGGGCGGGGGCCGGCTCGGCGGGCTCCTCGGCGCCGCCACCACAGGCGGCGAGGCCGAGGGTGAGGGTGGCGAACAGGCCGACGGTGGCGAGGGTGCGGGACGCGCGCATCACGGTTTTCCTTCCGGTGAAATTGAATATCCATCGTGGACAGTCATGACGTTGTTCGGGTGGCGGGTTCGTTCCGGTTCGCAGATTCTCCGGTGATTTTTCGGAGGATTCGGGGCGCATGAAAAACGGCACGCAGAGGCCCGCGGAAACGGTTTCTCCGCCGTTTTCGCGGCGGGCGTCAGGCGACCGAGACGAGCACCGAGGGCCATCCCGTCGCGCCGTCCGGGATCGGGTCGACGCGCTGTTCGGTCTGGGTGAGCCCGCGCCGGTCGGTCGCGCGGGCCTCGAGGACGTGGCTGCCGGGCCCGAGGTCGAGCTCCGCCCGCCACATCCGCCAGGTGTTCGTGTTGACCTCGGTCGCCAGTTCGGCCCGGACCCACGGGCCGCCGTCGGCCCGGACCTCGACGGCCGTGATCCCGACCGGCTGGGCCCAGGCGGTGCCGACGACCTCCACCCGTCCCTGCGGGAGCGTGGCGAACCCGGCGGGGCCGTCGATCCGGCACTGCGTCTTGATCGGGGCCCGCTCGGCCCAGCCGCGGTCGCGCCAGTAGACGCTCTGCTCGGCGAACGTGGTCAGCTCGAGCTCGGACAGCCACTTGGTCGCGGAGACGTAGCCGTAGAGCCCCGGGACCACCATCCGGACCGGGAAACCGTGCTCGACCGGCAGCGCCTCGGAGTTCATCCCGATCGCCAGCAGGGCGCCCCGGCCGGCATCGAGCACCGTCGCGGTCGGCGTCCCCGCGGTCCAGCCGTCCCGGCTGGTCGAGAGCAACTGGTCGGCCGCCGGATCGACGCCCGCCTCCCGCAGCAGCGGGGCCAGCTCGACGCCGACGAACCGCGCCGTCGACACCAGGTCGCCGCCGACGGTGTTCGAGACGCAGGTCATCGTGATGGTCCGCTCGACCAACGGCCGGGCGAGCAGGTCGTCCATGGTCAGCGTGAGCTCGCGGTCGACGCGGCCGTGCACCCGCAGCGTCCAGTCCTCGGCGCGGACGGCGGGGATCTGCAGCGCGACGTCGATCCGGTAGAAGTCGGCGTTCGCGGTGACGAACGGGACCGTGCCGGGGAACGACGCCGAGGCGGGCACCGGCGGCGCGGTCTCGGCGAGCGCGGCCGCGGCCAGCCGGCGGGTCAGCACCGTCCGGGAGTCGGCGATCCCGCGGCCGGACGCGGCCAGGGCGACGCCGGCGCCGCCCGCCGCCAGCGAGGCGAGGGCGACCGCGGCCGAGGAGCCGACGAGCACCGAGCGGCGCCCGACCCGGCCGACCCCGCTGCCGTCCCCGTTGCCGTCGCGGCCTGCTCCGGGGGGTGACGCGGCGGCCGCGCGCGCGGCCCGGTGCAGTCCACGCTGGACCGCGAGCCCCACCAGCAGTGCGGCCAGCGGAGCCGCGAGGTCGACCGGCCGCAGGGCCGGGGACGACAGCACCGCGGCGAGACCGAGCACCCCGAGCAGGGCGACGGCCGCGGTGCCCGGTCCCGGGCGTCGTCGTGCGGCGAGTCCGGCGGCCGCCCCGCCGAGCACCAGCAGGACCGCGATCCCGGCCAGCAGGACGGGCTTGTCGGCGGTCCCGAACGCGGCCTTCGCGAACTCGACCACCGGCTGCGGCGACAGCCGCACCACGGTGTCCCCGACCGCGACGAACGGTGACGACGCCGGTGTCAGCAGTCCCGCGACCAGATGGCCCGCGGCCACCGCCGCCACGATCGCCGGCAATTGCACCCCGATCGCGACGGAGCGCCCGAGAACGGGAGGGGTCCGGTTCCCGGCGGGTGTCGCGTCGATCTGCACACCCGATCTTCGCCAAGGGGAGTGCGGACGGTTCGGCTGAATCCGGGAAAGGTCGATCGTGCGTTTTCCCGATGCGTTCAGGACACGCCCGGCGCCGCCGGCACCTCCGGGGTGGGGTCCTCCGGGACCGCCGGTGCCGGGACCGGGCTGTCCGCGCCGAGGCCCTTCTCGGTCGCCGAGGTGCGGACCGCGTCGACCACCAGCAGCAGCGCGGCGCGACGGGCGGTGTTGGTGCGGGAGGCCACCGACACGGTGCGGGTGAGCGCGTCCCCGAGGGCGATGATGTCCACCGCGGGCGGGCGCAGCGCCAGCCCCAGGTCGGACACCAGGGTCACCCCCAACCCGGCCGCCACCATCGCCATCGCGGTCGCCTGCTCCTCGACCTCGTGCACGACCCGGGGCTCGAACCCGGCCGACTGGCACGCCAGTCGCGCCGCGTGCCCGAAGTGCGACCGCGGCGGGGACAGGATCCACGGCTGCTCGGCCAGCTCGGCCAGCATGACGCTGGCCGCCGGCACCACCCCGGCCGGGACCGCGGCGTAGAGCCGCTCCACCGCGATCACCGCGCGCTCCAGGCCCGGGTCCCAGGTCATCGGGTAGTTCGAGTAGTCGATGACGAACGACAGGTCCAGCGCGCCGTCTCGGACCGCCGCCGCCGTCGCCTCCGGCGCCAGCTCCCGGGTGCGGACCTCGACACCGGGATGGGTGCGGGCGAGCGAGTTGAGGGCGTCCGGGAGCAGGCCGGAGGCCACCGAGGCCCAGACCCCCGCGGTGAGCTTCGCCGTGACCGACTCGCCGGCCTCCTCGAGTGCCTGGGTCGCGCGCTCCACCGAGGAGAGGATCTCCTCGGCGTGCTCGGCCAGGAGCACCCCGAGGTCGGTCAGCTGGACCCGGCGTCCGCGGCGCTCGAACAACCGGGCGCCGACGTCGCGCTCCAGCTGCGCGAGCTGCTGGGACACCGCCGATGCCGTGTAGTGCAGCGCCGTCGCCGCCGCGGTGATCGTGCCGCGTCGGTGCAGCTCCCGCAGCATCCGCAGGCGGGGCAGCGACAGGTCCATGGACGGAGCCTAGGACGTTGTGCAGGAGCGCTGCACAGCGCCGTGAATGATCCGTAAATGGACGCCACGGGCATCGCGGCCGCAGTGTGGGGGTCACCGGCCGGAGGCCACCGACCGGGGACGACGAGGTCCACCCACACACAAGGACTCAGACCGGCCCGCGCCGCGGGCCGGTGCCGGTGTGCCTGTCTCCCCCCGGGCCACCACCGGAGCACGGCACGACGGAGAGGTGGGTCGCCATGACGACGATGCAGAACCCGGCCGGGAGCACCCCGGCGACGACGATCCAGGTCACCCCCGGCGCGCCGGCGCCCGCCGTCACGGTCCCGGTCGCACCCCGGACCGAGCCGTACATGCGTCTGCAGTGGAACGACTCCGTCACCGGGGCCGTCGGCTACCTCGTGGTGCACACGCTGCGCGCGGGCCTGGCGACCGGTGGCACCCGGATGCGCGCCGGCTGCACGCTGTCCGAGGTCGAGGACCTCGCCCGCGGCATGGCCAACAAGACCGCCACCTTCGACCTGCCGATCGGCGGGGCCAAGGGCGGCATCGACTTCGACCCGAAGGACCCGCGCGCGCTCGAGGTGCTCGAGCGGTTCTGCGAGGCCATGCGCCCGTGGATCGACGCGCACTGGGTGACCGCGGAGGACCTCGGCGTCCCGCAGCACCTGATCGACGAGGTCTTCGAGAAGCTCGGGCTGGGGCAGAGCTACCACGCCGCGATCAGCCGAGCGGCCGACCCGGCGGCCACCCTGGAGCGGGTCCGGCGTGGACTGAACGCCGAGGTCGAGGGCGGATTCCTGCTCGGTGACGTGATCGGCGGCTACGGCGTCGCGCACGCCTGCCTGGCCGCCGCGGTGTCCTGGGGGCAGACCCCGGCCGAGACGACCGTCGCGATCCAGGGCATCGGCACGATGGGCGGCGCCGCCGCCTACTACCTGCACGAGGCCGGGATGACGGTCACCACCGTCGCCGACGCCGCCGGCACCCTGCACTGTCCGGACGGCCTGGACGTCCCGGCGCTGCTGGAGCTGCGCGACGGCTACGGCGAGGTCGACCGCAGCCGGCTGCCCGACGGCGTCGAGCAGCTGCCGCGCGGTGCGATCCTCTCCGCCGACGCGGACATCCTGGTCCCGGCCGCGATCTCCTACGCGATCACGCCGGACAACTCCTACGACGTCCGGGCCCGGGTCGTCGTGGAGGCCGCGAACGCGGCGACCACCCCGGAGGCCGAGGCCATGCTGGCCGCCCGCGGTGTGCCGGTGCTGCCGGACTTCGTCGCCAACGCCGGGGCCGTGGCCTGGGCCTGGTGGCTGCTGCTCGGCCAGGTCGACGACGACCCGGCGACCTCGTTCGACCGGCTCCGCACCGTGATGCACGCCAAGGTCCCGCAGCTGCTCGCCGCCTGGGCCGAGGAGGGGGTCACCCCGCGCGAGACCGGGCACCGCTGGGCCGACGCCCCGGCGCCGGTCACCGCCCCGGTCGTCATCCCCTGATCCCTCGCCGGCCCACCCCACCGGCGTCGCCCGGCCGCGCTGTGCGGTGACCCGGAGTTCGCGCGGTGATCCGGAGTTCGCCGGCGCCGGGACGCGCGCGTACGCCCGATGGACGCGCGGACGGCGGATCGGCGCGCGGGCGGCTGCCGGGTCAGACGGCCAGGGCGGCCCGGCTGCATGCGGCTCATCGTGGCACAGCCCGCAGCGCCCGGGACTCCGGACGACACCGGACCCCGCTGACGCACCTCGCGCCGGGTCAGCCGGTGCGGTCCTGGCCGGTGCGCTCGTCGCGGTGTTCCGCGTCGAACCGCAGCCGGGCGTCGACGTGTGCCTCGGCGCGCCGGGCCTCGCGGGTCGCGGCGGCCGCACCCACCGGGTAGCCGGCCTTCATCACCCGGGTCTCGGACGCCTCGGTCACGTAGACCATCGAGTAGAAGTAGCCGATCACCGCACCCGACACGATCGCACCGATCTTCACCCACACCGGACCCGGCACGACCAGGTACAGCACCGCGACCAGCGGCAGCAGCTGCACGGTGGTGCGGGCGAAGTGCCGCAACCACCAGGTTGGGCAGGTGACGTCGTGCAGCACCCAGGTGCGGTGCCGCTCGGGAAGGCGGGCACCGAACGCGTAGGCCAGCCAACGGAACGGGTTCGGTCGTGTCATCGTGCGCCCGATTTTACGACCCCGTCACGGCTGCGGCCACGTGAGCTCAGGCTCCCGGGTGCCGCACGAGCAGCGCGATCACGTCGGCCGGGTGCGGCGGGCTGTTCTCCGGTGCGACGGCAACGCCGTCGGCATCCGGGACGGGCTCCGGCAACGGCCGGCCGGACCGCGCGTCCGCCAGCAGGTCCCGGACCCGTTGCCCGGCCCGGTGGTAGAACTCCAGCTGCACCGGGCGCCCGAACAGACCGAATCCGAGCCGGTAGAGCGGGTGCGGGATGCGAGCCGGCCGGGAGAAGGCGCGGATCACGAACTCGACCTCGCCGGTCGTCAGGTCCTTGACCACCTCGTAGGTCAGCCGGCCCTGCTCCAGGTGACCCTGCAGCGTCTCGTAGGTCCAGCCCCAGACCCGCGTGCCGTCGCGCTCGTCGTCGACGGTCGCGGTGACCCGGACGCCGAGGTGGAACCGCAGCGGACCGAACCGGCCCTCCAGCAGCATGTCCCGGCCGAGCAACGGGTCGCCCGGGCGGAAGATGCCGCGGAGCCGGTGGTGGTCGGTGAACTGGTAGTCGCGCAGCACCGCGCAGGCCCGCTCCCAGTCGCCGCCGGCTTCCGGCGGGCCGGGGCGTTCGGTCCCGACCAGCGCGCGGCCGTGGTCGACGTGCCAGCGGCGGCGCCGGGCCGCTCCCGGCGGCGGGGCCCCGTCCGGCGACACCGGCGCCTCGGCCGGGTCGAAGTTGACCGCGAGCCGCGCGAGACCGTCCAGATCGGAGCGCCGGAGGTCCGCGCCGGGCCTGGCGTGCCGGGGCCCGCCCGGGCGGCTCAGGACCGGTCCCCGCGCTTCTCCTCGCGCCGCATCGACTCGCCGATCAGCCAGACCATCGACGGCCACAGCCCCACGAAGATCGCGCGGCGTTCCGCGTTGCCCCGCTCGTCCTGGTCGACGGTCTTGGCCCGCAGCCAGAGCACGATCGAGAACCCGATCGATCCCAGCGACAGCCACTGCAGCTGCGCCCCGCGCAGCCCGGCCCGGCGCAACACCCGTCCGACGGTCATGTGTGATCTCTTCCCGCAGAGCGCCCGGCTCACACCCGTGCTGTCATCACGGGATGGGCACGCGTACCGAGCGCAGACAGGTGACGGGCGACCGGCGCTCGCGGCAGGTGGCCGCGCTGCTGCGCTGGCCGGTCGGGATCGCGCTGGTCTCGTGGCGCTACTTCTGGCGGACGGTGCCGATCCACCGCAGCGACGTCACCGGTGACCTGTCCGACCTGCCGCCCGCCGCTCCCCAGGGGGCCGGCGACGCCGACGTCCAGGGCCCGGACGACGGCCACGGCACCCTGCTGCACCGGCTCTACTCGGTGCGGATCCGCGGGTCCGCACTGTCGCCGGTGGAGCTGATGTCGACGCTCGCCGCCGACCCGGACCGCTGGTCGCCCGAGTTCGCCGTGTTCCGCCGCACCCGCGGCACCGACGGCGTGATGGCGCTCGGCGACGAGTTCCTCATCCGGATGCCCGGACCGTGGGACGGCCCGGTCCGGGTCTGCACCTCCGAGGACGACCGGTTCTCCTTCGTCACCCTGCGCGGGCACCTGGAGGCGGGCCGGATCGAGTTCCGCTGCCGCGTCGCCCCCGACGATGCGACGCGGCTGCTGTTCGAGATCGAGTCCTGGGCCCGCCCCGGTGACCGGTTCTCGCACGTCCTCTACAACCGGCTGCGGGTGGCGAAGGAGGTCCAGCTCAACATGTGGACGCACGCCTGCATCCGGGCGGCCCGGATCGCGGGGGGCCGCCCGGACGGCGGGGTCACCGTGCGGACCCGGCGCCTCGCACCTCGCGGATCATGACCACACCCAGCCCGGCGACGGCGATCCCGCGCAGCAGCTCCACGTGCAGTCCGGTGAGGACGGCCATCTCGGGCAGCGGCACGAACAGCAGCAGCGCCCCGGCCAGCGCGGCCGCGCCGATCCAGCGCGGGACCCCGGCGGTGCGCATCAGTGCGACACCCATCAGCGCCAGGCCCGCGAGCAACGTCAGACCGCCGATCATCTGCATCATCGCGAACGGGGCCGAGGCGATGATGCTGCCGTCGTCCGGGATCAGCTCGGGGGCGGCCCGGGCGATCGCCGGAGCGACGAGGCCCTCGACGACCAGGTGGCCCTGCGCGCTCACCGCGTTGCCGAGGAAGTAGAGCCCGAACCCCAGCGCGCCGAGCACCCCGGAGCGCGGCGCGAACCAGGCCCACGCGGCCGGCAGACCGAACATCAGGGCCAGCGCCCCGGCATAGATCAGCAGCTGGCCCCACGGCGAGCCCGGCGCCAGCAGGGACTCCACCGAGTGCGCGTTGCCGTCGACGACGGGGTGCAGCACCCCACCGGCCAGGGACAGCGCGGCGGAGGCGACGAGCATCGCGCCGCCGCCGACCACCAGGCGTCGCCGGGCGGGGTCGGGTGGTGCGGGACGTGTGCCGGGGGAGATCGTGCGGTCGGAGACGGTCACGGCGGGACTCCATAGAACTCGGCGCCGGTCGGTCCGGCGTGATGTGGCCCGGCCCGGTGGATCCGGGGCGGTGCGCTGCCGAGCCTGCGACCGGGCACTTGCACCCGGCTTGGAACCGGCCTGCGACCTCCGGCGAGGTGCGCGGCCGCTGAAGGATCTCCCGGCGTGACGCAGGGGCCGATCGACCCGGCGGCCGCGGTTCCCACGGAAGTGGAGCACCCGGTCGTGTGGAACCCGGTCGTGCGGGCGTGGCGGATCCGGCTCCCCGGCCCGCTGCCCTGATCATCTCTCCGGCCGTCTGGCGATCGGGGGAGTGGCCATGGTGGGGCGCGTGCGGTACCGGCTCACGGGACGCACGGCACTCGCGTTCACGGCGGCGATCGGCGTCCTCGTGCCCGCGCACGGCGGCGTCGATGCCAGGTGGAACGCGCCCGGGACGCTGCCCGGGGTCCTCGCGGCGCACGCCGGGATCGTGCCCGCGCAGCAGGCGGCCCCCGCGGTCACCCACCGCGAGGAGCGGATCGACACCCCGGCCGGGCCGGTGACCATCGACGTCGTCGTCGCCGACCTGAACCGGTCGGAGATCCGGGCGGACCTGCTCACCGGTGGGGTGGTGGGGGAACGCGCGACCGTCCCCGAGCACGCCGACCGGGCGGGCGCGCACGCCGCCGTCAACGGGGACTTCTTCGACCTGGCCCGCAGCAACGCGCCCGCCGGCCCGTCGGTGCGCGACGGCCGTCCGCTGACCTCGGCGGTCCCGCCCGGGCGGCGGCTTGCCCCGCCGGTGCCGGGCAGTGAGCCCGGCGACGTGCTGGCCGTCGACGCCTCGGGGACGCCGCGGCTGGACCGGCTCACCCTCGACGCCGTCGCCGAGTCCGGCAAGACCGTGCTGCCGATCCGCACGCTGAACGCCTACGCCGTCCCGGTCGGCGGGATCGGCCTGTTCACGCCGGACTGGGCCGGTGACCGCAACGCGGCGCTGTGCGGCAGCGACGTCGACCGGGACGCCCCGTGCGCGCCGGACCGGCTCGAGGTCGTCGTCGCCGACGGCGCCGTCACCGACGTCCGCCCGCCCGGCGGCGGTCCGATCCCGCCCGGTCAGCAGATCCTCGCCGGCCGCGACGAGGGCGCCGCCGCGCTGCGGGCGCTGGAGCCCGGCGACCCGGTCGGGATCCGATACGGCCTGACGCCCGAGTCCGGTGCGGACCCGGAGACGGCGGTCGGCGGGAGCCCGATCCTGCGCGGCGGGGAGCCGGTGCCCGGTGTGGACGCCGGCGCCCGCGAGCCGCGCAGCGCCGCCGGGTTCACCGGAGAGGGACGGCTGATCCTGCTCACCGCCGACGGTCGGGCGTCCACATCGGCCGGGCTCACCCTGCTCGAGACCGCCGAGCAGCTGCGCCGGGCGGGCGCCGTCGACGGCGTCAACCTCGACGGCGGCGGCTCGTCGACGCTCGTCCACCGCGGCCAGGTGGTCAACGCCCCGTCCGGCGAGGCCCACCGCCCTGTTCCGAACGCCCTGGGCATCGTCGCGAACTGATCACTCCTTCGCGGCTGCGACCGACGGGCGCGATTCGGGCTCGGCGGGCAGCGCGGGTCGCGAGCATCCGGGCATGGATCTCCCGGAGCTCCTGCGTAGGCAGGACGGCCTCGTCACCACCGCCCAGGCCGTCGCCTGCGGGATGTCGGCGCGGGCGGTGCGCCGACGGCTCGAGTCCGGGGACTGGACGGCGGTGCACCCACGGGTCTGTCTGGCCGGCGGGCACCCGTTCGGACCGCGGGCCAGGGTGCGTGCCGCGTCGCTGTGGGCGGGACGGGCCGCCGTCGTCTCGGGGCCCGCCGCCGCGTACTGGTACGGCCTGCTCGACTCCCCACCGGCCGTCGTGACGGTCACGTTCCCGCGGGCGTCGTCCCGGGCGAGGCGACCCGGGGTCCGGGTCCGTCGGCGCGACCTCGACCGGGCGGACCGCGACGAGCGCCGGGGCGTCGGGGTCACCGCACGGCCGCTGACCGTGCTGGAGACGGCGGCGGCGCTGCCGGACGGGGCCGCGTTCCTCGACCGGGCGTTGCAACGGTGGATCGAGTTCCCGGCCGCTCTCGCGGCCCTGCACCGGATGCTCGGCGCCGCCGGGGCCCGCCGCGCCGGGTACCTGCTCCGCGCGGCTGCCGACCGGTCGGCGTCGACCCTGGAACGGCGGCTGATCGCGCTGCTGCGCTCGGCCGGTGTGACCGGCTGGGTGCCGAACCTGGAGGTGGGGCCGTATCTCCTGGATGTGGCCTTCCCCGAGCAGCGCGTCGGGATCGAGCTGGACGGCTGGGCATGGCACTGGAGACCAGGAGCGGTTCCGCCGCGACCGTCGCAAGGGCAACGAGCTCGCCCTGGCCAGATGGACCGTGCTCCGGGTCACCTGGCACGACCTGGAACAGGCACCCGGCCGGATCCTCGCCGAGATCCGCCACGCGCTGGCTCTCGCCCGCGGGTGATCGACCATGCGGCCTGGTTCTCGGACGGATTCGTCCGCTTTCCGGGCCCGATGGTCGATCACCGGGGTTCGACGCGGGCCAGGGCCCGGGTCAGGGTGGGGGAGAGGCGGGAGGCCAGGAGGCCGGCGTGCGCCTCGGCGGTCACCGGGGCCAGGGGCAGGTTCTTCTCCACCGCCCGGAGCAGGCGCCGGGCCACCCGCTCCGGGGAGTAGCCGCGGCGGGTGTAGGCGGCCGCGGCGGCGCGACGGCGGGTCTCCTGCTCGGCGTCGTCGGCGCCGGCGAACCGGGCGTGGGTGGTGATCGGGGTGTTCACGAACCCCGGGCACAGCGCGGTGACGCCGATGCCGTCATCGGCCAGCTCCGCGCGCAGGCACTCCGACAGCATCAGCACCGCGGCCTTGGTGGTGGAGTAGGCGGGCAGCACCCGGGACGGCAGGTACGCCGCCGCCGAGGCGACGTTCACTAGGTGCCCGCCCTCGCCGTGCGAGCGCATCAGCTCCCCGAAGTGCCGGCAGCCGTGCACGACGCCCCACAGATTGACGTCGACGATCCGCCGCCACTCGTCGGCTCCCGTGTCGGCGAACGGCCCGGCGACGGCGATCCCGGCGTTGTTCACGACGAGGTCCGGTACCCCGTGCTCGGTCGCGACCCGCGTCGCGAGGGCGGCGACCGCCGCGTCGTCGGCGACGTCGAGGATCTCGGCGACGGCCCGGTGCCGGCCGTGTCGCCGGGCGATCGCGCCGGCCGTCTCCGCGGCACCCGCGGGATCGAGGTCCACCACGACGACGCGCGCACCCCGGTCGGCGAGCTCCTGTGCCGTCGCGCGGCCGATGCCGCTGCCGGCCCCGGTCACGACGGCGAGCGCTCCGCTCCAGCGGCTCGCCGGGCCGGCGCGCCCACCCTCGGCCGCGAGCGCGGCGCCCCGGGCACGGGCCCGGCGCAGCGCCGGTGCCTCCGTACCCGGATCCCCCTCGGCCGCGGCGACGTGCTCGGCCACGCAGCGTGCGACGAGCTCGGGCCGCTGCCGCACCACCCAGTGCCCGCCGGGCAGGTACCGCACCGCGACGTCGTCGGCGAAGGTCGTCGCGGAGACGGCCAGCGCCGGGGTGACGTAGGCGTCGCGCAGCGGGACCAGCACCTGCACCGGGACGCCGGTGTGCCGCGGCTCGGGGCGGCCGAGGCCGCGCGCCATGTTGCGCCGGTAGAGCTCCAGCCCGCGCAGCCCGTCGCGGGTCGAGGGGCGCGGGACCCGTTCCCGGCGGACCAGCGCACCCGGCAGGGTCCCGCTGCGCCACAGCAGTTCCGGTAGCACCGGCAGCCGGAACGCGAGCGTGTACCAGGAGTGCAGCGCCTGCCGGAGCACCGCCGGCAGGTCGCGCGGGGAGCGGCGGCGCAGGAACAGCCCGACGTGGTCCAGGCACGGCCCGGAGATCGAGGTCAGGGAGGCGACCCGTCCCGCCAGGGCGTCGCCGGTGACCGCGTGCCAGGCCTGGCACCCGCCCCAGTCGTGGGCCAGCAGGTGCACCGGACGGTCGGGGGAGACGGCGTCGCACACCGCGCGCAGGTCGGCGGCGAGCAGCTCCAGGTCGTACCCGGCGCGGCCTGGCGGGGAGTCCGAGCGGCCGTGCCCGCGGACGTCGTAGGTCACGACGTGGTGCCCGGAGCCGGCCAGGACGTCGGCGACGCCGTCCCAGACGTGCCGGTCGTCGGGGTAGCCGTGCACCGCGACCACCGTCGGTCCCGACCGGTCACCCCGCTGCACGACGGCGAGCCGGAGCCCGTCGGGGGTGGTCACCTCGTCGTCCACCCGGTCACAGTAGGGGTGATCAGTCGCCGCCGCCGTCGCTGCGCAGCGCGCCCTCGGCCACCAGCCGGGCGAGCTGGGCACGGGTGGTGACGCCGAGCTTGGCGAACGCCCGGCCCAGGTGGTGCTCGACGGTCTTCGGGGACACGAACAGCGCCCCCGCGACCTCACGGTTCGTGCCGCCCTCGGCCACGGCCAGGCAGACCCGCAGCTCCTGTCCGGTCAGCGCCGTCCCGGCGCGCCCGCCGGTCGGTCCGGCCGGACGGACCCCTGCGGCGCGGAGCTCGGCGCGGGCCCGGTCCGCCCAGCCCGGGGAACCGCACCGGTCCAGCTCGGCGACGGCGGCCGCCAGCCGGTCGCGTGCCGCGCGGACCCGGCGTGCCCGGCGCAGCGCGGTGCCGATCACGAGCAGCGTGCGGCCGTGGTCGAACGGGTGCTCGGCCAGGTCGGCCAGTGCGGCCCCCGCCGCCCCGTCCGGGCCCGGGTCGTCCACAACCGCGCCGTCGGGAGGCGCGCCGGGCCGTGCAGTGCCCCCGGGGGCACCGCCGTCGGGGACCGGAGCGCCGGCGTCGAGCAGGATCCGGCAGCGGGCCGCGACCCCGCGCGCCCAGCGGGATCCGGTCCGTGCCGCGTCGGCCGCCAGGTCCACGAGCGCCGCGGCGGCGTCGTCCGCGCGGCCCGCCCGGTGCAGCGCCTCGACCAGGTCACCCCCGAAGGGCACCGTCAACGGGTTGCCCAGCCCGGTCGAGCGGGCCACCTCCCGGGCGCCGGTGAGGTGCTCCGCCGCGACCTGCGGCCGGTCCGCGGCCAGCTCGGCGAGGCCGAGCGCGTGCCGGGCGTAGACCAGGACCGGCGGCTGCCCGAGCCGCCGGGCCGCCGTCAGGGCGAGCTCACCGTGCCGCCGCGCGCCGGCCACGTCCCCGGCGACGGCGGCAGCGCGGGCCCGTTGCGCGTGCGCGTACCCGAGCATCCCGTCCGCGCCGACCTGCGGCCCCAGCTCGGTCACCTCGCCGAGGTCCGCGATCGCCCGGACCGGGTCACCGGTGAACAGCAGCAGTTCGGCCCGCTCCATCAGCGGCATCGGCAGCCGGGCCGGGATGCCGGCGGTCCGGGCGGCCGACATCTGCTCGTCGACGACCGCCCGTGCCTCGGCGAACCGCTCGGACTGCGTGTGCACCTGGGTGACCATCTGCTGATGGGTCGGGAACCGCTCGCGGGTCGCGGCGACGAACCGTGCGGCCGGGAAATGCTCCTCGAGCTCCAGCACCGCTCCGAGCTCGCCGTGGTGCAGCAGCCGGGCGTGGGTGTGCATGTGCTCCAGCAGGTAGCGCACCAGCGGATCGGCCGTCTCGAGTGCCAGCGCGCGCCGGGTCAGCGCGAGCATCTCCACGAGCCGGCCGATACTGCCCAGCGCCGTGGCCAGCTGCACCGACACCATCGCCGCGAGGTCCGGCGCGGGCCCGGCCAGCTCGTCGTGCACGCGGTACAGCTCGGGCACCGCCCCGGCCACGTCGGTCCGCCACACCGCGACCGCCGCACGCAACGCCAGCGCCTGCTGCCGCACCCCGGCGTCGTGCCCGGTGGCCAGCACCTCGCCGACCAGGCCGGCGGCCTCGTCGCGCCGCCCGGCCAGCAGGCACGACCGCGCGGCGGCCACCCGCCGGGTGTCGCGCTCCGGTCCGTCCGGGGACAGCGCCGCCGCCCGGACCCGCGCCGCCGCACCCGCGGCCGGCCCGCCGCGCCGCTCGGCGTCCGAGGCCGCCCGGTCCAGCGCCGTCGCGACCTCGGTGCCGCCGACGACGGCGGCCGCGGCCAGGTGCAGCGCGTACCGCTGGACGTCGGACCCGTCCGTCACCCGGGCCAGGGCGTCGTGCGCGCGCCGGCGGTCCGCGGGGGAGACGACCGCGAACGCGGCCGCCCGGACGAGCGGATGCACGAACTCGGGACGGCCGGGTGCGACGGTCAGCACCCCGGCCCGTTCGGCCGGTTCCAGATCGGCGGGGGTGAGGCCCAGCCGCCCCAGCGCCGCGGCGACCGAGCCCACCCCGGCCGGGCCGGCGGCCGCCAGCACCGCCAGCGCGAGCCGGGTCCGCCCGTGCAGACCGGCGAACCGCGGGCCGAAGGCCGCCGTCCCGCGCCCGGTCAGCGGCAGCGGGTCGGGCAGCGGGTCCCGCCCGGATCGCTGGGCGGCGGTGAGGACCCGGTCGACCTCGCGCAGGGCGAGCGGGTTGCCGCCGGTCGCGGCGTGCAGCGCGGCCCGCACAGAGCCCGCCGTCCCCGGGGTGAACAGCGCTCCGGCGTCGGACGACGACAGCCCCGCCAGATCGAGCGACGGCCACGGCCCGGCCACCGGGCGTCGCTCCCCGGTGCGGCGGGCGAGCAGCACCGCCACGGCGTCGGCGGCGAGCCGGCGCAGCGCGAACGACAGCACCCGGCCGGACTGGTCGTCGAGCCAGTGCGCGTCGTCGAGCACCACCAGCACCGGACCTGCCTCGGCGGCCCGGGCGAGCAGCCCGAGCGTCGCCGCGCCGAGGACGGAGACGTCCCCGGCCGGCCCGGTCCCGTCGTGCAGCGCCCGGACCGCCGACCGGGGCGCCGGCGGGAGGTCGTCGGCCGCGCCGGCCAGCGGGCGCAGCAGCTCGTCCAGGCCGGCCAGCGGGAGCTCCACCTCGCCCTGCACGCCCCGGGCGCGCAGTACCCGGAACCCGTCCGCCGCGGCGGCGTGCTCGACGAGTGCGGTCTTGCCGATCCCGGGGTCGCCGACGATCTCCAGGACCGCCGCCCGGCCGTCGCGTGCGGATGCCAGGAGCCGGCCGATCCGGGCCCGTTCGGTCGCGCGACCGCGCATTGCGCGACGGTATCGAGGGATGGCCGGGCCGGTGACCTGTGTACTCACTACTGATGATCTGGCCGCCGTGTCGGGGAATCCCCCGATGGGTGCGGCGCCGGCACGCGCTTAGCGTCTCGTCACCTTCACCCCGAGCCACGGAGGAGCGGATGACGAGCACGGTGATCCGGGCGGTGCCCCGGATCGGGTCGGCATGGACCCGGACGTCGGGACAGCTCTCGGCCCTGCTGCTCGAGACGCTCGACGAGCCGTCGTCGGGACCGCTCTGGATCGGACGCCCCGCGCTGCGGGCGTGGGGCCGGGTGGACACGGCGGTGCGGGCCGCGCAGGCCCGCTCGCCGTACCCGCCGGGTCCCTGTCCGGGGCTGTGCCTGGTCCCGGTCCGCCCGGACGACGTGGCGACGCTCGGCGCGGCGGCGGTCGTCCTCGGCCGCGGCCTGCTGCCCGGCGGGGAGCCGCGTGCGGCCGCCGTGCTCGGCCGGGCCGCGTCCGGGTGCGGGACGGGACCGGCGGACCTGGTCCGGGACCTCGCCCGGGTGCACGGCGTGCTCGACCTCGATCTCGCCGCCGACGGGGAGCTGCTCTACGTGCTGGCCGGCGTCGGGACCGGCGGCGGCCGGGCCGCTGACGCGGGGGAGCGAGCCACCGAGCGGGTGCTGACGATGTGGCGGGCCGGCGAGGACCGGCTCCCGGTGGACCCCGCCGCCGCGTGAGGAACGGGGGTCAGGCAGCCGGGACGAACGTCTGCCAGAGCAGCACCCCGTTCAGGGTGATCACCACGGCCGTCACCAGCACCGCCGCGGCCGTCGTGACCCGCCCGCCGACCAGGTCGCCCATCACGTCGCGGCGGGAGGTCAGCCACACCAGCGGCGCGAGCGCGAACGGGATCCCGAACGACAGCACCACCTGGGACAGCACCAGCGCCCGGGTCGGGTCGACGCCGACGCCCAGCACGACCAGCGCCGGGGCGAGGGTGAGCAGCCGTCGCACCAGCAGCGGGATCCGCCGGCGCAGGAACCCGGCCATGATCACCTGGCCGGCGTAGGTCCCGACCCCGGACGAGGCGAACCCCGAGGCGAGCAGGGCGATCGCGAACCCGTACGCGGCGGCCGTGTCGAGCTCGCTCCCGAGCCCGGCGAAGATCCCCTCGAGGGTGTCGGTGCCGGGCACCGTCGTGCCGGCGAACAGCGCCGCCGCGACGACGAGCATGGCCAGGTTGACCAGCCCGGCCAGCCCCATCCCGAGCACGATGTCGGTGCGGCCGGTGCGCAGCAGGAACCGGCGGTCGGCGTCGTCGCGGGCGACCAGCCGGTGCTGGGTGAGCGCCGAGTGCAGGTAGATCACGTGCGGCATCACCGTCGCGCCGAGGATGCCGGTGGCCAGCAGGAGGCTCCCGGCCCCGTCGAACGCCGGGACCAGCCCGGCGGCCAGTGCACCCGGGTCGACGTCGACGCGCAGCAGCGTCGACACCATCCCGACGACGATGATCGCCAGCAGGAACACGATCGCACGCTCGAACGGTCGGTGCCCGCGCGACTGGAGCCCGAGCAGCCCGAACGCGATCACCCCGGTGATCAGGCCGCCGGCGAACAGCGGGATCCCGAACAGCAGGTGCAGCGCGACGGCGCCGCCGATCACCTCGGCCAGGTCGGTGGCCATCGCGACCAGCTCGGCCTGCGCCCACATCAGCCGGGTGCCCCAGCGCGGCATCCGCGCCCGGCACAGCTCGGGCAGGTTCGCCCCGGTCGCGAGGCCCAGCCGCGCCGAGAGCGACTGGATGAGCATGGCCATCAGGTTCGCGGCGACGACCACCCAGACCAGCAGGTAGCCGTACCCGGCGCCGGCCGAGAAGTTGGTGGCGAAGTTGCCCGGGTCGACGTAGGCGACGGCCGCGACGAACGCCGGCCCGAGCACCGCGAGCCGCCCGCGCCAGCCACGGCGGCGCAGCTCCTCGACCGTGCCGGGTTCCCCGGCCGATCGCGACGCATCCGCCCGCACCTCGCCCCCTCGCTCGTCGGAGGTACGACGAACACGGAGTATAGGCACGACTAATGCCTTCGGTGCGCGACGAAACAGAGAGTGGTCGACGGTTCCGGAGCGTTCGGACCGCCCGCGGGGACCGCCACGCTCCGGAACGCGTGATCACGCGGCGGTCACAGAGGGCGGTGCATCACGTGCAGGCCGGTCGTCGTGCCGTCCGGCAGCCGGAAGGCGTCCGGCACGATCCCGACGGTCGCGAAGCCCAGCGAGTGCCACAGCGCGACGGCCCGGGTGTTGGTCTCGACGACCGCGTTGAACTGCATCGACGAGTATCCGGCGGCGCGGGCCAGCTCCAGCACGTGCTCGCCGAGCGCGCGCCCGGTGCCGCGGCCGGCGCGGGCCGGGTCGACCGCGAAGCTCGCCGTCGACACGTGCGAGCCGGGTCCGGGCTGGTTCGGGCCGGTCTTGGCGGTACCGACCACGACCCCGCCGTCGACGGCCACGACGACCCTTCCGGGCGCGGGCAGCATCCACATCCGGCGGGCCCAGGCCTCGTCGCCGTCGGTGGGCACCGTGTAGGTCCGGCCCTCGGCGAAGATCGGGCGCAGCACCGCCCAGATCGCCGGCCAGTCGTCGTCGGTCGCGTCCCTGATCTCCACGGGCGGCCAGCCTAGTGCGGGCCCGAGCCGTCTCCCCACCGGTTTCCGGCCGGTCCGGCGCTCAGGGCAGGTAGAGGTCGCGCGGGCCGGCGTCGAGGGTCTCCACGCTGCCCGCGGTGCGCGCGGCCAGCCACTCCGCGAAGTCGTCCACGTCGGACTCCGCGACGGCGACGGTCAGCGTCACGTCGGCCCCGTGGATCACGTCGCGCAGCCGGTAGGGGGAGTTCCGCAGGTCGTGCTCGAGCCGCCCGGCCCGGTCGTGCGGCAGCGCGAGCAACAGCTCCCGGTGCCGGACCCGGCGCAGCGTGCCGAGCCCGTCCAGGGTCTCGGCGAGCGCGCCGGAGTAGGCGCGGACCAGGCCGCCCGCGCCCAGCTTGGTCCCGCCGAACCAGCGCGACACCACCGCGACGACGTCGGTGAGCTCCCGGCGGGTGAGCACCTCCAGCATGGGCACACCGGCGGTCCCGGAGGGCTCGCCGTCGTCGTTGCTGCGGGCGGTCGTCGCCCCGGTCGCCGGGTCACCGATCCGCAGCGCCGTGCAGTGGTGGGTGGCGTCCGGCCCGGCCCGGCGGACCCGGTCGATCACCGCGGTCGCCGCGTCGACGTCGGCGACGCGGCGGACCGTGCAGACGAACCGGGAGCGGGCGACCTCGACCTCGTGCACGCCGTCGCGGGCGATCACCTGCACGGGTCGAGGGTAGCCCTCACTCCTCCCCGGCCGGGACCGGCACCTTCAGCGGACGCAGGTACACCCAGAGCACGAACAGCGCTCCGATGATCAGCATCCCGATGCCGGTGTCGAGGTTGAGGTTCGTCCCGCCGGTCTTGGCCAGGTTCTCCGGGTCGTTCCCGGAGACCAGCCCCATGATCAGCAGGACGATGCCGTAGACCCCGAACAGCAGGGCGATCACCGAGCGCAGGTCGAACAGGTTGGTCGCGGTCGCCGAGACCGGGGCGTCGGCCCCGGCCCGGTCGCCGGTGTCCGGGTCGAACTCTCCGGCTCCGCCGGTGCCGTGCGTGTGATCGGTCATCTCGTCCATCCCTCCCGGCTCAGCCGACTACCACGTAGAGGACCACGGTCAGGGCCAGCACCGCAGCACCGAGCACCGCCGGCGAGCGGTACCAGCCGGCGTCGTCGCCCTCGGTGGAGTGCGTGCGCGCCTCCTTCGGGGTGAGGCTCCAGACCAGGCCCGCCAGCTCGGCGTCGGGCTTCGGCGCCGTCACCATCGAGACCGCGCCCGCCACACCGACACCGACCACGAACGCCGCGATCGCGCCGAGGAAGCTGCCGGCCTGGTTCGAGACCTCGAGGACCCCGGTGCGGACCAGGATGTCGACGGTCACCGCGGCGGCGGTACCCGACAGCAGCCCGATCCACGCCGACGGCCCGGTCATCCGCTTCCAGAACAGCCCCAGGATGAAGATCGCGAACAGCGGGGCGTTGAAGAAGCTGAACAGCGACTGGATGTAGTCCATCAGGTTCGCCGACCCGGCGGCGATGAAGGCGGTGCCGATCGCCAGCACGCAGCCGATGATCGTGACCAGCCGGCCGATCCGCAGGTAGTAGCGGTCGGGCCGGTCCGGGCGGACCCAGTCCTGCCAGATGTCGTAGGTGAACACGGTGTTGAACGAGCTGATGTTCGCCGCCATACCGGCCATGAACGCGGCCAGCAGGCCGGCGATCGCGACGCCGAGGATCCCGTTCGGCAGGACCTCCTTCATCAGCAGCGACAGCGCGTTGTTGTAGGTGATCCCCTCGACCGCGTCGGGGCTGCCGGACTTCACCGCGCTGATCTGCGGGACCAGGATGCCGGCGATCATGCCGGGGGTCACGATGACCAGCGCGACCAACGCCTTCGGGAACGCACCGATGATCGGCGTCCGGCGCGCGGCCGACATGCTCTTGGCCGACAGGGCGCGCTGGACCTCGGCGAAGTTCGTCGTCCAGTAGCCGAACGAGAGCACGAAGCCCAGACCGAACACGATGCCCAGCACGGACAGGAACGGGTTGGTGATCTCGGTCAGCGGCGTGCCCGGCCAGGCGTTGAGGTCGGCGCCCCCGCTGGGGCCCTCGGTGACGGCGCGGGTCAGACCGTCCCAGCCGCCGATCCGGTTCAGCCCGGCGACGGTCAGCGGGATCAGCAGCGCGAGGATCACGAAGAACTGCAGGACCTCGGTGTAGATGGCGGCGGACAGCCCGCCGAGCGAGATGTAGGCCAGCACGACGACGGCCGCCACCGGGACGGCCACGATCAGCGGCCAGCCGAGCAGCGCCTCGAGCACGAGGCCGAGCGAGAACAGGTTGACCCCGGCGATCAGGATCGAGGCGACCGCGAAGATCACCGCCTGGATCCGCTGGGTGGTCCGGTTGAACCGCTTGAGCAGGAACTCCGGGACGCTGCGGGCCTTCGAGCCGTAGTAGAACGGCATCATCACGATGCCCAGGAACACCATCGCCGGGATGGCGCCCAGCCAGTAGTAGTGCACGGTCGGGACGCCGTACTGGGCGCCGTTGGCGACCATCCCGATCAGCTCGATCGCGCCCAGGTTGGCCGAGATGAAGGCCAGACCGGTGATCCACGCCGGCAGCGACCGCCCGGACAGCAGGAAGTCCAGGCTGGACGAGACCGACCGGCGGGCGGCGTAGCCGATGCCGAGGACCAGTACGAAGTAGAAGGCGACCAACAGGTAGTCGACCAGGTTCGGGTCGAGCCGGAGTACGTCCTGCGCCGTCATGTCGTGGCCCCCCACCGGCTCCGCGGGGCCCCGGCCCCGCGGGCCCGGGCCGTATCGCCGTGATCCATCTCGGACACTCCTCGACAGTGAGACATGTGTGCCGGTCCGCGCGGTGGTGCGAGACGCCACGTTGCGCGAGCCAACGCACAAGGTAGCTCAGAGTCGGACAGAAGTGAACACCCTCACTCAATGAGTGTTTCGCCCATTCGTTGTTCCCGCAGGTGGATCGACCGTCGAGGTCGTTGCCCCTCGTTCGGAGATGTTGCATTCTGTGCGGGTGACGACAGCGAACGGCGGGATGGGCCGGTGAGTCTGCTCGCCGAACAGCGGCGTGAGGTCATCGTGGAGCAGGTCCGCTCGAGGGGGGCGGTCCGCGTCTCCGCGCTGGCCGAGCACCTCGGCGTCTCCGAGATGACCGTCCGGCGCGACCTGGACGTGCTGGCCCGGCGCCGGCTGGTGGACAAGGTCCACGGCGGTGCGACGGCGATCGGCGAGCACACCACCGAGGAGCCGGAGTTCGCGGCCAAGGCGGTCCGCGAGCTCGAGGAGAAGGAGGCGATCGCCGCGGCGGCCGCCGCGCTGGTGGAACCCGGGGCGGCCGTCGGCCTGTCGGCGGGGACGACCACCTGGCGGCTGGCGCACCGCCTCGCGCGGGTGCCGCGGCTGACCGTGGTGACGAACTCGCTCGCGGTCGCCGAGGCGCTGCACGGCGCGGGCGCGGAGTCCCGGGGGACGACGGTGATCCTCACCGGCGGGGTGCGGACGCCGTCCGAGGCGCTGGTCGGCCCGGTCGCGATCGCCGCGCTGCGCTCGCTCAACCTGGAGATCGTGTTCCTCGGGGTGCACGGGATGAGCGCCGCGGCCGGGTTCTCGACGCCCAACCTGACCGAGCGCGACACCAACCGCGCGCTGGTCGACGCCGGTCAGCAGCTCGTCGTCGTCGCCGACCACACCAAGTGGGGCACGGTCGGGATCTCGACGATCGCCGAGCTGCACGAGGCCGACGTGCTGGTGACCGACTCCGGCCTGGCCGACGCCGACCGCGCGATCCTGGAGGGCGAAGTGGACCGCGTCCTGGTGGCCCGCCCGTGAGCCCGCTCCCGACCCGGCTGGCCGACGGCCGCGAGATCCTCTGGTTCGACGAGCCCGGCCGGCCGCCGCGGGACCCGGTGGCACTGGTCGACCACCGCGACCTGCCGCGGGTCGTCCCGGCCTCCGAGCTGCGCTACGACGCCCTCGCCGGCGAGTGGATCACCATCGCCGCGCACCGCCAGGACCGGACCTACCAGCCGCCGCCCGACCAGTGTCCACTGTGCCCGAGCCGGGACGGGAAGCTGACCGAGATCCCCGCGCCGTCCTACGACGTCGTCGCCTTCGAGAACCGGTTCCCCTCGTTCGGTTCGGCGCCGGGTGCTCCACCGCCGCCGGTCACCGGCGACGCGCCGGCCCCCGAGGCGGGGCGCTGCGAGGTCGTCTGCTTCACCGACGACCACGGCACGCCGTTCGTCCGCCTGCCCCCGGAGCGGGTGCGGCTGGTGCTGGAGGCCTGGGCGCAACGCACCGCCGAGCTGGGTGCCCGGCCCGGGGTGCGGTACGTGTTCCCGTTCGAGAACCGCGGCGCCGAGATCGGCGTGACGCTCTCGCACCCGCACGGCCAGATCTACGCCTACCCCTACGTCCCGCCGTTCCCGGAGCGGATGCTCTCCCGCGTCGCGGCGCACCGGGTGGCGACCGGGGAGAACCTGTTCGACGTGCTGCTGGCGCGGGAGCGGGCGGGGGAGCGGGTCGTCGTCGCGGGGGAGCACTGGACGGCGTTCGTGCCGCGCGCCGCGCGCTGGCCGGTCGAGGTGCACCTGTACCCGCACCGGCCGACGCCCGACCTGCCGGCGCTGGACGAGGCGCAGCGGGCCGAGTTCGGGCTCGTCTACCTGGACGTCCTGCGCCGGCTCGACGCCCTCTACGACGACGAGCTGCCCTACGTCGCCGCCTGGCAGCAGGCGCCGGTGCGTCCCGGGGACGGCCGCGCCGACGCCCGGCTGCACCTGCGCCTGCACTCGGTCCGCCGGGCGCCGGGCAAGATCAAGTACCTGGCCGGGTCGGAGTCGGGGGCCGGGGCGTTCATCTCCGACGTGCGGCCCGAGGCCGTGGCGGAGCGGCTGCGCGCGCTCTGATCCCACCCGGAGGAACCCACCCGGACATGCGTCGAGGCCGGTGCCCCTCCCCAGGGGTACCGGCCTCGATGTCTCCTGCGCCGGGTGCTAGACCCGGGTCGCGCTGTGGAACGGCATCGCGTCGATGTTCGAGTACTTCACCGGCTCGCCGCTGGTGGAGGCGTGCAGGATCTGGCCGTTGCCGGCGTAGAGGCCGACGTGGCTGACCGGGGAGTAGAAGAACACCAGGTCGCCCGGCTGCAGGTCGCTCTTGGACACCGACTCGCCGCTCATCTGCGACTGCGCGCTCGAGGTGCGCGGGATGTCCACCCCGAGCTGCTCGAAGGCCCAGACCATCAGCCCGGAGCAGTCGAACGCGCTGGGACCGGTCGCGCCCCAGGCGTAGGGCTTGCCGAGCTGGCTGGTGGCGGCCGCGAGGGCCTGCATGCCCGCCGTGCCGCTCGACGACCCGGCGGACGCTCCGGCGCCGTCGGTGGTCCCGCTGCCGGCTCCGTCGGTGCGCCCCGCGCTCTCCCGGAGCTCGGCCGCCTCCTGCTCGGCCTCCTCGCGGGCGACGGCGGCGATGCTGGCGGCGTCGGCCTGCTCGAACACCTCGGGCACGACCGAGGTGACCTGCTCGATGCCGGAGCCCAGGGCCGCCGCGGCCTCGCTGGCGCCCGGGCCGCCCTGCTCGGCGCCGGCCGCCGGGACCGAGAGCGCCATGGTCGCCTCGCCGGAGGCGCCGGTGAGGTCGACGCCGGGCTGGGCGTCGGCGGTGGTCTGCTCGCCGGGGCTGCCGATCGCGGTCACCACGCCCATGACGGCGGTCGCGCCGACCAGCGTGGCGGACATGGTCGCGACGACGGCACGCGGGTTGCTGCCGAAAGGACCGGTGCCGCCGGTGCCGCCGGTGCCGCCGCCGCGGAGGAGACCGACCGGCGCGAGGCCGGCCGGGACGTCCCGGGAGACGACGGTGTCGTCCGAGTGCGGGCCGTCGGAGTGCGGGCCGGCGGGGGCCGGTACCGCCAGGGGCGCGCCGATCCGCTCGGTGGCCGGGCCGAACCCGCCGGGCCCGGCGGTCCGGGTCGCGCGGCGGCCACCGGTGGCCGGGGCGTCGAAGCCCGCCTCGGAGTACCGGGCGAGCAGCTCGGCGGCGGAGATGCCGGCGGTCGCGTCGCGGTCGCGGCGGCGCCGGGGCACCGCCACGGGATAGGCGTCGGTCGCGGCCGTGGGGGCCGTGGCCGGATTCAGTGCAGTGGTCATCGGGGGTCCTCGCCGCCACGGGCGCGTGCCCGTCCCCGCCGCGTGCTGGTGGGCGCCAGGGGGAGTGTCGGCGGGCGGGGCTCGGACGGCCGACCAGGCGCACCAGCCGACATCTCGCCGACCAGCACAGCGACCGTAACCGGTCCGTGATTCGGGCGTGGGCGGGGGAGGTGCACATGCGACGAACGGTGCGTCCTGCGCGATCCGCGCACGGCCGTGCCGCCGAACGGTGGACGAAGTAGTCCATTCGAGTGGTCGCACGGTGAACGGCGCGGTGAACGGTCGAAGCGAGTGGGTGAAGATCCGTTCGTCGCAGCGAGTACGCGCCCGGAAGGAGCAGTGAGCTACCTCGCAACGCGATCATTGCACAGGGGTGCGGACCGCAACGTCGGGGGCCGTCCGCTCAGCGGCCCGTCCACTCCGGACGCCGGCCCTCCCCGAACGCCGCGACGGCGCCCCGGAAGTCGTCGGAGCCGTACACCCGCGCGACGACCTCGCTGTCGTCCGGCGTCCCGGCGGACTCCCGCGCGCGCAGCAGCTCCTTCGTCGCCCAGATCGTCAGCGGCGCCCCGGAGACCAGCCGCGCGGTCAGCTCGGCCAGCCCGGCGTCGAGGTCGTCGACGACAGCGTGCAGGAAGCCGGGCACGTGCCGGGCCTCGCCGACCTCCAGCATCCGTGCGGTCAGCAGCAGGTCCGCGGTGAGCGGGCGGCCCAGTGTCTCCACGAGCAGGTCCAGCGTCCGGGCCGAGAGGCAGTTGCCCAGCGTGCGGGCGATCGGCACGCCGAACCGGGAGTCCGGGGTCGCGATCCGCAGGTCGGTGGCGCACGCGATGCCCAGGCCGCCGCCGACGCACCAGCCCTGCACCGCTGACACCGTCGGCACGCTCACCGCGCGGATCCGGTCCAGGATCGCGGTGACCCGGTGCTCGTAGTCGATGCCGTCCGCGCCGGAGGTGAAGGCGGCGAACTGGCCGATGTCGGTGCCCGCGACGAACGCCTTGCCGCCCTCCCCGCGCACGACGAGCACCCGCACCGCGTCGTCGTCGTCCGCGCGCTCGCAGGCTGCGACCAGGCCGTCGTACATCTCCCAGGTCAGCGCGTTGCGCTGGGCGGGACGGCGGAAGGTGACCGTGAGGACACGGCCGTCGAGATCGGTGCCGACATCGCTCATCAGGACATCTCCGGGCTGTTCGGGGGCGGGGTGGCGATCTCGGCGAGGACGTCCGCGGTCGAGGAGCCGAGCGGGGGGCCGGCATGCCCGCGACGGGCCGGGGTGCGGGAGAACCGCATCGGCGAGCCGAGCTGGCGGACCGACCCGAGCGCCGGGTGCGGCGCGTCCCACAGGTAGTCCCGCTCGGTCAGGGTCGGGTCGGTGAACACGTCGTCGTAGCCGGCGATGGCGGCGCACGGGACTCCCGCGGCGTCGAGAGTGGCCCGCACCTCGGCGGTCGTCAGTTTCGCGGTGACTCGCTCGATCAGCCCGATCAGCTCCGTCCGGTTCCGCAGCCGGTCCGCGTTCCCGGCGAACCGCGGGTCGTGCTCCAGATCGGCCAACCCGAGCGCGGTGCAGAACGCCGTCCACAGCCGGGTGGTGTTCGCGCCGACCGTCACGTACCCGTCACCGGTGCGCACCGCCTGGTAGGGGGCGTAGCGCTGGTGAGCGGAGCCCTGCCGGCCGGGGACCTCACTGTCGCCGAAGTACATACCCGACTCCCACACCGCCAGCGACACTCCGGACTCCAGTAGCGAGACGTCGATGTACTGGCCCTGCCCGGAGCGGTCCCGCTCGCGCAGCGCCGCGGTGACGGCCAGTGCCACGTAGAGCGCGGTGACCAGGTCGCACACCGGCACGCCGACCTTCACCGGGTCGCCGTCGGCGTCGCCGGTGACGCTCATCAAGCCGCTCGCGGCCTGCGCCATGATGTCCAGCCCGGCCCGTCCGGCGGCCGGCCCGTCCTGCCCCCAACCCGACGCCGAGGCGTAGACCAGCTCGGGACGGCGGGCGGCGAGCTCCTCGTAGCCCAGGCCGAGGCGCGCCATCGCGCCCGGGCGCAGGTTCTCGACCAGGACGTCTGCCCGGTCGACGAGCGCGAGGAACGCGTCGCGGTCCGGTGTGGACTTCAGGTCGAGGACGACCGACTCCTTGTTCCGGTTCATCCGCAGGAACGGCGAGCTCTCGCCGTCGAGGAACGGGCCGGCGGCGCGGGTGGGGTCGCCGGAGCCCGGTGGCTCGACCTTGACGACCCGGGCCCCCAGGTCGGCGAGCTGCATGGTGGCGAAGGGGGCCGCCATGAACGCGCCGACCTCCAGGACGAGCACGCCGGCCAGGGGAGCTGCAGCGGTCACTCGTGAACTCCTCATCTCCGGGACATTGCTCCGATACGGTATACATGAGTACGAATCGGACTCAAGGTCATCCTCTCGGTCCCCGGTGCTTCCGCCCTGCTCACGGCGGCGTGTCGCGAAGGTGCCGACCGGGTTCGTCGTCCCCTTCGGCGGTGATCGGCGGATCGCAGGCGTTGACGTGGCTCACACTCGGCTCCTAGCGTTCCGTCAAGTGGAGCAGGGATTCCACCATGCGAAATTACCCGGTCAGAGTCGTTCGGGTTGCCCGACGCCCTGAACGACCGGCCGCAGTGTGCGGAAGGACGATGGCGTCTTGGAAGAAGTGGTCACCGACAACCCAGTAGTCGCGATACTCGGGTTCGCCTCGATCATCGTGGTTCTGCTCCTGCTCATCGCGCGATACAAGTGGCACGTCTTCATCGCGCTGCTCCTGCCGATCCTGTTGTTCGCGTTCGTTCCGACCATCGACACGGCCGTGTTCATCGAGGCGTTCGAGAGCGGGTTCGGCAGTACGATCCAGTCGATCGCGGTGATCATCGTGCTCGGTACGATGATCGGCGAGGCGCTTCGTCACAGCGGTGCGGTCGAACGGATCACCCGCTCGATGATGCGGATCGTCGGCAAGTCGCGCATGCCGCTGGCACTCACTCTCGCCGGTTTCGTCGTCGGGCTCGCGGTCTTCTCCGACGTCGGCTACGTCATCCTCAACCCGCTGGTGCACGTCTCGGCCATCGAGGCGCGCGCCAGCATGGCGCTGATGGCGACGGGTCTCGTCGGGTCGATGCAGCTCACCCACGCGGTCGTCCCGCCGACTCCGGGTCCGATCGCGGCTGCGGCGATCGTCGATGCGGACCTCGGCCTGCTGATCATCTACGGATCGCTGGTCACGCTGGTCGGGTCGATCGCGGGCTACTTCTACGCCCGGATCATCGGCACCCGGATCTGGTCGGCGCCGTCCGAGGAGTTCGTCACGGCGAAGGCCGGCGCCGGTCGCAGCGGCGGTAACAGTGGCAGCGGCGGTGGCGGTGCCGATGGCGGCGACGACAGCAGCAGCGGTGACGGCGACGGCGACGGCGACGGCGTGAGTTCGGAGCACCGGATGCCGTCCCTGGGGTGGGCCTACGCGCCGATCATGATCCCGCTGGTGCTGATCGGCGCGAGCTCGGTGGGCAACTTCGTGCTCGAGGAGGGCACGGCCCTGCACAGCGGTCTGAGCTTCGTCGGCTGGCCGGTCTTCGCGCTCGGGATCGGTGTGCTCGTCGCCTACGTGATGGCATGGCGCACGCGCACCGTGACCGAGACGAAGACGCTCAAGGACACCTGGGTCGAGAGGTCCCTGCGCGACTCGGCCATGATCATCATGGTCACCGGGCTGGGCGGTGCCCTGAGCCAGCTGCTCCGCGCGACGCCGGCGGTCGACGTGATCGCCGAGCGCACGCTGGCGATCGGTATTCCGGCGATCTTCCTGCCGTTCGTGCTCGGCGTGCTCGCCAACATGATCACCGGGTCGACGACGGTCGGCGTCATCACCGCGGCCTCACTGACCGCGCCGATGCTGACGACCCTCGGGTTGTCCCCGGAGGCCGCGATGCTCTCGGGTGCCTGCGGTTCAGTGATCATCAAGTACGTGAACTCGAGCTACTTCTGGGTCTGCATGTCGCTGTCCCGGATGAACCTGCGCAATGCGCTGATCAGTTTCGGCGGGGTCACGTTCGTCGGCGGCATCTTCTCGATGGCCGGTGTCGTCGCACTCTGGGCGCTCGGGGTGATCTGATACCCGCCGTCCCGGCCCCGGTCCGCGCATCGGCCGGCTCGCTGCGCGGACCGGGGCCCCGTCGTCTCGCGGGGTGGGACACGGGCCGCAGCCGGAGCCGTCCCCGCGACGTGCGCCAGGATGCCATCGAGATTGATGTACCGTATACCGCGCAGACCGAGAAGGGGTGATCGCCGTGTCCGTGCTGGACTCGGGTCCCGACGGCCGGATCACGGCCCCGCCCAGCATGGCCGACCTGGCTGCGGACGCGCTCCGCGGCATGATCTTCTCCGGCGAGCTCGGCCTCGGCGAGCGACTGGTCGAGGCCCGGCTGACCGATCGGCTGGGGGTGTCCCGGCCGCCGTTGCGCGAGGCGTTACAGCGCCTCGCGCACGAGGGGCTGGTCGTGCCGCACGCTCGTCGTGGCGCGTCCGTGCGCACGCTGACCCGGCACGACGTGTTCGAGATCGTGACGCTCCGCGAGGACCTGGAGTCCCTCGCGGTGCGGCTGGCCGTTCCGGTGCGGGACCCGGCTCGGCTGGTCCGCTGCCACGACGCCCTGCGGGCGTTCGAGGAGGCGGGGTCGGCCGCCGACGAGAGCCACTTCCTGCAGCGCAAGTTCGACTTCCACCTGGAGATCGTGGCGCTGGCCGGGCACACCCGGCTGACCGATGCCTACCGGTCGCTCTCGCTGCAGATGCAGCTGTGCATGGCGCTCAACCGCACCGCGCGGGACCGGGAGAGCCTGCTGCAGAACGTCGAGCGGCACCGCGAGCTGCTCGCCGTCGTCGAGGCCGGCGATCCGATCGAGGCCGAGCGCGCCCTGGCCGAGCACGGGCACACGTCCTTCCTGCTCAACGTGATCGAGAAGCTCGACGGTGGCAGTCCCGAGTCCGAGGAATGGCTCGCCGAGCGCCGACTCCACCCGGCTCTGCACGACTGATCCCCCCGCGCCCGCGCACGGATGAGCCCCGCACGGTGGCGGTGCGGGGCTCATCGGCACACGCGTCGCTCAGCCCCAGCCGGGCACCACGAAGAACAGCCAGGTGAGCAGCGGCGCCACGGCGCACATGCTGAAGCCCCAGATCATCAGACCGCGGAACACCCTGTCGTTCTGATCCGCCGGCGAGTTCGCCACGACCAGCGCGCCGCTGGTGGAGAACGGCGAGGAGTCCACGACCGAGGAGGAGATCGCCAGCGCGATGATCAGTCCCACCGGACCGATCTCCCCGGCCAGCAGGAACGGCACCGCCAGGGGGATCAGCGCACCGAGGATACCGGTCGTCGAGGCGAACGCGGACACGATCGCACCGATGAGGCAGATGAGGATCGCGGCCAGCAGTGGCGAGCCGATCATCGTCACCAGGTTGCCGAGCCAGTCGATCGTGCCGGCCCGCTCCATGAGCGACACGAACGTCACGATCCCGCAGATCAGCAGCACGGTCGGCCACGCGACCTGACCGACGGCGGCCTTGGCCGAGTTCGGGGAGATCAGCGACAGGATCGCCGCGACGGTGAGGGCGGTGAATCCGACGTCGAGCCCGAAGGCCAGCGCGCCGACGGCCAGACCGGCCAGGCCGATGAGGGTGAAGACGTGGTCGCGGTTGAGCGACCCGCTGTCGGGCTCGTCCGTGGCCGGGCCGTCGGAGGCGGGGGATCCAGCGGCGCCGCCGTCACCGCCGGTCGTGGTCCCTCCGGAGGGCGAGCTCTCCGGGTGGTGGGGAGCTCCGCCACCACCCAGCGCGACCGACGTGGCCGGCTCGGCCGCGACGGCGACCGTCCGGCCGGAGGCCACCTGCACGGCGGAACGCTGCAGGAGTTCGCGGCCTCCGAAGAGGAAGAAGACCACGATGCTGAGCAGCAGGTTGAACACGAACGACGAGGCGAACAGCAGCAGCGGGCTGCTCGGCAGCGCGTTCCGGCCGACCACACCGTTGACGATGCTGCCGAAGATGCTGATCGGTGAGAACCCACCGGCGCTGGCGCCGTTGATGATGAGCAGACCCATCAACATCGGGTTGATGCGGTACCTCAGCGCGAAGCCCATGCCGATCGGCGCGATGATCGCGACGGCGGCCGGCACCACCGCGCCCGCGGCCGTGAGCACGGCGGTGACCAGGAACATCACCCATGGGATGAGGGCGATGCGGCCACCGACGGCCCGCACCGCGAGCTGCACGACCCGGTCGACCGTGCCGTTCCCCTTCGCTATGGCGAACAGCAGGGTGACGCCGACGAGGATGACGAAGAGATCGCCGGGGAACCCGGAGACGATCGTTTCGGTGTCCTCGCCGAGGAACACGGTTCCCACGATGAAGGCGGCGACGAAGGCGAGTGCTCCCATGTGGACCGGGAGGATCGTGGCTATCAGGAAGATCAGTGCGAGTGCGACGACTGTGATCAGTTGGACGGACATCGGTCTGCCTGCCTCCGGGGTCGGCGATGACGCAGAAGGGGTGCGCGACGTCGTGCGGAGTCGATCCGACGAAAGTTTCCGCATCGCGACACAACGGTTCCGATTCGCAATATTGGATGGCTCACAGGCCGTGGTCAAGGGGCTCGACGAAGTTCGGTAGACGGTATACCGTCGACGAGCGAGATCGTGGTTCCGCGATGCGGAACCGCTCAGTGTCGAGCTGGAGGACCACATGACGTACGCGGCAGGCCGCCACTTCCTGCAGATCCCGGGCCCCACCAACGTCCCGGACTCGGTGCTGAGGGCGATGTCGGCAGCGACGATGGACCACCGGGGTCCGGAGTTCGGCGAGCTGGGCGCGGAGCTCCTCCGGGACATCAAGCCGGTGTTCGGCACCACGAACCCGGTGGTCATGTACCCCGCGACGGGCACCGGAGCGTGGGAGGCCGCACTGGTCAACACCCTGAACCCTGGCGACACGGTGCTGGCCTTCGAGACCGGGCACTTCGCCACCCTCTGGCAGGAGCTGGCCCGCAGCTTCGGGCTCGAGGTCGACTTCGTCCCGGGCGACTGGCGGCACGGAGCCAGCCCGGAGGCCGTCGCCGAGAAGCTCGCGGCGGACACCGGGCACACCATCAAGGCCGTGTGCGTGGTGCACAACGAGACCTCGACCGGCGTGACGAGCCGGATCCCGGAGATCCGGGCCGCGATCGACGCCGCGGACCACCCCGCGCTGCTGCTGGTCGACACCATCTCCTCGCTGGGGTCGATCGACTACCGGCACGACGAGTGGGGCGTCGACGTCACCGTCGCCGGGTCGCAGAAGGGCCTCATGCTGCCGCCCGGCATGAGCTTCAACGCGATCAGCGACAAGGCGATCGAGGCGTCGAAGTCCGCGAAGCTCCCCAAGACCTTCTGGGACTGGGCGCCGATGCTCGCCGCCAACGAGCGCGGCTTCTTCCCCTACACCCCGAACACGAACCTGATGTACGGGCTGAAGGAGGCCCTGCGGCTGCTCGACGACGAGGGCCTGGAGAACGTCTTCGCCCGGCACGCCCGGCACGCCGCCGCCACCCGCGCCGCGGTCCGGGGCTGGGGTCTGGAGGTCCTGGCGCTCGACGAGCGCGAGTACTCCGGCGCGCTGACCGCCGTCCTGGTGCCCGCCGACGCCGACGCCGACAAGGTCCGCGCGCTCATCCTGGACCGCTTCGACATGTCCCTCGGCGCAGGTCTCGGCAAGCTCGCCGGCCGGATCTTCCGCATCGGGCACCTGGGTGCCTTCAACGACCTGACGCTCGCGGGGACCCTCGCCGGCGTGCAGATGGGCCTGAAGCTCTCCGGGCTGCCTGCGGACCCGCGTGGTCTGCAGGCCGCGCTGGACGTCCTCGGCGAGGCCTGACACACCCGGCGGACCACCACATTCCTCCGCACCGTCGCGAAAGGACCGATCGATGACTGCCGAACTGACCGGGACGGCCCGTCCGCTCCCCGCCGTGTCCGGACTGGAGGCGGCACTCCGGGAGCAGGTGACGGGTGAGGTCGCGTTCGACGATTACACCCGCCACCTGTTCTCCCGCGACGCGAGCATGTACTCGATCGTGCCGCAGGGCGTCGTCTTCCCCCGGACACACTCCGACGTCGCGGCCGCGGTCCGGATCGCCGCGAAGTTCGGTGTCCCGGTCGTGCCGCGCGGCGCGGGGACCAGCCTCGTCGGGCAGACCATCGGCCCGGGTCTGGTCCTCGACACCTCGCGGCACATGAACCGGATCATCGACATCGACCCGGAGGCCCGCACGGCCGTGGTCGAGGTCGGGGTGGTGCAGGACCAGCTGAACAAGGCCGCGGCCGTACACGGGCTGATGTTCGGTCCGGACACCTCCACCAGCAACCGGGCCACGATCGGCGGGATGCTGGGCAACAACTCCGCCGGCAGCGGCTCGCTGACGTTCGGGATGACGATCGACCACATCCGGGCGCTCGACGTGGTCCTCTCGGACGGGTCGACCGCGCGGCTGGAGCCGGTCGACGAGCCCGAGCGGGTGCGCCGCGGCGAGGCGGCCACCCTGGAGGGGCGGATCTACCGGGAGCTCCCGGAGCTCGTCACCGCGCACGAGAAGGCCATCGCCGAGGGCATGCCGATCTTCTGGCGGCGGGCCTGCGGCTACCGGCTCGACCGGCTGGCCGGCTACGGCGCCGCCAACCCGTTCGACCTGGCGAAGTTCGTCGTCGGCGCCGAGGGGACCCTGGTCCTCGCGACCAGGGTCGTGGTCGACCTGGTCCCCAAGCCGAAGAAGACGGTCTACGCGGTCGGGCACTTCGCGACCACCCACGGCGCCATCTCGGCGACCACGGACGCGCTGAGCTGCTCACCGCACCAGGTCGAGCTGATGGACAAGACGATCCTGGACCTGTCCCGGAGCAAGATCGAGTACGCCGACCTGGGCAACCACATGGTCGGTGACCCGGAGGCGCTGCTGTTCGTCTCCTTCTCCGGTGACGACGAGGCCGAGCTCATCACGAAGGTCGATGCGCTGATCGAGATCTGGGAGCGCAACGGCCACGGCTACCACACTCTCAAGCTGGTGACGCCGGCCGAGCAGGCGGCGCTGCTGAAGGTGCGCAAGTCCAGCCTGGGGCTGCTGATGGCGGCCGGCGAGGGCACCAAGCGACCGCTGGCGTTCATCGAGGACACCGCGGTCGCGCCGGAGTACCTCGCGGAGTACACCGCGAAGTTCAAGGACGTCCTGGACGAGCACGGCCTCGAGGCGGGTTTCTACGGGCACTGCTCGGTCGGATGCCTGCACATCCGTCCGTTCGTCGACCTGACCGACCCCGAGCAGGTCGAGACCATGCGGGTCGTCGCGAAGAAGATCAAGGACCTGGTCGCCGAGTACGGCGGCGTGAACTCCAGCGAGCACGGCGACGGCCTGGCCCGCTCGGAGTTCAACCGGGAGGTCTTCGGCGACGAGCTGTACGAGGCGATGCGCCAGGTCAAGCAGCTCTTCGACCCGGCCGGGATCATGAACCCCGGCAAGATCGTCGATGCGCCGCCGATGACCGACAACCTCCGGGACCGCGACGCGCTGCCGCCCGCCCCGCCGCTGACGACCGCGCTGTCGTTCGAGGTGGTCGGCGGCGGCGGGATGCGCGACGCCGCAGACCGCTGCATGAACATCGGGCTCTGCCGCAAGACCACGGCCGGCGTGATGTGCCCGTCGTACCAGGCGACGTTGCAGGAGGAGCACTCCACCCGCGGCCGGGCCAACGCCCTGGTCAAGGCGTTGTCCGAGCCCGACCCGGCGAAGGCCCTCGGGGACGAACGGCTGCACGAGATCCTGGACCTCTGTCTCGGCTGCAAGGCGTGCAAGGCCGAGTGCCCGATGAGCGTCGACATGGCCTCGCTCAAGGTCGAGGCGCTGCACCACCACCACTCCCAGCACGGCACCCCGTTCCGTTCGCGCATCTTCGGCGCGATCCGGTTCCTGAACCGGATGGGTTCGGCGACCGCTCCGCTGTCGAACCTGCCGGGCCGCATCGGACCGCTGCGCAAGATCATGGAGCGGACGGTCGGGATCAAGGCCGAGCGGCCGATGCCCGAGTTCGTCCGGAACAACCTCGTGCGCTGGGACCGCAGGCGGGGCGCGCGCCGGTCGCCGACCGGCACGGTCGGGACGGTCAACTGGCTCGCCGACTCGTTCACCACCTACACCGAGCCGCACATCGGCCGGGCGGCGATCGAGCTGCTGGAGGAGGCGGGCTGGAAGGTCGAGCTCGCCAGCGGCGGGTGCTGTGGCCGGTCCAGCCTGTCCAAGGGCATGCTCGACGACGCGAAGCGCAAGGCCGAGGGCCTGGTCACCTCGCTGGCCCGGAACACCGAGCCCGGCTCGCCGATAGTGGGCTGCGAACCCTCGTGCGTGTTCACCCTGCGCGACGAGACGCTGTCCATGCTCCCGGACGTGCCCGAGGTGTCGGCCGTCGCGGAGCGGGTCCGGCAGGTCGAGGAGCTGCTCGTCGAGGCCATCGACGACGGCCGGATCACGCTGCCGCAGCAGTCGTGGCTGTCCGGTCGGCGCGTGGTGTTCCACGGCCACTGCCACCAGAAGGCCGAGGTCGGTACCGCCGCGACGATGGCGCTGCTGCGCCGGATCCCGGGACTGGAGGTCGCCGAGATCGACTCGGGATGCTGCGGGATGGCGGGCTCGTTCGGATTCGAGGCCGAGCACTACGAGACCTCGATGACGGTCGGCCGGGACCGGCTCTTCCCGGCCATCGAGTCCGAGCCGGAGAACACCCTCGTCGCGGCGACCGGTGTGTCCTGCCGGCAGCAGATCTTCCACGGCGTCGGACGCACCGCCTGGCACCCGCTCGAGCTCGTCCGCCAGGCGCTCAGCGGCGCCGTCGCTGCTCCCGAGCGGGGCTGACACCGTGCGCGTCGTCCGGGTCGAGACCACAGACGGCATCCGGGCCGGTCGCATCGAGGCCGGCCCGGACGGAGACGTCGTCCATGCACTCGACCCGGCCGGAGGCGGTCCCTCGGTACTCGGGCGGCTCGACGACCTGGTGCTGGCCGCGCCATGTGACCCGCGCACGATCGTGTGCATCGGCAGCAACTACGCATGCCAGGTCGCCGAGAAGGGGCGCGACATGCCGGTTCAGCCGGCGATGTTCCTCAAGGCGCCGAACTCCGTCGTCGGGCCGGGTGTTCCGATCCAGCACCCGCGCGAGGTCGAGCGGCTGGAGTACGAGGGCGAGCTCGCCGTGGTGATCGGCAGCGTCGCCCGCTGCCTCACCGAGGAGAACGCGATGGCGCACGTCTACGGCTTCACCTGCGCCAACGACGTCACCGCGCACGACTGGCGGGCCGACGGGCAATGGTCGCGCGCGAAGAGCGCGGACACCTTCTGCCCGCTCGGACCGTGGATCGAGACCGAGCCCGACCTGGGACCGCTGGCGCTGGCCACCCGGCTCGGCGACACGACGGTCCAGGACTCCGACACCGGCCAGATGATCTTCCCCGTACCGGCGATCCTGGCCTGGGTGACCCGCTGGTTCACCCTGCACCCCGGCGATGTGGTCCTCACCGGCAGCCCGGCCGGCGTCGGCCCGATGGCGCCGGGTGACCGGGTGACCGTCGAGATCGCCGGAATCGGTGCCCTCAGCAACCCGGTCGCCCTGCGCGACTGATCCTCCCCGACCCTGTAGAAAGCGGGACCCCTCATGGCTCCTTCCGGGTACACCCCTGCCGTCAACTGCTCGATCCTGTTCACCGATCTGCCCCTGCTGGAGCGTCCGGCCGCCGCGAAGGCCGCCGGGTTCGGCGCGGTGGAGTTCTGGTGGCCCTTCGCCGAGGCCGTGCCGGCCGATGCCGACGTGGACGCCTTCGTCGGAGCGGTACAGGACGCGGGCGTGCAGCTCATCGGCCTCAACCTGTTCGCCGGCGACATGCCCGGCGGCGACCGCGGCCTGGTCTCGTGGGTGGGCCGTGAGGCCGAGTTCGCGGACAACCTGCCCGTCGTCGCAGGGATCGCCGAGCGGCTCGGCTGCCGGGCGTTCAACGCGCTCTACGGCAACCGGATCGACGGCCTCGCCCCGGAGAAGCAGGACGAGCTCGCCCTGGCCCACCTGGAGCTCGCCGCCCGCGAGCTCGGCCGTATCGGCGGCACCGTGCTGCTCGAGCCGGTCAGCGGGATGGACGCCTACCCGATCAAGACCGCCGCCGACGCCGTCGCGGTGCTGGACCGGCTGGACCCGGCGGCCGGTGAGGTGAAGCTGCTGGTCGACTTCTACCACCTCGCGGTCAACGGGGACGACGTCCCGACCGTGATCGACGCACACATCGGCCGGGCCGGCCACGTGCAGATCGCCGACTCGCCCGGCCGCGGCGAGCCCGGGACCGGCGACCTGCCCCTGACCGAGTGGCTGGACCACCTCGTCGCGGCCGGCTACCGGGGCCACGTCGCCCTGGAGCACAAGGCCGTCGGTGACGACCCGTTCGCCTGGCTGCCCCGCGAGTACCGCGCCGCCTGAGCACCCCGAGGAGAACCGACACATGAGCACCAACGGAACCACCGTCGCCGTCATCGGGCTCGGCATCATGGGCGCCCCCATGGCCGTGAACCTGGTCAAGGCCGGCTACGACGTGATCGGCTACAACCGCAGCGCCGCCAAGGTCGAGGCCCTGGTCGGCCAGGGTGGCCGGGGCGCGGCGGACGTGGCCGAGGCCGTCTCGGCCGCCGACGTCGTGCTGACCATGCTGCCCGACTCGCCCGACGTCGAGGCCGTCCTGCTCGGCGAGGACGGCGTGCTGGCGCACGCCCGGTCCGGCGCGCTGTGGGTCGACGCCAGCACCATCCGCCCGGACGTCGCGGTGCGGCTGGCCGAGGCGGCGGGGGAGAAGGGCGTCCGCGCCGTCGACGCCCCGGTCTCCGGTGGCGAGGCGGGCGCGATCGAGGCCGCTCTGTCGATCATGGTCGGCGGAGCCGAGGCGGACGTCGAGGCCGCTCGCCCGGTGCTCGACGCGGTCGGGTCGACCGTCGTCCACGTCGGGCCGGCCGGTGCCGGGCAGACGGTGAAGGCCGCCAACCAGCTGATCGTCGCGGGGACCATCGGCCTGGTGGCCGAGGCGCTGAACTTCGTCGAGGCCCACGGGGTCGACGGCGAGGCCGCGGTCCAGGTCCTGGCCGGCGGGCTCGCGGGCAACCGCATCCTCGACCGCAAGGCGACGGGCATGCTCGCGCGCGAGTTCGCCCCCGGTTTCCGGGTCGACCTGCACCACAAGGACCTGGGCATCGTGACCAGCGCCGCCCGTGAGGCCGGCGTCGCGATCCCGCTCGGCTCCACCGCCGCACAGTTGATGGGCACTCTGCGCGCCCGGGGACACGGCTCGCTCGACCACTCGGCCCTGATGCTCCTCATCGCGGAGCTCTCCGGCCGTTCCTGATCGTCCCGCAGCACGTCATCTCGAGGAGACAGTCATGGCACGTATGCGTGCGGTCGACGCCGCCGTCCTCATCCTGGAGAAGGAGGGCGCCACCCAGGCGTTCGGCCTGCCCGGGGCAGCCATCAACCCCTTCTACTCCGCCATGCGTGACCACGGCGGCATCGGTCACATCCTCGCCCGGCACGTCGAGGGCGCGTCCCACATGGCCGAGGGCTACACCCGGGCCGAGGCCGGCAACATCGGTGTCTGCATCGGCACGTCCGGCCCGGCAGGCACCGACATGATCACCGGCCTGTACTCGGCCTGGGCCGACTCGATCCCGATCCTCTGTATCACCGGCCAGGCGCCGGTGGCCAAGCTGCACAAGGAGGACTTCCAGGCGGTCGACATCGCCTCGATCGCCACGCCGGTGACCAAGGCCGCGACCACCGTGATGGAGGCTGCGCAGGTCCCGGGCACCTTCCAGCAGGCCTTCCACCTGATGCGCTCCGCGCGTCCCGGCCCGGTGCTCATCGACCTGCCGCTCGACGTCCAGCTCGCCGAGATCGAGTTCGACATCGAGACCTACGAGCCGCTGCCGGTGTACAAGCCGCTGGCCACCCGGGCGCAGGCGGCGAAAGTGCTCGACATGCTGGCCACGGCGGAGCGCCCGATCATCGTCGCCGGTGGCGGCATCGTGAACGCCGACGCCTCCGACAAGCTCGTCGAGCTCGCCGAGCTGCTCGACGTGCCGGTCGTCCCGACCCTGATGGGCTGGGGCACCATCCCCGACGACCACCGCCTGATGGCGGGCATGGCCGGCCTGCAGACCGCGCACCGCTACGGCAACGCGACCGTGCTGGCGTCGGACTTCGTGCTGGGGATCGGCAACCGGTGGGCCAACCGGCACACCGGTGGGCTGGAGACCTACACCCGCGGCCGCACCTTCGTGCACGTCGACATCGAGCCCACCCAGATCGGCCGGGTGTTCGCCCCGGACTACGGCGTGGTGTCCGATGCCGGCGCCATGCTGGAGCGGCTGATCGAGGTCGCCCAGGAGCGCCGGGACGCGCTGCCGGACCGCTCGGTCTGGGTCGGCGAGTGCGGTGACCGCAAGCGCACGATGCACCGCAGGTCGGACTTCGACAACGTGCCGATCAAGCCGCAGCGGGTCTACCAGGAGATGAACTCCGCCTTCGGGCGCGACGTCCGCTACGTCTCCACGATCGGTCTGTCACAGATCGCGGGCGGTCAGTTCCTGCACGTCCACGCGCCGCGGCACTGGATCAACTGCGGCCAGGCGGGACCGCTGGGCTGGACCGTCCCGGCCGCGCTCGGTGTCCGGGCCGCCGACCCGGACTCCACCGTCGTCGCGCTGTCGGGTGACTACGACTTCCAGTTCATGATCGAGGAGCTGGCGGTCGGGGCACAGTTCAACCTGCCCTACATCCACGTGCTCGTGAACAACTCCTACCTGGGACTGATCCGCCAGGCGCAGCGGGCCTTCAACATGGACTTCCAGGTCGACCTGGCCTTCGACAACGTCAACTCCCCGGAGGTCGAGGGGTACGGCGTCGACCACGTCAAGGTCGCCGAGGGACTCGGCTGCAAGGCGCTGCGTGTGCGCGAGCCGGGCGCGATCGGCGACGCGTTCGAGGAGGCGGCCAAGCTCATGGCCGAGTTCCGGGTCCCGGTGGTGGTGGAGATCGTGCTCGAGCGCGTCACCAACATCGCCATGGGGCTCGAGCTCGACGGGATCGTGGAGTTCGAGGAGATTTCCGAGCACGAGGGCGCCGCGCACCAGCCGATCGGGCTGGACTGACACCGGTGGCCGGGACGGTTCTGCTGGCGCCGGACAAGTTCAAGGGGAGCATGTCCGCGCCGGACGTGGCGTACCACCTCGCGACCGGCATCGCACGGGTGTCACCGTCGGCGACCACATTGCAACTGCCGGTCGCCGACGGTGGCGACGGGTTCCGCGCCGCCGCGCAGGCGGCGGGGTACCGGCCCGTCCCGGTCAGCACCGTCGGCCCCACTGGAGCTCCCGTCGAGACGGTCTACGCCGTGAGTGACGGGGTCGCCGTCGTCGAACTCGCCGAGGCCTCGGGCCTGACCCGCCTGCCCGGCGGTCGGCTCGAGCCCCTGCGAGCCTCGAGCTACGGCACCGGGCTGGTGGTCCGGGCGGCGCTCGAGGCCGGGTGCCACACCGTGCTCCTCGGTCTGGGCGGCAGCGCCTGCACCGATGGTGGCGCCGGCCTCCTCGAGGCCCTCGGCGCGCGGTACACCCTCGACGACGGCACTCCGTGGGATCGGCGGGCTGGCGTCGCGCTGAGCCGTCTCGGCGAGGTCGACCTGCGCGGTGTGACGAGCGCGGTGCAGGGCGCCCGCATCGTCCTCGCCTCCGACGTCGACAACCCGTTGCTCGGACCGTCGGGGGCAGCGGCCGTCTACGGTCCGCAGAAGGGTGCGGACTCCGAGCAGATCGCCCTGCTCGACCATGGCCTGGCCCGCTGGGCCGACCTCGTCGAGCGGGCCACCGGAGCGGTATGGCGCCACCAGCCGGGCGCGGGTGCGGCGGGCGGAGTCGGGTTCGGGGCGATGGCCGCGCTCGACGCCCGGTCGCAGTCCGGGATCGACGTCGTCCTCGACATGGTCGGGTTCGACTCGGCGATCCAGGAGGTACGACTCGTCGTCACCGGCGAGGGCGCCCTCGACGACCAGACGCTGCGGGGCAAGGCGGTCGCCGGCGTCGCCGCGCGAGCCCGGGCGGCGTCGGTGCCGGTCCTGGCGGTCGCCGGTCGCTGCGACCTCACCGTCGACGCGCTGCAGGCCGCCGGGATCGTCGCGACCCACGTGCTGTCCGACATCGAGAGCGACCTGCAGGTCTGTCTGGACAAGCCCGGGCCGCTGCTGGAACGGATCGGCGAGCGGATCGCCGCGACCTGGCCGTCGCGCTGACCACCCGGTGGCCGTGGTGGCCCCCCGCACCGCCGCGGCCACCGGGTACCCACGTGACCACACATCCGACGACGGAGGATCGACCATGACCCCGGTGGCCGCCACCTCGGCGCCCCCGCGCGACCGCATCTCCGCGCGGGTCGGCGCGCTGACACCGTCCGCCACGCTGGCCGTCGACGCACGGGCCAAGGCCCTGCGCGCCGCGGGGCGATCCGTGATCGGTTTCGGAGCCGGCGAGCCGGACTTCCCGACCCCGCGGTTCGTCGTCGAGGCGGCAGCCGCCGCGTGCGCCGAGCCGGAGAACCACCGTTACACCCCGGCCGCGGGGCTGCCGGAACTGCGCGCTGCTGTCGCCGGTCGCCGCGGGTCATGGGTCGAGGGCTCCGACGTGCTGATCACCAACGGTGGCAAGCAGGCGGTCTACCAGGCACTGGCGACCGTCGTCGATCCCGGGGACGAGGTGCTCGTCCCGGCTCCGTTCTGGACCACCTATCCCGAGGCCGTCCGCCTGGCCGGGGGCATCCCGGTGCCGGTCCCGGCGAGCGCCGACGACGGCTACCTGCCGACCCCCGACTCGCTCGAGGCCGCCAGGACCGGGCGGACCCGTGCGCTGCTGTGGTGCTCCCCGTCCAATCCGACCGGGGCGGTCGCACCGGAACCGCTGGTCGAGGCGATCGGCCGGTGGGCGTCCGACAGCGGGCTCTGGGTGATCGCCGACGAGATCTACGAGCATCTGGTGTACGACGACACCCGACACGTGTCGATGCCGGACGTGGTGCCCGCCCTTCGGGACACCTGCATCGTGGTCAACGGCGTGGCGAAGACCTACGCCATGACCGGGTGGCGGGTGGGGTGGCTGCACGGGCCACGGGACGTGGTGGCCGCGGCCACCCGGCTGCAGTCGCACCTGAGCTCGAACGTCAACAACGTCGCTCAGCGGGCGGCCGTCGCGGCCCTCACCGGCCCCGGTGACGGACTGCGCGACATGCTGACGGCCTTCGACCGCCGTCGTCACGTCGCCTGCGAGGCGCTGAACTCGATCGAGGGGGTGCACTGCCCGACGCCTCGGGGCGCGTTCTACGTCTTCGCCTCCGTGCACGGGATCCTCGGCCGTGACCTGTGCGGACGGCGGATCGACACCAGCGCCGACCTGGCGGAGGCGCTCCTCGACCATGCGGAGGTCGCCGTCGTCCCCGGCGAGGCGTTCGGTGCGCCGGGCCATCTCCGGCTGTCCTACGCGCTGGGTGACGACCAGCTCCACGAGGGTCTCGGCCGGATCCGCGACCTGCTCTCGACCGGATCATGACATCGGCGTCACGGATGCGGACGCCGGATCCGGCCCGCACTCCGGAAGCCCTCCGAACAGATCCGGAAGCCCTCCGAGCAGAGACGAGGGCGATCGACATGACGGCGAGCAGAAACGCAGGTGGACCGGACGGTCCGCAGCACGGCTCCGCGCGGGTCAAGCGCGGCATGGCCGAGATGCTCAAGGGCGGCGTGATCATGGACGTCGTCACCCCGGAGCAGGCGAAGATCGCCGAGGACGCCGGTGCCGTCGCCGTGATGGCCCTCGAGCGCGTCCCGGCCGACATCCGCGCGAACGGCGGCGTCGCCCGCATGTCCGACCCCGACATGATCGCCGGGATCGTCGAGGCCGTGTCCATCCCGGTGATGGCCAAGGCCCGGATCGGGCACTTCGTCGAGGCCCAGGTCATCCAGTCGCTCGGCGTCGACTACATCGACGAGTCCGAGGTCCTCACCCCCGCGGACGAGGCGCACCACATCGACAAGTGGGCCTACACCGTGCCCTTCGTCTGTGGCGCGACGAACCTGGGCGAGGCGCTGCGCCGGATCTCCGAGGGCGCGGCGATGATCCGCTCCAAGGGTGAGGCCGGCACCGGCAACGTCGTCGAGGCCACCCGGCACATGCGCTCGATCCGCACCGAGATCGGCCGGCTCGCCTCGCTCGACGCCGCCGAGCTCTACATCGCGGCCAAGGAGCTGCGCGCCCCGGTCGAGCTGGTCGCCGAGGTCGCGCGCACTCAGAAGCTGCCGGTCGTGCTGTTCACCGCAGGCGGGATCGCCACCCCGGCCGACGCGGCGATGATGATGCAGCTCGGCGCCGAGGGCGTGTTCGTCGGTTCCGGGATCTTCAAGTCCGGTGATCCGGCCCAGCGCGCGTCGGCGATCGTGAAGGCGACGACCTTCCACGACGACCCCGACATGATCGCGAAGGTCTCCCGCGGCCTTGGTGAGGCGATGGTCGGGATCAACATCGGCGACATCCCGGAGGACCAGCGCTACGCCTCGCGCGGCTGATTACCCTGGCGTCGGTCGCGCACCGCTCGGACAGACCCCGTGTGAGCGGACCGGATCAGACCGACCCGGCGGGCGCTGCCGGCTCGGGGGTGTCCAACTCGGCCGGTGCCGGAGCATCGGAGTAGCGCAGGGCGCTGCGGTAGACCTCTCCCAGCTGTGCCGCCCACACCCCGGCCTCGAACCGCTCCAGGAACCGCCGGCGGGCCGCAGCGCCGCGACGCCGCCGTAGGTCGGGGTCACGCACCATCCGGGCGAGCTCGTCGGCGATGCGGCTCGACGAGACCGCCGTCAGCGCCCCGGTGTCCCGGGTGACGATCTCCGGGATCCCGCCGACCCGGGTCGCCACCGCCGGGGTCCCGGTGCCCTGACCGAGGATCAGCGGTCGCGGCATCGTGTCGTGCCGGGTGGTGTGCAGCTGGACGTCCGCGCCGCGCAGCAGCTCCACCGGATCGGCGCGACGCCGGAACACGACCCGGCCGGACAGCGCGTCGTCGCCGGACACCCGGGACTCCAGCCACGGCCGCAGCGGGCCGTCGCCGCCGAGCACCACCGTCACCGGCTCGTCCTCGGGGAGCTCGGCGACCGCGTCGAGCAGCATGTCCTGGCCCTGCCCGCGACGCATCGGCGCGACCGAGACGGCGACGACGTCGTCGCTTCCCACCCCGAGGCCCTGCCGGAACCGGGCGATCTCCTCCGGTGTCGCGACGCCGGGGTCCGCGGCGCCGTCCGGGATCACCGACAGGCCCTCGGTGGACCCGGCGACCCGGTGGTACCAGTCGCGCTGCAGTACCGACGTCGCGATCGTGCGGGTCATGAACCGCTTGCGGGCCAGCGTCTTCGCCGTGCGGCGCAGCCGGTCGGCGCGGTCCGCGGGCTGATCGTGGACCCGGTGCAGGGTGGAGATCGCCGGGATCCGCAGCCGGGCCGCGGCGGCCGAGGCGACGACGTCCGGACGCGGGCCGTGGCTGTGCACCAGCTCGACACCGGCCGACCGCAGCACCTCGACGACCTTCGGTATCGCACGCGGGTCCCAGGGCGCGACGTTCAGCTCGACCGAGGTCGCGCCCGAGCGCTCGAGCGCGGCGGCGATCCCGGGGTGGCCGGACGGCGCCAGCGCGACCACGACGAGGTCGATGCCCGCCGCGCGACCGGCCGCCGACAGATCGACGAGCGCGGCGGCGACGCCGTGGGGATCCAGGGACTCGACGAGGTGTCCGATCTTCACGGTGATTCGGCCTCCCGGGGGCGGTGGAGGGGTTGGAGGGGGAGCCCACGACCCTACAGATTGCGACACCGTCGTGACGCGTCGTGGGACTGCGCGCATCGGGCGACGGTCTGCCCGAGCGGCGGCCGGTCGGGGGACTTCCGCGCCGGAACGTCGGCGTCCATTACGGTCACGGGATGCCTACCGTGCTGGTCATCGGGATCGGGGCCGGCGACCCGGAGCACCTCACGCTGCAGGCGGTGCGCGCCCTGGAACGGGCCGACGTCGTGTTCGTCGTCGACAAGGGGCTCGCCGCCGACAAGGGGGACGAGAAGGACGACCTGCGGGCGCTGCGGGCCGAGATCCTCGCCCGGCACCGGCCGGACGCCGGCTACCGGCTGGTCGTCGCCCCGGAGGTGGACCGGGACCGCGGACCCGGGGTGGAACGCGATCCGGCCGCGTACCGCGACGTCGTCGTCGACTGGCAGGACCGGCGCGCCGCGCTCTACCGGGAGATGCTGACCTCGGAGCTCGGGGACGGGCAGACGGGCGCCTTCCTGGTCTGGGGCGACCCGTCGCTCTACGACGGCACGCTGCGCCTGCTGGACCGGGTGCTCGACGGCGTGCCCGGGGCGTGGTCGGTGGAGTCGATCCCCGGCATCTCCAGCGTGTCCGCGCTCGCCGCCGCGCACCGGCTGATCCTCAACCGGGTCGGCCGGCCGGTGCTGATCACGACCGGGCGCCGGATCGCGGAGGGCATCCCGGACGACGTCGACGACGTCGTCGTCATGCTCGACGGGCGCACCGCCTTCGCGACGCTGCCCGCCGCACAGCGCGCCGAGCTGCACGTCTACTGGGGCGCCTACCTCGGAACCCCGGACGAGCTGCTCGTCGCGGGCCCGCTCGACGAGGTCGCCGACGAGATCGTCGCGGTGCGGGGGGCAGCGCGCGAGCGCAAGGGCTGGATCATGGACACCTACCTGCTGCGACGCGGCGCGGGCGAGCGCTGACGTGCGGGTGGCCGACGAACCGACGACCGAGGCGGCCTGCCTGGTCCCGGCCCGGCCACGCCAGGTGTGGCCGCTGGTCACCGACCTGGACCTCCTGGCCGCGGTCTCCACCGAGATGCAGCGGGCCGAGTGGGTCGGGGCACCCGGGCCCGGCGCCCGGATCCGGGCCGAGCACCACCACCCGCAGCGCGGGGACTGGAGCACCGAGTCCGTGGTGACCGGCTGGGAGCCGGAGCGGGTGTTCGAGTGGACCGTCGAACCCGAGCAGGAGGGCGGCCCGGCGGCGGTCTGGCGGTTCGAGCTCGTCCCGGACGGCGACGGCACCCGGCTCCGGCAGTGGGCCCGCCTCGGCCCCGGTCCCTCCGGGATCACCGAGGCGGTCGCGCTGTGGCCGGACAAGGAGGAGCGGATCGTCGCGGGGCGGCTCGAGGAGTGGCGGGCGGCGATGGAGCGCAACCTCGCGGCCGTCCGGCAGCGGTGCACACCACCGCAGCAGTGATCGGCGGGCGGACCGGCACCGGGTGTGGTCGGATCGACCGGTGATGAGCCTGATCGACACCGCGCTGGACCGGGCCGTGGTCCCTGGCTACTCGAGGATCGGCTACCTGATCCGCCGGCGTGGCTGGACCGGGGAGCGCGCCGACCCGCCACGCGGCGCGCTCACCGGGCGGACGGCGCTGGTCACCGGGGCCGGTGGCGGCATCGGCGAGGCCATCGCCACCGGGCTGGTGCGGCTCGGCGCGACCGTGCACCTGCTGGTCCGCTCCCGGGACAAGGGCGAGGCGTCGCGGGACCGGATCGTCGAGGCGGTGCCCGGGCTGTCGCCCGAGCGGCTGCCGATCCAGGTGTGCGACATCGGCGAGCTGGCCGAGGTACGCGCGTTCGCCGCCCGGTTCGCCGCCGAGGTCCCCGCGCTGGACGTCCTGGTGCACAACGCGGGACTGCTGCCCGACGCCCGGTCCGAGACCTCGGAGGGCAACGAGCTGACCCTGGCGGTGCACGTGCTGGGCCCGCTGCTGCTGACCCGGCTGCTCGCCGACCCGCTCGCCGTGGGTGCCGAACGCTCCGGACACGACTCGCGGGTGGTCATCATGTCCTCCGGGGGCATGTACGCCCAGCGGCTGCGCGACGACGACCTGCAGTTCACCACCGGCGACTACGGCGGCACCGCGGCCTACGCGCGCACCAAGCGGATGCAGGTCGTGATGACAGGGCTGCTGGCCGACGAGCTGGCCCCGCGGAACATCACCGTGCACGCGCTGCACCCCGGGTGGGCCGCGACCCCGGGGGTCACCGGGTCGCTGCCGCTGTTCGACAAGGTCGTCGGCCCGGTGCTGCGCACCCCGGCGCAGGGCGCGGACACCGCGGTGTGGCTCGCCGCCGCACCGGCGTCGGCGGTGGGGACCGGGCGGTTCTGGCACGACCGGTCGGCGCGGCCCGCGCACTACCTGTCCCGGACGACGGAGACCGCCGCGCAGCGGGAGCACTTCCGCGCCGAGGTCGACCGGCTGACCGCCGGGCCCTGATCCGTCCGCGACCGTTCGCCCGGCGGCCGGGCTGCGAGGATGTCGCGCGTGACCGACCCGCCGACCCGCACCTCACGCCGCCGTCCGACGCTGGCCGACGTCGCGGCCATCGCGGGGGTCGACAGCAGCCTGGTGTCGCGGGTGCTGCGTGACGACCCGCGGGGCTTCGCGTCCGCCGAGACCCGCGACCGGATCGTCCGCGCGGCACAGGAGGTCGGCTACCGGGCCAACGCCGCGGCGCGTGGCCTGCGCAACGCCCGGACGATGACCCTCGGCCTGCTCCTGCCCGGCTTCTCCAGCCCCGTCTACTCGTCGATCGCGCACGGGGTCGAGGAGCGGGCGAACGAGCGTGGCTACGGCATCGTGCTGGGCACGCACGCGGCGGGCGACCCGCACGAGACGGTCAGCGGCATGCTCATGCACGGCCGGGTGGACGGCCTGCTGGTGGCGTCCGGGCGGATCGAGGACCGGGAGTTGCGGCGGCTGGTCGACCGGGTCCCGCAGTCGGTGGTGGTGGTCAACAGGCAGGTGCGCGGGGTCGCCGCGAGCGTCGTGCTGCAGGACGCCGACGCCGCGGTCCTCGCGGTCCGGCACCTCGTGCAGCTCGGTCACCGCAGGATCTGCGGGGTCTTCGGACCGTCCACATTGGACACCATGGTCCGGCGGCGGCGCGGCTTCGGCGAGGAGTGCCGCCGGCTGGGTGTCGAGGCGTCCACGGTGGAGATGGCCGGGCGCGACCACCGGGCGGGTTTCGAGGGCGCCCGGCGTGCGCTGGACCGCACTCCGGCACCGACGGCCGTCATCGCCGGCACGTTCCCGATGGCGGTCGGGATGCTGGCGGGCATGCACACCGCCGGCGTGGCGGTGCCGGGGGAGATGTCGGTGCTGTCCCTGCACAACGACGCGCTCGCGGACTACCTGCTGCCCCGGCTGAGCGCGGTCGGCCTGCCCACCGAGCGGCTGGGCGCCGAGGCCGTGGATCTCGTGCTCGACCTCATCGACGGCGGACGGCCGCGCCGGGTCGTCGTCCCGGAACCGCCAAGGCTGGTCGTCCGGGACTCGACGTCGGCGGTACCCGCCGGACAGGACCGGCTGTGACGCCCTGGTAGCGGTCCGTCCCGGTAGGAGCAGGATCCGACGGTTGATATCAAACGTTTGACCCGTTCGTTGCACGCGCCGTAGCTTCTGCGTCACCGGTGATCGCGCGGCCGGACGGTGCACCCGCCCCCTCCGCGACGCCGCGCCCCACCGCGATCAACGTCGAGGAGGACAGAGGTGACCCGCTACATCGACATCTCGATGTCGCTGGAGAACGGAGTGCCGGCCGACCCGCCCGGCTACGAGTTCCGGATCGACTACACGTCGCACCAGGACACCGTCCCCATGCTGCAGCGCCGTTACGAGGGCCTGCAGGCCGACGAGCTCCCGAACTCCGAGGCGTTCGCGCTGGAGACCGTGCACCTGTCCACCCACAACGGGACCCACGTCGACGCTCCCTGGCACTACGCGTCGGTGATGGAGGACGGCAGCCGTCCCCGCACCATCGACGAGATGCCGCTCGACTGGTTCCTGCGCCCGGGCGTGAAGCTCGACTTCCGGCACCTGGCGGACGGCTACGTCGTCACCCCCGGCGACATCGACCGGGAGCTGGACCGCATCGGGTACACGCTGCGCCCGCTCGACATCGTCGTGGTCAACACCAGTGCCGGCGCGCGGTTCGGCACCGAGGCATACCCGCAGAGCGGCTGCGGGGTGGGCCGGGACGCGACCCTGCACCTGTGCGCGCAGGGGGTACGGGTCGTCGGCACCGACGCCTGGAGCTGGGACGCCCCGTACGCCTACGTCGCGCAGCGCTACGCCCGCGACCGCGACGCCTCGATCATCTGGGAGGGGCACAAGGCCGGCCGGCACACCGAGTACTGCCAGATCGAGAAGCTGCGCCACCTCGACGAGCTTCCCCCGCACGGATTCACCATCGCCTGCTTCCCGGTCAAGATCCACGCGGCGTCCGCCGGATGGACCCGGGCGGTGGCGATCCTGGACGACGACGCCGACGGAGGGCCCCGATGACCGAGCAGCCGATGACCGACCACCCGATGACCCACCTCGAGCGCGAGCCGACCACCTTCGACTCCTACCGGGACCGCTACAAGACCGTCCGTCTCGAACGCACCGGCGGGGTCCTCGAGGTGCACCTGCACACCGACGGCGGACCGCTGCAGTGGAGCCTGCTGGCCCACCACGAACTCGAGGACGCCTTCCGTGAGATCGGCCGCGACCGGGAGAACGACGTCGTCATCCTCACCGGCACCGGCGAGGAGTTCAGCGGGCCCGCGATCGAGCCCGGCAAGCACCCGAACCGGCGGATCATGACGCCGGAGACCTACGACCCGATCTACTGGGAGGGCAAGCACCTGCTGCCCAACCTGCTGGCGATCGAGGCCCCGGTCATCGCGGCGATCAACGGGCCGGCCGTCCGGCACGCCGAGATCCCGCTCGTCTCCGACATCGTGCTGGCCAGCGACGACACCTTCTTCCAGGACACGGCGCACTTCCCGGGCGGCATGGTGCCCGGCGACGGCATGCACATCGTCATGCCGCTGCTGATGGGCGCCAACCGCGGGCGCTACTTCCTGCTCACCGGCCAGCAGCTGCCCGCCGAGGAGGCCCGCTCGATCGGCCTGGTCAACGAGGTACTGCCCCGTGCGGACCTGCTGCCCCGGGCACGGGAGCTCGCGGGGCTGCTCATGCAGCAGCCCCGGCTGGTCCGCCGCTACACCCGCACGGTGCTGACCGAGGACCTGCGCGCGCGGCTGCACGGGCTGCTCGGCTACGGCCTCGCGCTCGAGGGCATCGCCCGGATGAAGACGTCCTGACCTCACCGGGCGCCCGTACCGGGCGCCCGGCCCACCACCCCGCTGCTCGACGAGGAGAGCGATGACCAGCTCGAGCCGGTGGCCCCGTACCGACGCCGAATCCTTCGTCGAGGGCAGGGCGACCTTCATCGACGACCTGCGCCCCGAGGGACTGGCCCACCTGGCGGTCGTCCGCAGCACCCGGCCGCACGCCCGGATCACCGGGATCGACGCCGTCGCGGCGAAGGCCGTCGACGGCGTGCTCCGCGTCGTCGACGGCCGCGAGGCCCGGCTGCACCTGCGGCCGATGCCCTACCAGTTCGGCGAGCCCGAACTGATCGGCGGGCGGCGGAGCAGCCTGGAGGCGTTGCCGGTCGAGCGGGTGCGCTACGTCGGGGAGCCGGTCGCCGTCGTCGTCGCCGAGACCGCGCGCGCCGCCCGGCGGGGCGCCGCGGCGGTCACGGTCGGGTACGACGACCTGCCGGCGCTGCTCGACGCCGGTCCGTTCCTCGGGCGGGACCCGCTGGCCCCGGAGCTGGAGCGGCACGTCATCGCGTCCCACCACGTCACCGCGGGCGACGCGGCCGCGGCCCTCGCGCGCGCCGAGCACCGCCTCGATCTCACCTTCTCCGTGGCGCGCAGCACGACCGCCCCGATCGAGCCGCGCGGCTACCTCGCGTCCTGGGACCGGGCCGGGCGGCTGACCGTGCAGGCATCGCACCAGCAGCCCTTCCAGCTGCGCGCCGAGCTCGCCGAGATCCTCGGCCTCGCCGAGGCCGACGTCCGGGTCGTCGTGCCGCACGTCGGCGGGGCGTTCGGGGCGAAGATGACCGGCCAGGTCGAGGAACCGCTGGTGTGCCTGGCGAGCAGGCTCTGTGGGCGGCCGGTGAAGTGGATCGAGAGCCGGGAGGAGTGCTTCCTCGGCGGTGGCCGCGAGCAGGTCCACCGGCTGCAGGTCGGCTTCGACGCCACCGGCCGGGTGCACGCCCTGCGCGACGACATGGTCGTCCCGGTGGGTGCCGAGTCGGTGTCGCCGGGGTGGCGGCAGGGCTGGGTCAGCGCCGCCTCGTTCCCCACCGCCTACGACGTCGCGCACGTCGACGTGCACTCCCGGGTTGTCGCGACCCACGTGCCGCCGTGGCACTCCTGCCGGGGCTTCGGCAAGGAGGCGCCGATCTTCGTCATGGAACGGACGATGGACCTCGTCGGCCGCCGGCTCGGCCTCGACCCGGCCGAGGTGCGGCGGCGGAACCTGGTGCGCCCCGCGCAGCTGCCGTACCGCACACCGGCCGGATTCCTGATCGACAGTGCGGATCTCCCCGCGCTGCTGGACCGCGTGGCCGGGGCGGACGACGACGGTGCCCGCGACGACGCCGGGACCGGCCGGTTCGTCGGCACCGGGATCGCCGTGGAGGTGACGCCGGAGGGCGGCGGCCACGCTGCTGCGCGGTCCGGACCGGGGGTGCCGACGACGTCGGCGGCACCGGAGTCCGCGGCCGTCGCGCTCACCGCCGACGGCCGGTTCGAGGTGCGGACCGGCACGACCAGCCCGGGCAGCGGCAACGAGACCGCGCTCGCCCGGCTCGCCGCGGACGAGCTGGGCACCACCCGAGACGCCGTCACCGTCGTCCAGGGCGACACCGACCGCTGCCCGCCGGGCACCGGGAACGCCAGCAGCCGCGCGATCGCGGTCGGGGGCCCCGCCGTCGTGCTCGCCGCCCGCGGGCTCGCCACGGCGGTGCGGGCCGCAGCGGCGGAACTGCTCGGCGCCGACACCGACGAGCTCGTCCTCGGCGCGGGCGCGGTCGCCGGACCCGAGGGGCAGCAGATCACGCTCGCCGAGCTGCACCGCCGCACCGGCGGTGTGCCCGCCTGCACCCGCAGCTACCGCCCGGAGCCGCCCGAGGATCCCGGCTACCGCTACAGCTACCCCTACTTCTCCAGCGCCGCCTACCGCGCCCGGGTCACCGTGGACGCCGGCACCGGCGCGGTCCGGCTCGACGCGCTCACCGCAGTGCACGACTGCGGCCGGGTGGTCGACCCCGTCCTCGTGGAGGGCCAGCTGCACGGGGCGCTCGCGATGGGGGCCGGGCTCGCCCTGTCCGAGGCGAGCCGCACCGACGACGCCGGCGCTCCCGCCACCCGCTCGTTCAAGGAGTACCTCGTGCCGCGGGCCAACGATCTGCCCGAGTTCGTGCTCGGACACCACGAGACCCCCGCGCCGTACACCCTGCTCGGTGCGAAGGGCGCGGGCGAGGCCGGGGTCGGCGGTGCGCTCGCCGCGATCGCCAACGCCGTCGACGACGCCGTCGGCCGGCTCGGCGGATCGCCCGTCACCACCGTGCCGCTCGACCCACCGACCGTCCTCGCGCTGCTGCACCCGGACGGGGACGTGCGATGAGCCCGTACCGCACGGTGCTGCCCCCGGACCCGGCCGCGGCGGCGGAGCAGCTCGCCGAGACCGTCACCGGGGGCGGGACCCCGCTGGTGATCAGCGGCGGAACCCTCGCCGTCCCGGCCCTGCAGCGTGGCGAGCTCACCCCCACCGTGCTCGTCGACCTGCACCGGGCCGGCCTCGACACCGTCGTGCTGCACGACGGGTACGTGGAGATCGGCGCGACCGTCACCTACCAGCGGATCCTCGACTCGCCCGCGCTCGCCGAGCGGGTCCCGCTGCTGCACCGGGTGGCGGGCGGGATCACCGGCGGGATCCAGATCCGCAACCAGGCCACCGTCGCCGGCGCGCTGTGCGCCGCGCGGCCGCAGTCCGACGCGCCGGCCACCGCCGTGGCGCTCGGGGCGCGGGTGGTGGTCCGGTCGGTGCGCGGAACCAGGATCGTGCCGGTCGAGGAGTTCCTGACCGGTGCCGGGCGCACCGACCTCGCCGCGGACGAGCTGGTCGAGGCGGTCCGGATCCCCGTCGGTCCGGCGCCGCGACGGTGCGGCTACGCGAAGCTGAAGTTCGCGGAGTCGTCCTGGCCGGTCGTCACGGCCGCCGCCCTCGCCACGGCCGCGCCCGGCGCGACCGTCGTGCTCGGGGGAGTGGCCGTCACCCCGCTGCGGCTGCCGCCGACCCCGCCCGACCGGATCGGCGACGTCGTCGCCGACCGCCTCGCCCGGCTACCGCCCGAGCAGCACTGGAGCGATCTCCGGGCGGGCTGGGCCTACCGCCGGAGCGTGGCCCCGACCCTCGCCGCCCGCGCGCTGGCGGCCGTCGCCGAGGAGCACCCGTGACGACCTCCCGCAGCATCCGGCTCACCGTGGACGGGATCACCACCGACACCGGAGTCGACGACGACGAGACCCTCGTCGACGTCCTGCGCGACCGGCTCGGCAGCACCGCCGTACGGGCCGGCTGCCGCAACGGCGACTGCGGCACCTGCACCGCCGTCGTGGACGGGACACACCTCAAGACCTGTCTGGTCCCGGCCGCCCGCGCCGACGGCACCACCGTCGGCACGCTGGCCGGCGACGGGAGCGGCCGGTGGGTCGCACCGCTGCGCCGGGCGTTCATGCAGGAGTACGCCTTCCAGTGCGGTTTCTGCCTGCCGGGGATGATCCTCTCGGCGGCCGCGCTGCTCGACCGTGACCCGCACCCGGACGACGCGGCGATCCGCGACGCCCTGAGCGGCAACCTCTGCCGCTGCACCGGCTACGTCAACGCCGTCCGCGCCGTCCGCGCCGTCCGATCCGTCGGCGCCCCCGTGTCCGGGCACGACTGACCCGATCCGCCGTGCGACCGCCGCGAGGACCACTGCCCGCGGCGGCGACCCGGCCTGCCCGAAGGAGGACCCATGTCCGTTCCGATCCCGCCCCCCGCGCCGTCCACCACATCGGACGACGCGCCACCCCGGAAGTTCCGCACCCTGTTCGGTGCGGGCATCGGCAACACCCTCGAGTGGTACGACTGGAGCGTCTACGCGATCTTCGCGCCGTTCTTCGCCGCGCAGTTCTTCGTCGACGACACCCCGACCGGCGCGCTGCTGGCGACGCTCGCGGTGTTCGCCGTCGGGTTCGTCATGCGGCCCATCGGAGGGTTCGCGTTCGGCTGGCTCGCCGACCGCCACGGGCGGCGCTTCTCGATGACCGCCTCGATGCTGCTCATGGCCGCCGGCAGCCTCGTGATCGGCCTCGCGCCGACGCACGCGATGATCGGTGTCTGGGCGGCGGTGATCCTCGTCGTCGCGCGCCTGGCGCAGGGGCTCGCACACGGTGGCGAGATCGCGGCCGCCTACACCTACATCGCCGAGATCGCGCCACGTGCCCGGCGCGGGCTCTGGTCCACCAGCCTCTACGTCTCCGTCACCGCCGGGATCGTGCTCGCCTCGCTCATCGGCGCCGCGTCGAGCAGCCTGTTCGGCGAGGACACCCTGCGGGACTGGGCGTGGCGGATCCCGTTCCTGTTTGGCGGGCTGCTCGGGCTCGCCGCGCTGTACCTGCGGGCCACCCTGCCGGAGACCGAGGCGTTCACCGCGCAGGACGACACCGGCGGCGCGGGGCCACAGCGGCGCACCGCCCGGGACCTGTTCGACGGCCTGCGCCGCAACCGGATCAGCCTCCTGCGCATCCTCGGTTTCAGCCTCGCCAGCACTGTCGTCTACTACACCTGGGCGATCGGGATCTCCGGCTTCGCCATCACCAGCCAGGGCGTGCCCGCCACCGGCGCGCTGTGGGCGACGGTCGCCGCCAACGCCGTCTTCATGATCACCCTGCCGCTGTGGGGAATGCTCTCGGACCGGTTCGGTCGGCGCCCGATCTTCATCGCCTACTCGATCGCGTTCCTGGTGCTGACGCTGCCGTTGCTCGCCGCGCTCGACGGTTCGGCCCTGCGGCTCTTCGCGATCATGTGCGTGGCGCTGTTCTTCCTCGGCGCGTTCGTCGGGATCATGCCGGCCTACTTCGCCGAGCTCTTCCCGACCGAGGTGCGGGCCTCGGGTATCGGTGTCCCGTACTCCTTCGCCGTGGCGATCTTCGGCGGGACGGCGCCGTACATCCTGACCTGGCTCGCGAGCAAGGACCTGGTGTGGGTGTTCGGGGTCTATACGATGGTGCTGGTCGCCATCGGCCTGGTCACGACGCTGCTCAGCCCGGAGACGCAGGGCCGGGAGCTTCGCTGAGCGGGGGCCCGGAACCGTCCAGCAGTGCCCGCGCCCCCCGCCCGACGTGCCCGATCACGTCGTCGGTCCGGGCGCGGGCCGTCTCACCGCCCGGCAGCAACGGGTGCAGCAGGCTCAACCCCAGCAACCAGGACAGCAGCAGTTCCGCCCGCAGGGCGGCGTCCCGCTCGTCGGCGGCCCCGCCGGCCTGCGCCGCGAACGCGGCGGTGAAGGCCCCCGCCAGCTCGGCCCGCACCGCGGCCGCCGCCTCGGAGGTCCCGGCGGATCGCACGATCGACCCGAACAGGTCGTGCTCCGGCCCGGACCGGGGACCGTCCAGGATGGACCGCAGGGTGCGCTCGAGCAGCTCCTCCGGCGGGCCGCCGTGGAGTACCGCCAGTGCCCGCTCCGCGGCCACCCGGGCGTACAGCGCGTCCTTGCTGCCGAAGTAACGGAACAGCAGTGTCTGGTTCACCCCGGCCCGCTCCGCGATCGCCCGCACCGAGGTGCGGTCGTAGCCGTGCTCGGTGAACAGGTCGCCGGCCGCGGCCAGCAGCGCGCGCCGGGTGGCGTCACCGGAGCGGGCGGGCGGGATGCCGTGGTCGGCGGACACGGGATCGGCTCCTCCGGGTGCGGGCGGGTGATCGGACGGACGGACCGTAGCGCCCGCCGAGCGGCGCATGACGGCGCCACCACCGGGGTAACCCGGACCGATCCCGATCCGAGCACGAACGACAGGAGACGCGCTTCCCATGGCCGCAGGCGACGAGAACGAGTTCCAGCCCGAGGCGCCCGACATGGCGTCGGCACTGCAGCTGGACACCGACGAGGCGCTGACCGGCCCCTCGGACACCGATCCGCTGGACTCCGGGTACGTCCCGCCGGACCGGCCCTACGGCGTGGACGACAACGCGGTCACCGCGGCGGGGGAGCGGGAGGGCGAGAGCCACGACGCGCGGCTGGCCCGTGAGCTGCCGGACCGCGAGCCGGGCGCCGACGAGGACCGCTCCGGCCGGCTCACCACCTCCGAGCCCGCGCCGGACGGCGAGAACGCTGCCGACGGCACGGCCGAGGAGGTCGGTATCGACGGCGGCGCGGCCAGCGCCGAGGAGGCCGCCGTGCACGACGTCGACCCGGGCATCGAGCCGGTGGTCGACGAGACGCCGGTCGGCGACCCGGAGGTCAGCGCGCAGCTGGCGGACGACGACCAGGCCGACGAGGCAGTCGCGGACGCGGAGTCGGACGCCGAGACGGACCCGGAGTGGAATCGCGAGAGCTGACGGGCCCGTGGCCGGGCGGCGCCGTCGGTCAGGCGGCGGCGCTGCCGGTCAGCCGGGCGATGGCGCCGTCGAGGTCCTGGTGGTCGTTCTCCTCGCCGAGATCCACGATCTCGAGCGTGGCGTCCACGAACTGGGCCAGCAGGTCGCGGTCGACCTCGAGGGTCGCGGACCCGCCGTCCGACCGGATCTCGATCTCGACGACGTCGTAGCCGTCCACCCGCCGCGGCGCCATCCGGATGTCACCGATGCCGGTCGGGGTGGTCAGGCCCTCGATCACCAGGTCCCGGGCGACCAGCCAGTCGACCCAGCGGTCGGTCGAGCGCCGCACGGAGAACGTGATCGCGAACGGATCGGCGGCGTGGTACGACCAGCGACTCACGATCGGGGACGCCTGCCCGTGCAGCACGGTGAAGACATCCTGCTGGATCGAGTCGCCGTTCATCTCGCCCTCCTGGAACCTCGTGCGACCGCGCTGGTGGCGCGGTCTCACCATGAACATCGCCGGAAAGCCCTCCGGCGCTGCACCTTCGGCACCGATTCACCCGTTCGCGCGAGCGAGGCGGTCGACTCACCGTATACGGCGCGCGATCTCGGGCGACCCGAGAGTGGGTCGGCCTGGCCCTGTCGTCAGGTCGTCGTCGGATTCGGTGACTGTCCGTGTCGTGCTCGACGCCCCGTGTCCTCTCAGCGCTTCTCGATCGCGGTGACCGTCCAGATGCCGCCGGGGCCCGGGCGCACCGGCTGCTCCAGGGTGAGCGCGGCCCGGCCGGCGGTCGCGCCGTCCGCGACCTCCGCACGGCCGGGCTCCGGCACCGTCGCCGACGGGTCCTGGTACCCGAGCTCGGCCTCGGCGTAGGACAGCGCGACCTGCTCCGGGTCGAGCACCCACGGCGAGCCGCCCCGGTCGGCCTGCTGCTGCATCTCGTCCGCGGCCGCCCGGTCGGCGACCGGCCACGGCAGCGCGTCGTCCTGTTCCCCGCCGCCCGCGGGCGACGGCGCCGGCGTGTCCACGGTGGACGACGACGGTGGTGCCCCGGAGCCGCTCCCGGCCTCCGGCGTCGATGCGCCGGCGCACCCGACCAGCAGCAGCACCAGGACGACCAGGGCCCCGCCGACCAGCGCTCCGCGCAGCAGGATCCGGGGGCCGTACCGGCCCACCCGGAACCAGTCCGCACCGCTCCACGACTCCGGTCGCTCCGCGGGGGACGGCGTCCCGGCGGGCGTCACCTTCGGGAGGTTCGGCGCGGTCACGCGGGCACCCTACGGCCGGAGCGGCCGGTGCGAGCACGGTACCGGCCCGGACTCGCGGTGATCGACGACGAACGGGCCGGACGGGGCGACCGGCGGTGGCGTTCGGACTCCCGTGCGTCGAATTGAGTCATTAGGGTCACACCGAGCCAGGGTCTCACCGGGCACGGGTCACACCGAGCCCGACCGCGAACGATGATGAGGTGCACACGCCATGGCGTCCGCAACCGGCACCGCCGCCACCACGGAGTTCCACTCCGCGCGCGACTTCCTGCTCGCCCACCGCGAGGACTACGCGGGCGCCTACCGGGACTTCCGCTGGCCCGAGCTGACGGAGTTCAACTTCGCGTTGGACCACTTCGACGTCGTCGCCGCCGACCCCGAGCGCGGCGCCCGCCGGGCACTGTGGATCGTCGAGCAGGACGGGTCGCAGGCCCACTGGACCTACGCCGAGCTCGCGGAGCGGTCGAACCGGGTCGCGAACTGGCTGCGCGCGCAGGGTGTCGCCCGCGGTGACCGGATCATCCTCATGCTCGGCAACCAGCTCGAGCTCTGGGAGGCGCTGCTCGCGGCCATGAAGCTCGGCGCCGTCGTCATCCCGGCCACCACCCTGCTGACCCCGGCCGACCTGCAGGACCGGGTGGACCGCGGGCAGGCGCGACACGTCGTCGTCGGGTCGGCGGACACCGCGAAGTTCGACGACGTCGATGGCGACTACACCCGGATCTCCGTCGGCGGCGCGGTCGAGGGCTGGCGCGACTGGTCCGGTGAGGCCTACGACGCCGAGCGTGAGTTCACCCCGGACGGTCCCACCTCGGCGTCGGACACGCTGTTGCTCTACTTCACCTCCGGTACCACCTCGAAGCCGAAGCTGGTCGAGCACACGCACACGTCCTACCCGGTCGGGCACCTGTCCACGATGTACTGGATCGGGCTGGAGCCCGGCGACGTGCACCTCAACATCTCCTCGCCGGGCTGGGCCAAGCACGCCTGGTCCAACGTCTTCGCGCCGTGGATCGCCGAGGCGACCGTGCTGGTGATGAACTACGCGCGGTTCGACGCCGAGAGCGTCCTCGGCGTGCTCGACTCCTGCGGGGTGACCAGCTTCTGCGCCCCGCCGACGGTCTGGCGGATGCTGATCCAGACCGACCTGACGACGCTGCCGTCGCCGCCGGAGAAGGTCATGGGCGCGGGGGAGCCGCTCAACCCAGAGGTCATCTCCCACGTCGAGAAGTCCTGGGGCCGCCGGATCCGCGACGGCTTCGGTCAGACCGAGACCACTCTGCAGATCGGCAACCCGCCCGGCCAGACGATCAAGCCCGGGTCGATGGGCCGCCCGATGCCCGGCTACGTCGTCGTGCTCGTCGACCCGGCGACCGGGGACGTCGCGGAGGAGGGCGAGATCTGCCTCGACCTGGACCACCGCCCGACCGGGCTGATGGTCGGCTACACCGACGACCCCGAGCGCAACGCCGAGGCGATGGCGGGCGGGCGCTACCACACCGGCGACGTCGGCAACCGCGACGCCGACGGCTACATCACCTACGTCGGGCGGGCCGACGACGTGTTCAAGGCCAGCGACTACCGGATCAGCCCGTTCGAGCTGGAGAGCGTGCTGATCGAGCACCCGGCCGTCGCCGAGGCGGCCGTGGTGCCCTCACCGGACCCGGTCCGGCTCGCGGTCCCGAAGGCCTACGTCGCGCTGGCGAAGGGGCACGAGCCGAACGCCGAGACCGCGACGGCGATCCTGCAGTTCGCCCACGACAACCTCGCGCCCTACAAGCGGATCCGCCGCCTGGAGTTCTTCGAGCTGCCCAAGACGATCTCGGGGAAGATCCGCCGGGTCGAGCTGCGCGGGCGGGAGGAGGAGATCCACGCCGACCCGGCCGAGCAGCCGCCGACGGAGTACACGCTCTGAGCCCGGGGCCGGGTCACCGTCCGAAGTGGCCCGGCCAGCGGTCGTAGGGAATCCGCGTGATGTCGACGATCTCGCCGAGCCGGGCCCACTCGTTGCGCCCGAGCCGGGCGAGCGGGGCGAGCCGGCGGACGTCGGGCAGGCTGGTGCCGCGCTCGTCGGTGACGAACACGTCCTCGGAGATCGCGGCGTGCACGACCCGGCCGATCACGACGGTCGAGTTCCCCAGCTCGATGTTCGCGTGCAGCACGCACTCCAGCGCCACCGGCGACTCCGCGACCCGCGGCGGGGCCACGACGGCGCTCGGCTCCGGGGTCAGCCCGACCGAGGCGAACTCGCTGATCTCGGCGGGGAAGTCGGTGCCGGTGGCGTTGATCTTCTCGAACATCGGCTCGCCGGCCAGGTTGACGACGAACTCGCGGGTCTGCGAGACGTTGCGCAGCGAGTCCTTCTTCCCGACCGAGGTGAACTGGACCATCGGCGGGTCGACGCAGGACACCGTGAAGAACGAGTGCGGGGCGAGGTTGTCCACGCCGCCGTCCTCACTGCCCGAGCGGGTGGACACCCACGCGATCGGGCGGGGGACGACGACGCTGGTCAGCAGCTTGTAGAACGGGCCGACGCCCATCTGCTCCGGTGTCAGGTCCGTGCGCATGACGATGATCCTGCCCCCTACGGTCGGCTCGTGCGCATCCGTACCCGGGCGACCGGACTCGTGATCGGGATCGTCGCGGACGCCGTGGCCGGCGATCCGCGGCGCGGGCACCCGGTGGCCGGGTTCGGCACGCTCGCCGCCGGGCTGGAACGACGGCTGTACCGCGACTCCCGCCTCGCCGGCGCAGGCTACGCGGCCGTGCTGGTCGGGGCGACCGTCGTGGTCGGGGCGCTCGCCGAGCGCGCGGTCGCCGGTCCGGGGGGTGCCTGGTGTGCGGCGGGCCGGGGGGCCGGGAACACCGCGGGCGACGCGCACCTGCGGCAGGCCGCGCACGTCGGGCTCACGGCGCTCGCGACCTGGGCCGTGCTGGGCGGGACCTCCCTGGTCCGGGAGGGCGAGGCCCTCGGCGCGGCCCTGGCCGCGGGGGACACGACGTCGGCCCGCGCCCGCATCCCCAGCCTCTGCGCCCGGGACCCCGCACTGCTCGACGAGGCGGGGATGGCCCGCGCGGGAGTGGAGTCGCTGGCCGAGAACACCTCGGACGCCGTCGTCGGGCCGCTGGTCTGGGGCGCCGTCGCGGGGGTGCCGGGGCTGCTCGGCTACCGCGCCGTGAACACCCTGGACGCGATGGTCGGCTACCGCTCGGCCCGCCACGCCCGGTTCGGCTGGGCGGCGGCGCGGCTCGACGACCTGGTGAACCTGGTCCCGGCGCGGGTCACGGCGGCGATCACGGTCGCCGTGGCGCCGCTGGTGGGCGGGAGCCCGGGTGCGGCCGCACGGGCCTGGCGGCGCGACGCCGGCGGGCACCCGAGCCCGAACGCCGGCCCGGTCGAGGCGACCGCGGCGGGCGCGCTCGGCCTGCGTCTCGGCGGTCCGACGACCTACGCCCACGGCACCGAGGACCGTCCCTCGCTGGGCGACGGCCGCGCGCCGGGCGTCACGGACCTGCACCGCACCGCCCGGCTGTCCCGCCTGGTGGCGGTGACGGCCGGAGCGCTGGCGGTCGGAACGGCCCGGCTCCTCGCCGACCGCTGCCCGCCCACCGGTGGCCGGCGTGGACGCTCGCCAGTTGTCGCGCTGCTCACCCCATCGCGTGAGCACCGACGAGACCGGTGAGCGGCTGCGCCCGGGGGCGGGTGGTTGCCGGTGGGGGTGGGGTCAGGTCGTGCTGCGGGTGTTCTGGTCGTGGCGCTCCGCGTCGCCGCCGGGTCCGGTGTCCTCCGGGGCGTAGCCGTCCCGGCCGGCGAGCTGGTCGCGCAGGCTGACCGGCCGGTCCCGGTCCGGCCGCCGCTGCAGCAGCTCCAGCCGGATGAAGATCCCCAGCGCGACGAGGGCGACCAGCCCGAACGTCAGCCACTGCAGCGCGTAGGAGAAGTTGCTGAACGGCGCGCCGCCGCCGGGCGGGGCGACGGGTATCGGGGTGAGCACACCGGGCTGGCCCTGGTCGAGCGCGACGATCCCCTCGACCGTCGTCAGACCGGTGATCCCGGCGACCTCGCGGGAGTCGACGGCGTAGACCTGCCGGACCCCGCTCTCGGTGAACGGTGCCCGGGCCGCCGGGTCGGTCTCGTTCGTGCGCAGCCGGCCCTGCACGGTCACCGTTCCGGCCGGCGGCGGCGCGTAGGCCGGGATCTCACCGCGGTCCCCGGCGAACACCGAGCCCCGGTTCACCACGACGGTCCGGCCGTCCGCCAGACGCAGCGGGGTCAGGATCTCGTAGGCCGGCTGACCGCTGCTCTGCCGCAGCCGCGCGACGGCCTCCGAGCCCGGCTCGAACGTGCCCGTCAGGTCCACCCGGCGCCAGACGTCGTCGCCGGAGACGCCCTGCCCGGCCGGGACGAGCTCCGCGAACGGCACCGGCGCGGTCGCGTCGGCCTCGGCGATCTGCTGGTTCTGCGCGTCCCGCTGGGCCTCCCGGTCGAACTGCCACGGCGCGAGCAGCGTGTAGCACGCCACGACGAACGCCAGCACGGCGACGACGAAGGCGATCCACCCGGGGCGCAGCAGGAAACGCACGCCTCCCAGGGTAGATCCTGCACCGGGACATACTGACGCCCGTGGGTACCGACCTCGGCGGCGCGATCCTGATCGCAGGCACGACCTCGGACGCCGGCAAGAGCGCCGTCGTCGCGGGGATCTGCCGGTGGCTGCACCGGCGCGGGGTGTCGGTGGCGCCGTTCAAGGCGCAGAACATGAGCAACAACTCGGTCGTCACCCCGGACGGCGGTGAGATCGGCCGCGCCCAGGCCATGCAGGCGTTCGCGAGCGGGATCGCTCCGGGCGTCGACCTCAACCCGGTCCTGCTGAAGCCGGGCAGCGACCGGACCTCCCAGGTCGTCGTCCGCGGGCGGGCCGACGGGCAGGTCTCGGCGCTGTCCTACCGGCACCGCACCGCCGCGCTGGCCGACGTCGTCGCCGACTCGCTCGCCGCGCTGCGGCGCCGCTACGACGTCGTCGTGTGCGAGGGGGCGGGCTCCCCGGCGGAGATCAACCTGCGGGCCACCGACCTGGCCAACATGGGCCTCGCGCGGCGCGCCGGGCTGCCGGTGCTCGTCGTCGGCGACATCGACCGCGGCGGGGTGCTCGCGCACCTGTTCGGGACGCTCGCCGTGCTCGACCCGGCCGACCAGGCGCTGGTCGCCGGCTTCGTGATCAACAAGTTCCGGGGCGACCCGCGGCTGCTCGAGCCCGGTCTGGAGCAGCTGCGGAGCCTGACCGGGCGGCCCACGCTGGGCGTGATCCCGTTCGCCGACGGGCTCTGGCTGGACGCCGAGGACTCGCTGTCCGCTCCGCCCGACGGCGTCCTGGGCAGGCCCGCCCCGCCGCGTGGCGACCAGTGGCTGCGGATCTCCGTCGTCCGGTTCCCGAGGATCTCCAACGCCACCGACGCCGAGGCACTGGCCTGCGAGCCCGGCGTCGCCGTCTCCTACGTCACCGAGCCGTCCCGGATCGCCGACACCGACGTCGTCGTGCTGCCCGGGTCGAAGTCGACCGTCGCCGACCTGGCCTGGCTGCGGGAGTCCGGAATGGCCGCCGCGGTCGCCGCGCACGCCGCCGCCGGGCGTCCGGTGCTCGGGATCTGCGGCGGGTACCAGATGCTGGGCCGGACGATCGCCGACCCGGACGGCGCGGAGGCGACCGCCGGGACGGTCGTCGACGGGCTGGGCCTGCTCGACCTGGAGGTCGCCTTCGACCCGGCCAAGCACCTCGGCAGCCCGACCGGCACCGCCTGGGGTGAGCCGGTGACCGGCTACGAGATCCACCACGGGCGGGTCGTGCGTTCCGGTGATCCGTCACTGATCGAGTGGGAGGGCTCCGACCGCGGTCACGTGCTCGGCACGCACTGGCACGGGCTCGCCGAGAACGACGGGTTCCGCCGGCTGCTGCTGACCCGCCTCGCCGCGCAGGCGGGCCGGACCGGGTTCCGGGTGGCGGACGACACGTCGTTCGCCGCGGAGCGGACCCGGCAGGTCGATCTGCTGGCCGACCTGGTCGAACGTCATCTCGACACGTCGTCACTTGAACAGTTGATCGGACATGGGGTGCCCCCGGATCTCCCGGTGCTCGGCTCCGGTCTGGCAGCCTCACCCGCGTGAGTACGACTCCCAGGTTCCCGTTCTCCGCGGTCGTCGGGCACGACGACCTGCGGCTGGCGCTGTTGCTCAACGCCGTGCACCCGGGGGTCGGCGGGGTGCTCGTGCGGGGCGAGAAGGGCACCGCGAAGTCGACGGCGGTGCGGGCGCTGGCGGCGCTGCTGCCGTCGCTGGACGTGGTGTCCGGGTGCCGGTTCGGCTGCGATCCCGGCGCGCCGGATCCACTGTGTCCGGACGGGCCGCACCCCGCCGACTCCGGCCACGGGACCCGTCCGGCCCGGCTGGTCGAGCTCCCGGTCGGCGCCACCGAGGACCGGCTGGTCGGGTCGCTGGACCTGGAACGCGCGCTGTCCGAGGGACGCCGCGCCTACCAGCCGGGCCTGCTCGCCGACGCGCACCGCGGCGTGCTCTACGTCGACGAGGTCAACCTGCTGCACGACCACCTCGTCGACCTGCTGCTCGACGCGGCCGCGATGGGCCGCGCGCACGTCGAGCGCGACGGCGTCTCGGTCTCGCACGCCGCGCGGTTCCTGCTCGTCGGCACCATGAACCCGGAGGAGGGCGAGCTCCGCCCGCAGCTGCTCGACCGGTTCGGGCTGACGGTGGAGGTGCGGGCCAGCCGCGACGTCGGCACCCGGGTCGAGGTGACCCGGCGCCGGATGGCGTTCGAGGACGACCCGAGCGGGTTCACCGCCCGGTTCGCCGAGGCCGAGGCCGGGACCGCGCAGCGGCTCCGCGACGCCCGCGCGCGGGTCGCCGCGGTCGCGGTGTCCGACCGCGAGCTGCGCCGGATCGCGTTCGTGTGTGCCCGGTTCGACGTCGACGGCATGCGCGCCGACCTGGTCATCGCGCGTGCCGCCGCGGCGCACGCGGCCTGGGAGGGGCGGGACGCCGTCGCCGAGGACGACGTGCGGGTCGCGGCCCGCCTCGCGTTGCCGCACCGGCGTCGCCGGGACCCGTTCGACGAGCCCGGCCTGGACGAGAAGGACCTCGACGAGGCGCTGCGCGACGCCGCGGACGAGCTGGGGCCGGACGGCCCCGACGACGACCCGGACCCCGGGTCCGGCTCCTCGACCGACGGCTCCGGCGACGGGGCGGGGGACGACCGGTCCGGCCGGGACGACGGCGGTGACGGGTACGACGGCCGACCCGGGACCGACGACGCCGGCCGGTCCGGTCCGGCGGGGCGCCGCGATGCCGAGGACGGTGATCGCGACGACCGGAACCGGGATGCCCGGAACCGGGGCACCCGGGACGGGGCGGAGGGCACCTCCGGCACCGGGGACGGCCCCGGCGGGGCGGACCCGACCGACCCGACCGGCCCTGACCCGAGCGGCTCCGGGGCGGACGACTCCGGCGGCACCCGCCCCGGGGCGGCCGGCGGGGACGGTGGGGAGGGGCGCGCCGTCGTCGTCGGGGATGCGGCGCGGCTGCACCGCGCGACCGTCCGGACGTTCACCGTCCCCGGGCTCGGGGCCGGCGCCCCCGGACGTCGCTCACGGGCCCGCACCGACACCGGCCGCGTCGTCCGCCCGACCGACGGCGGCACCTCCCGCGCCGCGGACCTGCATCTGCCCGCCACCGTGCTCGCCGCCGCACCGCACCAGCGGGAACGCGGGCGGCACGGACCGGGGCTGGTCGTCCGGCGCGGCGACCTGCGCCGCGCCGAGCGGGAGGGCCGCGAGGGGAACCTGGTGCTGTTCGTCGTCGACGCCTCGGGCTCGATGGCCGCGCGCCGCCGGATGACCGCCGTCTCCGGCGCCGTGCTGGGGTTGCTCCGCGACGCCTACCAGCGCCGGGACAAGGTCGGGCTGGTCACCTTCCGGGGCCGCGCCGCCGAGCTGGCGCTGCCGCCGACGTCGTCGGTGCCCACCGCGCAGCAGCGGCTCGCGACGCTGCGCACCGGCGGACGCACCCCGCTGGCCGGCGGGCTGCTCAAGGCCCGCGCCGTGCTGGCCACCGAGCGGCGCCGCGACCCGCGACGGCGCCCGCTGCTGGTCCTGCTCACCGACGGCCGGGCCACCGTCCCGGGCCGGGCCGGCGGTGACCCGGTGGCCGACTCGCACCGGGCCGCCGGGCTGCTGGCCGCCGACGGGGTGCACACCGTCGTCGTCGACTGCGAGTCCGGGCACGTGCGGCTCGGCCTCGCCACGCCGCTGGCCGCCGCGGCCGGCGGCGACCTGGTCCGGCTCGACGAGCTGACCGCGGACGGGGTCGGCGACGTCGTCCGCGCCGCCCGTCGCGCCCCGGGCGACAAGCCCCGGGCCGCCTGAACGAGAGGAGAGCCGACCGTGCCGCAGGGCCAGGTCGCCAGTGTCCCCACCGACGGGCTGACCACCCGCCAGCGTCGCAACCGCCCGCTGCTGGTGGTGCACACCGGCGCCATGAAGGGGAAGTCGACCGCCGCCTTCGGGACGGCGCTGCGCGGCTGGAACCAGGGCTGGTCGATCGCCGTGTTCCAGTTCGTCAAGTCCGCGAAGTGGAAGGTCGGCGAGGAGGAGGCGTTCCGCGCGCTCGGCACGGTGCACGAGCAGACCGGCCAGGGCGGGCCGGTCGAGTGGCACAAGATGGGGTCGGGCTGGTCCTGGTCGCGCAGGTCCGGCACCGAGGCCGACCACGCCGCCGACGCCGCCGAGGGCTGGGCCGAGATCCGCCGCCGCATCTCCGCCGGTGCGCACGACCTCTACGTGCTCGACGAGTTCACCTACCCGCTGAAGTGGGGCTGGATCGACGTCGACGAGGTCGTCGCGACCCTGGCCGACCGGCCCGGGCACCAGCACGTGATCGTCACCGGCAGGGACGCCCCGCCGGCGCTGGTCGAGGCCGCGGACCTGGTCATGGAGACCACGAAGATCAAGCATCCGATGGACGCCGGGCAGAAGGGGCAGCGGGGGATCGAGTGGTGAGCGCGTGACCGCCCCGCGCGCGCTGGTGGTCGCGGCGCCGTCGTCGGGCAGCGGGAAGACGACCGTCGCCACCGGGATCATGGCGGCGCTGCACCGGCGCGGGACGCGGGTCGCGCCGTTCAAGGTCGGGCCCGACTACATCGACCCCGGCTATCACACGCTGGCCGCGGGACGGCCCGGCCGCAACCTCGACGTCGTGCTGCAGGGGCCCGACCGGCTCGCGCCGCTGGCGCGGCACGGTGCGCGCGGTGCGGACGTCGCCGTCGTCGAGGGGGTCATGGGGCTGTTCGACGGCCGGATCCCGGACGGCGCCGGGAGCACCGCGCAGGTCGCCGCCGCGCTGGGGGCCCCGGTGGTGCTGGTGGTCGACGTGCGCGGGCAGGCCCGCTCGCTGGCCGCGCTGCTGCACGGGTTCCGGTCGTTCGACTCCTCGATCGAGCTCGCCGGTGTGGTCCTCAACCGGGTCGGCTCCGAGCGGCACGCCGAGGTGCTGCGTGCGGCCGCCGACGAGGTGGGGCTGCCGGTGCTCGGCGCGGTGCCCCGGCGCGCGGAGCTGGCGGTGCCGTCGCGGCACCTCGGCCTGGTCACCGCGGCCGAGCACGGAGCCGCCGCGACGGCCGCGGTGGACGCGATGGCGGAGCTGGTCGCCGCACATGTGGACCTGGACGCGCTCGTCGGGCTCGCCCGGCCGCTGCCGCAGGGGCCGGCCTGGGACCCGGCCGCCGAGATCGCCGCCGTCCGCCCCGGGCCCACCGACGGCCCCCTCGTCGCTCCCGTCGCCGCCGGGACGGGCCCGCTCGTGGCACGGGCAGTGGTGGGGACGAGGGCGGGTGCCGGGTACCGGCCGGTGGTCGCGCTGGCCGGTGGGCCGGCGTTCGGGTTCGGGTACGCCGAGCACGCCGAGCTGCTCGCGGCCGCGGGGGCCGAGGTCGTCGCCGTCGACCCGTTGCGGGACCCGCACCTGCCCGAGCGGACCGCCGCGCTGGTGCTGCCCGGCGGATTCCCCGAGGAGCACGTCGGCGCGTTGGGGGACAACGCATCGCTGCGCGCGGAGGTGGCGGCACTGGCCGCGTCCGGGGCGCCGGTGCACGCCGAGTGCGGCGGGCTGCTCTACCTGTGCCGGGACCTCGACGGCACCCCGATGTGCGGGGTGCTCGACGCCTCCGCCGCGATGACCCCGCGGCTCACGCTCGGCTACCGGGAGGCGGTCGCCGTGTCGCCGTCGGCGGCGTTCCCCGCCGGGAGCCGGGTCGGGGCGCACGAGTTCCACCGGTGCGCGGTCACCCCGCGCGCCGGCGCGGCCCCGGCCTGGGCCTGGCGCGGGGGCGAGCCCGAGGGTTTCGTCTCCGGCGGGGTGCACGCGTCGTTCCTGCACGCCCACCCCGCGGGCGTCCCGGCCGCCGTCGCCCGGTTCGTCGCCGCCGCGGCGGGCCGATGATCGACGGTTCCGGCGCGCAGCGTTCGGGAGACGAACGCCCCGCTCCGGAACCGGTGATCACGCTCGTCGTGGGGGTGGGGTTGCGGCCCGGGACGCCGGCGTCGGCGGTGCGGGCGCTGCTGGACGACGTCGCGGTGCGGCACGGGCTGGATCTCACCGGGGCGGAGGTGGCGACGCTGGACCGGCGGGCGCGGGAGCCGGGGTTGTGCGCCGCCGTCGCGCCGGTGGTGCCGCGGGGGTACCCGGCCGCCGAGCTCGCCGCGGTGGCGGTGCCGTCGCCGGATCCCCGGGTCGCCGACGCGACCGGGACGCCGAGTGTCGCCGAGGCGGCGGCGCTGCGGGCGGCTGGCCCGGATGCCGAGCTGGTGGTGCCGAAGACCACGGGGGACGGGGTGACGGTCGCCGTCGCCCGGCCACCGGGGTCGCCCGCGACCGGCTGAGGCGTTCCGGCCGGTGGTGTGGGGTTGGCCTCCCGACGCTTCGGCCCCGCCCGCCCGGGCCGTTATCCTCGATCGTCGCCGCCGGGCGGGATCCGGTGCGGCGCCGCGGGACCCGCCGTCGTGACCCGGGAGGCCGGGAGCGGCAGGCAGCCGTCCGGGTGCGGACCCCGGGAGAGGAACGTCGTTGAGCGCGCAGCACGAGCAGTACCTGGCCGGTCTGGACCTGTCCGGCCGCCGGGTCGTCGTCGTCGGCGGGGGACAGGTCGCGCAGCGCCGGGTCGCCCGGCTGATCGCGGCCGGGGCGGACGTCGAGGTCGTCTCGCCCGAGGTCACCCCGGCCGTCGAGGGCATGGCCTCCGCCGGTGAGATCACCTGGACTGCGCGCGGCTACACCGGCGGCGATCTCGACGGCGCCTGGTACGTGATCGCCGCGACCGACGACCCGGGCGTCAACGCCGCGGTCACCGCCGAGGCGGAGCGCTCCCGGACGTTCTGCGTCCGCGCCGACGACGGCGCGCTGGGCACCGCGGTCACCCCGGCCACCGGCGGGTTCGACGGGATGACCGTCGGGGTGCTGGCCCGCGGTGCGCACCGTCGCTCGGCCGCGGTCCGGACCGCGCTGGTCGAGGCGCTGGCGGCCGGCGTCGTCGACGACTCCGCCGAGCCCCCGCAGCCGGGCGTCGCGCTGGTCGGCGGCGGCCCGGGCGACCCCGAGCTGATCACCGTGCGCGGGCGGCGGCTGCTGGCCCGCGCGGACGTCGTCGTCGCCGACCGGCTGGGCCCCCGGGACCTGATCGACGAGCTCTCCCCGGACGTCGAGGTCATCGACGCCTCCAAGATCCCCTACGGCCGCGCCATGGCCCAGGAGAAGATCAACGAGCTGCTCGTCGAGCACGCCCGGGCCGGCCGGTTCGTGGTGCGGCTCAAGGGCGGTGACCCGTTCGTCTACGGCCGCGGGTTCGAGGAGGTCCAGGCCTGCGCCGCGGCCGGGGTGCCGGTGACCGTCGTCCCGGGGATCACCAGCGCGTTCGCCGCGCCCGCCGTCGCCGGGACGCCGGTGAGCCACCGCGGGGTGGCGCACGAGATCGTCGTCGTGTCCGGGCACGTCGCGCCCGGTGACCCGCGCAGCCTCACCGACTGGCCGGCGCTCGGCCGGATGCGCGGCACGATCGTGCTGATGATGGCGGTGGAGCGGATCGGCCGGTTCGCCGACGTGCTCGTCGAGCACGGCCGCGACCCGCGGACCCCGGTGCTGATCGTGCAGGACGCCACCACCCGCATCCAGCGCTCGGTGCGCACCACGCTGGCCGCGGCCGAGCAGGCCGCCGCGGAGCAGGAGATCAGCCCGCCCGCGATCGTCGTGATCGGCCCGGTCGCCGGGCTGGAGGCACCGGTCGGCGGGTGAGTTGACCCGCGCCGTCGCGCGTGATGGGCTCTCCCACGACGACGGTGCAGGAAGCCGGTGCGAGTCCGGCGCGGTCCCGCCACTGTCACCGGGGAGCGCCTCCCCATGTCACGGCCACTGCCGCACGCCGGTGGGAAGGCCGGGGAGGGGTGTCGATCCGGGAGCCAGGACACTGGCCGTCGTCGCACGGTTCCCATGCTGTGAGGGCGCGGACCCTCGAGGAGGACACGCGATGTACGACGACGCACGCCCGCTGCTCGACGTGCTCGGCACCGGACCGGACGACGACCCGTCCGGCCCGCCCGCCGAGTACCTGCTGGCCGAGGCCGACACCGTCTTCACCTTCGGCCACGGCCCGGAGTCCGTGGCACTGTTCTACGCCGAGGCCTGGCGGGTCGAGCCGGTCCCCGCCCGCGACGCCGTCGCCCGGATCGCGGCCTGGGCCGCCGGGAGCCCGGCGGGACGCGCGGTGCTGGTGGCCGACGGCGACCCGGCCGCCGACGTGGCCCTCGGCGCCGTGCTGGACGGCCTCGGCCGCGCCGTCCCGGCGCTGGCGGTGCGGGCGCCCGCCGGTGCACGGGTGACCCGGCCGCACGGCAGCCCGCTGCCCGGCTGACCCCGGCGTTCCCCGCCCCTGTCCCGAGGTGTGTCAGGGCTGCTCTGCGAGGTCGGCCGGCCGCCAGCTGAGCAGGGGGTCGGCGCGGCACAGGTCCGGGTCGGCGGCGTCCAGGGTGCGGGTGCGGCCCGGACCGGTCGCCACCGTCTCGAACCGGACCGTGACCCGGCCGTGCCCGGCGCCCTGCACCCAGCCGTGGCCGTGCCCGGGATGGCGCACGTCGTCCCCGGCGCGCCACGGCCGGTCCGGATCGGGATGGTCGCCGGGCGCCGGATCGGGGAGGTCCGGGGCGACGTCGTGCTCCGGGGCCGACATCGTCGGATGGTCCCGGACGACCGGCTCCGCCCGGACGGACACGTCGGGCACCGGATCGTCCGGCTCCCCGGACAGCGTCCGCACGACCGCCGCGTCGCCGGTGCTGCGACCGCCGGCCCCGACGGGAACGGCGCCTGCCGCGGTCCCCGGCCCGTCCCCGTCGGTATCGGGGAGGTGGGCGGTGAGCGGGGCCGTCGTCCACCCCTGCGCCGAGGGGACCGCGTCGAACAGCGCCAGGGGCGGCTCGTCCCCGAACCCGGACACCGACACGCCCAGCAACCGCACCCCGCCCTCGCCGACGGCGGTCTCCGCCAGCCGCTGCGCCATCGCCGTCAGCGTGGACAGCTCCCGGCCGGCGAACGGCGTCGTCTCGGACCGTGTCGTCGTCACGAAGTCCCCGGTCCGGGCCTTCACGGTGACCGTGCGGGCGGCGCGGCCGTCGGCGACCAGCCGGCGGTGCACCGCCTCGGTGATCGTCGCGATCGCGTCGTGCACGGCGGTCATCGCGGTCAGGTCGGTGTCGAACGTGGTCTCGGCGCTGATCTGTTTCGCGGCGCCACGCGGGGCGACCGGGCGCGCGTCGATCCCGCGGGCCAGCCGGTGCAGCTCGGTGCCGACCGCACTGCCGAGCACCCCGGTGACCTCGCGGCCGTCCATCGCGGCGAGCTGGCCGATCGTGTCGATCCCGATCTTCCGCAGCGCCTCGCCGGAGACCGGCCCGATGCCCCACAGCGACCGGACCGGCAGGGGCGCCAGGACGTCGTCCTGCTCGGCGTGCGGGATGACCCGCAGCCCGTCCGGCTTGGCCAGCTCGGAGGCGATCTTGGCGATCTGCTTGCCGGATCCCGCGCCGACCGACGCCGCGAGCCCGGTCCGCTCCCGTACCGCCGCGCGCAGCCCGGTGGCGAACTCCTCGACCTCGGCCGGTCCTGCCCCGGCCAGCGACGGCGGCTCGAGGAACGCCTCGTCCACCGACACCGGCTCGAGTACCGGGGAGGCCTCGGCGAGCACGGCCATGACCTCGTCGGACACCGCCTTGTAGAGCGGGAACCGGGGCGGCAGGACGGTGGCGTGCGGGCAGCGCCGCCGGGCCTGGCCCATCGGCATCGCCGAGCGCGCCCCGTACTCGCGGGCCTGGTAGCTCGCCCCGGCGACGACGCCGCGCGGCCCGAGCCCGCCGACCAGCACCGGCCGCTGCGCGAGCGTCGGGCGGGTCAGCTGCTCCACGGACGCGAAGAACGCGTCCATGTCCAGGTGCAGCACCCACCGTGCGTCGCTCACCCCCGCATTGTCACCCCGGGCACCGACAGCGCTGTGTCGCCTCCAGGACGCTGTCGCCGTCGGCGACCACGATCGGTGGTGCGGCCTCCCCGGCACCGGCGACGGCGCCCGGGTGGTCGCCGTACGGGGTCACGACGTCGGCCACCCACCACGACCCGTCGACGTCGCGCCAGTCCAGGACCTCGGCCGGGGTGCCCGGCGCGGAGAGGGTGATCGCGTCCATCGGGCTGGCCAGGCCCTCGCCGGTGGCCTTGAGCAGGGCCTCCTTGCGGGTCCAGGCGACCAGGAAGGACCCGGTGTCCCAGGTGTGGGCGTCCCGTTCGGCGGGCGAGAGCGCGTGCTCGGTGAGGCCGTCGAGGCCGGACAGGGCACGGTGCCCCTCGACGTCCAACCCGACCGGACCGGTCCCGAGCGCGACGCCGACGAGCCGGCCCGAGTGGGTCATCGAGAAGCCGGGCGTCCCGCCGCGGCCGGCCAGGCGGGGTTTGCCGTGCGGCTTCCCGCAGCGGCAGGTGCGGTCGATGTCCAGCGTGGCCGGGTCGGTCCCGAGCGCGTCCGCCAGCACCAGCCGGGCCAGCGCGTGCGCCGCCAGGTAGCGGGCGCGGTCGTCGTCGCGGCGCAGTGCCGCCATCCGCTCACGCTCGTGCGGGTCCAGGATCCCGGCCAGGTCCGGCCGGGACGTCGGGTCGATCGGCGAGGCCCACCAGACGGTCACGGTCACCGGGTCAGCCTCGCACGCCGTCGTCGCACGTGATGCTGCTTCTTGCCAGGGGCGGGGTACGGATCGCAGGATCGGTGATCGTGAGTGTTGACCTCGATACCGGACTCCGTCCCCGATCCACCCCCGCGATCGACCTGCTGGAGGGCGAGCGCCTGCTGTGCCGCCTGCCCGGCGACGGACCCGACCGACCGTACGAGGCCTTCACCGTCACCCCGCTCGCCCGGACCCTCGGTGCCGAGATCACCGGCGTCGACCTGAGCCGGCCGCCGTCGCCCGAGCTGCTCGCCGAGATCCGGCGCGCGATGCTGGAGTGGAAGGTGCTGTTCTTCCCGGGCCAGCACCTGACCAGCGCGCAGCAGGTGGACTTCGGGCTGCTGTTCGGCGAGCTGGAGACCAACCCGCTGCTGGAGGCGGGGGACACCGCCGACGTCGTCCGGTTCGGCGCCGGACCGAAGACCTTCGAGAACATCTGGCACGTCGACACCAGTTTCCGCCCCGAGCCCGCGATGGGCGCGGTGCTGCGGATGGTCACCGCGCCGCCGTCCGGCGGGGACACGATGTGGGCCGACATGGCGGTCGCCTACGACAACCTCTCCGCCGGGGTGAAGTCCCGCATCGACGACGCCGTCGCGGTGCACGACATGGTCCCCGGCTTCGCCCGGTTCCTCGACCCGGCCAAGCTGGCCGAGCTCGAGGACACGTTCCCGCCGGTGACCCACCCGGTCGTCCGGACCCACCCGGAGACGGGGCGGCGGACGCTGTACGTGAACGCGTCCTTCACCACGCGGATCGTGGGCATGGAGCGATCCGAGTCCGACGAGCTGCTGCGGCACCTGTTCGCGCAGGCGCACGTGCCCGAGTACCAGGTCCGTTACCGGTGGGCCGAGGGCACGGTCGCGTTCTGGGACAACCGCGCCACCCAGCACTACGCGGTCGGCGACTACCACCCGCACAAGCGGGTCATGGAGCGCGTGGCGATCGCGGGGGACCGGCCCTTCTGATCCTGACCGTGCGGGGCCGGGCGGTCCGGTCCCGCACGCAGGTCCGGCCTGATGGGGCGACGGCCGTGGCGCACGTGCCGTGCCGAGACGCCGTGCCGTGCCGTGCCGTGCCGAGACGCACTGTGGCCCGGTCGTCCGCACGATCGCATCGTCGCGTCGCGTCGCGTCGCGTCGCGGAGGTTCTGCCACGGCCGAGGCGTGGCGTGGTCGTGGGCTCGCGCGACGGCAATGTGCGGGGGAGTGGCCTGACGCGCGTGATGTCTCAGCACATGGGTGACAGCTCACCGTTCGCAGGCGGGTGCCGGCGGACGGACCGGCCGGCGGGGGCGGCCGGGGTGTCGCGGTGGGGACCGGCGGCCGGTGGACAGGCGTGTTTGCGCAGGTCGTGGAACGGCGTGCGCGAGATGCCGTGCTCGGCGCAGAACGTCGGGACCGCACCCCGCGGTGCGTCGTTGGGCCAACGGCGAGATCGCGAGGCAGAGCTCGATGAGTTCATGGGCGGGCACCGGCGCAGCCTCGCGGCGGAGGTGCCACCACCGGCAACACCCACGGTGTCACCGATGTCCTGAGACATGACAGCGCAGCCTGACGCGGGTCGCTGCTCTCTTCGGGTGACCTTTCCGTTATGGGCTCGCTGACCAGCCGAAACTGTCAGACCCCTTCGCGATGCTCTCACGCATGTTCGACGACACGTCCTCGGCTGATCCGGCCGACACTGATCCGGCCTGCACAGATCTGGCCGGCACCGCCTTGTCCGGCGCGGGCTCCGCCGCGTCCCCCTCGGCCGCGGAAGACTCCGGCCGGGACTCGGTGCCGCCACCGGATCCCGGCCCTCCGCGGTGGTCGGAGCATCCGCCGGATGCTGCGCTGTTCGCGGTGTTGGAGTGTCCGCCGGATGCGGGGACGTCGTCGTTCGAGCGGGTGGAGCGCATCAAGGCCTTCGAGGTGGTGATCGCGCGGTTGCAGGTGATGCAGTCCGAGGAGATCGACGGGTTCGTCGGTGGGGCCGAGCGGGAGGTGGTCGAGTTCCTGGCGAACCATGACCCGGCTCGTGATGGCCGGTTGGGGCCGATGGACAACCTGGAGGGTGCGCTGGACTCGGCGACCGCGGAGATCCGGTTCGCGTTGCATCTGACCCGCACGGGTGCCGGTGTCCGGGTGTTTCATGCGCGGCGGTTGTTCGATCCGCGGATGGCGCCGACCGCGGAGCTGGCGCGGGCGGGGCGGTTGACCTGGCCGAAGATCATGAAGGTGCTCGACGGTGCGGACAACCTGACCGACTCCCAGATCGCCCGGTTGCAGGCTGCGGTGCTGCCGAAGGCTCCGACGCAGACGACGGGGCAGTTGGGGGCGGCGATCGCCCGGTTCCTGGTGCGTCTGGGTGATGAGGTGCCGCGCACGCGTCGGGAGCGTAAGGCTCGGGCGCGGTCGGTGGTGGTGTCGCCGGAGCCGGACGGGATGGCGGTGCTGCGGGTGTTCCTGCCCGCCGCGGCGGCGACCGGGGTCTATGCGGTGCTCGATCAGCACGCCCGCGGCTGCGGGGCCTCGGATCCGCGATCGATGGACGAGCGGCGCACGGACGCGTTGGTGGATCTGGTGTTGCACGGCACCGGCTATGCCAGTGAGGGCAGCGCCGCGGTCGCGGCGGTGGTTGCTGCTGCGGCGGCCGAGGCGCGGGCCGCGGCCGGGGACGCTGCGGCGCCCGCCGCGCCCGCCGCGCCTGCCGGGCAGGCCGCGGAGGCGGGCCCGGTCGTGGTGAACCCGTTCGGCATCCCCCGACCCCGCACCGGCACCGACTCGAACGGCATCTCTTCCGCGGGCGGCCCGTCCGCCGGCCCGGAGGCCAGCGACACCACCTCCGGCCGCGGCGACGGTGGGCGGAGCGGCTCCGGCAGCGCTGACTCCGGCGGCGGCGCCTTCGAGCCCAGCGTCTCCGGAGCCGGCTCGAGAAGCGGCGCTCCGGCCGCGACCCCATCCGGCCCGGACGAGGAGCCGGTCACTCCCGTGCCGATCCCCGGGATCGCCCCGGCCCCACCCGGCGGCGCCCCCGCGGCCCGCAACTCCGTCCAGATCCGCATCAACGTCACCGTCTCGGCCGACACCCTGATCGGCGCCGACGACGACCCCGCCGAACTGGCCGGGTTCGGCCCGATCCCGGCCTCGGATGCCCGGGCGCTGGCGTTCGACCCGGCCAGTATCTGGACCCGGTTGTTCACCGACCCGGTCACCGGGCAGGTCCAGTACCGCGACCCCACCACGTACCGGCCGGATGCGAAGACCGATGCGTTCGTCCGCGCCCGGTTCCCCACCTGCGCCACGCCGGGCTGCCGGGTGCCCTCACACCGCTGCGACCTCGACCACGTCGTCCCCCACCGGGCTGATGGCAGCGGTGGGCTGACGGTGGCGGAGAACCTGTGCCCGCACTGCCGCGGTGATCACCTGCTCAAGCACTGCCGCGGCTGGAGCACCGCCCTGCACGCCGACGGCACGGTGGAATGGACCACCCCGTCCGGGCACACCTACCGCACCGACCCCAGCCCCGTGGGTCCGGTGCGGGCGACCAACAAGGTCGCCAAGCGCGGGCCATCGGCCCTGCAACTGATGCGCGACCCCGAGCTCGCCGCCCGGGTGCTGGCCGAGAAGACCGCGGAGCCGCCGTTCTGATCCCACTGCGCACGCGGGTACCCGGCCGTACCGGACGGTGACTCCGGTCCGTGGGGAGGAGCTCGCCGTGCGTGGCCCCACAGCGATCGGATGCGAGTTCGAGTTGCCGAACCTCGCACGTCCCCGATACTGGAAATAGGGCGGTCGAGAAGCAGGTCGCCCGCCACGAATTGCGGGATCAGGTTCGCCGGATCCCGGAGAACGTGCGGCCGTGGTTCGACGGCCGTCCCGCCGATGCCGATGCGATCACGTTCCTGATCGCCCTTCCCGGATCGCTGACCTGCGGTCCGCCTCATCTCCACACGCCTGTTCCGGTTCGTCGCCACGGCTGCGATCCGGCATTGCGGTGTGCGCGAATAACGGCGAAAGGTTCCCAGATGTCTGCCATTCTCTTCGGGTCGATCAGCACGCTCGCCGACACCTCGGAACTCCAGCGTGACGCGTTCAATCGCGCGTTCGAGAAACACGGCTTGGACTGGCACTGGGACCGCGACACCTACCTCGGCATGCTCGAGTCGAGCGGCGGTGCCGACCGCATCGCCACACAGGCCGAGCGGACCGGCGAGGACGTCGACGCCGCGGCCGTCCACGCGACCAAGTCCGAACTGTTCCGGCAGAGCCTTCCCGGCGCCGGCATCGGTCCGCGGCCGGGCGTGCTGGAGACGATCCGGGCCGCGAAGACCGACGGCGTCCGCCTCGCGCTGGTCACCACGACCTCCCGCGACAACGTCGACGCGTTGCTCACCGCCCTCGCCCCCGACCTCGACCGCGACGACTTCGCGCTGGTCGTCGACACCTCCGTCGTCGACACCCCCAAGCCGGACCCGGCCGCCTACCGCTATGCCCTCGACGCCCTCGGCGAGTCCCCGGACGCCTGCGTCGCCGTCGAGGACAACCTCGGTGGGGTGGCCGCGGCCGTCGGCGCCGCGCTGCGCGTCGTCGCGTTCCCGAACGCCAACACCGCCGGGCACGACTTCGCGGCCGCGACCGAGCGCGTCGACCGCCTCGACCACGGGGCGCTGCTGCGCACCTGACCGGCGGCACGGACCCATGCCCCGCCCCGGACGCAACGGATCGGAGACGAAGGACATGAGCAATCCCCGCGCCGTGCTGCGCGCGAACGACACCGAGTTCCATGTCGAGAGCTGGGAACGGATCGACTTCACCCTGCGCTACGTCGACGGCGTCTTCTCCCCGGAGAACCCGCAGCTCGCGGACGTGCACCGGGAGTGGGGCCGCTGCCTGATGGTGGTCGACGAGACCGTCCACGAGCTCTACGGCGAGCGGATCCGGGCCTACTACGCCCACCACGGCATCGCGCTCACGACCGTCCCGCTGACGATCGCCGAGACGGCCAAGAGCATGCACACCCTGGAACGGATCGTCGATGCGTTCGCGGAGTTCGGCCTGCTGCGCACCGAACCCGTCCTGGTCGTCGGCGGCGGGCTGACCACCGACGTCACCGGGTTCGCCTGCGCCAGCTACAAACGCGGCACCCCCTACGTCCGGGTGCCCACCACGCTGATCGGGTTGATCGACGCGAGCGTGGCGATGAAGGTCGCGGTCAACCACGGACGGCACAAGAACCGCCTCGGTGCGTTCCACGCCTCGCAGCAGGTGCTGCTCGACTTCTCGTTCCTCGCGACCCTGCCCGAGGCGCAGGTCCGCAACGGACTCAGCGAGATGATCAAGATCGCGACGGTGGCGAACGCCGGGCTGTTCGACGTGCTGGAGAAGTACGGCGCCGACCTGCTCACGACCCGGTTCGGACACCTCGGCGACGAGGCGGGCCCCGAGTTGCGCGAGGTCGCGCACCAGGCCACGCACGACGCGATCCGCACCATGCTGGAGCTCGAGCACCGCAACCTGCACGAGCTCGACCTCGACCGGGTCATCGCGTTCGGGCACACCTGGAGCCCGACCCTGGAGCTCACCCCGGACACCCCCATGCTGCACGGGCACGCGATCGCGATCGACATGGCGTTCTCCGCGACGCTCGCGCAGCGCCGCGGCTACCTCGGAACCGGTGACCGGGACCGGATCCACCGCCTGTTCAGCGACCTCGGCCTCGCCGTCGACAGCCCGTACCTGACCCCGGAACTGCTCGCCGACGCGACCGACTCGATCCTGCAGACCCGGGCCGGCCTGCTGCGGGCGGCCGTGCCCCGTCCGATCGGGACGTGCCACTTCGTCAACGACATCGAGCCCGGCGAGCTCGCCGAGACCCTGACCGAGCACCGGGCGGCGGTCGCGGGCCTGCCGACCGCGGCGCAGGGCGTCGAGATGTGGTCGCGATGACCGGGACCGTCGGCCCGTACATCCGCCGCGCCCGGCCCGTCACGCCGACGACGATCCTCGCCCGGCTGCTCGACGACGTCGTCGCGCGGGAGGGCGACGGTGCCGACCCGGACCTGGTGCACGCCCGGGACCTGGCCGCCGGGTTGGACCCGTACCTCGACGCGCACACCTCGCCGGCCTCGGAACCGTTGCGCGAGCTGGAGCGCCGGACCCGGGCCGTGGACTGGGACGGCCGTGGCGGCGCGCTGGAGCAGGAGATGCTGTCCGGTCACGTCGAGGGCCGGTTCCTCCGGTTCCTGGTCGCGATGACCGGGGCGCGACGGGTCCTGGAGATCGGCATGTTCACCGGCTACTCGGCGCTGGCGATGGCCGAGGCGCTGCCCGTCGACGGCGAGCTCGTCGCCTGCGAGGCCGATCCGGACGCCGCGGCGCTGGCCCGCGAGCTCGTCGACGCCAGTCCGGCGGGGGAGCGGATCCGGATCGAGGTCGGCCCGGCCGCGGAGACGCTGCCGCGGCTCGGCGGCGAGTTCGGCGACGGGTTCGACCTCGTGTTCGTCGACGCGGACAAGGCCGGGTACGCCGGCTACCTCGACACCCTGCTCACGACCGGGCTGCTCGCGCCGCACGGCGTGGTCTGCGTGGACAACACGTTGATGCAGGGCCTGCCGTGGACCGGGGGCGGGACGTCCAACGCCGACGCCATCGCGGCGTTCAACCGGGCGGTCACCGACGACCCGCGCGTCGAGCAGGTGGTCCTGCCGCTGCGGGACGGCCTCACGCTGATCCGGTGGGCGTCGTGACGGTCCGGGGGACCCTCCGCCGGGCGGCGGCCGCCGTAGCGCCGCGCGGGACGACGCCGGACGACGGGACGCGCGAGGTGCGGGACCGCGATCCGGCGCCGGGTCTGCCGGGGCGGACCGCACGGGGCGGGACGCGCGGACCGGTCGCGGTCCGGGTGCGGACGGCGACGACCCTGCTGGCACTGACCGCCGCCCTCCCGGTCAGCGCGGCACTGACCGGCGCGGCAGCCCTGATCGGCGCCGTCCGCCGGCGACGGTCCGGACCGTCCACCTCGGACCCCGCAGGCACCGGCGCGCCGTCCCCGCCCCCCGACCGCCGCACGATCATGATCAGCGGCGGCAAGATGACCAAGGCCCTCGCGCTGGCCCGCGCGTTCCACCGGGCCGGGCACCGGGTCGTGCTCGTCGAACAGCACCGATACCGGTTCTCCGGGCACCGCTTCTCCCGCGCCGTCGACGCGTTCCACGTCGTCCCCGCCCCGGACGCGCCGGACTACGCCACCCGGCTCGCGGCCGTCGCCCGGGCCGAGGGCGTCGACGTCTACGTCCCGGTCTGCAGCCCGCTCGCCAGCTGGTACGACGCCGACGCCGCCCGGGTGCTCGAGCCGTTCTGCGAGGTCGTCCACCCGGACGCCGACGTCGTCGCGATGCTCGACGACAAGCAACGCTTCACCGCGACCGCCGCGTCGATGGGGCTGTCGGTCCCGGCCGCGCACCGGATCACCGACCCGCGCCAGGTGATCGACTTCGACTTCCCGCCCGGCCGCAGCTGGATCATGAAGTCGATCGCCTACGACCCGGTGCGCCGGATGGACCTCACCCGGCTGCCCCGTCCGACGCCGGTGGAGACCGCGGCGTTCGTCCGCGACCTGCCGATCTCGCCGGACAACCCGTGGATCCTGCAGGAGTTCGTCGAGGGCACCGAGTACTGCACCCACTCCACCGTCCGCGACGGGCGGGTGCGGCTGCACTGCTGCTGCCCGTCGTCGAGCTTCCAGCTCACCTACACGATGGTCGACCACCCGGTGATCGAGGACTGGGTGCGCCGGTTCTGCGGCGAGCACGGGGTGACCGGGCAGCTGTCGTTCGACTTCATCGAGGACGCCGCGGGACGGGTGTATGCCATCGAGTGCAACCCGCGCACGCACTCGGCGATCACGATGTTCTACGACCATCCCGGCGTCGCCGCCGCCTACCTCGAGGGCGGCCACGGGACCGTCCTGCCGACACCGCGCAGCCGGCCGACCTACTGGCTGCACCACGAGCTGGGCCGGCTGCTGCGGAACCCGGGCACGCTGCCGGACGTCGCGCGGACGGTGTGGCGCGGCAAGGAGGCGTTGCTGGAGAGCTCCGATCCGCTGCCGTTCCTGCTGGTCCCGCACCTGCAGATCACGTCGCTGCTGCTCGGGAACCTGCGCCGCGGACGGGACTGGGTGAAGATCGACGTCAACATCGGCAAGCTCGTCGAACCGGCGGGCGACTGATGACCCGGGTGCTGCACCTGGCCGGGTCCCCGGTCGACGAGTTCTTCTGCGACCTGTCCCGGCTCTACGCCGCCGACTGCCTGGAGGCCGTCGCCGACCCGGAGCGCTACGAGTTCTCGATCGCCTACGTGACCCCCGGCGGAGGGTGGCGCTTCCCGGCCGCGCTCGACCCCGGCTCGATCGCCGCCGCCCCGGAGATCGGTCCGGACGAGGCCGTCCGCACCGTCCGCCGGCTGGGGATCGAGGTGATGGTGCCGCAGATGTTCTGCCGCCCCGGCATGACGCACTACCGCGCCCTGTTCGACCTGCTCGGTGTGCCGTATGTCGGCAACCCGCCGGACGTCATGGCGCTCGGCGCCGACAAGGCGCGGGCCCGCGCGGTGGTGGCGGCCGGTGGCGTCGCCGTCCCCCGCGGCGAGGTCGTCCGGCCCGGCGCGACGACGACGATCGCGCCGCCCGCCGTCGTGAAGCCGGTGGACACCGACAACTCGGTCGGGGTCACGCTGGTGCGGGAGACCGGCGGGTACGAGGTCGCGCTGAAGGACGCGCACCTGTACGGCGACCGGGCGTTGGTCGAGGAGTTCGTGCCGCTCGGCCGCGAGGTGCGGTGCGGGGTCGTCGAGCACGACGGCCGGCTGGTCGGGCTCCCGCTCGAGGAGTACCGGATGGATGCCGCCGGGAAGCCGGTCCGGCTCGCCGACGACAAGCTCGCCCGCGACGCCGCCGGCGACCTGCACCTGGTCGCGAAGGACGCCCGGTCCTGGATCGTGGACCCGGCCGACCCGGTCACCGGCCCCGTGCACGCCGCGGCACTGGCCGCGTTCGAGGCGATGGGCTGCCGGGACTACGGGCTGTTCGACTTCCGGATCGACCCGGACGGGCGTCCGTGGTTCCTGGAGGCCGGGCTGTACTGCTCGTTCGCACGGACCTCGGTGGTCGCGACGATGAGTGCCGCCGCCGGGATCCCGGTCACCGATCTCTTCGGCGCGATGGTGTCGCGCGCCGTGGAGCGGGGACGGGCCCGGTCACGCTAGGCCGTGACGGGCTCGGATCCGGCGATCATGCCGCGGTGCATCACCCGGTCCCCGACGACCCCGGCGTGGTCCGCACGGTGCAGCACGCAGGCGTTGTCCCAGATCACGACGTCACCGGGGGACCAGGCGTGCCGTAGCACGTTGCCGTCCCGGGTGGAGTGCGCGAACAGCTGCTGCACCGTCTGCGCCGACTCGGCGTCGGACATCCCACTGATCGCGACGCAGCGGGCCGGCGTGGACAGGTACAGCGCGGTCCGCCCGGAGACCGGGTGCCGCCGGAAGACCGGGTGCTCGGCCTCGGTCTCGGTCCCGGCGTCCTCGGCGGACAGCCCGGTCACGACGTGCCGGATCGTCCGGCCCGCCAGCCGCGCGCGCAGCCCGTCCGGGAGGGTGTCGTAGGCGCGGTACTGGTTGCTGAACTGGGTCGCGCCACCGTGGCGCGGCACCGAGACCGCGCGCAGCGCGGTGTAGGCGGGCGGCCGGGCGACGTAGCTGGTGTCGACGTGGAACGAGCTCTTCGGTGGCGTGCTGCGGCCGACGTTGCTGATCACGTTGAGGTCCGGGAACCCCGGGACCGGCGTCTCGCCGGTGGTGAAGGTCAGCTCGCCGAAGCCGCGCAGGAAGTCCAGGAAGGCGGTGTCGCCGGCGTCGTGCTGTCCGGGCAGGACGAGCACGCCGTGCTCGGCGAGCAGGCCCACGAGGGCGTCGTGGTCGGCATCGGACAGCGACACCCCGGTCACGGTGGCGCCGACCGGGTGCAGGGCGACGTGCTCCATCTCCCGAGTGTGCGGGCGGTGCGCCGACCTCGCCCGGCGATCTACGCCGGACGGCGCCACCACCGCCGGCGGCCGTCGGGCTCGGGTTCGCCGTCGGACGGGGCGGCGATCGCGAGCCGGCCGACCTGCTCGTTGAGCACCTTGAGGTGGACCCGGACGTCGTCGTGCGTCGGGTCCAGCACCGCCTGCTCGGCGATCTCGGCGGCCTGGTCCACCGAGTGCTTGAGCGATGCCTTCGCCTTCGCCAGCCGGTGCGCGATCCGGCGGGCCGGGGGCTCGGTGATCCGGAACCGGGCCGGCTCGATCGAGTCGCCGACCGCGGCGAGCCGGCGCACCGCGTCCAGCTCGGTGTCGAGCCGCTTGCCGATCTCGGTCAGCCACGTCCGGACCTGCATCGCATTGATCACCGAGGTGATCCGGTGGAACCGGTCGACCTGCTCGGTGCAGTCGGCGACGTAGGTCCTCCAGTACCGGGACAGCGGTGCGGGAGGCTCGGGGCTGGACGGGCGCAGGCGTGGCACGCGGTACAGGGTGCCGGATCGCGCGGCGTGGCGTGGGGCACGGGTCGGCGACGGCCGTGACGGGTGACGGCGACGTGCACGCGGGCGGCAAGACGACCGGGTGAGGCTGCAGGGGACGCACCACCGATCGAGAGGACCTCCCGTGCCCCGTACCTCCCCGCGGCTCTCCGCCCTCGCCGCGCACGCCGAGCCCGGCAGCCGGGCCGCCCGTCTCATCGACGCGATCGCCCGCCTGCACGCGCGCGCCTACCGGGTGAGCGGGGGACGCGTCGGCGCCGCGATGGGCGACGTCCGGATCTGCCTGCTGACCACGACCGACCGGCCGGCGCAGCGGGCGGCCGCGGTCGGTGACGCTCGGGTGCAGCGTCGTCGACGACGAGGTGGTCGTGGTCGGCTCGAACTCCGGACGCGACGCCCACCCGGCCTGGTACCTCAACCTGCTCGACCGTCCACAGGTGACGGTCCGGATGGGACGCGACCGGTTCGACGCCGTGGCCCGCACCGCCACCGGCGACGAGCGCCACCGGCTGTGGTCCCGGATCGTCGCCGACGCGCCGGTGATGGCCGGCTACCAGCAGGGGACGGACCGGACGCTGCCGGTCGTCGTCCTCGGCCGGAGGTGAGCCGTCAGGGGATCGCGCCGTCGGCCGCGAGGACGGGCACGTCGACGTCGACGGTGTCCGGGTAGATCAGCCCGCTGCCGGTGTTGAGCACGACGACCGACTCCGAGCCGTCCAGCCACCCGGACTCGCGCAGCGTCCCGGCCGCGGCGACGCAGGCCGCCCCCTCGGGGCAGATCCAGGTGCCCTCGTCGCGGGCCAGGGCGTGCCCGGCGGCGAGCAGCTCGTCGTCGGTCACGGCGATCGCGGTGCCGCCGGTGTCGTACACCGCGTCGAGCACCAGGAAGTCGCCGAGCGCCTTCGGGACGGTGATGCCGAACGCGACCGTGTGCGGGTCCGCGGGCGGGGTGGACTCGCGCGCGCCGGCGTCGAACGCCTCGACGATCGGGGCGCACCCGGCCGCCTGCACCGCGACGAGCCGCGGCATCGGGCCGGTCAGCCAGCCCAGCTCGCGCATCTCGGTCAGCGCCTTGTGGATCCCGATGATCCCGACGCCGCCCCCGGTCGGGTAGAGGATCACGTCCGGGGATCGCCAGCCGAGCTGCTCGGCGATCTCGTAGCCCATCGTCTTCTTGCCCTCGATCCGGTACGGCTCGCGCAGCGTCGAGGTGTCCTGGTAGCCCTCCCGGCGGCCGACGGCCCCCGCGACCAGCCGGCCGGCGTCGCCGATCAGCCCGTCGACCAGGTACAGCTCCGCGCCGGACACGACGCATTCCCGGCGGGTGATCTCCGGGGCGTCCACCGGCATGGCGATCAGCGCACCGATCCCGGCGCGGGCCGCGTAGCAGGCCCAGGCGGCGCCGGCGTTGCCGTTGGTGGGCATCGCGATCCCGCGGACGCCGAGCTCGGCGGCCCGGGAGACGCCGACCGCGGCGCCGCGGGCCTTGAACGCGCCGGTCGGGACCAGGCCCTCGTCCTTCATCAGCAGGCGGGGGAGTCCGAGCCGGGCGCCGGCGCGGGGGAGCGGGAGCAGCGGGGTCATGCCCTCGCCCATCGTGACGACGTGCGCGGGATCCCGGACGGGCAGCACCTCGTGGTAGCGCCACAGGTCCGGGGGCCTGGACGCGATCTCGGCCGGGGTCACCGACGCGCGGACGCGCTCGGTGTCGTAGCGGGCGAGCAGCGGGGCGCCGTCCGGGGAGGTGCCCTGGACGACGTCGGCGTCGTGCCGCGTGCCGGAGCGGGAGCACTCCAGGTGCGACAGCATCGAGAACTCGTGCACCCGACCCAGTGATCCCTACGTCGTCTTGCGCGGCAACCCGAACCGTGCCGCGTGTCGTCCCGTATGTGACAGGGACCGCGTTCTCCGGCGCGCGTCGTGCGTCCGGTCGGATCAGTACGTACCGTCGAACGCTGCTGCGAGTGAAAGCTCAACTGTTGAAAGGTTCATCATGCGCCCGCTCCCCGCCCCGTTCTCCGACGTCGCCCTGCTGCTGACCCGCCTCCTGCTCGGTGTCGTGCTGCTCGCCCACGGCCTGCAGAAGCTCACCGGTGGCGTCGGCGGGGTCGCCGGCGGGTTCGCCGGGATGGGCATCCCGTTGCCGACCCTGTCCGCGCTGTTCGTCGTCGTGGTCGAGACCGTCGGCGGGATCCTTCTGATCGCCGGGGCCGCGACGACGTGGGCGGCGCTCGCGAACGTGGTCGCGATGGCAGGCGCGTTCCTGTTCGCCCACCTCACGCCGGTCGTGTTCGTGTCCGACGGCGGCTGGGAGCTCGTCGGCGTCATCGCCGCGGGTGCGCTCGCGCTGGCCGCGGCCGGCCCCGGACGCTACTCGGTCGACCACCTGCTGGCCGGGCGCACGCGTCGCTCCCCGGAGCGGGTGGGCGCGCACCGCGCCTGATCGTCCCCGCGCGGGATCGCCGGGGTCGGGGCAGGGTGGGGCGATGCCCGAGGGACACACCGTGCACCGGCTCGCCCGGCTGCAGCGCAGCCGGTACGCGGGCCGGCCGGTCGCCGTGTCCAGCCCGCAGAGCCGGTTCACCACCGGCGCCGACGTCGTCGACGGCCGGGTGCTGGTCGACGTCGAGGCGCACGGCAAGCACCTGTTCCAGTACTACGGGCCGGACACCACCGTTCACGTGCACCTCGGGTTGTGGGGACGGTTCGGGAACCGCCGGCTGCCCGAACTCCCGCCCCGCGGGCAGGTCCGGATGCGGATCGTCGGCGAGACGCACTACGCGGACCTGCGCGGCCCGGCCGCCTGCGAGCTGCTCGACGACGTGGCGGTGAAGGCCCTGCATGCCCGCCTCGGTGAGGACCCGCTGCGCACCGACGCCGATCCCGAGCGTGTCCGGGAGCGGTTCGCCCGCTCCCGCGCGCCGGTCGCGGCGCTGCTGATGGACCAGTCGGTCATCGCCGGGATCGGGAACGTCTTCCGGGCCGAGACCCTCTTCCGGACCGGGATCGCCCCGATGACCCCGGCCCGCGACCTCGACCGCGACACCTTCGACGCGCTCTGGGCGGATCTGTCGGAGATGCTGCGCGACGGCGAGCGGCGCGGCCGGATCGAGACCCTGCGGCCCGAGCACGACCCGGCCCGGCTCGAGCCACCGGACCGGGGTTCGGTGTGCGCGAGCGTCGTCTACGCCTACCGGCGCACGGGCGCGCCGTGTCTGGTGTGCGGCACCCCGATCGCGCACCGCGAGTTCCGGGCCCGCAACCTGTTCTGGTGCCCCGGCTGCCAACCCGGCCCCGACCGGAACTGACCGGATCCGGGGGCCACACCCACGGGGGACGTCACGTCCCCCGGACGATGTCCGATCTGTCCGGCTCCGGCCGATCCCGGTAATCTGGGCGCATGGTGTCGACTGGGTCCGCGCGCTCCGGCGCCGACCGTCGGCCCCTGCTCGTGTGGGACGTCGCGCTGTCCGGGTTCGCCCTGGCACTGACCGGGATGCTCATCGCCCTCGGCGTGTTCGGCGGCGTGTTCCTGATGGCGTTCCTGGACTACTGCCCGCCCCGGACCTGCAGTTCCCTGAACATCCTGGTGTCGGTCGGTGGCTCGCTCGTCGTCGCCGTCGCCGCCGGGATCGCCGGGTTGGCGATGACCGTGCTGCGCATCGTCGAGCGCCGGGTGTCCTGGCCGTTCGCCGCGGTCACCCTGCTCATCGCCGCGGCGGCCATCGCCTTCGGTGCGGCGGACTACACCACCGCCATCGGTTACTGACCCCGATTCCGCGGAATGGCCAGGAAACGCTCAGCGGTCCCCGCGCATGAGGCGTCGTCCGAGTCGGATCTCCCGTCCGGACCCATTGCAGGCCGGACAGAGACGGAACGATTTCTGGAAGACGGCGCCATATCGTCGAGGAGTTCCCCGGCACCATCCGCAACGCGTGTACGGATGCAGGAAGAGTGACACGACATAGCTCACGACCAGCAGGGCGAGCAGTGCCAGGACCACGAGTCCGCCGTTCGGACGTTCTGCGACAGCGGCCATCACCATGACGTCGTGCATCGTCGTCGACCCCCGAAAATCAGCGACATCGTCGTCTCGATCGTCGGGTCGAAGATTACCTTTGAATTTCCGGATGCTATTCGAGGATCGTCAGTGTTGACGACCGGTGCGGCCTTTCGGCGCAACCTCCGGGCTCAGTCCTTCAACCAGGAGTAGGCCGTCTGCCGGGAGATCCCCAGCGCCTGGGACATCGCGCTGATCTCGCAGCCCGACTCCCGGCCCGCCCGCAGCAGCTCGCGCTGCCGGGCGCGCAGCTCCTCGACCCGCGCGCCGACCTCACGCATCTCGGTCAGGAGCTCCTCGGCGGCCCCGGAGCCACGACGGTGCCCGGCGCCGGGACGGGCGAAGGCCCGGACCGCGTCGGGGTCCCACCGGTTGCGGCCGCGCTCGTCGCGGTCCGGCAGCGGGGCGGGCGCCTGCCCGCGGCTGACGTAGGAGTTCCAGGTCGTCACCTGGACGCCCCAGTGTGCGGCGCACTCGTCGCTGGTCCAGGTCGTCACGTCGTACAGCCTGCCAAGCGGGGAACCGGCGGCGCACGCCACCCGGAACGAGCGGCGATCACGAGCCGCCGGGCACACGGACGACGGCGCGGTGCGCCGCGGGCGGGGTGCGCTCCGCTCAGCAGGGCTTCCAGGTCTTCCCGCCGGGGGCGTAGCAGCGGGGGCCGGTGTATCCGGGCGGGGCGGAGCCGCCGGAGCCGCTGAGGTCCGGTCCGGGCTTGGCCGCGGGCTTCGGCGCGGGTGCGGGCTTGGGCGCAGGCGCGGGCTTCGGCTCCGGGGCCGGCTTCGCCGCAGGCCTCTTCGGCGTGGCCGCGCCTCCGCCGGAGGAGGACGGAGTCGTCCTCGGCTTCGTCGGGCCGGTGGCCGATCCGGATGTGCCGGGGGAGGGCGGCGGGGGCGGGGGCTTGCGCAGCTCCTCGGCCTTCGCCCGGTGCGTGCGCTCCACGCGGCCGGCCGAACTCTCGACGGAGCCGACCCGCCGGGTCAGCGACGCACGGTCGGGGAGCGCCCGGGCGGCCGTCCAGATCAGGCCCTTCCCGGGCAGGTCGGTGTCCAGCGCGCCCTTCAGCGCGGCGGCCGTCGCCACCACCCCGGCGGCGGTGAGGGCGGCCGACTCGAACCCGTCCGCCGACGCGCCCGGGCCGGGCTCGGTCAGACCGGCGGCCGCGGCCTCGACCGCGGCGACCCGGCCGGGCAGCGTGCACCCGATCGACGGGTCGTAGAGACCACGGCCGGCGGCGATCGCCTCCTGCTGGGCGGCCTCGACCTCCGGCAGGAACCGGTCGTTCCCGCCGACCTGCATCGGCACGCCGAGCCCGGCGCGGGCCATCTCGGCGTTGACGAGGGTGCCGTCGGCGGTGCGGACCCCGGCCAGGAGGCGGTCGTAGCCGTCGACCTTCTCGTCGTCGGTGAGGAGCTCGATCTCGGAGCCGATCGGGAGGAGCGAGGCGAGGTGCGCCGCGGCCTCGGGTCCGAGGCACTGCACCGCCTCGTCGGGGTCGACCGTCTCCGGGGTGTCGATGTTGAGCAGCCGGACGCGCCGCTCCTGCCCCTCGATCGCGACGTCGATGGTGTCGCCGTCGACGATCCGGGCGACGGTCGCAGGACCCGAGTCGCAACCGGTCAGCATTCCCGTCATCACCGCGGTGGTCAGCGTCATCGCTGCCAGCCGCACCCCTCGCCGCACGTCGTCCTCCCGCTCCGGTCGTTGCCGGCCGGGCGCCGGCGTGACCATCCGGAGGTTCGTCGGTCGGCGTGGCCGGCCGCGTTATCGATCGCGGGTGCTCTCCGCAGAATTGATGATCATGCTGCGTCCGCCAGCTCCGCCCGCACCCCGAGCAGCCGCACCGGCCGGTCCGGGGCCAGCTCGTCGAGCAGGACCGCGGCGAGCGCGGCGATCGCCCCGGCGTCGCGCCCGGGCGGGTCGAGGGCCCGGCTGCGCGTCGTGGTGCGGAAGGTCCGTGTCCGCACGCGGATGCCCACCCGCACGCAGTCCCGGCCCTCCGCCGCGACGTCGTCGGCCACCCGGTGGGCCAGCACCCGGAGCTCGGCGTGCAGGTCGGCGCGGTCGGTGAGATCGGCCGGGAAGGTGGTCTCCCGGCTGCGCGAACGCGGCACCCACGGTCCGGTGTCGAGCTCGGTGCGCCCCATCCCGCGGCCCAGTGAGACGTAGTAGGGCCCGCGGTGCGGGCCGAGCCGGGCGGCGACGTCGCCGGGGCGTGCCTCGGCGAGGCCTGCGACGGTGGTGATCCCCAGCTCGGCGAGCGCGCGGGTGGTGGCCGGACCGACCCCGGGCAGCGCCGACGGCGGGTCCTGGCCGAGGGTGGCGAACCAGTTCGCCGCGGTCAGCTCGTGGATCCCGCCCGGTTTCGCGTAGCCGGTCGCGGTCTTGGCGCGCAGCGTGTTGTCGCCGATGCCGACCGCGCAGGACAGCCCGGTCGTCGCCACGGTCGTCCGGATCCGGCGGGCCAGTGCCCACGGTTCGCCGTCGGTGCCCACGAACGCCTCGTCCCAGCCGATCACCTCGACCGGCTCGCCGAGCCCGCGCAGCAGCCGCATCACCTCGTCGGACACGCGCTGGTAGTACGCGGTGTCCGAGGGGAGGAAGACGGCGTCGGGCCGGTGCTTCGCGAGTTTCCGGCGGGCCAGCTTCATCGGCGTCCCCGAGGTGACGCCGTGCGCCCGCGCCTCGTACGACGCCGTGGCGACCACCGTCCGCGAGTCCGGGTCGCCGTCACCGCCGACGACCACCGGCAGGCCGGCCAGCTCCGGCCGGCGCAGCAGCTCGGCCGCGGCCAGGAACTGGTCCAGGTCGGCGTGCAGGATCCACCGGCTCACCGGAGGCCGGTCCCCGCTGTTCTCACACCCGCGGGGCTCTCACACCCGCAGCGCGCCCGTCACCCAGCGCAGCGTCGAGCGATCGGTGCAGGTGGCCAGGAGCTCGGCCTGCTCGACGGCCTCGGCGTCGTTGCGCCGTGCGTCGTACAGCTCCTCGACGACGCCGGGGACGTCCAGGTGCTCGCCCGGCAGCGCAGTCGCCGGCGGGACCAGACCCAGCCGGGAGACCAGCAGCCGCAGCGTGCGGAAGCCGATCACCCGCATGCCGGGGGAGAGCAGCGGGGAGCTCGGCGCGGGAAGGAGCCCGGCCGCGACCGGGTGGCCCGGGATCGGGAGCGCCCCGGGCGGCGAGCCGGGCAGGGTCACGGCGGACACCGCGATCACGCCGCCGTCCAGCAGGGCCCAGGCGTCGGTGGCCGGGCGGTGCGTCTCCCGGCCGGACGCGCTGGGCAGGTTCTGGCCGGAGAGCCAGCGGCGCAGGCGCGGTCGCAGGTCCCAGCGGACGTCGAGGATGCCGCAGCCGAGGTCCGACTCGGTGAACACCTCGTCCCAGCGGGCGCGCCCGCCGGCCGGTACCGACGACGGGCCGGCGCGGTCCGCGCTGCTCGTGCTGTCCGGCTGGATCGCCATGTCGTCCCCCCGGGCGACGGGCCCCGTGATCGTGGGGCGGAAGTGCGGAGCACCCCGGCGCGGCGCCTGGAACTGGCGCGTGACACAGGTCACACTACACCGGGTCTCCAGCGTACGGCTGTGAGTGCCTGCGGCACAGGAGATACGGGGAGACGTACCCGTTGAGGTGAAGGAGGGCGGCGACCGCAGTGGGAGCGGGTAACCCTCGGGTGTCACCGAGGCATCTGATGACGCACCGTCACCGTGTCGGGTTGCTTCCGGTGATGGATGACACGATCGTGCGACTCCACGCCGGTCGGTAACAAGGCAGGATGAGATCAGCGATCCACAGATGACGGCGACGTGGAGGCAGCATGGACGGGAAGTACGATAGGGCACCGGCGGCGGTGCACCCGGGGTTGATCCCTGCGGCGCGGCGCAGTCCGGAGCAGCTCCCGTCCGGTCGTGGGGTGGTCGACTCCGACCGCGGCCGGGTCCTCTCGCGCTACGCACGGCTGATGCGGTCGGGGCGGCCCGAGGTGTGCCGCCCGGGCCGGCGGGAGATCGAGGACCGCGAGCGGGGCGCCGCGAACGCCGCGGCCGGCAGCGACGGCAAGGTGATCTACCCCGACCGGGATGCCGCCGAGTGCGCCGCCCGCGAGCTGGAGGCGCTGGGCGGCCGGCCGCAGCGGGCCTACCTGTGCGGACGTTCCCGCCGGGGACATTTCCACCTGACCACCGACCTCGTCGCGGAGCGCCGTCGCGCGCCCGCGGGGATGATCCCCCGTCCGCGTTCCGGATACTGAATCGCCTCACGGGTGTGATGCGCGGCACAAGTTGATCCTCTACCGTGGAGTGTGGCGACGGTCACCCGGCCGTCTCCGGCCACGCGTCAGGAGGGAACCCCCGTGAACCCGCACCTGCTGGAGGAACGAGTCGCCACCGTGACCGACGGGGGCGACCTCGCCGACACCGCGCGGGCCCGGCTGGCCGCGCACAAGACCACCGCGGACTCCTGCCGGCACCGCACCGCCGAGCGCCGCGCCGAGCTGGAGCGGGTGCTCGCCGGCGGTGAGGGCGGCCGGGACGCCCTGGACCTGATGCTCGAGCTGGACGCCCTGGAACGGGTGCAGGAGCGCATCGACCACCGGCTCTCCGAGCTCTGCGACTCGCTGAGCGAGCCCCGCGCTCCCCGCTACGGCGACGCCCAGCCCCTCTGATCCCCGGACCCGGCGCCGAGCCGGGTCAGGTACCAGTCGACGAACGCCTCCACCGAGCTCTCGACCACATCGGACAACGGGCCCGGGCGGTAGGCGCGGGACCGGATCCCGGCGTAGTTGTTCTCGCACAGCTCCCAGTCCTGCTCGGAGGTGGACCGCCACACGGCGGTCAGCGCCTCCTCGTCGACGTCCGTGGCCTCCGAGGGGACCAGGAAGGCGACCTCGATCTCGGTGGTGGCCGCGTCGACCGGGGTGAGCCGGGTGGTGACCGCGTAGTCGGAGTTGGCGTGCGCCCACATGTTCGGCAGCCCGATGATCCGCAGGCTGCCGGCGTCCGGGTCGGTGAGGTCACCGAGCAGCGGGCCCACCGGTCGTCCGTCGAGGGTCTCGGTGAGGAAGCCGTCGCGCAGCGGCAGCCGGGAGATCCGGTACCACTCGCCGTCCGGGAAGCTGACCTCCGCCGGGGCCAGCCCCTGGCGTGTCCAGCGGTCGTAGGCCTCGCCCAGCGCGCGGTCGTAGCGAGGGTTGGTGCGGACGTCGCCGTGCGCCCCGAGCTGGTAGTTCGACAGCAGGAACTCGGGGTGGTTGCCCTGGCAGTGGTAGCACTCCCGGTTGTTCTCGACGATCGTCTTCCAGTTCGCCCGCACCGTGTAGGTGTCGCGGACCGCGACCCTGGCCCGGTCGAGACCGTGCGGGCCGAGCTGCGGCGCGAGCGCCGCCGCGAAGGCGTCGAAGTCCGGCGGCTGGTCGGCCAGGCACAGGAAGACCAGGCCGGCGACCTCGCGGACGGCGACCGGCGCCAGCCGGTACCGCGACGCCTGGAAGTCCGGGCCCATCAGGCGTGCGCTGCGCGCGGAGCCGTCCAGGTCGTAGACCCACTGGTGGTACGGGCAGACCAGGGCCTTGACGCAGCCGCGCGGCTCGAGGGCGACCCGGGAGCCGCGGTGCGCGCAGACGTTGTGGTGGCCGCGCAGCACGCCGTCGGCGCCCCGGACGACGATCACCGACTCGTCGCCGACGGTGACGGTGACGAACTCACCCGGCTCGCGCACCTCGCACGAGTGGGTGGCGAACAGCCAGCCGGTGCCGAAGACCAGGTCCAGGTCGGCCCGGAAGACGTCCGGGTCGGTGTAGGCGGACTGCGGCAGCGACCAGCCAGGGGTGCGCGCCACCATCGGGGTCCGGGCGGCGGGGATCGTGGGGGAGACGGCCAGGTCAGACATGGTGCGACGTCCTGTGCTCGGGGTCGGTCAGGGCCGGGCGGGTCAGTGAGAACTCGTCGATCGCGTGCCGGGTGGCGCCGTGCTCGGCGAGCTCGGCGAGGATCCGCCCGAGCAGCGAGGCGAACTTGTAGGCGTGGCCCGCTCCGACGCCGACGCTGACCCGGGGGGATCCCGGCAGCCGGTCGAGGACGAAGTGCTGGTCCGGCGGGATCGTGTAGAGGCAGGTCTTGGTGTAGAGCTCCGGCCCGCCGAAGCCGGGCACGTGTTCGGCCAGGAACTCACTCGCTCGCTTGCGACGCAACGGGTCCGGCTCGTAGGTGCGGGTGTCGGCGGTGACCTCGTGGCCGCCCATGTGCTGGCCGAGCTTGGTGGCGACCTCGCCGTAGACGGGGAAGCCGTAGAAGTTGTCCGCGCCGTGCCACATGAACACCGGGAAGTGCGCGGGGGAGAACTCGGCCAGGTTCGGGGTCGAGTAGTAGGTCACCTGCTCCTGGGTGACCGTCAGCGGGATCGCGTGCAGTCCGGAGAGGACCTCGTTGGTGCGGGCGTCCGCGGTGACGATCACGTGCTCGGCGTGGACCACCTCGTCGTCGAGCACCACCTCGATGTGCGACCCGGCGTCGTGCAGTGCGCGGACGGGGGCGTTCTCCCGGAACTCGCCGCCGTGCGCGCGGGCCAGCGCGATATGTGTGGACACCGCGCGCTGCGCGTCGACGATGCCGCTGCGCTCCTGGTAGACGGCCCGCTCGGTGCCCGAGAGCCGGAACTGCGGCCAGCGGGCGATGAGCGCGTCGGCGTCCAGGAGCTGCATCGGGACGCCGTGCCGGGCGGCGACCTCGAGGTAGCCGTCGATGTTGCGTGAGCCGGTGTCCAGCCCGCGGCGGGCCTCGACGTCCTCGATCACCAGTCCGCCGGTCTCGGTCACCAGCGTCTGGCCCGAGGCCCGCTCCACCTCCCGCCAGGTGTCGTAGGCCGCCGGCGCGAGCCGGGAGTAGACGTCCTCGTGCTGGGCGAGCCGGATGATCCGCGAGTGGTCACCGGAGGCGCCGTGCGGGTGGCCGAGACCGTGGCGGTCGAGGCCGAGCACCGCGCCGTCCAGACCACCACCGCCGCCGTGCTGCCGGGAGAGCCAGTAGAGGGCCGCGGAGCCGATGCCCCCGCAGCCGACGACGACGAACTTCCGCCGGGATGTCATGCGATCCACTTCCTTGATCCGTCGAGGGATGCGAAGCGATCGTGACCCGGCGCGGGGGGTGCGGGAAGCGATCCGGCGATGGACGTCGGCGATCGTGCGAGAGGCCGTGCTTATCGCGCCCGGTCAGGGGGAGTCCGGCGTGCGCACGACCGCACGGGCCGCGTCGAGGAACCGGCGCAGCAGCGGCGAGGGGTCGTTGCGCCGCCACGCCAGGTGCAGCGCCACCCGCGGCGGCTCGGGACACAGTGGACGGAAGACCAGGCTGCGGTTCTGCAGCGAGGTCCAGTACGACGGCAGCAGCGACACCCCGAGCCCGGCCGCGACGAGCGCGAGCTGGGTCTGGACCTCCTCGCCCTCGACGACGACCCGGGGGTCCACTCCGTTGTCCCGGCAGTAGCCGACGATCGTGTCGAAGAACTCCGGCCCGCTGCCCCGGTCCCAGAGCACGAACGGCTCGTCGGCCAGCTCGGTGATGTCGACGACGTCGACGCCGGCCAGCCGGTGCCCGGCCGGCAGGACCGCCACCAGCGGTTCGCTGAGCAGCAGCTCGCGGTCGATGCGGGGGTGCGGCGCGGCCGGGCGGACCACGGCGACGTCGAGCCGGCGCTCCTCCAGCGCGGTCATCGCGGGCACGGTGTCGGTCAGCGAGAGGTCGATGCGGACGTCCGGGGCGTCCGCGCCGAGCCGGGCCATGATCCGTGGGGTGATGCTGGCCAGGGCCGAGCCGACCGAGCCGACGGTCAGCGTGCCGCGGGTGCCCTCGTGCGCCTCCCGCACCCGGTCCTCGGCCCGTTTCGCCTCGAAGAGCACCCGCGGCGCCGAGTCGCGCAGCTCCCGGCCGGCCTCGGTGAGGGTCACGGAGTGGCTGCTGCGCCGGAACAACACGGCGCCGAGGCCCTTCTCCAGGACCCGGATCTGCTGGGACAGCGCGGGCTGGCTGATGTGCAGCCGGGCCGCGGCGCGTCCGAAGTGGAGCTCCTCGGCGACGACCGTGAAGGCGTGCAGATGGCGCAGTTCGAGGCCCACAGTGCGGGGATCATTGCACGGATTCCGCTGTGGCGGCGGTCACCCGGGCGCGGCCGGTCGATCTGGCACAGTCGCCGGTGGGCAGCGACCGAGGGAGGACGACCGTGTCGGATCAGCTGGTGGTCGAGCGGCGGGACGCGGTGGCGACGCTGGTCCTCAATCGCCCGGAGCGGCACAACGCGATCGCAGCCGGGATGTACCGCGACCTCCCCGGGATCCTGGCCGGGCTCGACGACGACCCCTCGGTCCGGCTGGTCGTGCTGCGCGGAGCCGGCCGGCGGGCGTTCGCCTCCGGTGCCGACATCGCCGAGTTCGAGGCCGAGCGCGGCGACCCGGAGCGGGCGAAGGTCTACAACGAGAAGGTCGCCGCGGCGGAGCGGGCGATCTCGGGCCTCACCAAGCCGACGATCGCGATGATCCACGGGTACTGCATCGGTGGTGGCGCCGGGCTGGCGCTGGCCTGCGACATCCGGATCGCCGACACCGCCGCCACGTTCGCGATCACCCCGTCGAAGCTCGGACTGGTGTACGGCCTGGAGTCGACCCGGCGGCTGGTGGACCTGGTCGGGCCGTCCCGCGCCAAGTGGGTCCTGATGAGCGGCCTGCGCATCCCGGCGGCGCGCGCCCGCGAGCTCGGCCTGTTCGACGAGACGTATCAGCCGGACGGGCTGCAGGCAGCCGTCGACGAGCTGGCCGGCACGATCTGCTCGCGGGCCCAGTTCAGCGTGCGTGCGGGCAAGGAGATGGTGAACCGGATCGTGGCCGGTCAGCGTCACGACGACGCCGACAGCGTCGCGCTGCGGAACTCGTCGTTCGGCACCGAGGACTTCGCCGAGGGCGTGCGGTCGTTCCTGGAGAAGCGTCTACCCCGCTTCACCTGGAGCTGAGCCCCGGGCCCCGCGCCGTGGTTCGATGATCCCTCCAGACATCGCCGTCGTCGAGGGAGTTGCCCGTGCGCGCAGTGCAGGTCGTCGAGCCGGAGGGGCCGTCGTCGGTCCGTGTCCAGGAGGTCGATCCGCCGGTGCGCGGCGACGGCGAGGTCCTGATCGACGTCGCGGCGGCCGGGGTGAACTTCCCGGACCTGCTGCTCACCCGCGGTCTGTACCAGTACAAGCCCGACCCGCCGTTCACCCTGGGCTCGGAGTGCGCCGGCACGGTGCGCGAGGCCGCGCCGGGCAGCCGGTTCTCGCCCGGTGACCGGGTGGTCGCCTTCACGATGTCCGGGGTGTTCGCCGAGGTCGTGTCGGTGCCGGAGGCGACGGTGCTCCCGCTGCCCGACGAGGTCGGCTTCGCGGCCGGGGCCTGCCTGCCGATGAACTACCTGACCGCGCACTTCACGCTCGCCGTGCGCGGCGGGATGCGGGCGGGGGAGACGGTGCTGGTGCACGGCGCCGCGGGCGGTGTCGGCACCGCGGTCGTCCAGCTCGCCGCGGCGCTGGGCGCGACCGTGATCGGCGTGACGTCCACCGAGGCGAAGGCGGAGGTCGCCCGCCGGGCCGGGGCGGCGCACGCGGTCGGGGCCGACGGGTTCAAGGATGCGGTGAAGGAGCTGACCGGCGGTGCCGGTGTCGACATGGTCGTGGACCCGGTCGGCGGGGACCGGTTCACCGACTCGCTGCGCAGCCTGGCCCCGCTGGGCCGGCTGATGGTCGTCGGGTTCACCGCCGGCGACATCCCGACGGTCCGGGTGAACCGGCTGCTGCTGAACAACATCGACGTCCGCGGCGTCGGCTGGGGTGCCTACGCGCTGCCCCGGGAGGACTTCGTCCGGTCCGCATGGGACGAGCTGCTGCCGCACCTGCGGTCCGGCGCCCTGGACCCGCTGATCAGCGAGCGGTTCGGGCTCGACGGGGCCGGCGAGGCACTGTCCCGTCTGGACACCCGCACGGTGACGGGCAAGGTCGTCCTGGAGGTCTGAGGGTCAGCCGGCCGGCTCGAGGTCCTCGCGCAGCGGGGAGCGGGGGTGCGGTGCCGCCGCTCCGGCCGGTGCCGGGTCCCGCGGTGCGGGCGCCGGGTGCACCGGGCGGGCGGCGCCGTGCTCGGCGACGTGCAGGCGGTGCCGGGCGGCGACGGTGCGACCGGTGGGCCCGGTGACCGACAGTGCGTGCAGCGCCAGGGCCCGGTGCGCGGGGACCTCGCACCGGCGCAGGAACCGGTCGAGCTCGTACACGGCGTCACCCGCGGGACGGGCCAGTGCCCACGCGGCGAGCTCGCCGCGGGCGATCTCGGGGCGCACCCCGCCCATCCGGACGCAGACGTACTCCAGGTCCTCGTCGGCCAGCTCGCCCGGGGCGGGCACGTGCACGCCCTGCTCCAGCAGGTACTCGTGCACCGCCCACAGCCCCATCGGCGTCAGCGTGACCACGGTGGGGTCCGGGTCGTCGCGCTGGGCGACCTGGGACAGCTCGTCGAGCTCGTCGCCGTCGAGGGTCTCGCTGAGCTCGATCGCGCCGAGCAGCTCGCAGGCGTCCAGCAGGGCGGTGACGTCGCGCCGCCACAGCCGCTGCTCGACGTCGCCGGCGAGGTCGTCGACGACGCAGCCGGCCTCGGTGTTGACCGTGTCCCGGACCTGGCGGTGGAAGTGCTCCAGCGGGACCGGGCCGCCGCCGGCGGAGTACAGGCTCACCCACAGCAGCGGGATCGCGTCGGACATCGACATCCCGAACAGCGACGGCGCGCCGAACACGTCGGTGCCACCGAGGCTGTCGCCGAGCCGGCCGACGGACTCGAAGACCCGCCGCCACAGCTCGATCGGCCGGTTCAGCTCCGGGCCGGCGCTCTTCACCGGGACCAGGTGCCCGCGGACCGTCCGTACCAGCCGCGCGGCGCGGGCCCAGCGCAGCAGCAGCGACACCTCGGGCAGGTCGTCGCTGGTGCGCGCGGTCTCCCGGTAGATGTGGTCGAGCTGCAGGTGCGCGGCCAGGTCGAGGGCGTCGGCCCGGTCGAGGCGGCCGTCGGAGGTGAGCCGGCGCCCGGCCCGGACCCAGCGGGTGAGCTTGCGCAGGTGCTCGAGGGCCTCGGCGGACTCGGCCGACTCGACGAGCGTCGACGCGCGCGGCATCGGGACCGGCGGGAGCTCCGGGTTCCACTCGGTGCCGGCGGGCCGCTCGGCGTCCCGGCGCATGATCTCGGCGAGCGCGTGCCGGTCGACGTCGGCCTCGCCGGCCCCGGCGCGGTCCAGGAACCGCTGGACGGCGAACGGGTCGGCCGGGTCGACGCCGTTGCGGTGCAGCTGCACGCCCCAGAACTTGCCGAGGTCGTAGTTGCGCTCGTCGGCCAGCCCGTCGTGCAGCGCCGGGGTGGAGTCGGCGACCTGGCGGTGCAGGGCCCCCGTCTCGGACGACTGCGGGTCGAGCCAGTCGTGGTCGTGCAGGAAGTCGATCAGGGCATGGAAGGCCGGCGGGACGTCGTCGGGCTCGAGGACGGTCACCTGGCGCGGGAACCACATCCCGAGCGCGTCGGCGACGTGCGCGCGGGTCCACCGGCCGAGCCGGCGGTCCCGGGCGTACTTGTAGTCGACGGCGGCCGCGACCAGGGTGGTGTCGACCTCGACGCGGCGACGCCGCGCCCAGACTCCGAACTGCTCCAGGAGCCGGCTCCGGGCCTCGGCGTACCCCTGGTCGTCCCCGGGGGTGAACACGAGACGCATCCGGCCCACTGTGTCAGTTCCCTCCCGTTCGTGCGGTCCCGGGGTGGTCGGTGATCCACTCCGGGCGGACTGTCGATCATTCCCGGTGTGCTCGGGGACTCCCACACCGGCTCCCGCGTCCGTTGCGCGGCGATGTCCCACCGGTGCAACGAGCGGGCCCGGCACGGGTGACTCCCGGGCGGGCGTCCGCGGGCGGTGACCGGGTACCGGCGGTGCCCATGGACTCGACGGACGGTGACCGCTCCGGAGTGTCGGCGACCCCCTTCCGCCGACTCCGCCCCCCACCCGGTCGCGCCGCGTGAGAGACCCTGCCACAAAGAGTGGCGGCCGGACACCCATGAGGGGTGTCCGGCCGCCATTGAGGTCCGGCGGTCGAGGGCCGGAACAGCAGCACCGTGTCGATCGCTCGGTGTGCCTCGATCGACCGGGGGGTCAGTCGCCGCCGACCGGGGTGTCCTTCTTCCCCGGGGCCGGACCGTCCGGTTCCGCCACCGGTGCGGATCCGGGGTCGGCGGCCGTCTCACCCGGCGCGGTCATGGCGTAGCCGCGCCCGGTGCCGGGCCCGTTGCTGCCGTTGCCGGGCACGTCGTCGTCGACGTGGTCCTTCGGGAACGCGCCGACCTTGACGTAGAAGTCGTCGCCGTGCCGGTCGGTCGCCCAGTCGACGGCCTGCTCGATCACGGCCGAGCCCTTCAGGTCCCGCAGCACGACGGGGTCGCGCCGCAGGTCGCGGAACAGGGCGAAGCAGAGCAGCACCATGATCACCACGAACGGTGCGGCGACCAGGATGGTCAGGCTCTGGATGCCGTCGAGCGCATCCGCGCCCCCGGTGACCAGCATCAGGACCGCGACCGCACCCATGACCGAGCCCCAGAAGATCACGATCCAGCGGGACGGCTCGATGGTGCCGCGCTGGGACAGGGTGCCCATGACGATCGAGGCGGCGTCGGCACCGGAGACGAAGAAGATCGCGACCAGGAGCATGACCAGCAGGCCGGTGAAGGTCGCCCACGGGTAGGCGCCGAGCATCTGGAACAGCTGGACGTTGGAGTCGTCGGAGAACGCCACGCCGGCCTGGGCCTGGGTGATGGCGGTGCCACCGAAGATGCAGAACCAGACCAATGAGACCAGCGACGGAGCGAGGATGACGCCGCCGACGAACTCACGGATGGTGCGACCGCGGCTGATCCGGGCCAGGAACATCCCCACGAACGGGGTCCAGGAGATCCACCAGGCCCAGTAGAAGACCGTCCAGCCCGACAGCCACTCGAGCATCGGCTGGCCGCCGACGGCCTCGGTGCGGCCGACCATCTCGAAGAACTGGGAGAAGTAGGCACCGATGGACGTCGGCACCAGGTCGAGGATGATCACCGTCGGCCCGGCGACGAACACGAACAGCGCCAGGACCGCGGCGAGGACCATGTTGGTGTTGGACAGCCACTGGATGCCACGGGCGATGCCGGAGACCGCGGAGAGGATGAAGGCCGCGGTGAGCACGATGATGATGATCGAGAGCACCCCGGGCCCGACCTCGCCGTCGACCCAGCCGACGGTCTGCATGCCGCCGCCGATCTGATAAGCGCCCAGCCCCAGCGAGGCGGCGGAGCCGAACAGGGTGGCGAAGATGGCCAGGATGTCGATGGCCTTGCCGACCGGGCCCTCGGCGGCGCGGGCGCCGATCAGCGGGATGAACGCCTGGGAGATCAGCTGACGGCGGCCCTTGCGGAAGGTGGAGTAGGCGATCGCGAGCCCGACCACGGCGTAGATGGACCACGGGTGCAGGGTCCAGTGGAACAGCGACGTCGCCATCGAGGTCTGCAGGGCACCGATGCTGCCGGGCTCGGCAGAGCCGGGCGGCGGGTCCTGGAAGAAGGACAGCGGCTCGGTGACGCCGAAGAACATCAGGCCGATGCCCATGCCGGCGGAGAACATCATCGCGATCCAGGACACCGTGCGGAACTCGGGTTCCTCGGTGTCGGTGCCCAGCTTGATCCGGCCGAACCGGGAGAAGGCCAGGAACAGCGCGAACGCCACGAACGCCGTCGCGGCCAGGATGAAGCCCCAGCCGCCACCGCGCATGACGCCGTCGAGCATCGTGCTCGCGGTGCTCGCGAGGGTGGTGGGGCTGACGAGGCCCCACACGACGAACAGCAGGGCGAGCGCGGCGCCGACTCCGAAGACCGTCCAGTCCGTGCGGGACCGGCCGTCGGCGGCTCCGGCCGCCCCGGGATCCGTATGTGGTTCAGCTTGGGTCATGTCAGGACACGCCCGCGGCGGGCGTTCCTCCCTCCGGGTTCGACACCGTGCACGGCGCGCACGGCGTTTCGCCGGGTAAGTGTAGGGAGGAGAGGCGACCGTGTCGCAGGCAAACGATGGGTCCGAACTCCATCGGGCCTGGTCAGGCGCGACCGAACGGGTGTTTCGATTCGGTATCGGTGAGATATGTCCGGATCAGGGGGTGGGTCGCCACCCTGCGGCGTCGACGTCGCCCGGCACCGGGGCCACCGGATCGTAGGGCGTGCGGGTGAACACGAACGTCGCGAGATCGAGGTGGTCGGCGGCGATCCGCAGGGTCTCGCCCGCGAAGTAGCCGTCCAGTCCGACCCACGTCCCGTCCGGTCCGGGCCGGAACCGCGACGCGCGTCCCGGGCGCCCCAGACCCCCCAGGTGCAGCAGCCCGCCCGGGACCGCGCGCAGCACGTACGGCGACGGTCCCCAGAACCACGGGCCGAGCACGGCGGGATCCACCGGCGACGGTTCCGGCACCCAGGCGTCGACGATCCGGGGCTCGGCCGCCCGCAGGTCGGCGAGCAGGCCCGCGGCCAGGCCGGAGTCCATTCCGGACGTCGTGTTGCCCAGGGCCAGCGCGCCGGTGCCCTCCTCGCGGTCCACCCAGAGCCCGGCGAGGAACCCGGGCATCGAGCCCCCGTGCCCGACCAGGACCCGGTCCTCGGCGCGGAGCACCTGCACGCCCAGCCCGTACCCCGCCCAGACCGGCGACGACGGGTCGATCCCGGCCGGCAGCGTCATCTCCTCCACCGTGGCCGGGGAGAGCACGCCGGCGGTGTCGCCGAGCAGGAACGCGCCGAGCCGGGCCAGGTCGGTCGCGGTGCACCAGAGCTGACCGGCCGGGGCCATCACCCCGGCGTCGTGCTCGGGCTCGGGCAGCGTCAGCTCGGCCCACGGGTGCACCGCGCGTCCCCGCGCAGCCGGTTCCTGCGGGCGCGGGGAGGTGCGGGCCATCCCGAGCGGGAGCAGCACCTCGCCGGTCGCGACCTCGGCCCAGCTCCGGCCCCGGAGCCTGGCCACCAGCTCGCCGAGGAGCCCGAAGCCGAGGTTGGAGTAGTGGAACCGGCGCGCGGACGGCAGCACCCGGTCGGCGTCGGTGAGGCCCAGCTCCTCGAGCGATCCGCCGGGGGTGCGCTCCCACCACCGCCCGGGGCTCTCCGCGCCGGCGCCGCCGAGGTGGGACAGCAGCTGCCCGATCGTGCGGTCACCCAGCGGGGTGCCCGGCAGGTGGACCTCCAGGCGGTCGTCGAGGTCGAGGCGGCCCTCGTCGCGCAGCCGCAGCACGGTGACGGCACAGACCGTCTTGGTGATCGACCCGATCCGGTACTGGACGTCCGACGCCGGCACGCCGTCGGGCAGCGCGCCGCGGCCGGCGTGCCAGGCGAGGCGGGAGTCCCGGACGACGCCCGCGATGAGCGAGGGCACCCGCCCGTCGCGCTGGGCGCGGGCGACGCGGGCGAGCAGGGTGCGCTGGGTGGTCGGCAACAGCGTGCTGGGGAGCGGTTCGGGCACGACGGCGACGGTAGTCGCGACGCCTGTCAGCGGCCGTCGCGGGCGAGGCGCTCCAGCAGTGGGGCGGTGCGGAAGCCGACCAGCGACCGCATCACCAGCGATGTCGACGTCCGCTCCACCCCCTCGATCGCCAGCAGGTGCCCGGCGATCCGGTAGAGATCGTCGGCGTCCCGGGCCACCAGGTGCACCAGCAGGTCCTCCTCTCCGGACACCCCGTGCACCTCCAGCACCTCGGGCACCCGGTCCAGTGCGCCGGCCACCGCGGCCAGCTCGCGCTGCACGACCCGGACCCGGACGAAGGCGGTCAGCGGGTAGCCGAGTGCGGCCGGGTCGACCCGGCGCTCGAAGGTGTCCAGCGCGCCGAGCCGGTCGAGCTTGGCCAGCCGGGCCTGCACGGTGTTGCGGGAGAGCCCGACCCGCTCGGCCAGGGCCAGCACGGTCGCCCGCGGGTCCTCGGCCAGGGCGAGCAGCAGCCGCGCGTCGTTCCCGTCCAGATCGGTCCGCCCCCGGGGCGGTACGGCGGCGTCGTCGGTTGTCACTCTGCCCGCCTCGTGTCGGTCCGGTCGGCGCCGGGGCGTGCATTCTGCTCATCGCTGGCGTCGACAGTTGTGCAGTCATCATCATGATGGTGGGCTGAGCGGGCAACCTGCAGCGAGGGAGCTGGAGAACACCGATGAGCACCACCAACGGCCCCGCCGACGTCACCCGGGCCCCCGCCGACGATCCGGCGGCGCTCACCGAGATCGAGCGACGGGTGCTGTGGCTCTCCACGGCGATCATCGACGCGGCCAACCGCCGCGGCGACCCGAGCGGGCTGAAGGTCGGCGGGCACCAGGCGTCGTCGGCGTCGATGGTGACGATCATGACCGCGCTCTGGTTCGAGCACCTGCGTGCCGGGGACCGGGTCTCGGTCAAGCCGCACGCCTCGCCGGTGCTGCACGCGATCAACTACCTGCTCGGCGAGCTCGACGAGCGCTACCTGCCCACGCTGCGCGCGTTCGGCGGGCTGCAGAGCTACCCGTCGCGGTCGAAGGACCCCGACCCGGTCGACTACTCCACCGGCTCGGTCGGCATCGGTGCCACCGCCCCGATCTGGGGCGCGCTGGCCCGCCGGTACGTCGAGGGCCACTTCGGCGGGGCGGGGGAGGGCCGGCAGTACTCGCTGGTCGGCGACGCCGAGCTCGACGAGGGTGCGGTCTGGGAGGCCATCCTCGACCCGATGGTCGGCGAGCTCGGCGAGATCGTCTGGATCGTCGACCTCAACCGGCAGTCACTGGACCGCGTCGTGCCCGCCATCGGCGCCCCGCGGATCGAGGGGATGTTCGCCGCCGCGGGCTGGCAGGTGCTGACCGTCAAGTACGGGCGGCTGCTGCACGAGCTGTTCGCCCGCCCGGGCGGCGACGCGCTGCGGGCCCGGATCGACGGCATGTCCAACCCGGAGTACCAGCGCCTGCTGCGCTGCGACGCCGACGAGGTCCGCACCCGCCTGCCCGACGGGAACGCCGAACTGGCCCGGCTCGTCGCCGATCTCGACGACGCCACCCTCCTCGCCGCCGTCCGCAACCTCGGCGGGCACGACGTCGCGGCGCTCGGCGAGGCGTTCGACGCGATCGACGACTCCCGTCCGACGGTCGTCCTCGCCTACACGGTCAAGGGGCACGGCCTGGCCACCGCGGGCCACCCGCAGAACCACGGCTCGATCCTGACCGCCGCGCAGATGGCCGACCTGGCCACCGATCTCGGCACCGACGTCGACGACCCGTGGCGGCGGTTCCCCGACGGATCGGCCGCGGCACGGCTGTGCGCGACGACCGCGCGGCGGCTGCACCGCGAGGCCCCGGACGTCGACCCGGTGCCGGCGCTGCCCACCGACATCGGCCGCACCCCCACCGGGCGGGCGACCACCCAGGCCGCGCTCGGCCGCGCCCTGCTCGACCTCACCCGGGAGACCCCGGACGCCGCATCCCGGGTGGTCACGCTCTGCCCGGACGTGTCGTCGTCGACCAACCTCGGCGGCTGGGTCAACAAGGTCGGGGTGTGGTCGACCGCCGAGCGCAAGGACTGGTTCGACGACGACCCCGAGACCATCCTGCACTGGCGCGAGCGCCCGACCGGGCAGCACCTGGAGCTGGGCATCGCCGAGGGCAACCTGGTCGGCGCGCTCGGCGAGCTCGGCGCGACCTGGTCGCGCTGGGGCCGCCCGGTGCTGCCGATCGGGGTGCTCTACGACCCGTTCGTCGAGCGGGCCCTGGAGCCGTGGTCGTTCGGGATCTACGCCGGCGGGCAGTCCATCCTGGTCGGGACGCCGTCCGGGGTGTCCCTGGCGCCCGAGGGCGGCGCCCACCAGTCGATCACGACGCCGTCGGTCGGGCTGGAGCAACCGGGCTGCGTGACCTACGAGCCGGCCTTCGCCATCGACGTCGAGTGGACGCTGCTGGCCTCGCTGGCCCGGCTCGGGCAGCCCGACGGCACCTCGGCCTACCTGCGCCTGTCGACCCGGCCGGTGGACCAGTCGCTCGCCGCCGTGCCGGAGGACCCGGCCGCACGGGAGCGTCGCCGGCGGCAGGTCGTCGCGGGCGCCTACCCGCTGCGCCGGGCGGCGGGGGAGCCGGACCTGACCATCGCGGCGATGGGGGCGATGGTGACCGAGGCGCTGGCCGCCGCCGACCGGCTGGCCGGGCAGGGTCACGCCGTCGACGTCGTGTGCGTGACCAGCCCCGGCCTGCTGTTCGGCGCGCTGCAGTCCCGCGCCGGGCGCCCCGCGGCGGCGCAGGCCGAGCCGTGGGTGCTGGACTCGGCGTTCCCGGCCCGCCGGGCCGCCCCGCTGGTGACCCTGCTCGACGGGCACCCGCACACGCTGGCGTTCCTCGCCGGGATCAACCGGGTGCCGGCGGTGCACCTGGGGGTGACCCGGTTCGGGCAGTCCGGGGACCTCGCCTCGGTCTACGCCCACCACGGGCTGGACGCCGACGCGGTGGTCGGGGCGGCGCTCGACCTGCTCTGACCGTGCGGCCTACCGGAGGATCTCGATCAGCAGCACCCAGGTCCCGGCCAGCGCCCCGGTGAACGCGGCCAGGGCGGCGACCACGACGCCGTAGACACCCGCGGGGTACCCGGCGAGCAGCAGCACCCCCGCGACCAGCGTCCCGGCGACGGTCAGCCCGGCGGGCAGCACCGTCCCCGCCGCACGCTCGGCCACGGTCTGCTGCGCCGGGCGCGCGCTCGGCCGGACGAGGTGCGCCAGGCACGGCCCGGCCGTGCAGGCGACCACCAGCAGCTCGACGCCGAGGGCGACCGGCGGCTGGGGCACCAGCAGCAGGATCGTCGACACCAGCGGGACCACCAGCAGGACCAGCGCGAGCAGCGCCCGCGCGGGCAGCACGCTGGTGCCGACGATCTGCCGCAGGTTGATCGAGATCGCGACGTAGAGCAGGCCGACCAGCGCGGCGCTCGCCCCGGTGACCGCGACCCCGAAGTCGCGCCACGGCTCCAGCACGGCCCGCCTCCCGCCCCCGCGGCCCCGGACGACCCGGGGCCGTGAGGATCCTCGCGTGCCCGGCCGTCCTCCGCGAGCGTTGGCGAGGGTGTGTCGCTCAGGTGGGTGCCGGCGGCTCGTGCGGGGGCTCGGGGTCACCGGACTTGCCGCCGGGTTTGTCGTCGCCGCCCTCGGCGAGGAACCGCTCGAACTCGGCGGCCAGCTCGTCGCCGCTCGGGAGGTCACCGGAGTCCAGCTGGCCCGGCGACATACCGGCCTCGCGGGCCTCGGCGACCTGGTCGTACTGCTCCTCGAGCGCCTTCACCACCTGGACGACCTCGTCGGACTCGGCCATCTGCTCGGCGATCTCGGTGTCGGCCTGCTCGGCGGCGCGGGTCAGCGTCGCGGTGGGCAGGTACAGCCCGGCCGCCAGTCCGGCGTGGTCCAGCAGCACCCGCGCGGCCTGCGGGTAGGCCGAGCGCGCCAGGTAGTGCGGAACGTGCACGGCGAACCCCATGGCGTCCTGCCCGGCCTGGCCCAGCCGGTACTCCAGCAGCGCCGCGGCGCTGCCCGGGACGTCGGCCGTCGCGAACCACGGGGTGTGCCCCTCGACCAGCTCCGGGCGGGTCCCGTGCGCGGTGACGCCGATCGGGCGGGTGTGCGGCACCGCCATCGGGATCCCGTGCAGGGTGATCACCAGACGGATCCCGAGCTGCTCGACCAGCAGGCCGACGGCCGCGGCGAACCGCTCCCACTGGGTGTCCGGCTCCGGGCCGGCGAGCAGCAGGTACTGCGTGTCGCCGGTGTCGGTCAGCGCGACGACGTCCAGGGCGGGCGGGTCGTAGTCGGCCCACCGGTCGGTCTCGAACCGCAGCGGCGGGCGGCGGGACCGGTAGTCGACGAGCTGGTCGACGTCGAAGCTCGCCACCGTGACGGCCTCCCGCTCGTCGGTGAGCGCGCCCACCGCCAGGGCCCCCGCGTTGCCGGCGTCGACGAACCCGTCCAGCGCCACGATCAGCACCGGTTCGTCGAGCCTCGGTGCGGCCGGGTCGACCTGGTAGAGCTGAGCGGGATCGAGCACCGGCTTCCTCCGTGAGTTGCGCGCCACGACGGTCGGGTCCGCCGCGGCGCCGACGATAGTCGTCACGCGGGCGTCGTGCGGCCCGCGCACCGCCGGGTCCGGCTGCCGGCTCGCGGCGGCGATGCGCCACAATGGTGGTTAGTCATGGCATCGATCCGTGCGTCGCGTGGCGCCTATCTGGTCTGGTCCGCCGGTCTACTCGCCTACGTCGTCGCGGTGCTGCAGCGCAGCTCGTTCGGGGTCGCCGGGCTCGAGGCGGCCGACCGGTTCGACGCCGGCCCCACCGTGCTGGCCGGCTTCCTGGTGCTGCAGCTGCTGGTCTACGCCGCGCTGCAGGTGCCGGTCGGGGTGCTGATCGACCGGTTCGGTGCCCGGACGATGGTGCTGGCCGGTGCGGTGATCATGACGATCGGGCAGGTGCTCGTCGCGGTGTCCACCGCACTGCCGCTGGCGATCACCGCCCGGGTGCTGGTCGGCGCCGGGGACGCGCTGACCTTCATCTCCGTGCTCTCGGTGCTGCCCGCCTGGTTCCCGGCCCGCCGGGTGCCGCTGATGACCCAGGTGACGGCGCTGCTGGGGCAGTCCGGGCAGATCCTCTCGGCGATCCCGCTGGCGACGGTGCTGCACGGGGCGGGCTGGACGGCCGCGTTCCTCAGCGCGGCCGCCGCCGGGGTCGTCGCCGCCGTCGCGGTGTTCGCGGTCTTCTCCGACCGGCCGCCGGGCAGCCCGCCGCCGGGCCCGGCGGCGAGCCCGCGCGAGGTGGTCGACGGCCTCGTCGCCGCCTGGCGGCACCCCGGCACCCGGCTGGGACTGTGGTCGCACGCCGGCACCCAGTTCTCCGGGCTCGTGTTCGCGCTGCTGTGGGGTGTCCCGTACCTGGTGGCCGGGCACGGGATGAGCCCGACCGGTGCCTCGGTGATGCTGACCGTGCTGGTCGCCGCGGGCGCGGTGGCCGGGCCGGTGTTCGGCGAGTTCACCGCCCGGCACCCGCTGCGGCGCTCCTGGCTGGTGCTCGCGGTGATCGGCGCGACCGTCCTGGTGTGGACGGTCGTGCTGCTGGTCCCGCCACCCGCGCCGCTGTGGCTGCTGGTCGTGCTGGTGCTGGTACTGGCCGCCAACGGGCCGTGCTCGGCGGTCGGGTTCGACTTCGCCCGCACCTTCAATCCCGTGCACCGGCGCGGGACGGCGGTCGGGATCGTCAACGTCGGCGGGTTCACCGCATCGCTGACGACGACGCTGCTGGTCGGGGCGGTGCTGGGGATCGCGGGCGGCTACCACCCCGACGCGTTCCGGATCGCCTGGCTGGTGCAGTTCCCGATCTGGGCGATCGCCGTGCTGGGAGTGCTCGACGCCCGCCGGAAGGCGCGCCGGGTGATGGCCGCCGAGGGGACCGTGGTGCCGCCGATCCGGGAGGCGCTCCGCCGCAACCGGCGGATGCGGCGCAACCTGCGCTGAGCAGCCGGACGGGCCGGACGGCGCGGGTGGCGCCGTCCGGCCCGTGCTCAGCCGCTCACTCGGCGAGCAGCCGGTAGAGCGTCTTGCGCGCCTCGGTCAGCGCCTCGGTCGCCGAGGCGACCTGCTCCGGTGTCCCGGCGCTCGCCACCTGGTGCGCGGCCGCGTGCAGCCGGCCCAGCTCCTGGGCGAGCACCGACGACGGGTCGTCGTCGGCGTCGTTCTCGGCGTCCTCGGCGAAGGGGGCCCAGACGGCGTCCAGCGCCGCCCGGTTCTCCTCGACGTGCCGGGTGCCCTCCTCGGTCAGGTGCACGACGCGGCGTCCCTCGGTCTGCTCGGAGCGGACGAGCCCCTCGTCCTCGAGCTGGGAGAGCATCGGGTACACCGAGCCGGGGCTGGGCTTCCACTGCCCGCCGGAGCGTGCGGTGATCTCCTGGATGATCTCGTAGCCGTGCCGCGGGGCGTCCGCGACGACGGCCAGGACGGCGGACCGGACGTCGCCGCGGGCGGTCTTCCGCCCGCGCCGTCCGAAGCCGCGCCCCGGCCCGCCGGGGCCGAAGCCGCCCGGGCCGGCGCCGGCGAACGGGCCGCCGGGGCCGAACGCGCCGGGACCGAAGCCGCCGGGACCGAAGGGGCCGCCCGGTCCGAAGCCGCGGCCGAAGCCGCCCCGCCGGCCCAGTCCGTGCGGGCCCCGGTGCGGGCGCCCGCCGTGCGGGCCGTGTTCGGTGTCGTCGTCGTGCATGGCGGCCTCCTCGGGGTCGCAGGGGGTGGGGAAGCCGGGTCCGAAGCGCCCGAAGGGGCCTCCGGCCGGGCCTCGGTGGTGCCGGCGCGCGCCGCGCCGGCGGGCCCAGGGCGGGCCCCAGGGCATGTCTCGCGGTGTGTCTCGCGTGGTCATGACGCGTGTTCCTCTCGTGATGAGCCTCCTTCGATCGGCTCGCGTGCCATCACGATATATCGTGACTCATCGCGATGCAACACGCAATCCGACCGGTTCGAAGCCGGGGTGGCCGGGAGGAGCCCGAGCGGGTTGACTGGTTCGTGCTCGTCCAGGGCGTTCCGGGCCGGAGAGGAGACCGCCGTGCGGCGCGACGACGACAGCGGCAGCGAGCCCCTCGACCTCAGTGACGTGTCGGCGGCAGAGCTGCGGGACCGCCTGGTCGCACGGTCCGACGGGCGGGACGACCAGGTCGTGCGGGCCGCCGTCGAGCTGCGGCGCAGTCTGGACCGGCTCGCCGCCGGGATCGCCGCCCGCCGTGCCGCGCTCGTCTCGCGCGCCGCGGAGCTCGGCCGGGCCGCCGTGCCCTACGTCGGCGGTGCGGTCGCGGCGGGGGCCGGCGCGTTCGTCGTCGCGCGCCACCGGCGCCGGCCGCGGGTGCTCCCGCCGGAGGCCCGGCCGGTCAGGCTCCGCCGGAGCGCAGGTCGTCCCGCACGCGCATGAGCGCGAACCCGAGCAGGTTCTCACCGCGCCACCGGCGCGGGTCGGTGACGCCCGGCTCGTCGGCCGCCATCCCCACGCCCCACACCGGGTCCGCCGGGGACGCCTCGACGAGCACGGTGTCCCCGGTCGAGCGCAGGTAGTCGCCCAGCACCGGGTCCGAGCCGAACTTCGCCCGGTTGCCGGCGACCACGACGTCGAACCGGCACGCGGCCCATCGCGCGGAGTCGAAGCCCCGCACCTCCCGGCCGGCCCGTTTCGCCTCCGCGGGCGAGCCGCTCGTCAGTACCCGGGCGAGCGCGTCGTCGTCGCCGAACAGCCGTGCCTTCGACGCCATCATCCACTGCTCGGCCGTCGCGTAGCGGACGCCGTCGACCTCGAACGGGGACCGGTACCACTGGGCGAGCACCCACGGCCCGGTGTCCTGCCCCGGCGCGGGGGTGCTCGACCAGAAGGTCGTGAACCCGGGGCGGGCCCCGGCGTCGAGAGCGGCCACCAGCGCCGCGCGGTCCCCGGCGGTCACGGCCGGGACTCGTGCGTCACACCGGGTGCGCCGGCCACGGCCGTCGTACCCCGTCTGATCACCGGACTTTCCCCTCGGTTGACGGTGCTCGGAGAAGATCTTTAGCTTGCACAGCGAAATCCTGGGGCGGACAATCGGGTCGTACGACGGACCTGGCCGAAGGAGCATCTCATGAAGGTGGCCGACATCCTGCGGATCAAGGGCGACACGGTGCACACCGTGCTGTCGTGGAACACGCTCCCCGAGGCGGCGGCACGCCTCGCCGGACCACCCTCGCTCGGCGCCCTGGTCGTCTCCGACGACGGCTTCCGTGAACGGGTCGACGGCATCATCTCCGAGCGCGACGTGGTCCGCCGCCTCGCGACCGACGGCGCCGGGGTGATGAACCTGACCGTCGCGGACGTGATGACCCGGCACGTCGTCACCTGCGCGCCGACCGACTCGATCGAGGACGCGATGGGCCTGATGAACCGGTGGCGGCACCGCCACCTCCCGGTCGTCGAGGACCACAAGCTGGTCGGGCTCATCAGCATCGGTGACGTGGTCAAGCGCCGGCTGGCCGAGATGCAGACCGAGGCCGGCGTGCTGCGCGACATCTACCTGTCCGGGCGCTGAGACCTGTCCGGGCGCCGAGACCTGTCCGGGCGGTGAGTCCGCTTCGGGGGTGACGGCCGGGAACGTCCCCGGCGACCGATGCGTTGTGCACGGTATGAGCGCTGCATCCGCCACCTCCGGACGCGCGGCCGGCCGGGCCGGCCGCGCGGCCGCGTTCGCCACGTTGTTCCGCGCACTCACCCGCCGGGGCCGGCCGGGTGAGCCGGGGCCCGCCGAACGGCTGCGAGCCGTTCCCGCGATGGCCGGGGACGCCTGGCGCGGCACCTACCCCGGTCTCGGCAAGGGCCGGATGGCCCTGTTCCTGCTCGCGCTGGCCTACCTGGTGTCCCCGGTCGACGTGGTGCCCGAGGCGCTGCTGGGACTGCTCGGCCTGACCGACGACGCCGTCGTCGCGATGTGGCTGGGCGGTGCGGTGCTGGTCGAGGCCGACCGCTACCTGGGCTGGCGCCGTGAGGCCGCCCCGGCTCAGGCGCAGTTCGACCGGACGTAGTCGTTGATCCGCTGCGAGGCGGCCTGGTAGTCGGGATCCGAGCGGGCCTGCCCGATCTCCGGGTCCCGGGCCACGGCGAGAGTGTCCCCGCCGTTGGACTCCAGCAGCTCCAGCTGACGCTCGACGAGCTGGTTCGCCCGCTCGAAGTCGGCCCGGATCTCCTGCGGCGCCAGGTTGGTGACCTGCTGGTTGGCCCGCCGGACCTCGGCGGCGACCTGGTTGACGTCGTCCAGCCGTCCGCCGATACCGATGCCGCTGACCGGCTGCGCGGCGTTCCGGCTGGCCTCCACGGCCTCGCAGAACGGTGACACCGCCTGCGCCGCCGCCTCGGAGGTCGCCGCGGGCCGGGACGAACCGGGCGAGGTGGCCAGGGATCCGCCGCATCCGGCGATCAGGATCAGCGCCGGAACGAGCAGCGCGAGCCCCCGGACAGCCGTCATCTCGATTCCTCCACTCGCGGACCGGCCGGGGTGACCGATCCACCGGGGAGAAGTCTAGGTCGGGGCCCGTGAGGTCCGTGTCGGCGACCCCGGGGCGGCGGGGAGGGACCGGACCGGTCAGCCGGCGAGCACCTTGCGCAGCACACCCGGGCGGTCGGTGATGATCCGGTGCACCCCGGTGTCGATCATGCGGCGCATGTCGGCCTCATCGTTGACGGTGTAGACGCCGGTCTGCATCCCGCGCTCGGCCACGGCGGCGAGGAGCGCCTCGTCGACCACCCGGAAGCTCGGGTTCACCTGGTCGGCGTGCTCGGCTGCGGCGTCCAGCTCGGCGGTGGTGGGCCGGGTGCCGAACAGCCACCCCGCCGGAACGTCCGGGGCGACGGCGGCGAAGGCGGTCATGACGTCGTGGTCGAACGACTGCACGACGACGCCCGGGCGCGGGTCGCCGATCGCGGCCGCGACCTCGGACCCGATCCCGGGGTAGCGGGCCGGCTCCTTCAGCTCGATCAGCAGCGCGGCCCGGTCGCCGGTGCGCTCGAGCAGCTCGTCGAACGTGGGGATCGGCTCCCCGGCGAACTCGGGGCCGAACCACGACCCGGCGTCGAGGCGCTTCAGCTCGTCGAGGGTGAACTCGCCGACCGGGTCGAGCGCGCGGTCCGGGAACACCCGCTCGACGTCGGTGGTCCGGGTGAGGGTGACGTCGTGCAGCAGCACCAGGTGCCCGTCGGCGGTGCGCTGCACGTCGACCTCGATCGAGTCGGCGTCCTGGGCGATCGCCTCCTCGACGGCGGCGAGGGTGTTCTCCGGGGCGTCGGCGGAGGCGCCGCGGTGCGCGACGACCTCGACCCCGTTCCCGTCCGGGAGCGGGGCGGCGGCGCCCGCCGGGGCCAGGGAGAGGATCGCGGCCGGTACGAGGGCGACGGTGAACAGGGAGCAGAGCAGGCTGCGCGTGAGGCGCACGGGAAGACCTCCGGTCGGGGGAGCGGAACGCGCCCGACTGTCCCTACCGGAGTCGTCGGCGTAGTGACAAGGGGGTGACCTCGCGGCGACGGCCGGCGGTCAGGACCGGGTCGCCGCCGCGGTCAGGGCCGGGAGGTAGCCCTCGGCGTAGCCGCGTGCCGTCGGGTGGTAGCTCTGCGCCGTCGGCGGGGCGGACGGCGGGGTGATCCACGGGTCGGCGCTGCACACGCCGTGCCCGGTGAAGGCCTCCCGGACGTCGACGAACTCGCCCCGGAACCGCTGGGCGGCGTCCGCGAGCGACTCGTTGAGGGTGTCGGCCGCGCGGTTCAGCGCCTCCCGGCGGGCCGCGTTCGGCACCCCGGCCACGTCGCAGCCGGGCCCGGGCTCGAACAGCCGCGGGTAGCCCAGCACCACGATGCGCGCGTCCGGGGCCTGCAGGCGGACCCCCACGATGGCCGAGATGAGACCGCCCGGGGCGAACAGCCGCGCGATCCGCTCGCCGCCCCGGATCGCGGAGAAGCAGGTCTCGTCATCGGGCGCCGTGCTGCAGGTCGCGAGGACCGGGCCGAACCCGGTGTCGTTGCCGCCGACGGTGATGGTCACCAGGGTGGTGTCCTTCGTGACGGTCCGCACCTGCCGGGCCACGACCTCGCCACTGGTCGCTCCGCTGCAGGCGACGTGGGTGAAGGACGCCGGGCCGTTCCGCGCCGCCCACAGCGCCGGGTACGACTCCGGGCTGCGCAGGCAGTCGCCGCTGCCGGGGTCCGGGGCCGCTCCGACGCCGGCGGCGTAGGAGTCGCCGAGTGCCACGTAGCGCTGGGTGGACGGGGCGGGCTGGACCGCCGCCGTCGTGGGGGCGTCGGCGGCGAGTGCGGTGGGAGCCAGGGAGACGAGGAGGGCGCAGGTCAGGAGTGGGACCAGGAGGCGGCGCACGTCTCCACCCAACCCCGTGCGGGCGGGTGGGGCAATCACGGTTCCGGGTGATCGGAGCCCACCACCGGGCGACGGCCGCCCTCCCTCCCGTGGCCGCGGTTGACGGAGTGTGACGCAGGCGGCCCGGTGACAGCGACCACGAGGCGAGACGCTGTCGCGTTCGAGCACCGAGCGTCACCGGTGGCGGCCCCGGCGCGCCGCTCGACCCGACGGCGAGCGGCGTCATCGCCGCAGGTCAGTGGAGTGTCCGTGGTGGACCGCGGCGGCGGGGGGCGCGGTGAACGGCAGGGTGCGACCCCCTGTCGTCACGCACTGTCCGTTCGTCGCGTCCCGAGTCCCGGTGGTCTGTTGATCACTCGATCGGGTTTGCCGGGTCACGGAGCCGGGTTAGCGTGGTCCACGGATCACGGAACGGTCACGAACCGGACGCAGCCCGACCCCCGACGGGCTGCCCCGCTCCCCACGGGTTGTCCACCGTTCCGCGATCTGGAAGGAAGATCGTGGCACGCCATCGCTCCCCCCAGGGGCGGCGCGCGAGTCTCGCACTCCTGTCACCGCAGTTCGCGGTGGCCGGGGTCGGTGGCTACGCGAGTCCGTTCCCCGCCGGTCCGCACGTCCGTCGTTCCCGGACCGGCGACCACCGCACCGACGACGGGTCGGGCTTCTCGGCGACGACCCGGGTCGCGGCCGCGGTCGTCGCGGTCGGCGGTCTCGCCGGCGCGGCCCAGGCGACCGTCGGCTCCGTGGACCTCCCGCTGCCGACGGCCTGGCCGGCCACGTCCAGTGTCGCCGCCGCGGCCGAGCTCCCGGCCACCGTCCCCGCGCCGCGCACCCCGGCCGACGCGCTCCCGGCGTCGACCCCGATCGCCGACCCGGCCACGATCGCCGCGCTGGCCACACCGGCCGCCGGCGGCGGCTCGGTCGCCGCGCAGGCCGTGATCGCTCCCGCCGGGGTGCACGCCAGCGCGGCCGAGGCCGCCGGTTCGGCGTCCGCGTCCGTGCAGGCGGTGCAGGAGGCCGCCGCCGAGCGGGCCCGCGCCGCCGAGGCCGCTGCCGCGGCCGCCGCGGCCGCCCCCGCCGCGTCGGCACCGGCGGCCGCCGCCGCGCCGGTCGGCGGCGGGATCTCGATCGTCTCCGGGCGGGTCACCTCCGGCTTCGGTGCCCGCTGGGGTGCCCAGCACAACGGCCTGGACATCGCCGCCCCGATCGGCACCCCGATCAACGTGCCGATCGCCGGGACCGTGATCGACTCCGGCCCGGCCAGCGGGTTCGGCATGTGGGTCCGGGTCCAGCACGACGACGGCACGATCACCGTCTACGGCCACATCAACCGCTCGCTGGTCAGCGTGGGCGAGCGGGTGCAGGCGGGCCAGCAGATCGCCGAGGTCGGCAACCGGGGCCAGTCCACCGGGCCGCACCTGCACATCGAGGTGATCCAGGGCGGTACGAAGATCAACCCGAAGCCCTGGCTGGACGCGAACGGGTTCTCCTACACCTGATCCTGGTCCGGATCCGCCACGTCTCCGCCGGAGGGGGCCGGTGGGGACGACGGGCGCCCGTTCTGGACGCTCTCCAGGGCGCGGATCTTGTTCGTCGCGTCCAGGGCCGCCACCTTGTACGCCTCGGACAGGGTCGGGTAGTTGAGCACCGTGTCGACCAGGTAGTCGACCGTCCCGCCGCAGCCCATGATCGCCTGACCGATGTGGACGAGGTCGGTGGCGCTGGTGCCGAACACGTGCACGCCCAGCAGCGTCCGGTCGTCGGTGGACACCAGCAGCTTGAGCATCCCGTAGGAGTCCCCGATGATCGCGCCGCGGGCGAGCTCGCGGTAGCGCGCCAGCCCGGTCTCGTAGGGGATCGCGGCCGCGGTCAGCTCGGCCTCGGTGCGCCCGCAGAACGAGATCTCCGGGATCGTGTAGATGCCGATCGGCTGCAGCTCGGCCAGCTCGCGGACCGGCTCGTCGAACAGGTGGCAGGTCGCGAGCCGCCCCTGGTCCATGCTGGTCGAGGCCAGTGCCGGGAACCCGATGACGTCGCCGACCGCGGCGATGTGCTCGACGCCGGTGCGGTACTGCTTGTCGACGGTGATCCGGCCGCGCTCGTCGGCCTCCAGGCCCGCCTTGCCCAGGTCGAGCGACTCGGTCATGCCCTGCCGGCCCGCCGAGTACATGACCATGTCGGCGGGGATCTTCTTGCCGCTGACCAGGCTGGTCACGGTGCCCCGCCCGGTGACCTCGACCGAGGACACCTCCTCGCCGAACCGGAACGTCACGGCCTGGTCGCGCAGGTGGAACTTGAGCGACTCGACGACCTCCGGATCGCAGAAGGTCAGCATCGCGTCGCGCTTCTCGACCACCGTGACCCGGGTGCCGAGCGCGGCGAACATCGACGCGTACTCGATGCCGATCACCCCGGCGCCGACGACGACCATCGTGTCCGGCACCCGCCCGACCTCGAGGATCTGGTCGGAGTCGACGACCCGCTCGCCGTCGAACTCGACGGAGTCCGGCCGCGCCGGGCTGGTCCCGGTCGCGATCACGAACTTCGCCGCGGTGACCGTGTTGTGGTCTCCGCGCGCGTGCCCCTCGACGACGACGGTGTGCGGGTCGGTGAACCGCGCGGTGCCGGTCAGGATGTCGACGTGGTTGCGCAGCAGCTGGCTGCGCACGATCTCGATCTCCCGCCCGATCACGTGCCGGGTCCGGGCCAGCAGGTCGTCGATCGTGATCTCGGCCTTGACCCGGTAGCTGGCGCCGTACATCTCCCGCTGGGTGAACCCGGACAGGTAGAGGACGGCCTCGCGCAGCGTCTTGGACGGGATGGTCCCGGTGTTGACGCAGACCCCGCCCATCATGTGCTCGCGGTCGGCGATCGCCACCCGCTTGCCCAGTTTCGCCGCCGCGATCGCGGCCTTCTGCCCGCCGGGACCGGAGCCGATCACCATCAGGTCGTAGTCGTACACGGTGCCCGCCCCCGCCTGCCTCGTCCGATTCGCCCCCACAGCCTCACGAATGGGCGGGCTGTCGGCAACCGGCAGCCCGTGAACAGCGTGTCACGCGGGGTAGGCCCGCCGCCGTTCCTCGGCCAGGAAGTGCGCGGTGTCGCGGGTGGCGGTGTAGAGCGAACGGTAGTGCTGGTGGAACCGGTCGTAGACCTCCGACGCCGCCGGGTCGGGCTCGATGGTCTCCACGACGGGGTTCCAGGTGCGCAGGTCCGGCTCCGCGCCGGTCGCGGTGGCGGCCAGCCAGGCGTCGCCGAGCGCGGCGCCGACGGTCTGCTCGGGGACGTCCTGGGGCACGCCGGTCACGTCGGTCACGATCCGGGTCCACAGCCCGCCCGTCGTGCCGCCGCCGACCGCGACCAGGCGCTTCGTGCCGCCGCCGGCCTCGCGCATGACCTCCAGGTTGTGCCGGACACCGTGCGCGATCCCCTCCAGCGCGGCCCGGTACACCTCGCCGCGGGTGTGCCCGGTGGTCAGCCCGGCGAGGATGCCGCGGGCGTCCGGGTCGAACAGCGGGGTCCGTTCACCGGCGAAGTAGGGGAGCAGCAGCAGCCCGCCGCTGCCCGGCGGGACCTCGGCGGCCTCGGCGACGAGCTCGGCGTAGCCCTCGCCGGTCAGGTCGCGCAGCCAGCCGGTGATCGCCCCGGAGGTGGCCATCCCGGCGGCGAGGGTGAAGGTGCCGGGCACGACGCCGCGCGTCGTCCACATCGCGGGGTGCGGGTGCGGGCGGTCGATGACCTCGATGAGGAACATCGTCGTGCCGTACATGACCATCACCTCGCCCGGTGAGGTGACGCCGGCGCTGGTCGCCTCGGCCCAGGCGTCCACGGTGCCCGCGGTGACCGGCAGCCCCTCGGGCAGCCCGGTCTCCGCGGCGGCCGCGGCGGTGACCTGCCCGGCGATCTCGGTGGGCCACAGCAGCCGGGGCAGGGCCAGGCCGGGGGCGGTCGTCTCGGCCCAGTCGGCGGCCCAGTCGGCCTTCTCCAGGTCGTACATCGGGTCGCACTGGCTGGCCGAGTGGTGGTCGAGCACGTACTCGCCGGTGAGCCGGTGCACCAGGTACGACGAGCACATGAGGAACTTCCGGGTGCGCTCGTAGACCTCCGGCTCGTTCTTGGCGAGCCAGCGCCACTTCGGCCCGACGGCCTGCGACGACAGCGGGGTGCCGGCGCGGGAGAGGATCGCGTCGGTGCCGAGCTCGGCGTTCAGCTCGTCGATCTCGGTGCCGGCCCGGGTGTCGACGCCGTAGAGGATCGCCGGGCGCAGCGGCCGGCCGTCGGCGTCCGCGGGGAGCAGGGTCGGGCCGATGCCGGACACGCCCAGGCCGGCGGGTTCGGCGTCCGGGACGGACGCGAGCAGCTCGCCGACGATCGCGGTGAAGTCGGCCCACCAGATCGCCTCGGCGTCGTGCTCGACCCAGCCGGGACGGGGCTGCGCGGTGTCGTGCGCACGGTCGGCGCGGGCCACGACCCGACCGTCGGGATCGACGGCGACCCCCTTCGATCCGGAGGTTCCGATGTCGATCCCCAGATACACACGCATGGGCCTTTCCTACCGCCCGCGAGGGTCCTGCGCACCGGCGCCCGGTGAGAACATCCGTTCAGTTCGTGCCCTATCACGGACCACCGACACGACGGGGCGTGCACCGGTCGGTCGTCCCCACCCTGCCGGTCACGGGCGCGGCTCCGCGTGCCCGTGCACAGCCGTCCGGAGCAACCCGGTCCGGACCGTCGCCGGTGGCCGCACGCTGGATGCATGACCGCCCTGCCGCAGCCCTCGTCCGATCCCGACCGCGCCGGTCCGCCGGTGCCCGGCTCCGGGTCCGCGCCGCCCGGGCCCGCACCGTCCGGGATGTGGCCGCCCGGCGTGCCGGGCGACCCGTGGGCGCCCGGGAGCGCGGACGAGCCGCGGGTCCGGCTGTCGACGAGCGAGGACCTGGTCGCGGCGGTCCCGGTGCTGATCGGGTTCCACCCGCGGGACTCGCTGGTCCTGGTGGGCATGGCCGGCCCCGAGCGCCGGGGCCGGCTCGGGCTCACCGTGCGGGTCGACCTCCCGTCGGCCCGGGACGTGCGCCGGGTGTGCGCCGGCGCGGTCGCGGTGCTGGCGGGGGAGCGCCCGGCCCGGGCGGTCGCCGTGGTGATCCGGGAGGCCGTGATGCCGGAGGTCGCGGTGCCGGGCCCCCTGGTGCCCGGGCCCGTGGTGCCGGGGTCGGCAGTGCCGGGCCACGTGGTGCCGGAGCCCGTCGTGCCGGAGTCCGTGGTGCCGGAGTCCGTGGTGCCGGTGCCGGGGCCCGGCGCCGCGGCGCCGCGCCGGGACGTGGCCGCGGCGGTGCGGCGGGAGCTGCTGCGGGCCGGGATCGAGCCCCTCGCGGTGCTGTGGACGTCCGGGACCCGGGCGGGGGACAGCTGGGGCTGCTACGACCTGCCCGGGCAGCGCTGCCACTGCGCCGGCACGGTGCCGGACCCGTCGTCCACCCCGGTCGCCGTCGCCGCCGCGGTCCGGGGCGGGCGCGCCGTGCTGCCGGACCGGGCCGCGGTGCTGGCCCAGCTCGACGGGGACGCCGGTGACCGGGCCCGGCGCGCCCGGCTGTCGGGCGCGGTGCGGCCGCGCGCCGCGGGACCGGGCGTGCCGCTGCTCGACGAGTGCCTGGCCGAGGCCGCCGAGGGCGGGCTCGGTGTCGACGACGCACGCGCCCTCGGCTTCTGCGCCGCGTTCGCCGACCCGGCCTTCATCACCGAGGCCGTCCGTCGCTGCCTCGGCCCGGTCGCACCGCACGCCGAGCAGCTGTGGGCGGTGCTGGCCCGGGTGCTGCCGGCCCCCGGGCGCGCCGACGCGCTCGCGCTGCTCGGCGCCTGCGCGCTGCTGCGCGGCGACGGGGCGCTGGCGACCCTGGCCGTGGAGCGGGCTCTCGCCGACCGGCCGGAGCACGAGCTGGCCGGCCTGGTCGACGTCTCGCTGCGCGGAGTGCTCGCGGGGTCCCGGCCCGGATCGCACGCCGGACCCGCGGGGCTGCGGCGACTGCTCGACGCGTTCGCGGACCCGTCGTCAGCGGACCCGTCGTGACCTCCTCAGCGGGAGCGGGCGAACTCCCAGGCGTCGGAGACGATCCGCTCGAGCTCGGTGCGCGAGGGCTTCCAGCCCAGCCGCTCGGCCGCGAGCTCGCTCGAGGCGACCAGCACGGCCGGGTCCCCGGCCCGGCGCGGGGCGACGACGGCCGGGATCGGGTGCCCGGTGACGGTGCGGCAGGCCTCCACGACCTCCCGGACGGAGAACCCGTGCCCGCTGCCGAGGTTGTAGACGTCGTGCCGGGACCCGGTGGCGTGGGTCAGCGCGAGCAGGTGGGCGTCGGCGAGGTCGTCGACGTGGATGTAGTCCCGCACGCAGGTGCCGTCCGGGGTCGGCCAGTCCTCGCCGTAGATCGAGATCGACTCGCGGGTCCCGGCGGCGACCTGCAGCACCAGCGGGATCAGGTGGGTCTCGACGGCGTGCCGCTCACCGAGCCGCTCGGTGCCGGTGACGTGCGCGCCGGCCACGTTGAAGTAGCGCAGGCTCGTCGCGGCGAGCCCGTGCGCGGTCGCGTACGAGGTGATCATGTGATCGATCGCGAGCTTGCTCGCCCCGTACGGGTTGGTCGGCCGGGTCGGCGCGGTCTCCGGGATCGGCACCTGCTCCGGCTCGCCGTAGGTCGCGGCGGTGGAGGAGAAGACCAGCCGCGGGACGCCGTGCGCGCGCACGGCCTCCAGGAGCCGGAACGAGGCGACGACGTTGCCGTCCCAGTAGAGCTCGGGGCGCTGCACCGACTCACCGACCAGCGACCGGGCCGCGAAGTGCAGCACACCCTCGAACCCACCGGCGCCCAGCACCTCGCCGGCCGCGGCGCCGAGCTCGCCCTCGACGAACGTGGCACCGGCCGGAACGGCGTCCCGGTGCCCGGTGGACAGGTCGTCCAGGACGACGACCTCGTGTCCCGCCTCGATCAGGTGCGCCGCGCAGACGCTGCCGACGTACCCTGCGCCGCCGGTGACGAGCAGCTTCACTGGGGTTCCTCCCGCGTGCCGTGTCAGGGCATCGAGCCTCTCACGGGCCCGCGGGAGATCAGGTCGTGGCCCCGGGCCCTACTGCGGCTTGACGAGCACCGCGTGCGCGACCAGCGGCGCGACGGTCGCCTGCTCACCCTCGGCCGTCACCGGCACCGGGTCGCCGAAGCGCGGGATCGCGCCGACCTCGACGCTGTTGCCCGGCACGATGCCGGCCAGCTTGAGCTCGGACATCAGGTCCGCATCCATCTGCACGTGCTCGGCGATCCGGCGCACCTCGACCGGTCCGCCGCCGCGGCGCGCCAGCTCGTCGAGGCGCTGCAGGCCGACCTCCAGCGAGGGCGGCACCGACGACGCCGCGGACGGCCCGTCCTGGTCACGCTCCAGCTCGTCGAGACCGGGGATCGGGTTGCCGTACGGCGAGACGGTGGGCTTGTCCAGCAGCCGGACCAGCTTGCGCTCGACGTCCTCGCTCATGACGTGCTCCCAGCGGCACGCCTCGGCGTGGACCAGCTCCCACTCCAGGCCGATCACGTCGATCAGCAGCCGCTCGGCGAGACGGTGCTTGCGCATCACGGCGACCGCCCGGCCGCGGCCCTCGTCGGTGAGCTCGAGGTGCCGGTCCCCGGCCACGACGACCAGGCCGTCACGCTCCATCCGGGCGACGGTCTGGCTGACGGTCGGCCCGCTCTGGCCGAGGCGTTCGGCGATCCGCGCGCGCAGCGGGACGACGCCCTCCTCCTCGAGCTCGTAGATGGTGCGGAGGTACATCTCGGTGGTGTCGATGAGGTCGTTCACGTGGGGCCCCTTCGGTCGCGGGTCCAGTCTACCCAGCGTCGACCCGTCGCGGCCCCGGGCGTCGCGCGGTCGTTCGGGCAGGATGGGCACGTGCCCGGCACCATGATCGCCCCTGAGGACCTCGCCCTGCTGGTCGTTCCCGTGCCGACGGGCACCGCGGACGTAGGAGTGGGCGGTGCGGACGTACGAGCGGGCGCGGAGTCCTCCGCGCGCCCGGTCGTGCTCGACGTGCGCTGGCGGCTGACCGGGCCGCCCGGCCGCGAGGACCACGCCGCCCGCCGGATCCCGGGTGCGGTGTTCGTCGACCTGGACACCGAGCTCTCGGCCGGCCCCGCCCTGCCCGGTCCCGGTGGTCGCCACCCGCTCCCGGAGCCGGCGGCCTTGCAGCGGGTGCTGCGCGCGGCGGGGATCTCGGAGGACGACCGGCTCGTCGTCGCCTACGACGACGGAGACGGCTCGGTCGCCGCCCGGGCGTGGTGGCTGCTGCGCTGGGCCGGGCTGGCCCCGGACCGGGTCCGGGTGCTCGACGGCGGGTTCGCCGGCTGGGACGCCGCCGGCCTGCCGGTGGCGGGTACTTCCGGGGACGCGGCCGAGCCGTCGCCGCTGCCGGAGGGCGACGTCGTCGTCCGGCCCGGTGCGATGCCCGTCGTCGACGCCGACGGGGCCGCCGCGCTCGCCCGTGACGGGGCGTTGCTCGACGCCCGGGCCGCCGCCCGCTACCGGGGGGAGACCGAACCGGTCGACCCGCGGGCGGGCCACGTCCCGGGGGCACGCAACGTCCCGGCCGCCTCGCTGGCGGGCCCGGACGGTCGCCGGCTACCGGGCGACGTGCTCGCCGACCGGTTCCGCGCCGCCGGGGTGACCGCGGGGGCACCGGTCGGCGCCTACTGCGGTTCCGGGGTCAACGCCTGCGCGACGGTGCAGGCGCTGGAGGACGCCGGGCTCACCACACCGGAGGCCCCCGCGGCGCTCTACCCGGGGTCCTGGTCGGAGTGGAGCGCCGACCCGGAACGGCCGGCGGCAGTCGGTGACCGGCCCTGGGCGGCGCGGGAATGACCGGAACCGGGCATCTGACATACGGTCCTGTCCCATGAGCGCGCGCACCTCGGTCGTGTGGACACCGGAGTTCCTCGGCTACCAGCTGTCCGACGACCATCCGCTGAACCCGGTGCGGCTGGACCTGATGATGGAGCTCTCCCGTGGGCTCGGGGTGCTCGACGACGTCGAGCTGATCGTCCCGGAACCGGCGACCGAGGCGGAGCTGACCCGGGTGCACACCACCGGGTACCAGACCGCGGTGCGCTCGGCGCCGGACGCGCCGTTCGACATCGGGCACGGCCTGGGCACCACCGACAACCCGATCTTCTTCGGGATGCACGAGGCCGCGTCGCTGATCGCGGGCGGCTCGATCGCCGCGGCCCGGGAGATCGCCGAGGGCCGCGCCGACCGTGCGGTGAACATGGCCGGCGGGCTGCACCACGCGATGCGCGACCGGGCTGCCGGGTTCTGCGTCTACAACGACTGCTCGGTCGCCATCGCCTGGCTGCTCGACCAGGGCTACGAGCGGATCGCCTACGTCGACGTCGACGTCCACCACGGCGACGGCGTGCAGGACGCGTTCTACGACGACCCGCGGGTGCTCACCGTCTCGATGCACCAGCACCCCCTGACGCTGTGGCCGGGCACCGGCTGGGCCGGCGAGCTCGGCCGCGGCGGCGGCGAGGGCTACGCGGTGAACGTCCCGCTGCCGCCGGGGACCTCCGACGCCGGGTGGCTGCGTGCCTTCCACGCCGTCGTCCCGTCGGTACTGGAGCGGTTCCGCCCGCAGATCCTGGTCACCGAGTGCGGCGCCGACACCCACGCCGAGGACCCGATGGCCAACCTCGAGCTGTCCGTCGACGGGCACCGCGCGATCTACCACGCGCTGCGCGAGCTGGCCGAGACCACGGCCGGCGGCAAGTGGCTGGTGCTCGGTGGTGGCGGTTACGCGCTGTACCGGGTGGTCCCGCGCTCCTGGACGCACCTGATGGCCGTCGCGCTGGACCGTGACCTCGCCCCGGACACGGCGATCCCGGCGGACTGGACCGCGCGCGCGACGACCCACACCCGGGCGCCGCTGCCGGTGTCGATGTCCGACGGGGCCGACCCCTCGTTCGAGAAGTGGGGTGGGGCGAACTCCGAGCGGGTCGACGCCACCATCCTGGAGACCCGTCGTGCGGTGTTCCCGCTGCACGGCCTCGAACCCGACGACCCCCGGGACTGAAGGCGTTACTCCCATGCCCGACGAGACCCCCGAGAAGCCAGAGCACCCCTACCCGCGGCACTGGGAGGCCGACGTCGTCGCGTCCGACGGCGGCATCGTGCACCTGCGCCCGATCAGCCCGGACGACGCCGACGCGCTGCTGTACTTCCACTCCAAGCTGTCCGACCGCACCCGCTACCTGCGCTACTTCGGGCCCTACCCGCGGATCTCGCCGCGCGATCTGGAGCGGTTCACCGTTGTCGACCACCGCACCCGGGTCGCGTTCCTGGCGCTGCTCGGGGACGAGATCGTCGCCGTCGGACGGTACGAGGGCATCACCGCGAACGGCGGGGCCGCGGCGTCGCAGGGCGCGGGCACCGAGGAGCCCGTCACCAACGCCGAGGTGGCGTTCGTGGTCCGCGACGACCACCAGTCCCGCGGCCTGGGCTCGATCCTGCTGGAGCACCTGGCCGCGGCCGCGCGGGAGAACGGGCTGTCCCGGTTCGAGGCCGAGGTGCTCGTCGAGAACCACGCCATGGTCCGGGTGTTCCGGGAGGCCGGCTACGGGGTCAAGCGCGCCTTCGCCGAGGGCGTGCTGCACCTGGAGTTCGACATCGACCCGACCGAGAAGTCGATCGCGGTGCGGGACTCGCGCGAGCAGGCCGCCGAGGCGCGCAGCGTCGCGAACCTGCTGCACCCGACGTCGGTCGCGGTGATCGGGGCGTCCGCGGACGAGACCAAGATCGGCCACGCGGTCCTGCTGAACCTGCTGGCCGCCGGGTTCACCGGGCCGGTGTACCCGGTGAACCCGGAGGCCCGGTCGGTGCGCGGCATCCGCGCGTACCCGTCGGTGATCGACATCCCGGACGAGGTGGACCTCGCCGTCGTCGCGGTGCCGGCGGCGAACATCGACGAGGTCATGGACTCCTGCCTGGCCAAGGGCGTCAAGGTGCTCGTCGTGATCAGCTCCGGGTTCGCCGACGCCGGCGGCGGCGGCACCGTCGCCGAGCGGCGGCTGGTCGCCGAGGCCCGCGCGCACGGGATGCGGGTGGTCGGGCCGAACGCGCTCGGCGTCGCCAACCCGGACCCGGCGGTGCGCCTGAACGCGACCCTGGCGCCGAACCTGCCCGGCCCGGGCCGGACGGGCTTCTTCTGCCAGTCCGGCGCGCTGGGCACCGCGATCCTGGCGAGCGCCCGGTCCCGCGGACTCGGGCTGTCGTCGTTCGTGTCGGCGGGCAACCGTGCCGACGTCTCCGGCAACGACCTCATGCAGTACTGGCAGACCGATCCGGCGACCGACCAGGTGCTGCTGTACCTGGAGACGTTCGGCAACCCGCGCAAGTTCGCGCGGGTCGCGCGCCGGCTGGCCCGCACGAAGCCGGTCGTCGCGGTGAAGTCCGGCCGGCACACCGGCCCGCTGCCCTCGCTCGCCTCGGTCTCGGCGCCGATCGACGAGTCCAGCGTGCAGGCGCTGTTCGAGCAGTCCGGCGTCATCCGGGTGCAGACGCTGCCGCAGCTGTTCGACACCGCGCTGCTGCTGGCCTACCAGCCGCTGCCCGCCGGGCGCCGGGTCGCGGTCGTCGGGAACTCGACGGCGCTGAACCTGCTGGTCACCGACGGTCTGCTGGACGAGGGGCTGGAGCTCGCCGGCGACCCGGTCGACGTCGGTACGCAGGCACCGCCGGAGGCCTTCGCCGCGGCCGTGCGCGCCTCGCTGACCAGTCCGGACGCACCGGACGCGCTGATCGCGGTGTTCGTCCCGCCGGTCGCGGTGGAGGGCACCGCACACGCCAAGGCGCTGCGCGACGCCGCGGAGGGCGCCGGGATCCCGGTGATCGCGGTCTTCCTCGCCGCGGAGGGCATCCCGGCCGAGCTGGCGGTCGTGCAGCCCGACGGCACGCCCGGGCGCGGGTCGGTGCCCAGCTACGCCAGCCCGGAGCGGGCGACGGCGGCGCTGAGCCGGGTCACCCGCTACGCGGAGTGGCGCGACACCCCGGTCGGCGAGTTCGTCGTCCCCGAGGGCATCGACACCGACCGTGCCCGCCGGCTGGTCGAGGGCTTCGGCTCGGGCACCGAGCAGGTGCTGTCCGACTCCGAGGCCGTCGAGCTGCTGGCCTGCTACGGCCTGGACGTGATCACCTTCCGGCGGGTGTCCGGGGTGGACGCCGCGATCGCCGCCGCGGAGGAGGTCGGTTACCCGGTGGTCCTCAAGGCGACCGGTGACCGGTGGCGGCACCGCGGGGACTTCGTCGGCGTCCGGCTGGACCTCGGCTCGCCGGACGCGCTGCGCGCGGCGCACGCCGAGCTGTCCCGGGTCACCGGCTCCGACGAGGTCTACGTGCAGCGGATGGCACCCAAGGGCACGTCCTGCAAGATCGAGATCACGGACGACCCGTCGTTCGGTTCGGTGCTGGCGTTCGGCCTGTCCGGGATGGCCACCGAGCTGCTCGACGACCGCGCCTACCGGGTGCTGCCGATGTCCACCGAGGACGCGAAGCGGGTGATCCGGTCACCCCGGGCCGCCCCGCTGCTGACCGGCTACCGCGGCTCGGACCCGGTCGACACCGGCGCGCTGGAGGACGTGGTGCTGCGGGTCGGCCGGATCGTGGAGGACATCCCGCAGGTGCGGTCGCTGGCGCTGGACCCGGTGCTGGCCTCGCCGGACGGCGCGTTCGTCACCGGCGCCCGGGTCACCGTCGGCCCGCCCCCGAGCCGCCGGGACACCGGCCCTCGCCGCCTCGGCTGATCCGGAGCCGCCGCACCCGAAGCCGGCCGCCGCCCCAGCGAGCCGGTCGCCGCCCCGCCGCGCCACCCCGGAGCCCGCCGCGGCACCCCATGGCCGGCCGCGGCACCCCGTGGCGCCGCGCGGCACCCCATGGGTGGGGCGCCGCACGGGCCGACGGGGCGCCACGTGGGCGGCCCGGACGCCCGCGGCGCTCGGCTTCGCACCCCCTCGCCACGCTTCACACCTGCTGCGACGGGTGCGAAGCGTGGCGAGGGGGTGTGAAGCCATCGCACCACCGGTCGTCCTCGCTGCCGCGACCCGTCGACGGCTGCCGCACCCTCCGTGGGGCGCGACAGCCGTCACGGGTCGGTCAGGTGCGGAAGGTGACCTGCAGCGTCGGCGCGGAGGTGTCGGCGAAGAAGTCGTTGCCCTTGTCGTCCATCACGATGAACGCCGGGAAGTCCTCGACCTCGATCTTCCAGACCGCCTCCATGCCGAGCTCCGGGTACTCGAGCACGTCGACCTTGCGGATGCAGTCCTGCGCCAGCCGGGCGGCCGGGCCGCCGATCGAGCCCAGGTAGAACCCGCCGTTCGCGGCGCACGACTCGACGACCTGGGACGACCGGTTGCCCTTGGCCAGCATCACCAGCGACCCGCCGGCGTCCTGGAACTGGCGGACGTAGGAGTCCATCCGGCCCGCCGTCGTCGGTCCGAACGAGCCGGACGCGTAGCCCTCGGGGGTCTTGGCCGGGCCGGCGTAGTAGACGGCGTGGTCGCGCAGGTACTGCGGCATCTCCTCGCCGGCGTCGAGCCGCTCGGCGATCTTGGCGTGCGCGATGTCCCGCGCGACGACCAGCGGCCCGGTCAGCGACAGCCGGGTCTTCACCGGCAGCTGCGAGAGCTGCGCGCGGATCTCGTCCATCGGCCGGTTCAGGTCGACGCGGACGACCTCGTCGGACAGGTCCCCGTCGGTGGCGTCCGGCAGGTACTGCGCCGGGTCGCGCTCCAGCTGCTCCAGGTACACACCGGACGGCGTGATCTTCGCCTTGGCCTGGCGGTCGGCCGAACAGGACACCGCCACGCCGACCGGCAGCGACGCGCCGTGCCGGGGCAGCCGGATCACCCGGACGTCGTGGCAGAAGTACTTCCCGCCGAACTGGGCGCCGATCCCGAAGTTGCGGGTCAGCTCCAGCACCTGCTGCTCCAGGTCGGTGTCCCGGATCGCGTGCCCGAGCGGCGAGCCCGCCGTCGGGAGCCCGTCGAGGTAGCGGGCCGAGGCCAGCTTGGCGACCTTGAGGTTGTACTCGGCCGACATCCCGCCGACGACGATCGCCAGGTGGTAGGGCGGGCAGGCCGCCGTCCCGAGGCTGCGCAGCTTCTCGTCCAGGAAGGCCGCGAGCCGCTTCGGGTTCAGCAGCGCCTTCGTCTCCTGGTAGAGGAAGGTCTTGTTCGCCGAGCCGCCGCCCTTGGCCATCACCAGGAACTCGTAGTACGGGTCCCGGCCCGGCTTGGAGTAGAGCTCCACCTGCGCGGGCAGGTTGGTGCCGGTGTTGCGCTCGTCCCAGAAGGTCGTCGGCGCCATCTGCGAGTACCGCAGGTTCAGCTCCTGGTAGGCCTCGAAGACCCCGCGGGAGACGGACTCCTCGTCGTCGCCGCCGGTCAGCACGGTCTCGGTCTTCTTGCCGACGACGATCGCGGTGCCGGTGTCCTGGCACATGGGCAGCACGCCGCCGGCCGAGACGCAGGCGTTGCGCAGCAGGTCGGTGGCGACGAACCGGTCGTTGCCCGACGCCTCCGGGTCGTCGACGATCGCGCGCAGCTGGGCCAGGTGCGACGGCCGGAGCAGGTGCTGGATGTCGGTGACGGCGGCACGGACCAGGCCGGTGATCGTCTCGGGTGGGACCTCGAGGAAGGTGCGTCCGGCGGCGGTGGTGGTGGTGCCCGCCGGCAGGTCGAACTCGCGGTACTCGGTCTCGTCCGGGCCGAGCGGGAGCACGTCGGTGTGGTGGAACTCGGGCATGGGCGAGACGCTACCGGGCGCGGTCGGCGCGTGACCGCTGGTCGAGACGCACGCGACGACGTGACCCCGGCCGCGCCGCCGGCACCGGTACACCCGCCCGGCCGTGCCGCCCCGGACGGCAAGCGGACGATCCTCCGGTTGGGCGCGACAGTGTCGGTGCCCGGCGCTAGCGTGGGGGTCATGCCTGGCTCGATCCTGGGAACCTCGGTCCGCCGCGTCGAGGACGCCGACCTGATCACCGGTCGTAGCACCTACGTCGGGAACCTGCCGTTCGGTGACGACGCGCCGCCGGGCCTCGCCCACGTGGCGTTCGTCCGCTCGCCGCTGGCGCACGCGCGGATCACCGGCATCGACACGTCGGAGGCCGCGGCCTCGCCCGGTGTTCTCGCCGTGTACACCGCCGCGGACCTCGACCTGCCCGCGCACCACGGGCTGATGGTGCTCAACCCGGAGCTGCCGCGCCCACCGCTGGCGACCGACCGGGTGCGGTTCGTCGGCGAGGCCGTCGCGATGGTCGTCGCCGCGAGCCGTGCGGCCGCGGTCGACGCGACCGAGCTCGTCGAGGTCGACTACGACCCGCTGCCGGCCGTCACCGACCCGGAGGCCGCGCTGGCCGAGGGTGCCGAGCTGCAGTTCCCGGACTACGGCAGCAACCTGGCCGCGGGGGAGCGCGGCGACGGGCCCGACCCGCTCGACGGCGCCGAGGTCGTCGTCCGGGCCCGGATGGAGAACCAGCGGGTCGCCGCGGTCCCGCTGGAGGGCAACGCGATCGTCGCCGACCCGACCACCACCGACTTCGGTCTGACCGTGCACGTCTCGACCCAGATGCCGCACGGCTTCCAGGCCCAGCTGGCCGGGATCGTCGGGCTGGAGCCCGAGCAGGTCCGGGTGGTCGCCCCGCACGTCGGCGGCGGGTTCGGTGCCAAGGCGGGGGTGCTCGCCGAGCACACCGCGACCGTCGTCGCCGCCCGGACGCTCGGCCGTCCACTGTCGTGGGTGGACACCCGGTCGGAGAACCTGGTCTCGATGCCGCACGGCCGCAGCCAGGTCGGCTACTACGAGCTCGGGCTCACCTCCGAGGGCCGGATGACCGGGCTGCGGGTCCGGGTGATCGGCGACGCCGGCGCCTACGCCGGGTTCGGTGGCGCGCTGCCGCTGCGGATGACCTACCTGATGGCCACCGGTGTCTACGACATCGCGCGGCTGCGCTACGACGCGGCGTCGGCCCTGACCAACACGACGCCGATGGGCGCGTTCCGCGGGGCCGGGCGCCCGGAGGCCGCCGCGCACCTCGAGCGCCTGGTCGACGTGGCCGCGGCCGAGCTGGGCATGGACCCGGTCGAGCTGCGGCGGCGCAACCTGCTGGACCCGGCGTCGTTCCCGGTGACCACGCCGTCCGGCGCGAACTACGACGTCGGCGACTACGACCTGCCGCTGCGCGAGGCGCTGCGCCTGGTCGGCTACGACGACCTGCGCACCGAGCAGCGCCGCCGCCGCGAGGCCGGCGACCCGGTCCGGCTCGGGATCGGGATCGCCGCCTACGTCGAGGTGACCGCCGGCGGCGGGGGCGGCGAGTACGGCTCGGTCACCGTGCATGACGACGGCACCGCCACCGTCTCGGCCGGCACGTCGGCGCACGGGCAGGGGCACGCGACGTCGTTCGCGATGCTCGTCTCGGACCGCACCGGCATCCCGATGGAGAAGATCACCTTCGTGCAGTCGGACACCGCGGTCGTCCCGCGCGGTGGCGGCACCGGCGGGTCCCGGTCGCTGCAGCTGGGCGGCACCGCGGTGGCCGAGGCCGCGCACGAGCTCTACGAGCGGGCCCGCAAGCAGGCCGCGACCGTGCTGGAGGCCGCCGCCGAGGACATCGAGCTCACCGACGCCGGCGAGTTCGGCGTGACCGGCGTGCCGACCGGGCCGACGGTGACCTGGGCCCGGCTGGCCGGCCGGGCCGCCGCGGCGGGGGAGGAGCTGTCGGTCGGGCTCGACTCCTCCCAGTCCGGGGCCACGTTCCCGTTCGGCGCGCACGTCTCGGTCGTCGAGGTCGACACCGACACCGGCCGGATCACCCCGCGCCGGCACGTCGCCGTCGACGACTGCGGGCGGGTGCTCAACCCGTTGCTGGTCGAGGGACAGCAGCACGGCGGCCTGGCGCAGGGGATCGCCCAGGCGCTCTACGAGCAGGTGCTCTACGACGACGAGGGCCAGCCGCTGACGTCCAGCCTGGCCGCCTACACGATCCCGACCGCGGCCGACCTGTTCTCCTTCGAGGCCGTCACGACCGAGACCCCGACGCCGCTGAACTCGCTGGGCGCCAAGGGGATCGGCGAGTCGGCGACGATCGGGTCCACTCCGGCCGTACAGAACGCGGTGGTCGACGCGCTGTCCGACCTGGGCGTGCGGCACATCGACCTGCCCTGTACCCCGGAGCGGGTGTGGCGGGCGGTCAGCGCGGCGCGGGCGGGCAGCCCGGAGCCGGCGTGGCACGAGCCGCCGGACGTGTTCGGCGACCTCCCGGTGCGCGGTGCGGACGCGGACGACGAGTCCGGGGCGATCTGAGGCGCGCGCCACACCGGGCACCCCCGGTTCCCCCGCGGGGTGCCGGTGTCGCAGACTCTCCGCCGTAGGCCGATGGTGATCACGATGGAGGGACTCCCGCGATGAGGCTCGCGACGATCCGGACCGCGACCGGGCACCGGGCGGTGCGCGTCGACGGCGACACCGCCGTCGAGACGGGGGAGGCCGACGTCCGTGCGCTCCTCGAGCGTCCCGACTGGGCCGAGCACGCCGCGCAGGCCGCCGGCCCGGTGCACGACGCGTCCACTCTCGACCACGCGCCGCTGGTCCCGTCGCCCGAGAAGATCATCTGCGTCGGGCTGAACTACCGCGACCACGTGCTCGAGATGGGTAACGAGCTGCCCGAGTACCCCACGATCTTCGGAAAGTTCGCGCCGGCGCTGGTCGGGGCCCGGGACGCGATCGAGCTGCCCGCGGAGTCCGACCGCGTCGACTACGAGGCCGAGCTGACCGTCGTCATCGGACGGTCGGTGCGGCACGCCGACGCCGAGTCCGCGAAGGCCGCGATCGCCGGCTACACGGTGCTCAACGACGTCAGCATGCGCGACTACCAGCGCCGCACCAAGCAGTTCCTGCAGGGCAAGACCTGGGAGCACGCGACGCCGCTCGGCCCCGAGCTGGTGACCCCGGACGAGCTGCCCGCCGACCCGGCCGAGGGCGGCACGCTGCGGATCTACTCCGAGCTCGATGGCGAGACCATGCAGGACTCGACGACGGACCAGCTGGTCTTCGGCGTCGTCGACCTGGTCGTGTACCTGTCGTCGATCCTCACGCTGAACCCGGGCGACGTGATCGCCACCGGGACCCCGGGCGGTGTCGGCGACGCCCGCACGCCCCCGCGCTACCTCACCGACGGCTGCGAGATCGTCACGGCGGTGGAGGGGATCGGCGAGACCCGCAACGTCTGCCGGTCGGTGACGTGAGCACGGAGGCGACCGGTACCGGCCAGGCGTCCTCCCCCGTCACGGTCCCGCCGCTGCTGTCGGACTCGCTCGCCTGGGCCGCCGACGGGCAGGCCCACCTGCGCGGGCTGCTGTCCAGGATGGGCGACGAGGCGTTCGGCGCCCCGTCGCTGCTGCCCGGATGGACCCGGGCGCACGTGCTCACGCACGTCGCCCGCAACGCGGACGCGATGATCAACCTGCTGAACTGGGCGCGGACCGGGGTCGAGACCCCGGCCTACCCGGACCGGGAGACCCGCGACGCCGACATCGAGGCCGGCGCGGCCCGGTCCCCCGAGGAGATCCGGGCCGACGTCGTCGACAGCTCCGACCGGCTCGCGGCGATGGTCGCGACGCTGCCCCAGCGGGCCTGGGCCGCGGAGGTCCGCGTCCCGCAGGGCTTCACGGTCCCGGCCGTCGCGGTGCCCTGGTCGCGGGCCCGGGAGGTGTGGATCCACGCCGTCGACCTCGACGTCGGCGCGTCGTTCTCGGACCTGCCGATCCCGATGCGCCGGGTGCTGGTCGCCGACGTCGCGACGTCGCTGGGCGAGCGGCCCGGCTGCCCGCACGTGGTGCTGGAGGAGACGCGCACCGGGGCGACCCGGGAGTTCGGGCCCGGCCCGGCGGTCGACCGGACCGAACCGGCGGACTTCGGCGTCGTCCGGGGGCGCGCCGGCGACCTCATCGCGTGGTTGCTCGGTCGTCCGCACGGCCCCGGCCTGCGCGACGCCGACGACCGCGTCCCGCCCGCGCTCCCCGCCTGGCTCTGACGCCGGCGGGGGCCGCGGTCAGGGCTCGTCCCGGCCCTCCAGGTCGTCCAGGCGCGCCGCGACGCGGCCGAGCTGGCGCGCCATCTCGTCCAGCCGGGCCTGCAGCAGCGCCATCTCGGCGGTGAGCACCGCGACGGCCCCGGCCGTCGCGACCGGGTTCGTGGTGGGGTCGGGACCGCCGAACGCGGAGTCGTCGAGAACCCGGTCGCCGAGAACCCGGTCGCCGAGCATCCGGTCCTCGAGGTCCTGCTCGTCGAACCGCCGGTCGCCGAAGGCCCGGTCGTCGAACGCGGAGTCGACGCCCGCGCCGAAGTCGTCGGGCTCGCCGGGACCCAGCGGACCGCGTGCACCGACCGGCCGCAGCGGGCCGGTGGGGACGTCGTCGGGCTCCAGCGTGACCGCCGCCAGCCGGGCGAACCGTTCGGGGGCCAGTACCGGCCGTGCTCCCACACAGCGTGCGCAGACAGGTTCGAGCCGGCGCCAGCCACGCTGCCCCGACCCGGTGTCGGCGAGCGCCGCCACGGTCGCCCCGCACCGGCACGGTCGCATCCGCACCGACCGGACCCGCTGCCGCGAGTAGCGCAGGCCCAGCTCGTAGCGCCGGAACCGGCCGGACACCGCGACCTCCAGCAGCACCGCGCCGCGGTGCTCGGGAGCGCAGGCCAGCTCCCGGGCGTCGTCGAGGGCGTGGAAGCAGTAGAAACCGCAGTCGCACCAGCGCGACGGGCACGAGTGCCGGCAGCCGTGCGCGCACACCGCGTCGTCGACCGTGCGGTACACCAGCGCGCGGCCGAGGGTCACGCCGCTGAACCCGGCGGTCGTGCCGTCCGCGGACAGCATCGGGAACGCGAGCTTGTGCCCGCTCAGCGGGCCGGCGGGATGTTCCTGCGGGGTGCGGCGGAACGGGCCCACGCCGATCAGTCCTCGCGGGACCCCGACCGCGCAGGCTGCTCGCGCCCGGTCGTCGGCAGCTCGGCGTGCTCCGGTTCGCGGTCCTCGGCGGGACGGTCCGGTGCGGCGACCATCCGGTCCGCCTCGTGATCGGTGACGAATCCCTCGGAGAGCTTGCGGCCCAGCCTCATGACGCCTCCCGTGCTCCGGGCTCCCGGCGGATCTGCGTGTGTCCGCCGTCACCAGGCTGACCGGTCCCGGCGAGGATGTCCAGGGCGGAACGGGTGAGTGGCGGCAGGTTCGGATCACACCGGGGGCAGGTCCGCACGGCGGTACTCTCACGGTCCGTATCGGGTGATCGGACCGGGGGTGATCGATGCGGGGCGCGGCGCGGTACGGGATCGAGCACGAGCTCGCACTGCTGCGCCCGGACGGGACGCTCGCGGACTTCGCCTCGCTGACCCACGCCGAGGTCGCGGCGGTCGTCGACGAGCTGCCCGGTCTGCCCGAGGGGCAGGCCGACCTGCGGATCGGCGACGCCGGCATACGGCGCAAGCACTGGTACGCCGAGGGCTACGAGCGCCTCGGCGAGGACGGTGCGCTCACCCGGTTCGACCCCAAGGGCATCGAGATCCGCACGCAGGTCCACGACTCGGTCGACGCCGTCGCGCGGGCCCTGGCCGACGACGCCCGCCTGCTCACCGACGTCGCGGCCCGGCACGGGCTGCGCCCGGTCGCGATCGGTCACCATCCGTGGCGGGCGGCCTACCGGCTCGACCCGCCCCCGAACGCCCACGAGCGTGCGGTGCTGGCCTCCTCGCCCGAGGAGCGCACCGCACACCTGCACATGCTGACGTGGGGCCCGGACCTCAACCTCTCGTTCCCCGAGGCGGGCACCGACGCGGGCCTGCTCGCCGACGCCGCCGCGAAGCTCACCTGCTACAGCCCGTTCCTGGTGCCGTGGTCGTTCTCCTCCCCGTTCCGGGAGGGACGACCGTGGGGCGGGCTGTCCGCGCGCACCTCGCGCCGGACCGGGGCCCGCCCGGCCGCACTGGCCTACCTGGATCCGGGGGCACCGCTGCTGCCCACCGACCCGAGCCTGGTGCGGCACGCGGGGATCCCGGGCGAGGTCGGGCGGATCGAGTTCAAGGCGTTCGACGCCGTCGCGGCGATCGCGGAGGAGGACCCCGCGGATCCGGCCACCGCAGGCCCCGCGCTGTTCGGCCCGCTGCTCAGCCTGCTCACCGGGGTGTTGCGCGACGACACACTCACCGGTCGCCGTCGCACCCCGGACGCCGCCGCGCACCGGCGTGCCGCGCTGCGCGGCTGGTCCGACCCTGCGGTCCGGGCCGGCTCACAGGCGGTGCTGGACGCCGCGACCGCCGCACTGCGCGACGACGACGATCCCGGCCACCTCGACCGGCTCGCGCTGCTGCGCGAGCGGCTGGACCGCCGGGAGACCCCGGCGGACCGCATGCTGGCCCGCTACCGCGCCGGCGGCGGTGTCACCGGGATCGCACCCACTGCCGTCGTCACTCCGGTCCCCTCAGCCCCACCCACCCCGAACCGGACCTGACTCATGACGCTTTGGTCCGGTAATGCCGAACTGAAGCGTCATGAGTCGGGCGCCGGGGTGGCGGGCGGAAGGGCCGGCCGGTCAGGTGTAGGAGTGTTCGGGGGCGGGGTACTCGCCGCCGCTCACGTCGGCGGCGAAGGCGGCGGCGGCGTCGTGCAGGGCCGCGCCGACCTCGGCGTAGCGCTTCACGAAGCGCGGGACCCGGCCGGTGTTCATCCCGGCCATGTCCGACCACACCAGCACCTGGGCGTCGCAGTCCGGGCCGGCGCCGATCCCGATCGTCGGGATCCGGAGCTCGGCGGTCACCCGCTTTGCCACGTCGGCGGGCACCAGCTCCAGGACGACGGCGAACGCGCCCGCCTCCTGCAGGGCCAGCGCGTCCTCGACGAGCAGGTCGCCGGTGTCGCCGCGGCCCTGGATGCGGAATCCGCCCAGCGCGTGCTCGCTCTGCGGGGTGAAGCCGAGGTGCGCCATCACCGGTACGCCCGACGACGTCAGCGCCTCGACCTGCGGCGCGAACCGGGCGCCGCCCTCGAGCTTCACCGCGTGCGCGCCGGCCTCCTTCATGAACCGGAACGCCGTCTCCTGCGCCTGGGCGGGGGAGATCTGGTAGCTGCCGAACGGCAGGTCGGCGACGACGAGCGCGTTCCGCGCGCCCCGCACGACCGCGCGGGTCAGCGGCAGCAGCTCCTCGACGGTGACCGGGATCGTGTTGTCGTGACCGAAGACGTTGTTGCCCGCCGAGTCGCCGACGAGCAGCACCGGGATGCCGGCGTCGTCGAAGATCCCCGCGGTGTAGACGTCGTAGGCCGTCAGCATCGGCCAGCGCCGGCCGTCGGCCTTCCACTGCTGCAGGTGGTGGACGCGGGTGCGCTTCGGCCGGGCGGTGGGCGTCCGGTACGGCGCCTCGACCTCGCCCTGAGGGTGTGTGCTCACCAGTGAGCTCCTTCCGTGCCTCGAGGCCCGTGCAGATCACGGGTCCCCGGGTTCGCCGTCGGTGGCGTTCGCCAGGGTGACAGCGCGGATCCCCCGGTGGACGCGGGTGTGGGAACGCTCACCCGACGCTCGCCCGGTACCCGATCTTCGCCCGGCGCCGACCCGGCCCGGTCGGTGACTGTCGGACACCAGTGGCATGCTCGCCGTCATGCTCTCGGGACTGCTCCGACCACGTGCCGGCCGACGTCCGATCCGACGGCACCGGGCGGGGCGGGGAGCCGCGGTCGCCGCGCTCGGTGCCGCGACCCTGATGCTCGTCGGCGCCTGCTCGGGCGCGACGGGCGGGAACGACGAGCCGACCGCGGCCCCGCCACCGGAGCTCGCCCGGTTCTACGACCAGCAGCTCGACTGGGGTCCGTGCGCCGACTACGCCCCCACCGCGGAGGACGCGCAGGGCTTCGCGAACCCCGAGTTCGACTGCACCCGGGTCACCGTCCCGACGAACTACGACGATCCCGACGGCGACACGATGCAGATCGCGTTGCTGCGCAAGAAGGCCACCGGCGACCGGATCGGCTCGCTGTTCTCCGACCCCGGCGGGCCCGGGGCCTCGGGCACGTCGTTCGTCGCCCGCCAGGCGAGCTCGACGTGGGTGGAGAACGGGCTGAACGAGCGGTTCGACCTGATCGGCTTCGACCCGCGCGGCGTCGGCGCCAGCCAGCCGGCGATCCGCTGCCTGACCGACGCGGAGTTCGACGAGGAGCGGACCAAGGACTTCGCCGACCCGTCCCCGGCGGGCGTCGAGGCGGCCGACGCGAACTCCCGGCAGTTCGCCGAGAGGTGCACGGAGCGGGTCGGTGCCGACGTCCTGGCGCACGTCGGCACCCGGGACGTGGCCAAGGACATGGACGTCATGCGGGCCGTGGTCGGCGACGAGAAGATGACCTACGCCGGGTTCTCCTACGGCACCGAGCTCGGCACCGCCTACGCCGAGGCGTTCCCGCAGAACGTCCGGGCACTGCTGCTCGACGGCGCGGTCGACCCCACGCAGACGACCGCCGAGTCCTCGGTGGCGCAGGCCGGGGGCTTCCAGCTCGCGTTCGACAACTTCGCCCGCGACTGCACCACCCGGCCGAACTGCCCGCTCGGCACCGACCCGGACCGGGCCACCGAGGCCTTCCAGGCGATCATGCAGCCGTTGCTCGACAACCCGGTCCCGACCGGCGACGGCCGCACCCTGAGCTTCTCCGACGGCACCCTCGGGGTGATGCAGTCGCTCTACGTCTCCCAGCTCTGGCCCGCGGCCGAGCAGGGCATCTCGCAGGTGGCGAACGGCCAGGGCGACATCCTGATGCAGCTCGCCGACCTCTACTACCAGCGTGACCCGCAGGGCCGGTACGCGAACATGCAGGACGCGTTCAGCGCCATCAGCTGCGTGAACCGGGTCCCGATCACGGATCCGGCCGAGGCGCTCGACCTGGCGCAGCGCGCCGACGAGGCCGCGCCGTTCCGGTCCAGCGGCCGCGGCGCGGTCGGGGCGCTCGACCCGTGCGCGTACTGGCCGGTCCCGCCGACCAGTGAGCCGCGCACCCCGCAGGTCGACGGCCTGCCGCCGACGGTCGTGGTGTCGGTCACCGGTGACCCCGCCACGCCGTACCAGGCCGGGGTGGACCTGGCCGGGCAGCTCGGCGGCCGGCTGATCTCGGTCGACGGCGACCAGCACACCGCGTCCCTGCAGGGAGATCCGTGCGTGGACCGGCTGGCGATCGACTACCTGGTCGACCTGACGCTGCCCGAGGACGGGGCCGAGTGCGCCCTGCCGCCCGCCTGAGCGGTGCGCCGCAGGCGGTGCGCGGGCGACCTCGACCGGGTCGCCCACGTACCCCGGTAACGTCGGTGTAACACGGGGTTCCTAGGCTCCGCCGCATGGACCGCCAGCAGGAGTTCGTGCTCCGCACGCTCGAGGAACGCGACATCCGATTCGTCCGTCTGTGGTTCACGGACGTGCTCGGTTATCTCAAGTCGGTGGCGGTCGCCCCGGCCGAGCTGGAGGGCGCCTTCGCCGAGGGCATCGGCTTCGACGGCTCGGCGATCGAGGGCTTCGCCCGGGTCTACGAGTCCGACATGGTCGCCAAGCCGGACCCGTCGACGTTCCAGGTGCTGCCGTGGGAGACCGCGTCCGGTGACCACTACTCGGCGCGGATGTTCTGCGACATCGCGATGCCCGACGGCTCGCCGTCCTGGGCCGACCCGCGGCACGTGCTGACCCGGGCACTGAACAAGGCCGGCGAGGCCGGGTTCACCTGCTACGTGCACCCCGAGATCGAGTTCTACCTGCTCAAGAACCTGCCCGACGACGGCACCCCGCCGACCCCCGCCGACTCCGGCGGCTACTTCGACCAGGCCAGCCACGACGTCGCGCCGCACTTCCGGCGCAACGCCATCGAGACGCTCGAGTCGATGGGCATCTCGGTCGAGTTCAGCCACCACGAGGGCGGGCCGGGCCAGCAGGAGATCGACCTGCGCTACGCCGACGCGCTGACGATGGCCGACAACCTCATGACGTTCCGCTACGTCGTGAAGGAGGTCGCGCTCACCCAGGGCGTGCGGGCCTCGTTCATGCCCAAGCCGTTCTCCGAGCACCCCGGCTCGGCGATGCACACGCACTTCTCGCTGTTCGAGGGCGACCACAACGCCTTCCACGACCCGGACGACCCCTACGAGCTGTCCGCGACCGGCAAGGCGTTCGTCGCCGGGGTCCTCAAGCACGCCCGCGAGATCGCCGCCGTCACCAACCAGTGGGTCAACTCCTACAAGCGGCTGATCACGGGCGGCGAGGCGCCGACCGCGGTGTCCTGGGGGCACGCGAACCGCTCCGCGCTGGTGCGGGTGCCGATGTACTCGCCCGGCAAGTCGTCGTCGCGCCGGGTGGAGGTCCGCACGCTGGACTCCGCCTGCAACCCGTACCTGGCCTACGCGGTGATCCTTGGCGCCGGGCTGACCGGCATCCAGAAGGGCTACGAGCTGCCGCCGGCCACCGAGGACGACGTCTGGGCGCTCACCGACACCGAGCGCAAGGCGCTGGGCTACGAGCTGCTCCCGCAGAACCTCACCGAGGCGCTCGACGTCATGGAGCGCTCCGAGCTGGTCGCCGAGTACCTCGGCGAGCACGTGTTCGACTTCTTCCTGCGCAACAAGCGCGCCGAGTGGGACGCCTACCGGCGCAACGTGACCCCGCACGAGCTGGCCACCTACCTCCCGGTGCTCTAGATCAGGTCGGCCGGGCGCACCTGCAACGTCGCCGCGATCCGGGCCAGCGCGGCCCGGTCGCCGGCGTCGAGCCGGTCGAGCACGTCGCGGACCGTGCGCAGGTGCGTCGGGGCCGCGTCCCGGACGACCGCGACACCGGCGCCGGTGAGTTCGGCGAGGGTGTAGCGGCCGTCGTCCGGGTCGGGGGAGCGGGCCATCCAGCCCCGCTTCTCCAGGCGCTTGACCACGTTGGACAGCCTCGAGAGCGAGCCGTTCGTGAGGAACGCGAGCTCGCTCATCCGCAGCCGGCGGCCCGGTGCCTCGGACACGTGGCTGAGCACGAGGTACTCGAACAGCGTCATGCCGTGCGCGTGCTGCAGCGGTGACTCCAGCCGCGCAGGGAGCAGCATGATCAGCGAGACGAGGCCGGTCCAGGCGGCCTTGTCGTCGGCGTCCAGCCAGCGCGGCTCGGTGTCCGGTGCGTCCGCCGGCCCTGTCGTCATCGTTCCTCCGTACCGTTGCAGTGCGCGATCACTTTACAGATGAAGTCATCGCTTGTAGCTTGAGTTCATGCATGAAGTCATCGAGCAGAACGAGACCGTCACCTTCCACGTCACGCCGGGCTACGGCGACACCGCGCTCGAGCTGCTGGGCTACAGCCAGGCGGTGCGGATCGGGAACCGCGTCGAGATCTCCGGCCAGGGCGGGTGGGACGACGAGCTCGTCGTCCGCGAGAACCTGGAGGACGAGATCGTGCAGGCCTTCGACAACGTGGGCCGGACGCTGGCCGAGGCGGGCGCGACCTGGGCGGACGTCGTCCACGTGAACTCCTACCACAAGGTCGCGCCGGGAGACGCCGCGATCGGCCCGGACCACAACGACGTGATGGCCCGCGAGTTCCGCGCCCGGCTCGGCGGGCGCGCCCCGATCTGGACCCAGACCGGGGCGACCGCGTTCGGTCTCCCGGCGATGCGGGTGGAGATCCGGGTGACGGCGATCGTCGGGGGGTAGCCGGAACAGGATCGGTGCGCGTGACCGGCCCGTGATGAGGCAGGATCGTCCGCCGTGATGGAACGGCGGACGGGGACGTCACTGGCCAGGCTGGGACTCACCGGCTCGACGGCGGGGGAGACCCTGCGCTCGCTCGGCTGGTGGGACGCCGACGGCCCGGTCGCCGGCTGCGAGCAGATCATGTGGGCGCTGGCCCGCAGCCCGGACCAGGAGCTGGCGCTGCGTGCCGTCGAGCGGCTCTCCCGGACGGGGCCGTGGCCGGAGATCGACCGGGCGCTGCGCACCGACCGCGGCCTGCGCGGACGGCTGTTCGCGACCCTGGGCTCGTCGACGGCGCTCGGCGACCACCTGATCACCCACCCGGACCGGTGGCGGCTGCTCGCCGACACCGCCGACCGGGAGAACCCGCCCCCGGACCTGGCCCGGCGCACCGCGCACCTGCTGCGCGCGGTCGGGGCCGACCCGGCCGCGCCACCGCCCGGCAGCGCGGGTGGCGCCCGGGCGCGGCTGACCGGGGCCGAGGCCGTCGGCGCGCTGCGGACCGCCTACCGCGACGAGCTGCTCGGGCTCGCCTCGGCGGACCTGGCCGCCGTCGGGGACCCCGAGCTGCCGGTGATGGAGGTCGACGACGTCGCCGCGCAGCTCGCCGACCTCGCCGAGGCCGGGCTGACCGCGGCACTCGCGATCGCGGTCGCCGAGCAGGAACCGGCCGACGAGCTGCGGCTGGCCGTGATCGGCATGGGCAAGTGCGGCGGCCGGGAGCTGAACTACGTCTCGGACGTCGACGTGATCTTCGTGGCCGAGCCCGGCGGCGAGCTCACCCAGGACGCGTCGAAGCTGGCGTCGCGGATGATGCGGATCGCGGGGGAGGCCTGCTTCGAGGTCGACGCCAACCTGCGTCCGGAGGGTCGCCAGGGCGCGCTGGTGCGCACCCTCGACGGGCACGTCACGTACTACAGGCGCTGGGCGAAGACCTGGGAGTTCCAGGCCCTGCTCAAGGCCCGCCCGGTGGCCGGGGACCCCGAGCTGGGCAAGGCCTACGTCGCGGCGCTGTCCCCGCTGGTCTGGCAGGCCTCGGCCCGCGACGACTTCGTCGCCGAGGTCCAGGCCATGCGGCGCCGCGTGGTCGACAACATCCCGAGCGAGAAGCGCGAACGCGAGCTCAAGCTCGGGCGCGGCGGATTGCGCGACGTCGAGTTCGCCGTCCAGCTGCTGCAGCTCGTGCACGGCCGGACCGATGACACGCTGCACTCGCCGAACACGCTGGAGGCCCTCGGCGAGCTCGCCGAGGGCGGTTACGTGGGCCGCGACGACGGAGCGAACCTGGCCGCGTCCTACCGGTTCCTGCGCCTGCTGGAGCACCGGCTGCAGCTGCAGAAGCTGCGCCGTACCCACCTGCTGCCGGCCGCCGGGGACACCGACGCGCTGCGCTGGCTCGCCCGCGCGGCGCGGATCCGGCCGGACGGGCGCCGCGACGTCGTCGGCGTGCTGGACGCCGAGTGGCAGCGCAACTCGCGCCGGGTCAGCCGGCTGCACGAGAAGCTCTTCTACCGGCCGCTGCTGGCGGCGGTGTCCCGGCTGGCCACGGAGGGTGTCGACGACACGACCGACGCGGCGCTGTCCCCGGACGCGGCGCGCGCCCGGCTCAAGGCCCTGGGATGGGCCTCGCCGGAGGGTGCGCTGGGGCACCTGCGGGCGCTCACCGGCGGGGTCTCCCGGGCGGCGTCGATCCAGCGGGCGCTGCTGCCGGTGCTGCTCGACGAGCTCTCGCACGCCCCCGATCCCGACCGCGGCCTGCTGGCCTACCGGCGGGTGTCCGAGGCGCTGGCCTCGACCCCGTGGTACCTGCGGCTGCTGCGCGACGAGGGCGCCGTCGCCCAGCGCCTGATGATCCTTCTGGGGACCTCGGCGCTGGTCCCGGACCTGCTGGCCCGCGCGCCCGAGGTGCTGCGGATGCTGGCGATCTCGTCGGGCGTGCAGAGCCCGGAGCTGACCCGCGACCCGGTCGAGGTGGCGGTCGCGCTGCGGGCCACGGTGGCCCGGCAACCGACCCCGGAGGCCGCGGTCGCCTCCGCGCGGTCCTACCGGCGGCACGAGATGCTCCGGATCGCCTGCGCGGACCTGCTCGGGCTGCTCGAGGTCGACCAGGTCTGCGCGGCGCTGAACTCGGTGAACGACGCGGTGCTCGCGTCCACCCTGGACGCGGTGCTGCGCGCCGGGGGCGAGCCGAAGGCCGCGATCGCGGTGATCGGCATGGGCCGGCTCGGCGGCGGCGAGTCCAGTTACGGCAGCGACGCCGACGTGCTCTTCGTCTGCCGCCCGGCCGACGGCGTCGACGACCACGACGCGGTGAAGTGGGCGACCGCGGTCGTCGAGCGGGTGCGCCGGCTGCTCGGCTCGCCCAGCCCGGACCCGGCCCTGCCGGTGGACGCCGACCTGCGCCCCGAGGGACGGTCCGGGCCGCTGGTGCGCACGCTGGCGTCCTACAAGGGGTACTACCAGCGCTGGGCCGAGACGTGGGAGGCCCAGGCGCTGCTGCGGGCCCGCCCGATCGCCGGGGACCGGGCGCTGGGCCGGGAGTTCACCGCGCTGATCGACCCGGTCCGCTACCCCGCCGACGGGCTGTCCGACTCCGCCGTGGCGGAGATCCGCCGGATCAAGGCCCGGGTGGACGCCGAGCGGCTGCCGCGCGGGGCGGACCGCACCACGCACACCAAGCTCGGGCACGGCGGGCTCGCCGACGTCGAGTGGACCGTGCAGCTGCTGCAGCTCCAGCACGCCGGCGACCTCCCGGAGCTGCGCACCACCTCGACGCTGGAGGGCCTGCGGGAGGCCGCCGAGGCCGGGCTGGTCGACGCGGACGACGCCCGCGAGCTGGAGGAGGGCTGGCGGACCGCCACCAGCGCCCGGAACGCGATCATGCTGGTGCGGGGCAAGCCCGGCGACCAGCTCCCGCGCTCGGGACGGGAGCTGGCCGCCGTCGCCGCCGCGCTCGGCTACCCGGCCGGCGGGGACCCGGGGGTGTTCCTCGACGACTACCGGCGTGTGACCCGGCGGGCCCGCGCCGTCGTCGAGCGGGTGTTCTACGGCTGGACCGAGGACTCCTCCTGAGCCGTCGGGTGTCCGGGCGGGCCGGGGGAGACGGCGCGACGGCCGCTGGTTCACTGGGCCGGTGCCCCCCACCGACCTGATCACCCGTGGCTACGAGCTTGTCGCGGCGCGCCCGGCGTCGCTGCTGGCGGCCGTGCTCGCGCTGGCGGTCGTCGCCTGGCACCCGACCTGGCGGATGACCCGGACCGCGGTGACGATCGCCCACGAGGGCGGGCACGCGCTCGTCGCGGTGCTGGTCGGGCGCGGGCTGACCGGGATCCGGCTGCACGCCGACTCGTCCGGGGTCACCTACTCGACCGGCGCCGGGCGCGGTCCCGGCGTGGTCGCGATGTTCCTGGCCGGCTACGTCTTCCCGCCGCTGCTCGGGCTGGGCGGTGCGGTGCTGGTCGCCGCCGACTCGGCGCGGGCGATGCTGTGGATCGGCGTCGTGCTGCTGGCCGCGACGCTGCTGCAGATCCGCAACCTCTACGGAGGGCTGGCCGTCGTCGTGACCGGGGCGGTGCTGGTGCTGGTCGCGATGCGCGCCGAGGAGGACCTGCGGACCGGCTTCGCGGCCGCGCTGTCCTGGTTCCTGCTGTTCGGCGGGGTGAAGGCGTGCGCCGAGCTGCGCCGGGGGCGGCGTCGCGGCCGGATGCGCCATTCGGACGCCGACCGGCTGGCCGAGCTGACACCGCTGTCCGGTGCCGTCTGGGCAGCGTTCTTCCTCCTCGTCGCGGTGGCTGCGACGGCGACCGCCGGGTGGGTGGTGTTCGCGCCGGGAGGTGCTCCGGCCTGAGGCCCGGCGGTCGAGGGCCGAAGCAGCGGCACTGCGGGGATGCCAGGATCGGGCGCATGGCCGAGGATTTCAACAGCCGTGTCATCCGCGAGTTCCGGGAGAACGACGGGCGGGTCGGTGAGCCCTTCACCGGGCTGCCGATGGTGCTCGTGCACCACGTCGGGGCGAAGAGCGGCACCGAGCGGGTCACCCCGCTCCGATGGTTCTCCGACGGCGGGAAGGCCGTCGTCGTGGCCTCCGCGGCGGGCGCGCCGACCCACCCCGCCTGGTACCACAACCTGATGGCGCACCCGGACGTCACCGCCGAGGTCGCCGACGGCGAGGGCGGGGTGCAGACCATGGAGGTACACGCCGAGGAGCTGCCCGACGACGAGCGGAAGCGGCTCTGGGCCGAGATCACCGACAACGAGGGCGGCTTCGCCGGCTACCAGCGCAAGGTCGAGGGCATCCGGACGATCCCGTTGGTGGCGCTGGTCCCGCGCTGACGCGGCGGTGGTCCGGATGGCAGGCTCCGGGGCATGACGATCACCCTCGAGCAGGCACAGACCATCACCGCCGCGGCACTGGCGCACGGCACCGAGCAGGGGTTCAACCCGCTGACGGTCGCCGTGCTCGACCCGGGTGGCGCGATCGTCGCGCTGGCACGACAGGACAACTCGGGCTTCCTGCGCCCGGACCTCGCGGTCGGGAAGGCGAGCGGTGTGCTGGCGCTCGGGATGACCAACCGGGCCATCGCGGCGCGCGCCGCCGACTCCCCGGAGTTCTTCACCTCGGTCGCGAACCTGGCCGGCGGGAAGATCCTCTCGGTGCCGGGCGGGGTGTTCGTGCGCGACGCCGCCGGCACGCTGCTGGGCGCGGTCGGGGTGACCGGTGACGCGTCGCTGAACGACGAGGCCGCCGCCCTGGCCGGGATCGAGGCCGCCGGGCTGGTCGGCGTCACCGGCGCCGAGTAACGCCGCCGTCGCCGGCAAGGTCCGGACGAGCCGCACCCCCGGGCGACGGAGTCAGCCCGGGGGCGCGGAGGAAACACGGCCCCGCCGCCGAGAGGAAGGGTCGTGCACGTGCGTGGGCGCGCGCCGAAGGGGCGAGCGCGGGGTGGGTACGTCGTCGCGCCGGGACAGGCGGACTCGCCACGGTGCGTGGTGCAGGCCGGTTGGGGCCGCCACGCGGTGTGACGCGGGACACGGTGAGGTGAGTGAACCAGTCGATCGTCCGGGTTGTCAACGCGAAGCGTCCGTGTCGCGAGAAATCGTTGCGTGGTGCATTCTTCACTCATGCATCGGGGATGACCCCGATCGGGACCTGGGGGACCCGGATCGGAAGGCCAGGGAAGTTCCCGCATACGAGCCCGCGCCGGTCGGAATAGCGTCACTGATCCGGTCGACGCTCGGTCGGCCGCCCGGTGCCGGATCGGCATGCAGGCGGCGGTCCGCCCGGCGGACGAGCCGGACTCAGGGAGGAACACCGTGGGCACTATCGGGACGATCATCGGCTGGCTCGTGCTCGGACTCGTCGCGGGCTTCATCGCCCGGGCCGTCGTACCGGGCAAGGACGACATCGGCATCCTGCGCACGATCGTGCTGGGGATCGTCGGGTCGATCGTGGGCGGACTGCTGGTGAGCATCTTCACCGGCTTCAACAGCTTCCAGCCCGCCAGCTGGATCGGCTCCATCATCGGCGCGATCATCGTGCTGGTGATCTACAACAAGGTGACCGGGCGCAAGCAGGTCGGGCGATAGCGCCTGGTCGAGCCGTGGCCGCGCATGTGGTCCCGCCGCTCGACTCCGGTCGGACCACGCCGGCTGTGGCGACGTGTTGCGGCTACCCGATCGGGTCCGAACGGTGACCATTCGGGACGTTTCACCGTGATGCTCACCGGACACTCCGTGGCAGCTTGGTCCGGTATGCCGGGCCTCTGCTCGTTCCGTCCGTCGCTGTAGAGGAGACATGTCATGCTCTGGACCATTCTTATCGCCATCGTCGTCGGTCTGATCGCCGGATTCCTGGCGCGCGCCATCGTTCCCGGGAACGACAAGATGGGCATCCTGCCCACGATCGTCCTCGGCATCGTCGGCTCGCTCGTGGGTGGTCTGCTGTGGTCGCTCGTGTCGAGCGGCGGGGCCGGCCAGTTCATGTCGTTCTCGATCGGTGGCATCTTCGGTTCGGTGATCGGTGCGATCATCGTGCTGCTGGCCTACAACGCGATCACCGGTCGCAAGAAGGTCCGTCGCTGACGGATCGCCTCTCTCGCGGCCTGCGACGCCGTCCGGTTCCCGAACCGGACGGCGTCGTCGTGTGTCCGGGGCCGGGGGTCTGCCGGAGGGAGCACCGGAGCGCCGAGGTTTCGATCGGAGGCTCGCCGGTCACTCCCTGTCAGATCGTCACACAAGGTGCGTCGGTCCGTCCGAGGGACGAACCGGAAACAGGGGAGGGAACGACATGATCGGGACGATCATCGGTTGGCTCGTGCTGGGACTCGTGGCGGGCTTCATCGCCCGGGCCGTGGTGCCGGGCAAGGACGACATCGGGATCCTGCGGACGATCCTGCTGGGCGTCGCGGGTTCGTTCGTGGGTGGTCTGCTGGCGAGCATCTTCACCGGGTGGGACGGCTTCCAGCCGACGGGCTGGATCGGATCGATCATCGGCGCGATCGTCCTGCTGGTGGTCTACAACAAGGTGACCGGACGCAAGAAGGTCCGCCGCTAGACCTGCGGTGACCGCGATTCGGCGCCGTCCGGGACCTCCCGGGCGGCGCCGACGTGTGTCCGGGGGGCCGGAGGCTTTCCGGAGGGTCGCCGGAGCCGTTCCGGAGGGGTGCGGAGTCAGTGTCGACGACGTCCTGACCCCCACCTCCGGAGGTACACCGTGTCGACCCGTCTCGCCGTCCTCGTCGGGAGCACCCGTCCCGACCGTGTCGCCCCGACCGTCGCGACCTGGATCGCGGACCTCGCCCGCAAGCACGGCGCGTAGAGCAGGTCGAGATCGGCGTCGTCGAGCGGGCGGAGGGAGTCGATCATGGGTCGACGCTGGACCGCGCACGACGAGGGCCCGGCACCCCTTGGGGATGCCGGGCCCTCGTGGACGTCACCGTCGCGCCGGGAGGCGCGGGCGGATCACACGTCGTAGTACAGCGCGAACTCGTACGGGTGCGGACGCAGGCGCAGCGGGTCGATCTCGTTCTCCCGCTTGTACTGGATCCAGGTCTCGATCAGGTCCGGGGTGAACACGCCACCGTCGAGCAGGTAGTCGTGGTCCTCCTCGAGCTTGTCGATGACCGCGCCCAGGCTGCCCGGGACCTGCGCGATGTCCTTGGCCTCCTCGGGCGGGAGCTCGTACAGGTCCTTGTCGATCGGCGCGGCCGGCTCGATCTTGTTCTTGATGCCGTCGAGGCCGGCCATCAGCATCGCCGAGAAGGCGAGGTACGGGTTGCCGGACGAGTCGGGGCAGCGGAACTCGATGCGCTTGGCCTTCGGGCTGTCACCGGACAGCGGGATCCGGATGCAGGCCGAGCGGTTCCGGGCCGAGTAGACCAGGTTGACCGGCGCCTCGAAGCCCGGGACCAGACGGTGGTAGGAGTTCACCGTCGGGTTGGTGAAGGCCAGCAGCGACGGCGCGTGGTGCAGCAGGCCGCCGATGTAGTAGCGCGCGGTGTCGGACAGCCCGCCGTAGCCGGACTCGTCGTGGAAGAGCGGCTGGCCGTCCTTCCAGAGCGACTGGTGCACGTGCATGCCCGAGCCGTTGTCGCCGAACAGCGGCTTCGGCATGAAGGTCGCGGTCTTGCCGTTCTGCCACGCCACGTTCTTCACCAGGTACTTGAAGAGCATGATGTCGTCGGCCGCGTGGAGCAGCGTGTTGAACTTGTAGTTGATCTCCGCCTGGCCGGCGGTGCCGACCTCGTGGTGCTCGCGCTCCACCTCGAAGCCGGAGTTCTGCATGGTGCTGACGATGTCGGCACGCAGGTCGGCGTAGTGGTCGACCGGCGGGACGGGGAAGTAGCCGCCCTTGTAGTTGACCTTGTAGCCCAGGTTGCCGCCCGGCTCGTCGCGGCCGGTGTTCCACCAGCCCTCGGCCGAGTCGATGTGGTGGTAGGCCTGGTGCGGGTCCGTGCCGAACCGGATGGAGTCGAAGACGTAGAACTCCGCCTCCGGCGCCATGAACGCGGTGTCGGCGATGCCGGACGCGGCCAGGTACTCCTCGGCCTTGCGCGCGACGTTCCGCGGGTCACGGGAGTACGGCTCACCGGTGACCGGGTCGTGCACGAAGAAGTTGACGTTCAGCGTGCTGTGCTTGCGGAACGGGTCCATCCGCGCGGTCGCCGGGTCCGGGAACAGCGCCATGTCGGACTCGTTGATCGCCTGGAAACCGCGGACCGACGAGCCGTCGAACGCGGCGCCGTTCTCCAGGAGGTCGCCGGCCGTCTTGGCGGGGACGGTGAGGTGCTGCATGACGCCGGGCAGGTCGCAGAACCTGATGTCGACGTACTCGACCTTCTCGTCCGAGATGTACTTGAGTACCTCTTCGGCGTTGCTGAACACTCTCTCGGGCTCCTTCGATCGCTGGTATCGCTGGTGGAGATCGGAGGCGACGGTAGGAGTGCCGTGTTGCCCACCCATCAATGCCCTGTTTCGCCGACGTTAACTGCCCGAGGCGCGACGACGATCACAGTTGTCCGGGTTGTCCGATCCGAGGCGGCGGCGTCATCGCCGGGCCGAGGCCTAGGCTAGGCCGCATGGCGCGCTGGATCGAGTCCTGGCTCCCCGGTTCATCCACCGGTAACGGGAGCGGTACGCAGCGCGCCGGACATCCCGGGCAACAGTTCGGGCTCCCGGCCTCGGGGCACTACTCGGTGGCCGGGATGGGGCGCCGTGTCGGCGGGCTCTGCATCGACTGGTTCCTGGCGTACCTGCTGGTCGTCCTGTTCTCCGGCGTCGACGCCATCGGGTCCCCGGACTCCAACTGGTGGATCATGGGGACCTGGTTCACGATCACCGCGCTGATGGTCGCGGTGCTGGGCGCGACGCCCGGGCACATCGCCCTGGGCATGCGGGTCGCGCGGACCGACATGGCCGGCCACGTCGGCGTCCCGCGGGCGCTGCTGCGCACCGCGATGATCGCCCTGGTGCTGCCGCCGCTGCTGCGTGACCCGGACGGCCGGGGCTGGCACGACCGCGCCAGCACCACCATCGTCGTCCGCGTGGTCCGCGCCGCCTCGACCTGACCGCGCCTCCACTCCCTTCGCCTACCGCTCCGGCTCCCGCTCCCTTTCCCCACTCATGACGCTGTGGTTCGGGCATACCGAACCACAGACGCTCCTATGGGCTGTCAATGGTCAGCGGGGTGTTGGGCCGGGTGGGTGGGGTTTCGAGCTGGCGGTGGAGCTGGCGGGCGATGTAGCGCTTGAGGCAGCGGCGGATCTCGCGGTCGGTTTTGCC
>NZ_JBEDNQ010000015.1:0-166820 GCF_040105385.1 Pseudonocardia nematodicida
GGGCGGGTGGGTGCGGGGTTGGAGGGTCAGGCGGCTGCGGCCTCGCGGTGGGCCTCGCAGGCGGCGACGCCGCCGTGCAGCCGGGTCAGGAACCGGCGGCAGGCGTCGAAGTCGAGCTCGTCGCAGCGCCAGGCCACGTGGCCGTCGGGACGGATCACGTAGAGCGCTTGTGCGTCCGGGTCGTCGAGCCCGTAGGCGTCGAACACCGCCGCGGAGTCCGCGCTCTCCATCCAGGGGGCGCGACGGTGCTCGGTGCGGGCGACGAGGTGGGTGCCGATCGTGTCCCCGAAGGCCGCCAGGCCGGCCAGCTGCTCCGCGTGCCGGACGGCCTCGTCGGTGGTCAGGTGGCGCCGGGAGAACGCGACCACCTGCAGCTTGTAGCCCTGCAGGAGGTCGAACATCGACCGGTCGGACCGCAGGGCGGCGTCCGGTGCCCGGTGCCCGGCCCGCGGGCCCTTCAGCGAGTACAGCAGCGCGTCGACGGCGTGCTCGCCGGCCGGATAGCGCAGGCCGGTCTGGGACAGCCGCCGGAAGGACTTCCGGTGCGGGATCGGCGCCGCCGACATCCGGCCCAGCAGGAACGGGCCGATCGTGTCGCGCAGCCACGCCCGCCAGCCGCGCAGGTCGGCCGCCACCCGGTAGAGCCGGTCGGTGAAGCGCAGCAGCGCGACGCCGACGGGGTGGCGCTCGGCGTCGAAGGTGTCCAGCAGCGCCGGGTCGGCCCCGGTCCGGACGACGGCGGCGAGCTTCCACGCGAGGTTGGCCGCGTCGAGCAGGCCGGTGTTCATGCCCTGACCACCCGCGGGCGAGTGGATGTGCGCCGCGTCGCCGACGAGGAACCCGCGACCGGCGCGGTAGGTGTCGGCCATGCGCAGGTGCACCGCGTACCGGGTCAGCCAGACCGGGTCGCTCAGCGTCAGCGGCACCTGCATCGCCGCGCGCAGCGACTCCTGCAGCGCCTCGAGCGTCACCTCGCCGTCAGCGCCGGTCGGGCCGAGGTCGGTCGCCATCACCCGCGAGGTCTCCGAGCCGCGCAGCGGGAGGAACAGCCCGATCCGCCGGCCGTTCATGAACACCCGGAAGCGGGCGTGGTCGAGCGGCCAGTCGACCCGGCAGTCCGCGAGCAGAAACCGCTGCGCGTAGCGGTCGCCGGTGAAGGTCAGGCCGAGCTCGCGCCGGACGGCGCTGTGCGCGCCGTCGGCACCGACGACATAGTGGCAGGTGAGCGTCCGGCGACGGTCGTCGCAGCCGGGTTCGACGAGCGCGGCGGTGACCGTCCGCGCGTCCTGGGTCAGCGTCTCCAGCCGGGTGCCGCGGTCGACGGTGAGGCCGTGCCGGGCGAGGTCCTGGATCAGCAGCTCCTCGACCTCGCACTGCGGCGCCATCAGGATGAACGGGTAGGGCGTGTCCGGGGCGCGGGAACGGTCGAAGTCCAGGCCCCCGACCCGCCGGCCCCGGATGTGGAAGGTCAGCCCGTTCGCGACCACACCGCGGCGCAGGAGCTCGTCGGCCAGCCCGATGGAGCGGAACAGCTCCACCGTGCGGGCCTGCACCGCGAAGGCGCGGGACTCGGTCGCCGGGCCGGCGTTCGCGTCGACGATCCGGACCCGGACACCCTGGCGGACCAGCAGCGCCGCGGTCATCAGGCCGCTGGGCCCGGCGCCGACCACCAGGACGTCGACGTCCGTCGGGGGCCCGGCCGGCGCCTGTTCCCGCGCGGCCTCCGCCTCCCGTCGCCACGCGTCGAGCTGCACCGGGCTCGGCCCCTCGGCCGGGGGTGCGGGCGCCCGGGACTTGCCCAGCCCCTCCAGGAACCGGCGGACCGGCCCGGTGTCGCGGCGCCGGGCGTGCACGACCGGTGCCGGCGTCCCGCTGATCCTCCCCCACGCCCACCGGCCGCCGGCCAGCGCCAGCACGACCAGGGCGACGACGATCAGGCCCATCGGATCAGGCCTCCACGGGGACGGAGGCGGCCGGCAGCGTGCTGCACATCCGTAGGAACTGCTGGCGCAGCGGCCCCTCGACGTGCGGGCCGATCCGGCGGACGAACTCCTGGGTGTGCGACTGCGCGAGGTGGGCGACGAGCTCGTCGCGGGAACGGAACATCTCGTAGATCACGAACGTCCGCCGGTCGGCCCGGTCGCGGTGGACGTGGAACTCGATCGCGCCGGGCTCGGCCCGCAGCGGCGCGACCAGGCCGAGGATCAGTTCCTCCACATCGGACTCGTGACCCGGCTTCGCCCGGCAGAAGCCGAGGTGCGCATACGGCCCGGTCTCGTCGGCGTCGGGTTCGGGGAGGACGACGGGGTGCTCGGTCACGGCGATCTCCTCATCGCTCGGCGGAGCGCGCGGCGGCACCGGCAGGGGCGCCACGCACCGCGGGAGCGTCGCAGCGGCGCGGGGCGCTCCCCCAGCCGTCGTCCCACTCGCCGGGACTCGGTGGGTACGGACCCGGTGGCCGGGCCGGCGTGGCCGGGCCGGCGGGACCGGGGAATCAGGGACCCGGCCGCGCCCAGCGCCGGCTCGAGTAGGCCCGGGTCGCGGCCGCCGCGGCCATCCGCACCGCCGGCCCGAGCTGCTTCTCGGGCACCGCGGAGCTGGGCCCGGTGACCGACAGCGCCGCCACGACCTCGCCGTCACGTCCGAAGATCGGGGCGGCCACACAGGACACCCCGGCGTTGCCCTCCTCGCGCTCACGGGCCCAGCCGCGGTCCGGGATCGCGGCCAGCTCGCGGCGCAGCGCGGCCGCGGTGGTGAGCGTCCGCGGGGTGCGTGGCGGCATGCCGGCCGCGACGATCCGCTCCACCGTGGCCTCGTCGGACCAGGCGAGGATCGCCCGGCCCAGCCCGGAGCAGTAGGCCGGGACGGAGCTGCCGACCTGGGAGAGCATCGGCATCGGCCGGTGTCCGGTGATCTTGTCGACGACCAGGACCTCGCTGCCGTCGAGCACCCCGAGCTGCACCGTGGTGCGGGCCGCGGCGAAGAGGTCCTGCAGGAACGGCAGCACCGACTCGCGCAGCTCGTGGCGCACCGGGACCAGCCCGGACAGCTCGAACAGCCGGGTGCCGATCCGGTACCGGTCCCCCAGCTTGTCGAGCCAGCCGAGCTCGATCATCCGGGTGGCGAGCCGGTGCGTCGTGGACCGGGGCAGCCCACCGCGGCGGACGAGGTCGGCGAGGGTGAGCTCGCGGTGGTCGGGGCCGAACGCGTCCAGCAGGAGGGCGGCCCGCTCCAGCGAGCCCGGTGGCAGGTCCGCCGGGTCCCGCTCGGCGGGACTCACCGTCGTCCGCTCCGGGTCACCCGCCGAACGTAGAGGTCACGCGGCCCCGCGTCAGCACCCGAGCCCGGCCGGCGCCTCCGGCCGTATCGTCCATGGTCCTTCTGCGTGGAGTCGAGAGTGCAGTACAGCGGCACGCAGGCTCCACAGAGGAGGATCATGGTGTCACCAGCAGCACCCAGTCCTCGTCCGAGGGCGGCGCGTAGTCCGCGCCCGCCCCGGTCTGCGTCCGCTCCCCCGTACGCGGGTCGACCCAGTACGCACGGGCGGGGCCCGTCACCGCACTGGAGTCCACTGTGAACTCCCGCCCCGACGGGCTGTAGACCAGCAGGTAGGACCCGTCCGACGCCCGGTTCGCCACGACCCGCTCCGCGCCCGACCCGAGATCGGACGTGAGCACCGACGGCGCCGGTTCGCCGAGGTGGAACGGCAGCGACTCCATCAGCTCGCGCAGGTGCCGCATCTGCCCCGCGGCCGGGAGCTCCAGGGCGTCGGTCCAGCTGCCCCGCGCGCCCAGCTCGCCGTCGCCGCCGTCGTTGAACTGCCAGACCGCGTGCGCCCCGTAGGTGTGACCGGCGGCGCCGCCGAGCACGGCCCACCAGGCGTCGCGCCGGACGTCGGTCGCGGTGGAGTACCCGCGGTCGCGCTCCCAGCAGTACGGGTGGTCCTCGTAGATCGGCTCGCCGTCGAGGAAGGGCTTCGCCGGCTGCGCCGCATAGGTCTGCTCGAGCAGCCGGGCCCGGATGCCGTAGCGCAGGCAGTGCCCGCCCTGGATCATGTGGAAGTCCAGCCAGTCTGTGCCGGCGAACCAGGTCGCGGACGTCTCGTCGCCGCGCGGGTGGTAGGTCTTCAGCTGGGTGCCGCCCGCCTCGTCGAGCCCGGCGGCCAGCTCGCCCCAGAGCCCCTCCTCGCCGTCGGCCGGGTGGTCGCCGCCGAGGGTCCAGACGACGTTGTCGCGGTCGCCGTAGCGCTCGCCGAGGAACCGCCCGTAGGCCCGCGCGTTGTCCTCGGTGACCACCGAGCCGGTCTGGTCGTCACCCCAGACCGGGTGGATCGCGAGGTACATGCCGCGCTCGGCGGCGGCGTCGATCGCGTCGTCGACACCCGCCCAGTGGTCCTCGTGCGCGGCGACGGTGCCCACGTCGCCGTCGATCGGCCGGCGCGCCCCGCCCTGGGGGAAGATCGCCACCGTCTGGATCACGTTGAAGCCCTGGTCACGGCGGGCGTCCAGGTAGCGGGCGATGTCGTCGCGGTCCGGCTTGCCGAGCATCGCCCACGCCGTGTCGCCCAGCCAGAACATCGGCGCCCCGCCTGCGGCGAGGAACCGGCCGTCGATCTCCATCCGCGAAGGCGTCGGGTCGGGCTCGGGCTCCTCGACCGGCTCGGCCGACACCGACGCCACCTGCCGGGTCCCGCCGGGCGGATCCCACACCGAGAGCGCGGCCGCGGCGAGCGCGCCGAGCGACATCGCGAGCCCCAGCGTGAGCAGCATGCGTCCGGTGTACCCCGGGGTGCGTGGCACGTCGCCTCCGATCGGTCCTCGCAAACCTAGATGATCACCGCGCGGGTGGGCGTGCACCACGACGACGATCACTCCCCCGGATGCGGGAGGATCACCCCCATGGCCACCGCGGCTCCCGGCGTCTTCGTCCCGTACGGCACCACGCACTGGGTGGCGCTGGGGGTCGGCGTCGTGGGTGCGGTGGTGCTCGTCGTCATCGGCCGCCGGCTGCGCGGACGGCCGGCGGAGGCGGCGTTCTCCCGCTGGTTCGCCGTCGCGATCCTGGCCTTCCAGATCCCGCTGCAGCTGCGCCTGCTCACCCCGGAGCGCTTCGACCCGGACATCTCGCTGCCCCTGCAGCTGTCCGACCTGTCCTGGATGTTCGCGGCCTACGCGCTCTGGTCCCACCGCTGGTGGGCCTGCGCACCCCTCTACTACTGGGGGCTGACGCTCACCCCGCAGGCGATGCTCACCCCCGCGACCGACGCCCCCGACTTCCCGCACATCGAGTTCGTCTCGTTCTGGGGCCTGCACCTGCTCGTCACCTGGGCGGCGATCTACCTGACCTGGGGAGCCGGGGTGCGCCCCAGCTGGGCGGGCCTGCGGGTGACGCTGGCGGTCACCATCGCGTGGGCGGCATGCGTGACGACGTTCAACTCGGTGGTCGGCAGCAACTACGGGTTCCTCAACCGCAAGCCGGACAACCCGTCGCTGCTGGACCTGCTGGGTCCGTGGCCGTGGTATCTCCTCGTCGAGTTCGCGCTGGTCGTGATCGGGTGGGCGCTGATCACGTGGCCGTGGCGACGCGTGTCACCAGGCGCCCCAGTCCCTCGATCCGGCTGACCAGCTCGTCACCGGGGCGCAGGAACACCTGCGGGTCGCGTCCGGAGCCGATCCCGGCCGGGGTCCCGGTGAAGATCACGTCACCGGGGTGGAGGGGCAGCCGGCCGGACAGATACGCCACGAGACTGCGCACGTCGAAGATCAGGTGCGTGGTGCGGGAGTGCTGCACGGTGGCGCCGTTGAGCGTGCAGCTGATCTCCAGGTCGTCGGGGTCGTCCAGCTCGTCCGGGGTCACCAGCCAGGGGCCGGTCGGCCCGAACCCGGGCAGCGACTTGCCCAGGCCGAACTGCTGCGGCGCCGGGCCGGAGAACTGCAGGGCCCGGTCGCTGAGGTCCTGCCCGATCGTCAGACCGGCGACGTGCTCCCACGCCACCCGCTCCGGGACCCGCCGCGCCTCCCGGCCGATCACCACCACCAGCTCCACCTCCCAGTCCACGGTGTCCGAGGGCAGTACCAGCGGCGCGCCGGGCCCGGTGAGACAGGAGGCGAACTTTCCGAAGACGACGGGCTCGGTGGGCGTCTGCAGGCCGGACTCACCCACGTGGTCGGCGTAGTTGAGGCCGATCCCGAAGCACTGGCGTGGGTACGGCGCCGGGGCCCCGGCATCCGGTGGTGGCGCGGTCCGCGGGTCGGCCTGCGGCCGGCCGGCCGCCCACTCGCGCAGCTCCGGCCAGCGCGGGTAGACCTGCTGCGGGTCGGCGTCGAACCGTCCGCCGCTCGCGCGGGCCACGTCGACCAGCTCGTCGCCGGACAGCAGGCACAGCCGGCCCGCCACGTTCGCGACCCTCACGGGACGGGTCGGCGAGCGCTCACCGCGGCCCGACCCGGGACAGCAACCGGCCGCCGGGCAGCGGCTCCCCGCGCCGCGCCGCCAGGTAGCTGCGGCGGCCGGTGTCGTACCAGCGGTGCACCGTCCGCACCGGGGCGAACCGGTGGGCCTCGTGCGCGCGGTACCGCCACGGCGGCAGCGACCCCTTGCGGCCGCACATCGCCGCGGAGAACTCGACCGTGTCCCGGTCGGTGTAGCGGTCGACGCGCTCGAACCAGGCCATGCTGGTGCGGGCGGAGGCCTGGGTGCGCGCCATCGCGCGACGCCGGGTGCGGTCGTAGCGGTTCAGCGCGGTCTGCAGGTCGTCGCCGTGGTCGTGCAGGTTCTGCGCGAGCGCGACGGCGTCGATGCAGGCCAGCCGGGTACCGGAACCGATCGTGAAGTGCGTGGTGTGCGCGGCGTCGCCCATCAGCACCATGTTGTCGTGGTACCAGCGCTCGTTGCGCACCTCGAGGAAGTGCCGCCACTGGGTGGGCTCGCCGCGGGTGCTGCTGAACAGGTTGTGGCCGCGCAGGACGCCGGCGAACAGCTTCTCCAGCAACGCGATCGTCTCGGCGTCGGTCGCCTGGCCCAGCCCCAGGGCATCCCACGTGGACTGCTGGCACTCGACGATGAAGGTGCTCGTCCCGGCGCTGGACGGGTAGGCGTGGCACCACACCCAGCCGACCGGGGTCTCGACGAAGTCGAACACGAAGCTGCGGAACACCGCGTCGGTGCCCAGCCAGGCGTACGGGTTGGCGCCGACGGACACCTGGGTGCCGAATGCGTCGCCGGCGAGCCCGCGCACTCTGCTGTTCGCCCCGTCGGCGACGACGACCAGGTCGGCCGGTGGGACGTTCTCGAGATCGGTGATCTCCTCGCCGTGCCGGACGTCGACGCCGAGGTCGAGGGCCCGCTGGGTCAGGATCTCCAGCAGCGCGGCCCGCCCGACGCTGTAGCCGTAGCCACCGAGGTAGGACGGCCTGCCCCGGAGCCGGATCTGCTGCTCCTGCCAGACCACCGACGCCGCGCGCAGCTTGCGCGCGCTCTCGGCGTCGTTGCGGTAGAGCGTGTCGAGCAGGTTGTCCCAGTACACGACGCCGAACCCGTAGGTGGCTCCCGGCGGATCCCGGTCGACGACGGTCACGTCGTGCCCGCCGTCGCGCAGCGCGGCCGAGATCGCGAAGTAGAGCCCGGCGGGGCCGCCTCCGACGCAGGTGATCTTCATGAGGTGGTCCTTTCGACGAGGTCGTCCGGGTCGGCGGCGGCGTGCCTGCCGTGCCCGTTGCGGGCGTGCCCGTTACGGGGCACCGGCGACGGCCGCCACTGCCCGGTCTGCGGCCCCCACCGCTCGGGGTGGTGCAGGCGGTAGAGCGCGGTGTAGCGGCCGCCGCGCGCGAGCAGCTCGGCGTGCGTGCCGGTCTCGGTGACCCGGCCCTGCTCGACCACCAGGATCCGGTCGGCGTCGGCGACGGTGAGCAGGTTGTGCGAGATGACGATCGTGGTGCGACCGGCCATCAGCCGGCGCAGCGGACCGAGGATCCGCTCGCCGGTCTCGGCGTCGAGGCCCGTGGTGGGCTCGTCGAGCAGCAGCACCGGTGCGTCCCGGACCATCGCCCGGGCGATCGCGATCCGCTGGCGCTGCCCACCCGACAGCAGCCGGCCGCGCTGGCCGACCCGGGTCTCGTAGCCGTCCGGGAGCGCCGTGACGAAATCGTGCGCCTCGGCCGCCTTCGCCGCCGCGACGACCGCGCGGTGGTCGGCGTCCGGCCGGCCGGCGAGGATGTTCTCGGAGATCGTCCCGTCGAGCAGCAGGGTCTCCTGCAGCACGATCGCGATCGAGTCCCGCACCTCGCGCGGGTCCAGGTCGCGCAGGTCGTGCCCGTCGAGTGTGATCCGCCCGGCGTCCGGGTCGTAGAAGCGCAGCAGCAGCTTGAGCAGCGTGGTCTTGCCCGCCCCGCTGGCCCCGACGATGGCGGTGGTGCGCCCGGGCTCGGCCGCGAACCCGACGTCGTGCAGCACGTCGCGGCCGGTGTCGGGGTAGCGGAACCGCACGTCGGAGACCCGGACCGAGCCGCGGGCCCGGCCCAGCGCGACCGGGTGGGCCGGCGCGGTGACCTCCGGCTCCTGGTCGAGCAGCTCGATGATCCGCTCGGCTCCGGCCGCCGCGGCGAAGAGTGTGTTGGACAGCTGCCCGAGGCTGCGCATCGGCGAGTACAGCTGCGAGATGTAGAGCAGGAACGCGAGCAGCCCACCGAGCGTGACCTGCCCGAGGGTCAGCTGCCAGATCCCGACGGCGACGATGGCCATCAGGCCCAGCACCTGGAACACGTCCGAGATCGGGCCGAACATCGCGATGAGCCGGGTGGCGCCGAGCTGGGCGCGGACGGCGCCGCGCGCCTGGTCGTCGAACCGGCGGACCTCGGTGCTCTCGCGACCATAGGCCTGGATCAGGATCGCGTTGCCGAGGCTCTCCTCGGCCACCACGCTGATCGATCCGCTGCGCCGGCGGACCTCGCGGTTCATCGCCCTGATCCGGCGGGAGAAGTACCGCGAGATCGCCGCGAAGAAGGGGACCACGATCAGCGCGACGAGCGCGAGCCGCCAGTTCAGCACGAACATCAGCCCGGCGAACATCACGATCTTGACGAGCGCCGAGGCCGCCTGCGCGACTCCGGCGAGGAGCAATGACTCGATGGACGCAACGTCACCGGACAGTCGCGTTATGATATCGCCCAGCCGACGCCTGTCGAAAAAGCTGACGGAAAGCGTGTGCAGATGGGCGAACACACGCGTCCGCATGCGTCGTAGGAAGTTCTCGCCGATCCACACGGCGAGGTATTGATCGAGGAATCCAATTGTGCCGCCGAGCACGGTGATTCCGGCGTAGGCCAGTGCGACCCAGCCGAACGCCGCGAAGTCCCGCGGCACGATGACCACGTCCACGAGGATCTTGGACATCCAGATCGCCGCGGCCTCCAGCGCCGGGGAGACCACGACGAACAGCAGGCTGATGCACAGCCACCCGCGGAACGGGCGGATGTCGGGCGCGAACCGGCGGAAGATGGCCGCCACCGCGACCGGTGGCGCCTGGTCGACGAGACCGCCCTCGATCTTCGGCGGTCGTCGCAGGTCACGTACCCAACCGCGGATCCTGCCGAGCACCGTCCACCCCCTCCCGACTCCTCCGCGCGAAGGGCGGTGGCCCGGCTGGGACCGGGCCACCGCCTGACTTCACCGGGCCGTCGGCCCGGCAGGGTGTGGGGTCAGTTGCAGTCCCAACCGCCCCATCCTCCCCAGCCGCCCCAGCCGTCGTCGTCGTCCCAACCGGACCAGCCTCCCCAGCCACCCCAGTTGTCGTCGTCCCAGCCGGACCAGCCGCCCCAGTCACCCATTTTCGATCATCTCTCTTCCCCGATGGTGCAATGAGACGCGATCTGCGCCTCACGGAAGGGGTGATCCGGATGCCCCCCGGCCGACGATTTCTGCGCCCGGCCGACATCCGCCCCCTCGACCGACCTTCGCACCCGAGCGCCGGTCGCCCTCGGTGAATCCCACCGTTTCACCTGATCAGACCAGAGCCCTTTTTGGTGCGCTTTTCGGCGGGTAGACGGCCGGTAAAATCGATCACAATTGGATTCGGTTCAGCCGGGCAGATCGGTCGGTTCCGGGCAGGAATCGACCGGACCTCTGATTCGGTCGTACACCTCACGGGGCGGGCCCGATCACGCCGGATCCGGCTCGTCCCGGGCGATCCGCGGCGCGTCACCCGCCGCGCCCACCCGGGCCGCTCCGGGGACGCCGCAGCTCGGCCGACCGGCCGACGGGCTCGGCCTCCCGGCGCCGCAGGGCACCGTGCGCGTTCCGCACCAGCCGCCGCTCGGCCCGACGCCCGCCATTCACCCCGCCGGCGGCGCGACCGTCACGTCCCCGCCGGGAGTCCGGCCGCCTGCGGCACCCGCTCGGCCAGCCCGGCCACCAGGTGGTCCAGCGCCGCGACCACCCGCCGGGGCGGCGCGGCGTCGTGCACGGCGAGCAGGTCGGCCGACGGTGTCGGGACCCCGGGCAGCACCCGCACCAGCTCGCCGGTGGAGAGCATCGGCGCCACCTGCCACAGCGACCGCATGACCAGGCCCCTCCCGGCCAGGCACCAGGCGGTCGCCACCTCACCGTCGTTGCAGGTCATCGCGCCGGTCACCCGCACGCCCGCGGCGTCGGCATCGGTGCCGAAGCGCCAGTGCGCGTACCCGGTGTCGTTCTCCCGGATCACGATGCAGTCGTGCTCGGCGAGCTCGGAGACGGCGCGCGGCGCTCCCCGGCGGTCCAGATAGGACGGCGCCGCGCAGACCACCCGGCGGTTGCGCAGCAGCAGCCGCGCGTGCATCCGGGAGTCCGGCAGCGGCGCGGTACGTACCGCGAAGTCGTAGCCGGTCCCGCCGATGTGCACCGGCAGGTGCGACAGCTCCAGGTCGATCCGCAGGTCGGGGTTGCGCGCCTCGAACGTCCCCAGCAGCGGGGCGACATGCGCACGCCCGAACCCCATCGACGAGTGCACCGCGATCCGGCCGTGCAGCCCGGACCGGGCGCGGCCGATCTCGTCCTCCAGGTCGTCGATCCGGCCGAGGACGGCCAGCGCCCCCTCGGCGTAGCGGTGTCCCTCCCCGGTGAGGGTGAGCCGGCGGGTGCTGCGGTTGACCAGCCGGACCCCGAGGCGTCGCTCGAGGCGGGCCAGCCGCTTGCTCACCGCCGAGACCGAGACGCCCCACTGGTGCGCGGCCTCGGTCAGCGTGCCGGCGGCGGCGATGCCGGTGAAGAAGTGCAGGTCGTCGAGATCGGGGAGGTCCATCGCCCGGTTCCTTTCGTCTGACGAAAGACAGTACGACGCCGTACCCACTTCACCTCGCCGGTCTGTCGGGAGAGGCTAGGAGAAGATCGACAGAGAAGGAGACGTCATGGCAGCCGTCACGCACCGCATCGCCGTCATCCCGGGGGACGGGATCGGCAAGGAGGTCGTCCCCGAGGGTGTCCGGGTCCTCGAGGCCGCCGCCGAGCGGTTCGGGTTCGGGCTCGAGAAGACCGAGTTCGGCTTCGCCTCCGCCGACCACTGGCTCGAGCACGGCACGATGATGCCCGAGGACTGGTTCGAGCAGCTGTCCGGTTTCGACGCGCTGTTCTTCGGCGCCGTCGGCTGGCCCGAGGTCATCCCCGACCACGTGTCGCTGTGGAACAGCCTGCTGCTGTTCCGGCGCCGGTTCGACCAGTACGTCAACCTGCGGCCGGCCCGGCTGCTGCCCGGCGTGAACGCCCCGCTGGCCGGCCGCTCTCCCGGCGAGATCGACATGTGGATCGTCCGGGAGAACACCGAGGGCGAGTACTCGTCGGTCGGCGGGCGGATGTTCGAGGGCACCGACCGGGAGACGGTGATCCAGGAGACCGTCATGACCCGCACCGGGGTCGACCGGGTCCTGCGCTACGCCTTCGAGCTGGCCCGGACGCGGCCGAACCGGCACCTGACCTCGGCGACCAAGAGCAACGGCATCTCGATCACGATGCCGTACTGGGACGAGCGGGTCGCCGCGATGGCCGCGCAGTACCCGGACGTCGACGTGGACAAGTACCACATCGACATCCTGACCGCGCAGTTCGTGATGAACCCGGACCGGTTCGACGTCGTCGTCGCCAGCAACCTGTTCGGCGACATCCTGTCCGACCTCGGCCCGGCCTGTACCGGCACGATCGGCATCGCGCCGAGCGCGAACATCAACCCCGAGCGGGACTTCCCGAGCCTGTTCGAGCCGGTGCACGGCTCCGCCCCGGACATCGCGGGCAAGGGCATCGCGAATCCGGTCGGCCAGATCTGGTGCGGCTCGATGATGCTGTCCCACCTCGGGGAGCAGGAGGCGGCCGACGCCGTCCTGGCCGCGATCGAGGAGGTCGTCGCCCGTGGCGGCGCGGCCACCACACCGGACCTGGGCGGGACGGCGACCACCGCCGAGCTGGGCGCGGCGATCGCCGACGTCGTCCGGGGATGATCTTCCCGGGCTTCCGGCCGCTCTCCGTGGACGCCGGCGGCGTCCGGATCCGCGGGGCGGTCGGTGGGGACGGGCCGCCGCTGCTGCTCCTGCACGGCTACCCGCAGACGCACGCGATCTGGCATGCCGTCGCCCCGCGGCTGGCGGAGCGGTTCACCGTCGTCGCGACCGACCTGCGCGGTTACGGCGACAGCGACAAGCCCGCCCCCGGCCCGGACGACGCCCGGTACGCGAAGCGCGTGATGGCCGCCGACCAGCTCGCCGTCATGCGGGAGCTGGGGTTCGAGCGGTTCGCCGTCGCCGGGCACGACCGCGGGGGGCGGGTCGCGCACCGGCTCGCCCTGGACTCCCCCGGGGCGGTGTCGGCGCTGGCGGTGCTCGACATCGTGCCGACCCGGCACGCCCTGGACCACGCCGACGCGGCCTTCGGGCACGGCTACTGGCACTGGTTCTTCCTGGCCGCACCAGCCGGGATCCCGGAACGGCTGATCGGGAACGACCCGGAGTTCTGGATCACCGCGCGGATGCGGTCCCGGCACGGCGGCGGCGCCCCGTTCGACGACGCCGCGATCGCCGAGTACGTCCGTTGCCTCTCGGATCCGGCGGCCATCGCGGCGTCCTGCGCCGACTACCGGGCGGCCGCCGGGATCGACCGGCGCCACGACGAGGCCGACGCCGGCCGGGCGCTCGCGCCGCCGCTGCTGGCGCTGTGGGGCGCGCGCTCGTTCGTCGGGCGCAGCTACGACGTCGAGCAGGTCTGGCGCGAGTACGCCGCCGAGGTGCACGGGGTCGCCCTCGACGCGGACCACTACCTGCCCGAGGAGCGTCCCGACGAGGTCGCGGCCGAGCTGACGGCGTTCCTCACCCCGCGGTGATCGTCCGTTCCGGAGCGGAGCGTTCGTCTGCCGAACGCTCCGCTCCGGAACCGGTGATCAACCCTGCGGAGGGCGCCCGGCATCCGGGCCCCACTGGGCCAGCACGGCGGTCTCCACGACCGTCATCACCTCGTAGAGCACGATCGACACCAGGACGGCCAGCGCGACGATCGTCCACACCCCGCCGTAGTTGCCGGAGCCGTTGTAGCCCGACAGCACCCCGCCCATCCCGACGAACCCGGACAGCCACTCCGCCAGCATCGCGCCGACGATCGCGCCCGGCACCGAGATCCGCGCGGAGGCGAGGAACTGCGGTAGCGCGCTCGGGATGCGGGCCTTGCGCATGACCGTCCAGGCGTTGCCGCCGTTGACCCGGATGAGATCGACGGTCTGCTGCGGCACCGAGTTGAGCCCGAGCACCACGTTGACCAGGACCGGGAACAGCACGACGATCGCGGCGATCACCGCGATGCCCAGCGGTCCCTGCCCGAAGATCAGCAGCAGCAGCGGCGCCATCGCGACCAGCGGCACCGAGCGGAGCAGCATCGCGATCGGCATGAAGGCGATCTCGAACGGCCGGAACAGCACGAACCCCACCGCGATCACGGTCGCGATGCCCATGCCGGCGACGAAGCCGAGCGCGGCGTTGCCCAGCGTCACCCACAGCGCGCCGAAGCTCTGCACGCGGGCGTCGGCGGCCGACAGCGACGCGGGCCGGACCCCGCGGGCCGGCTGCTCGGCGAACAGGTACTGCGCCACCGCCCATGGGGACTTGCCGACGAACTCCGGCACGTCGAACACCCACAGCAGCAGCGTCCAGAGCACTACGAGCGCGACCAGCGCGACGCCGACGGTCAACGCCGCCCGCCCGGCGCGGCGCAGCACGGCGGCCGCCACCGAACCGGCGGTGCGGGACTGGGTGCCCGCCTCCAGGACCGCGGTCATCGGCCGGCCGCCACGACGTCGGTACCCGAGGCCCACGGCGTCGCCACCCGGGCGACGAGCGAGACCAGCAGGTACGCCACCCCGGAGAACAGCCCGCTGACCAGCGCCAGGTACCAGAGCAGCGGCGCGTTGGCCTGGGTCTGGGCCGCGATCAGCGCGCGGCCGAGGGTCTGCTCGCCGCCGCTGCCGAGGTACTCGGCGAGGATCGCGCCGAGGAACGCCGACGGCGCGGCGATCTTCAGTGCGGCGAACAGGCTGGGCAGCGCGGAGACGATCTGCACCTTGCGCAGCACCGTCCAGGACGTGCCGCCGTAGGCGCGCACCAGGTCCAGGCTGGCGCGCGGCGCGGCGCGCAGCCCGACCAGGCAGCCGACGACGGTGGTGAAGAAGCAGAGCAGCGCGGCCAGCACCACCGAGGCCCCGGACGGCGCGTCCCGCCCGGCGACGATCACGATGACCGGCCCGATCGCGACCGGCGGCACGCAGTAGGTGACGATCGCGATCTGGTTGGCCAGCGGCTCGAACCGGGGCACCAGCAGCACGACGACGGCGAGCGCGATCGCCAGCCCGTTGCCGAGCAGGTAGCCCTGGGACGCCGCGGTGATCGTCGAGACCGAGTTGCGCAGCGTCGAGGCCCACCGCTCGGGCGAGGCCATCTCGGCGAGCACCGCGCCCGGGGTGGGGATGGTGCCGCTGCCGGTGAACAGCGTGACCGACGCGAGCCACCAGACCGCGAGGATCACCAGCACTCCGACCAGCCCGCCGAGGCGGGTGGTCAGCCGTGTGCTCACTCGTGCGCCCCGCCGCCGAAGAGGATCTCCGAGAGCCGGTCGACGTAGGCGTGGAACTCGGGCGTGCGCATCAGGTCCGGGGTCCGCGGCCGGGGCAGGTCGATCTCGACGACCTCCGCGATCCGCCCCGGGCGCGCGCTCATCACCGCGACGACGTCGGACAGGAACACCGCCTCCGAGATGCCGTGCGTGACCATCAGCGTGGTCGCCGGGCGCTCGGTCCAGATCCGCAGTAGCTCGACGTTCAGCCGCTGGCGGGTCATGTCGTCCAGCGCGCCGAACGGCTCGTCGAGCAGCATGACGGTCGGCTGCACCACCAGGCAGCGGGCGATCGCCACCCGCTGGCGCATGCCGCCGGAGAGCTGGGCCGGCTTGGCCTTCTCGAACCCCGTCAGCCCGACCAGGGCGATCAGGTCGTCGATCAGCCCCTGAGCCGGGGTGATCCCGGCGACCTCCAGCGGCAGCGCGATGTTGGAGGTGACGCTGCGCCAGGGCAGCAGCGCCGCCTCCTGGAAGGCGATGCCGAGCTGGTGGTCGCGCTGGATCTCCCGGGTGGACCGGCCGTTGATCAACGCCTCGCCGGACGACGGGGTGTCCAGCCCGGCGAGGATCCGCAGGATCGTGGACTTGCCGCAGCCCGAGGGACCGAGCAGCGACAGGAACGAGTCCTGGGTGGTGCCCAGGTCGATCGCCGACAGGGCCTGCACGGTGTCCCGGCCCATCGTGAAGGTCCGGGTCATGCCCTGGATGTTGATCCCGGTGGCGGCTCCGGGGTGTGCGGCCGGATCGATGGTCGCGATCCGGCCGGTCGCCGTCTCGGTCATGGGTTCCCCTCTAGCCGGCGGTGCTGCTGCTTCGACCCTCGACCGCCGGGCCTCAGACGATCAGGTCCGGGTTCTCCTCGTAGACCTCCTGCAGCAGCGACAGGTCGTAGAGCTCCTCGGCGGTGATCGTGATCCCCATGTCGCCGATCGCGCCGACGACCCGCTCGAGCGCCTCGGGGGTGGAGGTGAACAGCCCGTTGGCCCGGGTGTCGTCGGTGACGATCAGCTCGTTCTGCGCCTCGGCCTGCTCGGTCTGGCCGGGGATGTCCAGACCGAGGTCGCTGCCGTAGACCTCGACGGCGAGCCGCGCGGACTCGGCGGGGTCGGCGACGGCGTCGTTCCAGCCGCGGATCTCGGCGAGCAGGAACGCCTTGAGCATGTCCCGGTTCTCGTCGATGGTCGACTGCAGGACGGTGAAGACCTCCGAGGTCAGCGGGAGGCCGTTGTCGGCGAACGACAGCGTGACCGGGGTGTGCCCGTCGGCCTGCACCAGGAACGGCTCGTTGGTCAGGAAGGACATGAAGCCGTCGACGGATCCCTCGATCAGCGGCGCCGGCTCGTACTGCACCACGACCTGCTCGATCGTCGACGGGTCGATCCCGTTCGCGGCGAGCAGCCCGGCGAAGATCTGCTGGTTGGTCCCGGCCTGGATGCCGATCCGCTTGCCGGCCAGGTCCTCGAGGGTCCGGATCGGGGTCTGGTCCTCGAGCGAGAGGATGCAGAACGGGTTGCGCTGGAACGTGCTGCCGATGACCTTCAGCGGGGCGCCCTGCTCGGTGATGAACCGGGCCGTCGCGTCCGGGGCGGTGATGCCGATGTCGACGTTGCCGGCCAGCACGAGGGCGTCCGCGCTGTCCACCGGGCCGCTGACCAGGTCGACGCCGGTGAACCCGGCCTCGGTGTAGTAGCCCCGGGAGTCGGCCATGTACTCGCCGCCGAACTCGATGTTCTTGATCCAGGACAGCTGGACGGCGATGTCGCCGAACTGCCCGGCCTCCGCCTCGGCCGGGGCGGACCCGCTGGAGCCGCAGGCCGAGAGGGCCATCCCCGCGGCGCCGAGTCCCGCGCCGAGTCCGGCGAGGCGGAAGAGGTCCCGGCGGGACGGGGTGACGAGACGGCCGGACGGCATGGGGGACTCCTGAGGATCGTGCCGACGGGCGCCGGAACCGTCCCGGCGTCCACGATGGGCGTGAATCTAGGAATCCGTTCGCGGTGTCCGGTTGCGCCGCGGTAAACGACGTGTCAATGGCGTGCGCGCCGGAACGTTGCCGTTCGATCAGGGGAGCGCGTACGCTTTTCTGTACGTGAAGGAGGTGCTCATGCGGACGATGAGCTACACCGAGTCCCGCGCGCGGTACGCCGAGACGCTGAGCTCCGTGGTCGACGACCGGGAGGAGGTCGTGATCACCCGCGCCGGTCACGAGGCCGTCGTCATGATCGCCCTCGACGACTACGAGTCGCTCAAGGAGACCGCCTACCTGCTGCGCAGCCCGGAGAACGCCCGGCGCCTGCTGTCCTCGATCGACCGCCTGGAGAACGGCGGAGGCTCCACCCGTGACCTCGTCGACCCGGACGAGGAGTGAAGCTCGTCTGGGACGAACACGCCTGGGCGGACTACCTCTGGTGGCAGACCCAGGACCGGAAGGGCCTGAAGCGGATCAACAGCCTGCTGACCGACGTCGTCCGCCACGGCAACGACGGGATCGGCAAGCCGGAGCCGCTGAGGTACGGCTTCAGCGGCTACTGGTTCCGCCGGATCACCGACGAGCACCGGCTGATCTACAAGATCGTCGGCGACGAGGTCCGCATCGCCGCGTGCCGCTACCACTACGGCGGCTGAGCACCTACCCGCGCGCCGGCCGGATCCGCGTCGTCGGACGGTCGTCGGTGGCGGGCTTCTTCCCGCCGGCCCCGCCGCCGCGCAACGTCCGCACCACCGCGAGCTCCTCGGCGAACCGCGCCCGCATCAGCACCAGCACGCCCAGCGCCGCCGCGCCGCCCGCGAGGGCGGACACCGCCAGGGTCAGCAGGTCCGACCCGACCGGCCGCACGAGCGTCGCCACCCCCCAGGTCGCCGCCACGGTCACGACGAGCCCGGGCAGGTGCTTGGGGTACATCCGCAGCACCGCGCCCATCAGCCCCGGCGAGACCCGGGCGGAGAACTGCAGCATCACCAGGAAGTGCACGACGATCGCCACCGACGCCCCGACCGCGACGCCGGCGATCCCCCAGGTCAGCGCCCCGGTGACGCAGAGGACCACGACGTATCCGGCGTAGAGCCACTGCCGCCACGCCGCCCGGTAGACCGCACCGGTCGCCCGGGTGAGCGAGGTACTGATCTTGTACGACGTGCGCGGCAGCAACACCAGCGCGAACACCTGCACGAGCAGGACGGCCTCGCCCCACTGCGGGCCGAGCAGCACGCCGACGACCTCCGGGGCCAGCACGCACAGCAGCACCGCGGCCGGGATGGTGGCCAGCGCGACCAGGCTGGAGCTGCGGACATAGGCGGCGCGCAGCCGTTCGCCGTCGTCGCGGACCCGGGCCATCGCCGGGAACAGCGCCTTGTCCGCGGCCCCGCCGATCACGTTCGCGGGCTCGGAGAGCAGGTTGTAGGCCCGGGTGTAGAAACCCAGCGACGTGGTGCCGAGCAGGTTCGCGACGACGAGCTTGTCGGCGTTGAGCGCGAACCAGTTCCCGAGCTGGGCGATCGAGAACCCGGCCCCGTAGCCGAGCAGTGGCTTCAGCCGGCCCCACATCACCGACGGCCGCTCGAGGGCGACGCTCGGGCGGGTCAGGGCGAAGTAGCCGACGCACTTCGCCGCCGCGGCGGCGATCTCGCCGAACGCCAGCGCGGCCGCGCCGAACCCGGCCAGGGCCAGCACCACGCTCACGCCGATCAGCGCCGGACCCGCCGCCACCAGGTCGACCATCGCCATCGGCCGGAACCGCAGGTCACGCTGCAGCAGGCCGAGCGGCACCGCCGTCGCCCCGGCGAGCACCAGCGCGATCGACAGCAGCGGCAGCAGGACCGAGTCGGCCGGCAGCCCGACCAGGCCGTTGAGCACCGGCGCGGACAGCGCCAGCACCGCGGCGAACACCGCGGCCACCAGCACCGAGAACCAGAAGGCCGCGGCGACGTCGCGCTCGCCCAGGTCCCGGCGGTGCACCAGCGCGGCGGCGACACCGAGCTGGGTGACGAGCTGGGTCAGCCCGACGATGAGCAGCGCCGCCGCGGCCGCGCCGAACTCGTCGGGGGTCAGCAGCCGGGCCAGCGCGATCGTGGCGCCGAGCTGCAGCACGGCCTGGCCGACCGTCCCGGTGAAGGCCCAGGCGAAGCCGCGTGCGGTGCGGGCGGTCAGGTTCCTCTCCGGACCGTTCGTTCCGGGTTCGACGGCCCGGATCGGACGGGTGGCCTCCGGGTCGGTCACCGATGTCCCCGCAGGGCGGGGTGCAGCCGGCCGACGGTGCCCAGTGCGCCGAACCACGCCAGCTGGGTCGCCGTCCGCCGGGCCGACTCCCAGCGCGAGCCGGCACCGAGCAGCTCCCGGCGGCGCAGGCCGGACACCGCCGGATGGAACACCGAGTTGCCCACCCCACGAGTGAACATCAGCTCCGGGACCCCCTCGGTGGCGGCCCGGAAATCACCGGGCACCCCGCGCAGGCTCCAGCAGTCGTCCCAGGACGGCGCGGGGTCGGGGTAGTCGAACACGAACTCGAGGTCGAGCACCTTCAGGCCGGCCCGCGGGTCCCACAGCAGGTTGTGCGGCGACAGGTCGAGCACGAACCGGCCGCGGTCGTGCAGGTCGTGGCAGAACCGCAGCAACGTCCGCACCACCGAGGGCCGCAGCTGGGCGAGCTCGCCGGGCAGCCGCCGGACGAGGTGCCGTCCGGAGTCCCGGTAGAACGGCGTCAGCAGCCAGTTCGGCCCGTGCTCCAGCAGGGCGGGGACCTCCGGCAGGTCGCCGAGGTCGAGGCGGGCCCGCAGCTCGCGGTCGAAGGCCTCGGCCGACCCCGGCCGGAAAACCTTGCAGACCACCGGGCCGAACCGCGGGTGGTCGACGAGCGCGACCCGGGCCCGGAAGCCGGGCGAGGTCCCGCCCAGCATCCGCAGGACCGGGAACGGGACGGCACAGACCCGGGTCAGCTCCGCCGCCCGCGGCTCCAGCCGTTCGCGCACGGACGGGTCGTCGAGGGTGTCGAGCAGGACCAGCGCCCGTTCCGGACCCGCCAGGACGTCCACGAGACCGACCCGGCTACGCGGCTGGAAACGGCGTACCAGTCGCTGCTCGGTGTGGTGCAGGACGGCGGCGACGCGCGCCTCGACCGCCCGGTCCCCGGCCGGCGCGGGGGATCCGACGTCGCACGCGACCACGAACGCGTACGGCTCGACGGCGAGAGCGCCGGCGGGCCGCATCCGCCCGAGGCCTGGCAGGACGGCCCGGGCGCGGGCGCGCTGCGACTCGTCGAGCACGACGACGTCGAGGATCTCCAGGCCGCGGGCGATGCCGGCGACCGCCTCGTCGAGCAGGTGCGCGACGGCCCTGCCGACGACGAACACCGCCAGCCCGCGCCAGGGGCCGGGCTCGCGCGCCGCGGTCCTCCGGGGTGCCGTCGCGTACGGCCGGACCGGCTGTGCGTCGTCGATGATCAACGGTTGCCCCCTGACACGTTTGGGTCAGCGGAGCATAAGAGCTTGCTGAACGTCGTATGAATGGGGGATATACGCTCGATGATCAATTTCCGCTCACCGCGTTTGCGCTAGACCATTCGGGCGATGACCGCACTGGTGCGCGCGATCGGCGGAAGATCGGCCCGGCGGGCGGTAGGTTCGGCCCGCGTGAGCGCCGATCTCGCCGAGCTCTACCGCGACCTGCACCGCCACCCCGAGCTGTCGTTCGCCGAGACCCGCACCGCCGCCGTCGCCGCCGGCCGGTTGCGTGCGGCGGGCTACGAGGTGACCGAGGGCGTCGGCGGGACCGGGGTGGTGGGCGTCCTGCGCAACGGCACGGGGCCGGTGGCGCTGCTGCGCGCCGACATGGACGCCCTGCCGGTCGCCGAGGACACCGGCCTGGACTACGCCAGCACCGCGCGCGGGACCGCCCGCGACGGCGAGGACACCGCCGTCGCGCACGCCTGCGGGCACGACATGCACGTCACCTGCCTGGCCGGCGCGGCCGCCGAGCTGGCGTCCACACCGGACACTTGGACCGGGACGCTGCTGGTGGTGTTCCAGCCCGCCGAGGAGATCGGCGGTGGCGCGCACGCGATGCTCGACGACGGCCTGCTGGATCGGTTCGGGGTGCCGGACGTCGTGCTGGGCCAGCACGTCGCGCCGCTGCCCGCCGGGGTGCTCGCGGTCGCGTCCGGGGCCGCGTTCGCCGGCAGCGACACCGTGCGGGTCACGCTGCACGGCTCGGGTGGGCACGGCTCGCGCCCGGAGACCACGGTGGACCCGGTCCTGCTCGCGGCGGCGACCGTACTGCGGCTGCACACGGTGGTGTCCCGGGAGGTCGCGGCGACCGAGACCGCGGTGCTCGGCGTCGGGATGCTCCGGGCGGGGACGAAGGAGAACATCGTCCCCGAGTCCGCCGAGCTGGGCCTGACCGTGCGGTCCTACACCCCGGCCGTGCGGGAGCGGGTGCTGGGCGCGGTGAGGCGGATCGTGCGCGGCGAGGCGGCCGCGGCGGGCGCCCCGCGCGACCCCGAGGTCCGGGTCGTCGAGACGTTCCCGCCGGTGGTGAACGACGCCGCGGCCGTCGAGCGCACCCGGGCCGCGCTCGCGACGGCCACACCGCTACCGGTCGTCGACCCCGGTCCGGTCACCGGCAGCGAGGACGTCGGCGCGTTCGCCACCGCGGCCGGCGCGCCCTGCGTGTACTGGCTGCTCGGCGGGGGCGACCCGGCGGTGTTCGCCGGGGCGAGCACCGTGGACGAGATCCGGGACCGCGTCGCGGATCTGCCGTCGAACCACTCGCCCCGGTTCGCGCCGGTGATCGAGCCGACGCTGTCGACCGGGGTCGCCGCCCTGGTCGCCGCCGCCCGGGAGTGGCTCCGCCCGTGAGTGGTTGTCGCGGTCAGGACCGCGACAACCACTCACGGGTGGCGTCAGCCGCGAGGGTGCCCAGCAGGGCCAGGTTCCGCGCGGTGTCCGACCCCGGTTCGGCGTGGTAGACGACGAGTTCCTGGCCGGGCGCGGACCGGACGTCGAAGGTCTCCATCCGCAGGTCCAGCTCGCCGACCGCCGGGTGCACCAGCCGCTTGGTCCCGGCGGCCTTCCCCCGGGCGTCGTGCCGTGCCCACAGCCGCGCGAACTCGGGGCTGCGCTCGCGCACGTCGTCGAGCACCGCGCGGACCCGCGGGTCGTCCGGGGCCTCGCCGTGCCGCAGCCGGAACCCGGCCGTGGCGTCCCGGGCGGCGGCGTCCCAGTCCGCGTAGAAGCTGCGGGCCGCCGGGTCGCAGAACACCCGTTCCAGCAGGTTGACCCCGGCCGGGAGCAGGTCGAGGAGCGCGCCGCCCAGGGCGTTCGCGGCGAGGACGTCGTAGGCCCGGCCGAGGACGATCGCCGGTTGGCCGGCCCAGGCGTCGAGCAGCATCCGCAGCTGCGGGTCGACCCGTTCGCGGCTGCCGCTGCGGCGTCGTCGCGGCACCGCGCCGGCGAGGCGCAGCAGGTGGTCACGGGCGTCGTGGTCGAGCCGCAGGACGTCCGCGAGCGCGTCCAGGACCTGGACCGACGGGTTCCGTTCGCGGCCCTGCTCGAGCCGGACGTAGTAGTCGGCGCTCATCCCGGCGAGCAGCGCGACCTCCTCGCGCCGCAGTCCCGCGACCCGTCGCCGGCTGCCCGCGGGCAGCCCGGCGTCGCCAGGGGAGACCTGCGCACGCCGGGCGCGGAGGTACTCGCCGAGGGGCGTCGGGGCCATGACACCCATCCTCCCGCGGGACGCGACCGGGAGGGTGGGTGCGCCACTCCCCCGGTCGCTGTGGCCTCCCGGCCGCGCCGCCGTCGGCGTCGAATGGGATCCATGCCGAACACGAACCCGAACGGACACGCCGTCGCCCTCGTCACCGGCGCCAGCAGCGGGATCGGCCGGGCCGTCGCCACCCGGCTGGCCGCGGACGGCGGATGCGTCGTCGCCGCCGCCCGGCGCGCGGACCGCCTCGCCGAGCTCGCCGCCGGCGCACCGGGCCCGGGCCGGATCGAGCCGTGCGAGCTGGACGTCACCGACGCCGGCGCCGTGCGCGCCGCGGTCGACGACATCGTCGAGCGGCACGGCCGGATCGACCTGCTCGTCGCCAACGCCGGGGTGATGCCGCTGTCACGACTCGACGCCGGGCGCCTCGACGAGTGGGACCGCATGATCGACGTGAACGTCCGCGGGCTGCTGCACGGCATCGGCGCGGTGCTGCCGCACTTCACCCGCCAGGACCGCGGGCACGTGGTGACCGTGGCGTCGGTCGGTGCCTACCAGGTCAGCCCGACCGCCGCCGTGTACTGCGGCACCAAGTACGCGGCGTGGGCGATCACCGAGGGGCTGCGGCTGGAGTCGCCGCCCGGTATCCGGGTCTCCACGGTGTCTCCCGGCGTCGTCACCTCCGAGCTGGCCGAGCACATCTCCGACCCCGGCGCGCGCGAGGCCATGACGACCTACCGGGCGAACGCGATCGGACCGGAGGCGATCGCCGACGCAGTGGCCTACGCCGTCGGGCAGCCGCCGGAGGTGGACGTCAGCGAGATCCTCGTCCGCCCCGCGCGTCAGCGTCCCTAGTGGATCTGATGCGCTACCGGACGTGACGCTCTCCCGCCGCTCCCTGCTCCTCGGTTCCGCCGGCGTCGGCGCCGTCCTGCTCGGCTGTTCCGCCCCCGCATCGCCGGAGGCGGGACCCGCCGCGCCGGACGTCCCCACGACCGGGCCGATCCCGGCGATGGCCGACCTCGAGCGGGACTTCGCGCGCCGGATCGGTGTGGTCGCGCTGGACACCGGTTCCGGGGCCGCCGTCGGGCACCGGCCCGACGACCGGTTCCTGATGGCCTCGGTGATGAAGGCGCTGATGGCCGGGTTCGTGCTGCACCGCTCCGTGGGCGACGCCGGACTGCTCGACCGGCGGGTCGCCTACGGCCCGGCCGACCTGCTGTCCTACGCCCCCGTGACGACCCCTCGGGTGGCCGAGGGCATGACGGTCGCCGAGCTCTGCCACGCGGCCGTGACGGTCTCCGACAACACCGCGCACAACCTGCTGCTGCGCGAGGCCGGCGGCCCGGCCGAGCTGACGGCGTGGCTGCGGGAGCTCGGCGACGAGGTGACCCGGGCCGACCGGATCGAACCCGGGATGAACGACGTCGACGGCGACCTCGACACCAGCACGCCGGCCGCGCTGGCGGCCACGCTGCGCGCGCTGGTCACCGGCGACGCGCTGCCGCCGGCCGAGCGGGGCGTCCTGGACGGCTGGCTGCGCGCCAACACGACCGGCGACCGGCAGATCCGGGCCGGCGCGCCGTCGGGCTGGGAGGTCGGGGAGAAGACCGGGTCCGGCTCCGCGGGCGAGCGCAACGACGCCGGCGTGCTGTACCCGGCGGACGGAGCGCCGGTGGCGCTGGCGGTGTTCACCGTCCCGACCGGGGATCCGGACGACGACCGCGGCGAGGACGCCATCGCGGCCGCGACCCGCGCGGCGCTGGGGGAGCTCAGATGAGAGCCAGCACCGCGCGGAGGATCGCGACCTGACCGACCGGGCTCGGATGCAGGCCGTCGTCCTCCCAGAAGTCCGGGCCGACCGGCATCCCGGCCAGGTCGATCGCCTCCGGGTCGACCTCGCGCACGGTCGCCAGCAGCTCCGGCAGGTCCGCGGCGTCCCACCACTCGCCGGTCAGCTCGCGGGTGAGCCCGACCCGTCCGGGGTCGATCGGCGGCGGCACGATGAACCGGACCTTCGCACCCGTCTCGGTCTCCAGCAGCAGCCGCAGCGCCCGCAGGTTCCGCCCGGTCTCGGCCGCCGAGACCATCCGGACCCCGGTCGTCGCGCCCTCCCGGCGGATGTCGTTGGTCCCGATCATGACCAGCACCTGGGTCGGGACCCGGGAGACGAGCACCGGCCCGAGGGCGAGGGCCTCGCTGCTGGTCCGGCCGCTGAGCGCGAGCACCTCGACCGACGCCTCCGGCTCCACCCGCGGCACCAGCTCGGCCAGCAGCCGTGCCCAGCTCAGCCGGTCCGCCGAGATCGAGTCACCCACGACGACCAGCCGCTCGCCGGGCCGCGGTCCCAGCCGGGAGAGCCCCGCGGCGACCGGGCGCTCGGAGACCAGTGCCCCCGCGGCGGCCCGGACCCGGCCGGCCAGCTCCGCGCGGGCCTCCCGCGCCGCGGACGGCTCCAGCCCGGCGGTCACCACGAGCAGCCGGTCGATCTCCGCCTCGCGGACACCGAACGCCGCGAACGCCGGCCAGGCGGTCAAGTCGGCGTACCGGATCAGCCGGGTCATCAGATCGTTGTCCACGCCTCATCCTCCACACCGGACTCCTCCCCCGCAGCCTGCCCGGCGGCCCACGTCCCGGCGACCGCGGGGTCACCCGAACAGCGGCATCTTCGCGTGACCCACGCCACACCAGATCGCGGTTTCGGGCGGGATCCCCGCAGCTACCGGCCGGGATTCAGGTCGACCGCACCGCCGGTCAGGCGAGCCTGTGTTGGCTGGCAACCGCAGGCCGCCCCCGACACGCTGTGCCGCATGACCACGGCCCAGGACTTGCCCCAGGTTCAGCAGTGCTCCGCGACGAGCTGCTCCTACAACGAGGACTCCGGCTGCCACGCCGGTGCGATCACGATCTCCGGGGACCACGCCCACTGCGGCACCTTCGTGGAGATCTCGTTCCGCGGCGGGACGGACCGCGGGGGTCTCGTCGGCGCCTGTCACCGCGCGGACTGTCGCTACAACGAGAAGCTGGAGTGCACCGCGTCGTCGGTGAACATCGGCCAGGGCGCCGACGCCGCGGACTGCCTGACCTACGAAGCCAGGTAGGCCGGCTCCGAGACACCCTCGGGGTGGATGCCGCCCCGCTCGTCGACGCGCAGCGCGCCGTCCGCGATGGCGAGCGCCGCGACCGGGTCGACGTCGTCCACCAGGACGGCGACCCCGCTCGCGGCCACCTCGCGCAACGCTCCCAGCACGCAGCGCCGGCCGCTCGCGTCGAGCCCGTCGGTCAGGCGGTCGGCCAGCACCATCCCGGTCGGCTCCGACCGCGCCGTCGCGACTGTGCGCATCCGGTCGGCGAGCCCGTCGGCGACCCGCGCCCCGAGCCGCCGCACGACGGCGCCGCGACCGTCCGATCCGCGGCCCGTGGCGTCGTCGAGCCGGTTCATCAACCGGCGGCGTTCCACGGACGGGCCCAGCAGCACCGTGATGCTGCCGGCCGGCAGACGCAGCGACATCAGCCCTCCCTCACCAGAACTCAGGTCAGGCTAACCGTTCATCACGACGAGGTGAAGACGGCGGAGCTGTGAAGGCGATCGCGCCGTGCCGGCGGTCGCGCCCGTCAGACGCCGATCCGGCGGCCCGGGTCGCCGTCCGGAGCCGGGTCCGTGCGCGGCCCGGGGAGCGCCAGATCGGCCTCGACGCCCGCTGCGGCCGCACGCCCGGCGGCCGCGGCACGCCGGATGTGTGCCGGGACCGTGCTGGACCGCTCGGGGAGCAGGATCGGCGGCACCGCTCCGCCGTCGCGGCGCACCTCGACGCTGCGGCGCAGGTAAGCGAGGCCACCGCGCATCAGGCGGGTCCCGCGCTGCAGCGCGCCGGCCTCGGGCATGGCGTCGCCCGCCCCGGCCTCGCGCTCGGAGATGTGCCGCAGCCGTGCGACCGCCGCGGGCAGCCGGCGCAGCGCCGCGCTCCGGCCCTGCCGTGACATCGCGACCTTGGCGAGGAAGCTGCCGAGCCCGACCGCGTAGCCCTCGAGCTGCGCGTTCAACGCGTCCTGGTCGGGACGGTGGTGGTGCCACAGGTAGGCACCCGGGGCGTAGCCCAGCACGTACCCGCCGAGGATCATCCGGACGAGGAACTCGCAGTCCTCACCGCCGTGCGTGGGGGTGCCCGGGCCCATCGCCTCGTCGAAGCCGCCGGCGGCGCGGGCGGCGGCGGCGCGCACGGCCAGGTTCGCGCCGATGCCGAACAGGCCGGGCGCGAACGGGAAGATCGGCGAGTCCTCGGGCGGGTTGTCGAGGGTGAACCGGCGCGGGGCGAAGCCCTTGTTCCAGGCCAGCGCGACGTCCGCGGCGCGCTCCTCGGGGCTACCCAGGCGGGCGGCCAGGACCGGGCCGGAGACGCAGGCCAGCTCGGGGTCGGCGGCGAAGGCGCCGGCGAGGCGGGAGGCCCAGGCGGGGTCGACCTCGGTGTCGTCGTCGGTGAACGCCACGATCTCGGTCCGGGCCTCGGCCAGCCCGCGGTTGCGCCCGATGGACGCGCCGCGCCGGGACTCCCGGACGTAGCGGACCCGGGGCGAGTCCGCGGCGGCGACCGCGCGCTCGGTGCGCTCGTCGTCCGGGTCGTTGTCCACGACGATGACCGACAGCGCGGGGTGGTCGGAGGCGAGCACGGCGCGCAGGCAGCGGGCCAGCGACTCGGGACGGTTCCGCGTCGCGATCACGACGGTGACCGGGTCGGCGGCGACGGGGGCCTGCCGCACTGCGCCGACCGGCCCGAGCGAGGTGGCGGCGGCCCGCAGCTCCGCGGCGGAGGCGCGGCCGTCCCGCAGCGGGACGGTGACCTGCCCCTGCGGGGTGCCGTCGACGGTGACCAGGAGGCGGGCCGCACCGAACCGGGGGTCGACCGCGAGGTCGCGTACCGGGGCGAGCCGGTCGTGCTCGCCCACCCAGGTCGGTCCGTCGGGGTTCGTCGCCATGAAACCCATGATGCGGCTTGATCGCTGTGATGACACTGAGATGGCTGTGACGTTGCCGAGACCGGCATCGGGGCCACTCGATCCCCGGGGAATGAACCACGGCGCTCGCCGGTTGCGAGGGGTGTAGATGACACGTCAACGAGATGGTGGGAGGTCGGAACGATGACCACGTACACGCCGCCCTGGAGCACCGGCGACGCGGCGGAGCCGGCCGAGCGCTGGGAGCGCGCGTCCTACCTGTTCGACCTGGGTGACCACCTGGCGGCCGCGCGGGTGCTGGAGGAGCTGCGGGACGACCGGCCCGAGGCCGGAGCGGTCCGGCTGCTGCTGGCCCGGGCCTACTACCACTCGGCCCGGCTGGGCCCGGCCGAGTCGGAGTTGCGCAGCCTGCTCGAGCTCACCCCGTCCGACGGCTACGCGCACCTGCTGCTGGGACGCACCCTGCAGCGGCGGTCGCAGCACGCCGAGGCGGAGCCGCACCTGCGGCTCGCCCGCGCGATGGGCGTCGAGACGTCCTGAGCCCGCCGGAGCGGTCCGGTCACGACCCGGGTCGTGACCGGACCGCCAGCGCGCGATGCCGGCCGCCGGCGGCTCGGCCGACCGGCTCCTCGCCGGTGAACAGCACGTGCTTCCGCGGCGGATCCGTGGTGATCAGGCCGATCGCGGGGACGGTGACCTGCGCCGCGACCACGGCGGCGAGCAGCCAGGTCGCGGCGCGTCGGCCCGGGACGACGATGTCCATATCTTGATCTCGCGCCCGGGCCGCTCGGCGCTACACCCTCGCAATCAGTCGTCGTCCAGGTCGTAGATCCGGACCCAGTCGATCTCGTAGGTGGCGGGCTGCATGTTCCCGCCGTGGAAGTTGTCCAGCTGGATCGTCAGGTGCCCGCTGGGCATGTCCTGGATGTTCTGCCGGGTGCTCGAGGAACCACCGGAGAAGCTGAACCACTCCTCACCGTCGATGAAGCCCTTCACGTGGTCCGGGGTCCACTCGAAGCCGATGTTGTGCCACTCGGTCAGCGGTTCCCCGCAGTCGGACTCACGGACGTGCTCCTGCTGCACCCGCCCCCGGTCGTGCGGGTAGTGGATGAACGCCTGGACGCAGTCGTCGCCGGGCCGCATGTTCTCCAGGAAGTCGTACTCACCGTCCTCGGGCCAGCGGTTCGACTCCGGCCAGATGATCAGCAGCGGGTGATAGGGGCGGCCGTTCTCCGGACCGTCGGCCTGTGAGCGGACGCGGGCCTCCCAGCGGCCGTACTGCTGGTTGAACCGGGACGCGACCCACGCCGAGTCGCCGTTCTCCAGGCCCGTCTGGACGAGCTTCTCACCGTCCACCGTGGACCGGCTCGCGCAGCGGCCGCCGTTGCCGGCGTGCCCCTCCCAGCACTCGCCGGCCGTGCTCCAGCGCTCGGGATCCGGCGGACCGACGTAGTCGAACTCGTCCGACGCCGGCAACGGGGTGCCCCAGGAGTGCCGCTCCGCGGCGGTGTCGGCGTCCGGGGCCGGCACGTCCTGGGGGTCGGGTCCGGCGGAGGGCTCGTCGGCCGGGTCCGTATCCGCTGGGTCCGTGTCGGCCGGATCCTGGGCGGGACTCCCTGCGGGGTCGTCGGTGCCGGGGCCGGCGTCCGGGTCCTCGCCCGCGGCGGGACCGTCCGCCGGTCCGAAGGGGTCGGAGCCGGGCTCGTCGGCCGGGTCGGCCGCGGGCTCCGCCGAATCAGCCGAATCAGCCGGATCGGCCGGATCAGCCGGATCGACCGGATCGGCGGGGCCGACCGGGTCGGCGGGGTCCACCGGGTCGGTTTTCTCCGCGGGGTCGGCCGGATCCGCAGCGTCGGCCGGATCCGGCGTGTCGGCCGGATCCCCGGGGGTGACCGGGTCAGCCGGGTCCGCCGGAACGGCGTCCGGGTCGGCCGCGGGCTCACCGGGACCGGTCCGGTCCTCCGGATCGGCCGGATCGGCCGGATCCGTCCCGCCCGACCGCTCGCCCGGGTCCGCCGGGTCGACCGCACCGACCGGGCCGTCGGAACCCGGCTGCCCGGTCGAGGACCGGGCTCCGTCGCCCGGGGCCGGGCCGGACCCGTCCCGCTCCACGACCGGCCCGCCCGGTCCCCCGGCGGCGAACGACGACTCCCGCACCGCGGCCGGCGGCGGCATGCTCCCGGTCGCGCTCGAACCGCTCTCCGTCGAGGCCGACCCGTTGGTGGACGGATCGACCTCCGCGTCCGTCGCCGTGGACACGGCGCGTGCCGTGCCCGCCGTCGCCGGCTCCGGACCGGCGGTCACCGCGGGTGCGCCCGCCGCGTCGTGGGTCGCCCCGCCGGTGACGGCGAGCCCGTTCCCGGTGAAGGCGAGAACACTCGCCGTCACCACCGCCGTCGCGCCCATCACCGTGCGTCGTGCCAGTCCGCGTCTCATCGACTCGTTCCCGCCCCGTCCGTGTCCGGCTTGTCCGATATTGCGGACGCTAGGTGCCGGTTCGGTCACCCGACCACGGAAGCCACCCGACGGTGGGGTGACCACACCCGGACAGGCGTCACCCGTTGCGTGGGGCCACGTCACCGCACCTCGTGCGCGGTGTGCACGGCGGGACGGCGGAGACACCGGTGGCGGCGGTGACGGTGGTGAGCCCCGTGGGGCCGCCCGACCGGGTGCCTGCGGCGCTCAGCGCGGGGCGGTGGCCCGGCCGGGCAGGGTCTCCGGCGCGCGGAGCCACACCAGGGCTGCCACCAGCATCAACGCCCCGGTGACGGCGAAGGCCGGGCCGTAGCCGAGGCCCTCGGCGATCATCCCGGCGAGGACCGGCCCGATGATCGCGCCGAGGTCGGCGGACATCTGGAACCCGGCCAGCACCGACCCGCCGCGACCGCGCGCGCCGATCACGTCGGCGACCGCGGCGTTGAGCGGCGGGTTCATCAGTCCGCCGCCGAGTCCGGCGACCAGCGAGAGCAGCAGGAACAGCCACGGGTCGGACGCGTACCCGAGCACCGCCGTCGAGAGTCCGGCCACCACGAGCCCGACGATCAGCGGCGGGCGCCGCCCCGAACGGTCCGCGATCCGGCCGCCCAGAACCAGCGTCGCAGCGTTGCCGGCGGCGAACACCGACAGCGCGATCCCGCCGAATGCGTCCTCCCGTCCCAGCGCCTCCACCACGACCAGCGGCACGAGCGCGATCCGCACCCCGAAGACCGTCCAGCCGTTGGCGAAGTTCCCGATCAGCGACGCGCGGTAGGCGGGGTGCCGCAGGGCGTCGCGGAACCGGGTCCGCGGGGCCGGGCCGTCGTCGGGGGCGTCGCCCTCGGGCCGGCGCAGCATCCGCCCGCCGATCACCAGGACCAGCACGAGCAGCCCGGCGTAGGTCAGGAACGGCGCCCGGACGTCGATCGTCACGAGCACCCCGCCGAGCAGCGGTCCCGCGACGTTGCCCAGCAGGAACCCGGTCGCCCACACGCTCGTCGCCCGCCCCCGCAGGTGCGGCGGGGCCAGCCGGACCAGCAGCGACATCGCCGAGACGGTGAACATCGTCGAGCCGATCCCGGCCACCAGCCGCAACGCGATCAGCTGCCAGTACGCCGTCGCGAACGCCAGGCCCGCGGTGGTCACCGCGACCACGGCCAGGCCCCACACGAACACGGGCAGCTCGCCGAAGCGGCCCACCACCGACCCCGAGATCGGCGCGAACACCAGCCGGGAGAAGGCGAAGACGCTGATCACCGCGGATGCCGCGGTGATGCCGACGTCGAAGGAGCGGACGAACGCCGGCAGCACCGGCGCGACGATCCCGAACCCGATGGCGATCGCGAACGCCGACCCGACCAGGACGTGGATCTCGCGTGGCAGCGCACCGGCCGCGCGGCGACTGCGACGCTCACCCGACGCGCCGGCGGCCCCCGCGTCGTGCTCGACCACCCGTCCTCCTCCGCTGGGTCCCGGAACCGGGGTGACGGTACGCCCGTACCAGAACCCCCCTGGGCGCCCGGTCGACCCTCGTCCGCCAGGCTGGACGGCGTGGACGACACCGGAGGGCAGCTCGAGCGGCTGGACCGGCTCGCGGGGCCGGAGGGGACCGCGCTGCTCGGCCGGCTCGCCGGTGCGGACCGGTCCGGTGACGCCGCGCTGCGCCTCGGCACCGCGCTGCGCCGCGAGCACGACGCCGACCTCGTCGCCGACGCGATGGCTCAGGCCGGGCTGCGCGACCGGGCGGCGGCGAAGTTCTCCCGCGCGTCGTCGATGTGGTTCACCCGGGAAGGGCTGGAGCAGGCGTCGTCGGAGGTGGTGGCCCGGCACCGGGCGGCCCGCTACGCCGGGCTCGGCCGGCTCGCCGACCTGTGCTGCGGGATCGGCGGCGACCTGCTCGCGCTGGCCGGCGGGCACGAGGTCACCGGGGTCGACCGGGACCCGGTGCACCGCTGGATGGCCGAGCGCAACGCCGCCGTGTACGACGGGCGGGGCCGCACCGTCGGCGGCGACGTCCGGGACGCCGACCTGTCCGGTGTGGACGGCGTGTTCGTGGACCCGGCCCGGCGCACCTCGGGCGGCCGGATGCGGACCGGCGACTCGGAGCCTCCGCTCGACTGGTGTCTCGGGCTGACCGGCCGGGTGCCCGCGGTCGGGATCAAGGCGGCACCGGGCATCGACCGAGACCTGGTGCCGCCCGGCTGGGAGATCGAGTTCCTGGCGCTGGGGCGGGAGATCAAGGAGTCCGCGATCTGGTCACCGGCGCTCGCGACCGCCCGCGCCCGGGCCACCGTCCTCGACCCGGACGGCACCGCGCACACCCTCGCCGGCGAGCCGGATCCGGCCGACGGCGACACCGGCATCCCGGTCACCGAGTCCGGGGCCTGGCTGCTCGACCCGAACCCGACCGTCACCCGGGCCGGGCTGGTGTCGGCGCTCGCGGTACGCAGCGGCACCACCCGGATCGACCCGCGGATCGCGTTCCTCACCGCCGGCGACCGGCCGGAGCCCTCGCCGTTCGCCCGGACACTGCGGGTGATCGACTCACGGCCGTGGGACCAGAAGCGGCTGCCGCGGCTGCTGCGCGAACTCGACGTCGGCGCCGTGGACGTGCGGCGCCGCGGCCTCGCCGGCGACGTCGACGCGATCGCCCGGAAGCTGCGCGGGCGCGGGTCGCGCCGGGCCACGGTCGTCATGACCCGCGCCGACGACCGCCCGTGGGGTCTGGTCTGCGTCGACCCCTGACGGATCCGGGTCAGCCGCGGGCCCGGCCGGGGAAGTGGATGAACTCCAGTGCGATCCCGTCCGGGTCGCGGAACTCCAGGGTCGCGTAGGAGGTGGGGTCGTCCCGGTCGACGACGCCATCGTGCGGGACCGAGAGCGTGTCCAGCCAGGCCGCCCAGTGGTCCAGGGTGTCCCGGTCGGAGACCCCGAAGGCCAGGTGGTCCAGCGCGCCGCGGACCGTGCCGGCGTCGCCGCCGGCCGGGGCGTGCAGCTCGATCATCACCCCGGTCGCGGAGTCGAGCAGCAGCGCGGCCTTGTCCGGATCCCCGCCGCCGGCGTCGTGGTGCGGGAAGGTCATCGGCAGCCGTTGCAACCCGAGCACCCGCTGGTACCAGGTCGCGCTGGACTCGACGTCGGACACGACCGCCGACACGTGGTGGAAGCCGGTGACCGCCGGTCGTTCGATGCCCGAGCCCATCGGTGCTCTTCTCCTCGTCCGATTCGCCGTCGCGATGTTCCTTCGTTGCCGTCAACCATGATCGACGGTGCGCTGCCGCGCCGTCACGGGCCCGTCCGTACCCGGTCCCGCCGGCGCGCCGAGCGTGCGTGACCGGCCGGGGTCCGGCGGCACCGTCGTCGCGCTCACGGTGCCAGCCTGGCCCGGTGCGGCGGTCGTGGCGAGCCCGGCGACGCGCCGCGCACCCACCCGTGGCACGGTCGCGCCATGGTCGTTGCTGCCGAGGTGCCCGAATCGATGCGGTGCAGCGTGCTGCGCGCCGCCGGCGAGCTGGTGGTCGAGGAGCGCGCGACACCCCGGCCCGGAGCGGGCGAGGTGCTCGTCCGGATCGCCGCGGTCGGCACCCTGCGGCTCGGACGTGCACTACTTCCGGCACGGCCGGATCGGGCCGTTCGTGGTCCGCGAGCCGCTGGTGCTGGGCCACGAGCCGTCCGGCCGGATCGTCGACACCGGACCGGGCGTGGACGCGTCCCGGATCGGGCAGCGGGTCTCGCTCGAACCCGGGGTGCCCTGCCGGCGGTGCCGGTACTGCCACACCGGCGCCTACAACCTCTGCCCGGACATCGCGTTCTTCGCGACGCCGCCGGTGGACGGCGCCTTCGCCGAGTACGTCGTGATCGCCGACGACTTCGCCCACCCGGTGCCCGAGCACGTCTCCGACGACGCCGCCGCGCTGCTGGAACCGCTGTCGGTGGCGCTCTGGGCGCACCGCAAGGCCGGCACCGGGATCGGGTCCCGGGTGCTGGTGGCCGGGGCCGGCCCGATCGGGCTGCTGGTCGCCCAGGTCGCGGCGGTGCAGGGCGCGGCGGAGGTCCTGGTCAGCGACCCCGACCCGGGACGCCGCGAGGCGGCCCGCGACTTCGGGGCGACGGCCGTGCGCGACCCGGCCGCCGACGACCTCTCCGGGGCCGGGGTGGACGCGTTCGTCGACTGTTCCGGCGCGCCGCCCGCGGTGCTCGCCGGGCTCGCGGCGATCGCCCCGGGCGGGCGGGCCGTGCTGGTCGGGATGGGGGCCGACGAGATGACGCTGCCGGTGTCGGCGTTGCAGGGCCGCGAGATCACGCTGACCGGCACGTTCCGCTACGCGGGGACGTGGCCGTCCGCGGTCCGGCTGGCCGCCTCCGGCGCCGTCGACCTGGACCGGCTGGTCACCGGGCACGTCGACCTCGACCACGTCGGCGAGGCGCTCGCTCCGGGCCCGGAGCAGGTGAAGGTCGTCGTACGGCCGTGAAGGTGGGCCCGGCCTCCGTGGCCGGACGCATACTGACGCGCGTTCCGTGGATCAACATATGGATCCGCTCCTCCGGTGCACCCCCCATGGGCACCGGAGGAGCGGATCGCGGGATCGGCCGGGGCTCCCCGGTCCCGGCCGGGAACTCAGAGCCGTGCGCGGCGGATCACGAGGTACCCGCCCACGGCGGCGACCGCGCCGAGGATCAGCGGGTAGCCGGCCAGCAGGAGCGGCACCGGGGTCTCGACGAAGAACCGGCCGAAGGCCGGCCACGCGGACTGCCAGGTGAGGGCGAACACGATCGCGCCGACGACCAGCAACAGGGCCAGCGCGATCGTCCAGATCCCGATCTGACCCCAGCGGCGGAACACCGCGCCGAGCGCGAGGAACACGAACCCGAAGGTCAGCAGGGGGCCCCAGTAGGTCAGGACCTGCAGCACCGGGCCCTGCTCGGGCATGAAGGTCATCGAGAAGAAGTTCGTGCCGACCCCCCAGCCGCCGGTCATCCGCTCGATGCCGAGCATCGCCGTCAGCACGACCGCGTGCAGCAGGGTCTCCAGCGCGAGCAGTACCGAGACGCCGAGGTAGAAGTGCCGCCGGGTCAGCCCCAGGCTGATCGCGAACGGCATGACCTGGGTCATCGTCACCAGGTACATCGAGCCGACGATGATGAACAGCGCGGAGAGCGCGCCCGTGGTGCCGGCACCGGGGTCATCGACGTTGGCCCGGATCGCCCACCAGATCGCGAGGTTCACCACGAAGATCGCGGCGAGGATCAGCCAGGGCCCGCCGACCCGGTTGACCGAGTCCACCGAGTTCATCCGGATCACGGTGAGCACCCGGTTCGGGAGTGCGGTATCCGTCGATCGCACGGTGTCGATGCGGGTGCTCATGACAGGACCTCCCGGTCGGTACGGCTGCCGGAGACGTTGCGCTGGGTGGTGCGGACGACGAGCTGCTGCAGCGAGACGGGCTCGAACTGCAGGCTCGGCTCGCGGGTCTCCGGCACGGCGCCGGAGAGGGTGACCCGCAGGAACCCGCCCAGCTGCTCGCGGTGCAGCTCGGTGTGACCGCGGGCGAACCGCTCCACGGAGTCGGCCGGCCCGGTGACGCTCACCGCGCGGCCGCGCAGCGCATCGGCGTCCTCGTCGATGAGCACCCGGCCCTGGTCGATCAGCACGACGTGCTCGATCAGGTCGGACACCTCGTCGATCAGGTGGGTGGACAGCACCACGGTGCGCGGGTGCTCGGCGAAGTCGGCGAGCAGCCGGTCGTAGAAGATCTGGCGGGCGACGGCGTCGAGACCCAGGTAGGGCTCGTCGAAGAAGGTCAGTGGCGCCCGCGAGGCCAGTCCGATGATCACGCCGATCGCGGACTGCTGACCGCGGGAGAGCTTCTTGGACGACCGGGTCAGCGGGAGCGCGAACTCCTCGACGAGCTGGTCGGCGAAGCCCTGGTCCCAGTGCGGGTAGACCATCGCCGCGGCCTTCAGCGCGTGCCGGACCTTGTACTCGTCCGGGTAGCGCAGCGACTCGCGGATGAAGCAGGTGCGGGCCAGTACCCGGGCGTTCTCGTAGGGCTGCTCGCCGAAGATCTCGGCCCGGCCGGACGTCGCGAAGTTCTGCGCGGTGAGGATCTGCATCGCGGTGGTCTTGCCGGCGCCGTTGCGGCCGAGCAGACCGTGGATCCGGTTCTCGTCCAGCGCGAAGCTCACGTCGTCGAGCGCGGTCACGTCGCCGTATCGCTTCGTGACGCCGTGCATGGCGATCACGCTCATCGGTCGTCCCCCCAGACGTCGATCATCTTCTTCAGCTGCTCCGGATCGATCCCGATCTTGCGGGCCTCGGTGACCAGCGGACCGACGAACTGGCGGGCGAAGTCCTCCCGCCGGCTCTCCAGCAGCCGGGCGCGCGCTCCCTGGGCGACGAACATCCCGATTCCCCGTCTCTTGTAGAGGACACCCTCGCTGACCAGCTGGTTCAGCCCCTTGGCCGCGGTCGCCGGGTTGATCCGGTGGAACGCGGCGAGCTCGTTGCTGGACGGGACCTGGGCCTCCTCGGGGTAGGTCCCGTCCACCACCGCCGAGGAGATCTCCTCGGCGATCTGCACGAACAGCGGGCGGCCGTCGTCGTTCACGACGACCACTCACTGCGGTAGTGCAGTGGTTCATTAGTCATGTAATGAACCATAGAGGCGGCTTCCTGATCCGTCCAGCCGATTGCTATATCTGTCTCTGCTTATATAGACTCGCGACGTGCATGCGCTCGACGTGCTGGGCGATCCGGTCCGGCGCCGGATCCTCGAGCTCCTGGCCGGCGGCGAACGGACCGCGGGGCAGGTCACCGAAGTCGTCCGCGCCGAGTTCGGGATCTCCCAGCCGGCCGTCTCGCAACAGCTGAAGGTGTTGCGGGAGAACGGCTTCGCCACGGTCCGACCGGAGGGGACCCGCCGCATCTACGCGGTCGACCCGTCCGGTGTGGACGAGGCCGGACAGTGGCTGGCCGATGTGCGCGGCTTCTGGTCGCAGCGGCTCGACGCGCTCGGCACCGAACTGGCCCGCGGCCGCCGGGAGCGGCGCACCCCGTCCCCGAGGAGTCCGGAATGAACGATCGACCCGATCCCGCGGCCGCTGCCCCGGGGCCGGGCGGCACCGTCCACACCCGGCCCGACGGACGGCGGGAGCTCGCGTTCCGGCGGGAGTTCCCCGACCCCGTCGACGAGGTCTGGGCCGCGGTCACCGACCCCGCACGGTGCGCCCGGTGGTTCGCCTCGTGGACCGGCGACGCGCGTCCGGGCGGGACCATCGCCCTCACCATGACCAGCGCGGAGGACGGCGGCGGGCCACCCGAGACCGCCCGGATCACCGCGTGCGAGCCGCCGCACCGGCTGGCGGTCACGATCGAGGTCCCGGACGCCGGCCCGCCGTGGGAGCTCGCCGTCGACCTGACCTCCACCGCGGACGGTGGCACCGTGCTGGAGTTCCGCCAGCCGCTGCCGGACGGGGCCTCCGCCGCCGACACCGGGTCCGGCTGGCACTGGTACCTGGACCGGCTCGCCGCGACCCTCGCCGGTGCGCCGATGCCGGAGTGGGAGCCGCACCTGGCCGCGACCACGGCGCTCTACCCGAACTGAGGCCGGGCGGCCGACGGCAGGAGCAACGGCACCGCGGCCGGCCGGGCGGCGCAACGGGGCCGACGCCGGCGTCGCTACCCGCGGGACGGGAGGACGGCGTCCCGGCCCGCGGCCGCCCGGTGGAGGACGACGGCGAGCAGCAGGCACCCCGCCGCGAGCAGGGCCCCGTGCGCGATCCGGAGCGCCGGCGGCGCGAAGAACTGCGGCAGGTAGAGCACCAGGCCGATCGCGAACACCAGCCCGGCGGCGGGCGGCAGCACCCCGCCCCGCCGCAGAGCGACGGCGACCGCGACGCCGGCCACGGCGAGGGCCGCCAGCCCGGCCGCGAACGTGGTCACCGCGTACGGCCCCATCCGGATCCCCTCGGCGAGCGCGTCGACCGTCGCCGGCGGGACACCGGTCCCCGGCCGGCCGAGCTCGGCGAGCGCGAAGGACTCGGCGCCGTAGTACGGCAGCACGAGCGCGACCCCCGCCCCGGCCGTCAGCAGCCCGGACCACGCCGCGCGTTCGCCCGGCGTGCCGCGGTGCGCGGACCACAGTGCCGCGAGCCCGGGAACGAGCAGCGCGAACGCGAGCACCCCGAGCAGGTGCGACGGGATCCAGAGCGGGGCGACCCATACCGAGGGCCCGTCGACGTACGGGCGGGACGCGGGATAGGCCACGAACGCCACCCCCGCCACGCCGAGCGCCGTGGCGCCGTTCCGGACACCGGCCGTCGGAGTCTCCACCTCAGTCATGAGAGCAATGCTCTCGCGATCGCCTGCCACTGACAAGAGCATTGCTCTTTTCCGAGCACGCCGCTCGTCACTCGGATCAATGGTCTACCGTGCAGCGATGAACGCCTCCCGCACCGCCCGCGAGCGCGCCCGGGCCGAGCTGGTCTCCGAGATCACCGCGTCCGCCCGCCGGCAGCTCGCCGTGACCGGGGCCGCGGCGCTGTCGATGCGTGCCGTGTCCCGCGAGCTGGGGATGGTCTCCTCGGCGCTGCACCGCTACTTCCCCACCCGCGACGACCTGCTCACCGCGCTGATCGTGCAGAGCTACGACGCGCTGGGCGACGCCGTCGACGCCGCCGACGACGCGGTCGCGGGCAGCGGCCCCGCCGTCCGGTGGCGGGCGATCACCCGGGCGGTGCGGGCGTGGGCGCTGGCGAACCCGCACGAGTACGCGCTGATCTACGGCTCCCCCGTGCCGGGTTACGCGGCTCCGGCCGACACCGTGCCGGCCGCGGGCCGGGCGGTGCGGCGGTTCGTGCGGATGCTCGCGGAGGCGCACGCGGCCGGGGCGCTGGACGTCGGGCCGCTGCCGGAGCCCGGGCCGGAGGCCGCCGACGCCGCCCGGCTGCGCGCCGCGTTCGAGGTCCCGGACCTGCCGGACCCGCTCCTGCTCGCCGCGCTCACCGCGTGGACCGGCGTGTTCGGGCACGTGTCGTTCGAGCTGTTCGGTCAGTTCGAGAACGCCGTCGACCATCGGGACGAGGTGTTCGACGGCACCGTCGAACGGCTCGGACGGCTGGTGGGACTGCCCGCGGCCTGACCGCCGGGCCGGGCGGCTGTCACGAACCGGGGCGGATCCGCGCCACCAGCCGTTCCCACCGGGTCCGCCAGACGGCGAGCCGGCCCTGCTCGGCCGCGACGACCAGGGTCAGCGCCCCGGCCGCGACGAGCACCGCGAGCAGCAGGTCCCCGAACGGCCCCGGCCCCGGGCGGCCGGACCCCAGCGCGGCCGCCGCCGTCCCCACCGGCGGGAGCCAGTTCCGGGTCCCGGTGACGAGCAGGAAGGTCAGGCCCGCGACGATCGCGAGGCCCTGGCTGCGGATCAGCGGGCGGGCGAACACCGAACCGACCGCGGCCCCGGCGATGCCGCAGGTCAGGTGCGCGAGCAGGCCGTCCAGCAGCGAACCGGTGGTGGCGGTCCCCCAGGCGGCGACCACGCCCCAGACGACGGCGACGAGCCCGAGCGCCGCGACCCCGGCGGTCGCGGCGAGCAGCACCCCAGCGGCCACCGGCAGCGGTCCACCGGCGGCGGACAGCGTCACGGTGCGGGCGGTGTCGTCCTCGGACTCGGCCAGCGCGTGCGCCAGCCAGGCGCCGACCGGGTAGAGCATCAGCGCGCTGGCCGCCCACGGCGCGGGCAGCGGGCCGGGGGTGCCGCCGAAGAGGATCGCGAGCGCGCCGACGTAGAGCACGGCCGGGGCGACGAACCGTTCGGACCGGCCGACGTCCTCCCCGAGCAGCATCGCCACCGCGAACGCCGAGCGCGCCCGCCTCACCACGCCTGCTCCCGCGCCGTCCCGCCCGCCCCGGGAGGCCGGGACCGGCGGGGGCCCGGGGGGGACTGGTCGGGTCGGACCGGCCGCACCGACCGGACCGCGCATCCGGCGCCGAGCGCGGCGACCAGCCAGGCGTCGCAGTCCGGGGCCGGGACCCGGACGGTCAGCCGTCCCGGGCCGAGCGCCTCGACCCGGGCCCGGGGCAGCCGCTCCAGCAGCGGACGCGGGTCACCCGCGCACGCCAGGTCGAGCCGCATCACCGCGTCCGACGGCGGCGCGGCCGGCAGCGGCACGGAGTCGGGGTCCCCGGCCTCCACGGTGCGGCCCTGGCGCAGCCGGTGCACCCGGGCACCGGGCAGCCCGGCGGCGGTGCCGGAGTGGTCGGTGACCAGCGTGGCGCCGCGGCGCCCGGACAGCACCCGGGTCAGCGCGTCGGCGGCGTCGTCGTCCAGGCCGGACCAGGGTTCGTCGAGGACGACCACGCCGGGGTCGCAGGACAGTGCCTGTACCAGGCCGATCTTCTGGGCGTTGCCCTTGGACAGCTCGGACATCGGCTCGGCGTCCTTGCCGTCGTAGCCGAGCGCCTCGAGCAGCTCGTCGGCGCGCTCGGCGACGTCGTCGGGGTCGAGCCGTCGCACCCGGGCCAGGTGGTCGAGCCAGCGCCGGGGCGGGAGCCGCAGCAGGGCCGGGAAGCGGTCGGGCAGGTAGCCGACGACGGCCGGACGGTCCTCGACCCGGCCCGCGGTGGGCGTCTCGGCGCCCGCGGCGATCCGCAGCAGGGTGGACTTCCCGGCGCCGTTGGCGCCGCGGAGCACGGTCGGGAGGACCGGATCGACCTCCAGGTCGACGCCACGCAGGGCGACCGTCCCGGACGGGTGGGTGTGGTGGATCCCGACGAGTCGCACGGCCACCTCCACGTCGTCGCCCGCGGGTCTTCTGCGGCGCTCAGAGTCGCACAACCGGCCGTTGGGCCGTCCGGCCGGTGGCCGGGCGTACCGGGTGTGCCCGGGCCGGCACGCAGGGCGTTCGCCGGATCCGAGCGGCCCCGGGCCGGTGCCCCCGCACCTCGTTGCGCAGCGTCGGACCGGCTCCCGGCCGCCGACCTCAGGAGCGGCCGGCCGGGTCCGCGCTGCGGCTTCCGGCCGCGCGACGCTGGCGGACCCGTCGCCACACCAGCCAGGCCACCGCCAGCACACCCAGCACGAGCACGATCCGGCTCAGCGGCGCCATGTATCCCTCGACGACCTCCCAGCGCTCACCGAGCTGGTAGCCGAGGGTGACGAACAGGGCGTTCCACACGGCGCTGCCGAGCGTGGACAGCAGCGCGAACCGGGCGAGCGGCATGCCCGCGATCCCGGCCGGGATGGAGATGAGGCTCCGGATCAGCGGGACGCAGCGGCCGCCGAGGACGAACCAGACGCCGTAGGAGTCGAACAGGTCCCGCCCCTTCTCCAGGTCCTTCTGGCTGGACAGCAGGAACCAGCGCTTCCCGGCGAGCGCGTGCACACGGTCGTAGCCGAGCCAGGCACCGAGCGCGTAGAGCACCAGCGCACCGGCGACCGCACCCATGGTGGCGGCACCCCAGACGGCGACCGGGTTCATCGCGCCGGTCTGCGCCCGGAAGCCACCCAGCGGGAGGATGACCTCCGACGGGATCGGCGGGACGACGTTCTCCAGGAAGATCAGCAGCCCGATCCCGGCGGCCCCGAGCCGGTCCACGACGTCGAACACCCATTGCGTCACGTACGCCATGGTGCCCGTTTCGTGGCGCACGCGACGTCCGGGGCTCCCCCGAGCCGATCACGGGGGTGCCCCGGGGTGGATCAGCCGGGCAGGCGGAACTGGATCCGCTCGATCGAGGAGATGAGGGGCGCGACCATCTCGCGCCGGATCCGGTTGTGCTCCTCGTCGGCGTCGTAGGCCCGGTAGGCCTCCTCGTCCGCGAGGTCGACGACGATCGAGAACGACGCGTTCCCGTCCCGCAGTCCGAGGTCGACGCCGGCGACGAGGTCGAGCTCGACGCCGTCCACCCGGAGCTCGCGCAACGCCTGCAACGCCTTCTCGATCTCGGCGGGGTCGACGCCGTCCTCGAGCCGTCCGACCACCACGTTGCGGATCATCCGCGTCTCCTCTCGATCACCGGTCGGCGTCACCCTACGACAGGCCGCCGCACCCCCACGCCGCTCTCGCGGGGCGACGCCACGGGGCCCGCCGACGGGCGTCGTCGGCGGGCCCCGGAGACGAGCGGGTCAGGCGGCCGCGGTGGCCGTCTCGCCCTTCGCGGCGCGGTCGCGCAGGCTCTGCGGCACGTCGAACCGGTCGCCGTAGCGGGCCGTGAGCTCGTCGGCCCGCGCGACGAAGCCGGCCGGGCCGCCCGGGTAGCCCTCGATGTACTGCAGCACCCCCCCGGTCCACGGCGGGAACCCGATGCCGAAGATCGACCCGATGTTGGCGTCCGGGACGGTCGTGAGCACACCCTCGTCGACGCAGCGCACCGTCTCGATCGACTCGATGAACAGCATCCGCTCGGACAGCTCGTGCAGGTCGACGTCGTGGTTCGTCGCCCCGAACTCCGCGCGCAGCCCCGGCCACAGGCCGTCCCGCTTGCCGTCGGAATAGGCGTAGAAGCCGGCGCCGGAGCTCTTCCCCTTGCGGTCGAACTCGTCGACCATCCGGTCGATGACCGCGTCGGCCGGGTGCGGGGTCCAGGCGAGCCCGGCGGCCTCGGCCCCCTTGCGGCTCTCCTCGCGGATCTTGCGCGGCAGCGTCAGGGTCAGCTCGTCCATCAGCTGCAGTACCGGGGCCGGGTAACCCGCCTGCGACGACGCCTGCTCGATCGTCTGCGGGTCGATGCCCTCGGCGAGCATCGCGACGCCCTCGTTGAGGAAGGTGCCGATCACCCGGCTGGTGAAGAAGCCGCGCGAGTCGTTGACGACGATCGGCGTCTTCTTGATCCCCAGGGTCAGGTCGAACGCCTTGGCCAGCGCCTCGTCGTTCGTCCGCTCGCCGCGGATGATCTCGACCAGGGGCATCTTGTCGACCGGCGAGAAGAAGTGCAGCCCGATGAAGTCGTCCGGCCGCTCCACCCCGCGAGCCAGCTCGGTGATGGGCAGCGTCGAGGTGTTCGAGCACAGCAGCGCGTCCGGGTTCACGTGCTCGGCCGCCTCCCGGAACACCTCCTGCTTGAGCTCGACGGACTCGAACACGGCCTCGATCACGACGTCGCAGCCGGCCAGGTCGGCGTAGTCGTCGGTCGGGGTGATCCGGGCGAGCAGCGCCTCGCCCTTCTCCCGGGTGGTCTTCTTCCGGGCCACGCCCTTCTCGACGAGCCCGGCCGAGTAGGCCTTGCCCTTGTCGGCGGCCTCCCGGGAGACGTCCTTGAGCACGACGTCCCAGCCGGCGAGCGCGCAGGTGTAGGCGATGCCCGCGCCCATCATCCCGGCGCCGAGCACCGCGACCCTGGTGGGCTGCCAGTGCGCCGGCGAGGACGGCCGGGACTTGCCGCCGTTGATCGCGTTGAGGTCGAAGAAGAAGGCCTTGGTCATGTTCGTCGAGACCTGGCCGGTCACCAGCTCGACGAAGTAGCGGCCCTCGATCCGCAGCGCGGTGTCGACGTCGACCTGGGTGCCCTCCACGGCCGCGGCGAGGATGTTGCGCGGCGCCGGCATCGGCGCGCCCTTGAGCTGCTTGCGCAGGTTCGCCGGGAACGCGGGCAGGATCGAGGCCAGCGACGGGTGCGACGGCGTGCCGCCGGGGATCTTGTACTTCGGCTGGTCCCAGGGCTGCCCGGGGTGTTCCGGGTTGGCCTTCACCCACGCCGTCGCCTTCGTGAGCGCCTCCTCCGGCGAGGACGCGAGCTCGTCGAGGATCCCCAGCTCGAGGGCCTTGGCCGGCTTGTGCCGCTGCCCCTGGGCCAGCACGTTCATGAAGCCGTTGGCGATGCCGAGCATGCGGGTGATGCGGGTGACCCCGCCGCCCCCGGGCAGCAGCCCGAGGGTGACCTCCGGGAGGCCGTAGACGACGCCCTTCGCGTCCAGCCCGACCCGGTGGTGGCAGGCCAAGCCGATCTCCAGCCCGCCGCCGAGCGCGGTGCCGCCCATCGCGGCCGCGACCGGCTTGCCGAGGGTCTCCAGGCGCCGCAGCTGGCCCTTGACCTCCTCGACCATCTCGAACACGCGAGGCCCGTCGTCCGGGCCGGCGGACGACAGCATCTCCAGGTCGCCACCGGCGAAGAAGGTCTTCTTCGCCGAGGTGACGACGACGCCGGCGATGTCGTCCTTCGCGGCGACGAGCTGGTCGACGACCTCGCCCATCGCCTCGCGGTAGGCGTCGTTCATGGTGTTGGCGCTGCGGCCCGGGTCGTCGAGCGTGACGATCGCGATCCCGTCCGCGTCGGTCTCCCAGCGGACGGCCTTCTGCTCACTCACTTGTCTGCCCAGCCCCTTCAGACTCGCTCGACGATCGTCGCGATACCCATGCCGCCGCCCACGCACAGCGTGGCCAGCCCGCGGCGCAGGTCGCGCCGCTCCAGCTCGTCGACCAGCGTCCCGAGGATCATCGCGCCGGTCGCGCCCAGCGGGTGGCCCATCGCGATGGCGCCCCCGTTGACGTTGGTCTGCTCGTGCGAGATCCCCATGTCGCGCATGAAGCGCAGCGCCACGGCGGCGAACGCCTCGTTGATCTCGAACAGGTCGATGTCGTCGACGGTGAGCCCCGCCCTGTCCAGCGCCTTGCGCGAGGCCGGGGCCGGCCCGGTCAGCATGATCGTCGGGTCGGCGCCGGACAGCGCGGTGGACACGATCCGGGCCCGCGGGGTCAGGCCGTGGGCCTTCCCGGCCGCCTCGGTGCCGATCAGGGTCAGCGCGGCGCCGTCGACGATGCCGGACGAGTTGCCGGCGTGGTGCACGTGGTCGATCTTCTCGACCCAGTGGTAGCGCTGCAGCGCGACGGCGTCGAACCCGCCGTCGCGGCCCATCATCTCGAACGACGGCTTCAGCCCGCCGAGCGTCTCGACGGTCGCGCCGGCCCGGATGTGCTCGTCGCGGTCGAGCACGGTCAGGCCGTTGCGGTCGCGCACCGGGATCACCGAGTTCGCGAACCGGCCGTCCGCCCAGGCCTTCGCGGCGCGGGTCTGAGACTCGACGGCGAACGCGTCGACGTCGGTGCGCGAGAAGCCCTCCAGGGTGGCGATCAGGTCGGCGCCGATCCCCTGCGGGACGAAACCGGTCTCGTAGGCGGTCTCCGGGTCCATCGCCCAGGCGCCGCCGTCGGAGCCCATCGGCACCCGGCTCATGGCCTCGACGCCGCCGGCGATCACCATCTCCTCCATCCCGGAACGCACCTTCAGCGCGGCGGTGTTCACCGCCTCCAGGCCGGACGCGCAGAACCGGTTGAGCTGCACACCGGCGACCGTGTCCGGCAGCCCGGCGGCGATCGCGGCCGCCTTCGCGATGTCGCCGCCCTGGTCGCCGAGCGGGGACACCACACCCAGCACGACGTCGTCGACGACGGCCGGGTCCAGCTCCGGATGCCGCCGCCGGAGCTCGTCGATCAGGCCGACCACCAGGGAGATCGGCTTGACCTCGTGCAGCGAACCGGAGGCCTTGCCCCGGCCGCGCGGTGTGCGGATCGCGTCGTAGATGAAGGCCTCGGGAATCTCGCTCATCCGAACCTCTCGTGGGGTGGTCGGGCTTGTCGGACGCAAGGCCCACGGCGGGCGCCGAGACCTGCTACTTGCCGGTAACCTTTGCTACCGCAGCGCCCTCACCTCGGTCAAGGCGCCGTTTCCGTATGTGACAGCAAGAATGTCACACCAAGACTGTCACATCTTCGGCCGACGCAGTAGCGTCGGCGCCCATGTCGGCCCCCACCGAGGACCTCCTCACCGTCGACCAGCTGGCCGAGCGGACCGGGATCGCCGTGCGCACCATCCGGTACTACGCCGGTCGCGGGCTGCTCCCCGCACCCCGGCTGCGCGGGCGCACCGGGCTCTACGACGTCCGGCACCGGGCCCGCCTGGAGCTGGTCAGCGAGCTGACCGGGCTGGGGTTCACCCTCACCGCGATCGAGCGACAGCTGGAGCGCGTGCCGCACGACGCCGGCCCCGAGGAGCTCGCGTTGCAGCGCGTGCTGCTCGTCCCGTGGGTCCCCGAGACCACCGAGGAGATGGACCGGAGCGAACTGGAGCGGCGGGCCGGGCGCCCGCTCTCCGACGCCGACGTCGAGCGCCTGGAACGCCTCGGCGCGCTGACCCGGCTGGCCGGACCGGGTCCGGAATCGGCCGGATCGGGTCCGATGGCGGCCGGGCCGGGTCCGGCGGCGGGAGCCGAGCCGGGGGCGACGACCGTCCGGCTGCACGGTGGGGCGGCGTTGGGCTCGGCGATCCGGGCGCTCGACTCCGAGCTGCCGCCGGAGTACTGGGCCCGGGCGCATGCGCTCGTCGAGCGCCATACCGCGGCGCTCGCCGACGACCTGATGGACCTCTTCCAGCGGGAGGTGCTGCAGCCCTACCGGGACCGCGGCCGTCCGGCCGACGAGCGCAGCCGGCTGGCCGCGGCGCTCGCCCACCTCAAGCCGATCATGGTGCACGGCGTCGTCGCGACCTTCGGCCGCGCGGTGAACCGGACGATCCGGGAACGGGTGGACCCCGACGATGCCGCGACGCAAAGCGGGTGATCATCGCCAACCCCGCCTAACATCGGCGCATGGCGACCTTCGAGTTCCCGGTGCGGGTCCGCTACCACGAGGTGGACGCGCAGGGCGTGGTGTTCAACGCCTGGTACCTGGCCTGGTTCGACGAGGCCATGACCGAGTTCCTCGAGCACCGCGGGCTCACGTACCGGACGATGCTCGACGCCGGGTACGACGTGCAGCTGGTGCACACCGAGATCGACTGGCGGTCCGGCGTCGGGTGGGGTGAGGACGTCGTGATCGCGGTGTCCACCGCCCGGCTCGGGCGGACCAGCTTCGCGCTCGACTTCCAGGTCCGCGGCACCGACGACGCCGGGAGCCCCACGGTGAGCTGTGGCTGCCGGACCGTCTACGTGGTCGTCGCGGTGGACGGCACGGGCAAGCAGGAGATCCCGCCGCTGATCCGCAACGCCCTCGGGGCGCCCGAACCGCTGCTCCCCTACGACTGAGGGACGATCCGCCCCCGCACCTCACCGAGCGAGAACCGGCCACCGCCGACGGCCGGGGCGGTCGCGGTCAGGACGACCTCGTCGCCGTCGTGCAGCCAGGACCGGGTCCCCCCGCCGGAGAGCGCGATCGGGTCGGCGCCGTTCCAGGCCAGCTCCAGCAGCGAGCCGAACCGCGCACGCTCCGGACCGGAGATCGTGCCCGAACCGAGCAGGTCCCCGGAGCGCAGGCCCGCCCCGTTCGACGTCAGGTGCGCCACCAGCTGCTCCACCGACCAGTACAGCTCCCGCGCGGGCGGCGTCGCGATCCGCTCGCCGGACAGGTGCACGGCCAGTTCGATGTCCAGGCCGGTGGCGGGCCCGGACGGCGCCAGGTACGGCAGCGGCCCGGGGTCGTGCGCGGGCAGCGGCACCCGCGCGGCGGCGAGCTCCTCCATCGGCGTCACCCAGGCCGAGATCGACGTCGCGAACGACTTCCCGAGGTGCGGACCGAGCGGGCGGGTCTCGAAACCCTGGACGTCGCGGGCCGACCAGTCGTTGAGCAGGACGACGCCGAACACGTGCTCGGCCGCGTCGTCGACCCCGACCGGGCCGGCTGCCGGGCCGCCGAGCACGAACCCGAGCTCGGCCTCGAGGTCGAGCCTCCGGGTCGGGCCGAAGTCCCCCGCGGCGCGCTGCCCGGACGGGCGGACGACCGGGCTGCCGGTGACCCGCACCGTTCCGGACCGGCCGTGGTAGCCGACCGGCATGTGCCGCCAGTTCGGGGTGAGCGGCTCGGCGTCCGGGCGGAAGATGAGCCCGGCGTTCCGGGCGTGCTGCTCGCAGGCGTAGAAGTCGACGTAGTCGGCGACGGTGAAGGGCAGGACCGGGACCAGGCCCTCGGCGGGCAGCCGGTGCGCGAAGGCCTTCTCGTGGTCCTGCCGCCAGCCGGTCAGCCACTGGCACACCTCGCGCCACGCCGGCCGGCCGGCGTCGAGCAGGCCGTCCAGGTTGGGGGCGGTCAGCAGCTCGGGGTACGGGCCGCGCTGTGCGGTGGCGAGCGAGCCGACGTCGAGCAGCCCGCCGTCGGGCAGCGGGCAGGCGATCCGCGAGCTGCCGGGACGCCCGGCACCGGCCACCGCCCCGAGCGCGAGGCCGGGCGGCGGTGCGGTCGTCCCTGGCGCAGTCGTCACAGCGGCAGACCGTACCCGCGCGTGCGGTGCATTCGTCCCCGGTGCCGGGGTCGCCCCTTCCGCGACCGTCCGCCGTCTCATCGTGCGACACCCACCCGGACCAGCGAGGGGGTGGTGCTGGGGTGGCGACGCCGGGATGCGTGTGCCCGGCCGGGTCCGGGGAGACAGCGGCCGGGCACACATGCCAGAGTCGCCATCCGAGCATCAGTCCCTGCCGGACGTCGTCGAGGACGAGTGGAGTACAACGCATGGCACAGCAGGTACGCGGGGTCGTGGCCCGCGCCAAGGGCGAGCCGGTGACCGTCGAGACGATCACCGTCCCCGACCCGGGACCGGGCGAGGCGGTGGTGGCGATCCAGGCCTGCGGGGTCTGCCACACCGACCTGCACTACAAGCTCGGCGGGATCAACGACGAGTTCCCGTTCCTGCTCGGCCACGAGGCCGCCGGGATCGTCGAGTCCGTCGGCGAGGGCGTCACCGACGTGGCGCCGGGCGACTACGTGGTGCTGAACTGGCGCGCGGTCTGCGGGGTCTGCCGGGCCTGTAGGAAGGGCAAGCCGCACCTCTGCTTCGACACCCACAACGCGACGCAGAAGATGACGCTGGAAGACGGCACCGAGCTGTCGCCCGCGCTGGGGATCGGCGCCTTCATCGAGAAGACCCTGGTCCACTCCGGACAGTGCACCAAGGTCAACCCGGACGCCGACGCCAAGGTCGCCGGGCTGCTCGGCTGCGGCGTGATGGCCGGCCTCGGGGCCGCCGTCAACACCGGGCAGATCGGGCGCGGTGACTCGATCGCGGTCATCGGCTGCGGCGGGGTCGGGGACGCCGCCATCGCCGGGGCGAAGCTGGCCGGGGCGACGACGATCGTCGCGGTCGACACCGACCCGCGGAAGCTGAAGTGGGCCGAGGAGTTCGGCGCCACGCACACCGTCAACGCCAAGGAACAGGATCCGGTCGAGTTCATCCGCTCCGTGACCGACGGGAACGGCGCCGACGTCGTCGTCGAGGCGGTCGGGCGTCCGGAGACCTACAAGCAGGCCTTCTACGCCCGCGACCTGGCCGGCACCGTCGTCCTGGTCGGGGTGCCCACCCCGGACCTGCAGGCGCCGGAGATCCCGCTGATCGACTACTTCGGCCGCGGCGGCGCGCTGAAGTCCTCCTGGTACGGCGACTGCCTGCCCAGCCGGGACTTCCCGACCTACGTCGACCTGTACCTGCAGGGCCGGTTCCCGCTCGACAAGTTCGTCACCGAGACCATCGGCCTCGACGACATCGAGGCCGCCTTCGAGAAGATGCACCACGGTGAGGTCCTGCGTTCGGTGGTGATCCTCTGATGCCGCCGATCGACCACGTCGTCACCTCCGGCACGTTCAACCTCGACGGCGGATCCTTCGACGTCGACAACAACGTCTGGATCGTCGGCGACGACCGCGAGGTCTTCGTCATCGACGCCGCGCACGACGCCGACGCCATCGCCGCCGCCGTCGGCGACCGGGCGGTGAAGGCGATCGTGTGCACGCACGCCCACGACGACCACGTCAACCAGGCACCCGTGCTGGCCGACCGGTTCTCCGCGCCCATCCTGCTGAACCCGGCCGAGATGGTGCTCTGGGACATGACCTGGCCGGACCGCAAGCCCGACCAGGAGCTGGCCGACGGCCAGACCCTGAGCGCCGGCGGGATCGACCTGCGGGTGCTGCAGACCCCCGGTCACTCACCGGGCTCGTCCTGTCTCCACGCGCCCGAGCTGGGGATCGTGTTCACCGGCGACACCCTGTTCCAGGGTGGGCCGGGCGCGACCGGCCGGTCGTACTCGAGCTTCGACACGATCATCGAGTCGATCCGCACGACCCTGCTGACCCTGCCCGGCGAGACGCAGGTCCGCACCGGGCACGGCGACTCGACGAAGATCGGCGACGAGGCACCGCACCTGGAGGAGTGGATCCGCAACGGATCCTGACCGGGTCGTCCCGGGCCCGGCCCCGCATCCGCGGGCGCCGGGCCCGAGCCGTTCATGATCCTTCTCTGTGGAACCCGGCGCCCAGTCGACTGCTCTCCCCGCTCCCGGAACAGGGATCACGCGGCGGGGCGCCGGCGCACCAGCGGGGCGAGCACCAGCAGGACCACCGCCGTCGTCCCGAAGGCGGCGGCGAAGCCGAACGGCTCGGCGATCGCGCCCAGCCCGGACGCGCCGAGGCCGGTGCCGGCGTCGAAGGCGATGTTCCACGCCGCGCTGGCCCCGCCGTAGTGCTGCGGCCCGGCCGCGGCGAACAGCGCGACGACGGCGTCGTTCTGCACCACGCCGAACCCGGCGCCGACCGCGGCCGCGCCCAGCACCAGCAGGACCGGGGTGAGCGGTGCGGCCAGCACGCCGAGCAGCCCGGCCGCGGCGAGCAGGGTGCCGGCGGGCAACAGGGCTCCCGGGCGGCTGCTGCGGTCGGTCCGGGCCCCGGCCCATCCCCGGCCGAGCACCGCGCCGAGCGCGGTGGCGAACAGCGCCGCGGGCACCGCGACGGTCGCGCCCGGCACGGCGAGCGGGGCGAAGGTGATCACCCCGCCCTGCGCCGTGGAGCAGCCCAGCATCGCCAGGATCGGGGCGGCGGGCCACCGTCGCCCGCGGGAACGCGCACCCGGCCCGCCGGCATCCGCCGGCACACGGCCGGACGGCGACGGATCCGCACCGGCTTCCCGGTCGGCACCGCGCGGTCCCGGCACCCGGCCCCGGCGCCGCTCCGGCCGCGGTCCCCGTACGAACGCCACCACCAGCGCCCCGGCGACCGGGGTGGCCCCGGCCAGCAGGAACACCCCGGTGAATCCCAGCACCTCGACGACCGCGACGCCGGCCGGCAGGAACACGAGCTGCGGGAGGCCGACGGCGTAGCCGTACCGGGCCGAGGCCCGGCCGTGCGCGGAGGGTTCGACGAGCTCGGCGACCAGCGCGCTGCCCGCCACCGTCACCATGCCGAACCCCACGCCCCGCACCGCCGACAGCGCCAGCACCGGCGCGAGCTCGGCGGACAGCGCCAGCAGCGGCGCCGGCACCCCCAGCAGCAGCGAGCCGGTCACCAGCACCGGCCGGTGCCCCACCCACCGCAGCATGGCGGGCACCAGCAGCTGGGTCGCGACGGTGACGGCCATCAGCACGCCCGTCGTCAGTCCCGCACCGAACGCCCCGGACCCGCCCCGCGCCACCCACAACGGCACCACCGGCAGCAGCAGCGCGTACCCGCCGAAGGCGATCGCGGTCGCGAGCAGCAGCAGGCGGAAGCGGGGTGCGGTCAACGACGGCGGGTGGGACGGCGGCACGCCCTACCCTCGCAGCCCGGGGGCCGGCCCCGGGATCAGGCCTGCGGCAGCGCCTGCTCCAGCAGCGGGACGACGCCGTCCAGCGCCGCCGGCAGGCTCAGCACGGTCTGCCAGCCGAACGCGACCTCGGTCGGGCCCTCCAGGAAGATGCTGCGGTTCTCGCGGGTCACCGCCAGCCGGGAGACCAGCTCGTCGGCTTCGACGGTCGCCCGGCCGCCCGGGGTGAAGGACAGCTGGTCCCACACGAGCAGGTCGTGGTCGAGCTCGGCGGCCTGCTCGAAGCTGAGGTCGGTGTAGAAGTTGCCGGCGGCCAGCTCGTCGAAGCGCGGCGGGATCGTGAACCCGAGCGAGGTGAAGAACCGGGAGCGGGGGTCCTGCGAGGCGAACGCCCCGAAGTGGTCCGCACTGCGGGTCGCCACCGCGGCGGTCCGGCCGGCCCACTGCGGGTTGGCGTCGCGGGCCTGCGCGAACCGGGCGTCGACGTCGGCGACGAGCTGCTCGGCCTGCTCCGACCGTCCCACGGCGTGGCCGATGATCCGGGTCGTGTCCTGCCAGGGCACGCCGTAGTCGTCGAACTCGGCGGGCGCGGCGACGATCGGGGCGATCGCGCTGATCGTGTCGTAGCTGCTCTGCTCCAGGTCGGAGTAGATGCCGACGATCAGGTCCGGCTGCAGCGCGGCGATCTTCTCCGGGTCCGGGGAGGTCATGTTCAGGACCTGCGGCTGCGAGCCCGACTGCTGCACCGCGTCGGCCGCCCAGGACTGGACCGCCGCCGACTCGTCGCCGTACCAGTACCGCACGCCCACCACCGGGACACCGAGCGCGAGCAGCGCGTCGTGATCGGTGTAGCCGATGCTGACGACACGCTGCGGGGCGGCCTCGATCGTCGTCGTGCCGAACTTGTGCTCGAGGGTGACCGGGAAGCCCTCCTCGCCACCGGCGGCCTGCTCGCCACCGCCGGAGTCGCCGCTCCCGCAGCCTGCGAGCAGCACACCACCCGCCGCCAGCGACCCGAGCAGCATCTGCCGCCGCGTGAAGTTCATCCCGTTCCTCCTGGTCCCGCCCCCGATGCACTGCGCATCAGTTAGGTGTGCCTGTCCTATCGCAAGGCTGATCATCTCTGTTACCCGGCCCCCGGAACCGGGCAGCGTGCGAGGCATCGATCACGTGCGCGTAGGACGTCGTCGCGCACCGGTATGGGCGAACGCTGACGGGTGGACCCCGTGCTTGCTAGGCATGTGGTGACGCAACGAGGAGGCGCGGATGGATTACGGACCCTGGTCGCTGGTGGTCGACGTCGGCCTCATCGGCGGCCTGCTCCTGATCGGCACCCTCGTGCGGCGCTGGGTCGGCCCGGCGCAGCGGCTGATGCTCCCGGCCAGCGTGATCGCCGGGTTCCTCGGCCTGCTGCTGGGACCACAGGTTGCGGGGATCCTGCCGTTCTCCGACCAGCTCGGGACCTACGCGTCGGTGCTGATCGCCGTGGTGTTCGCCTGCCTCGGGCTCGGCGACGACGCCCGCGGGCGCGGGTTCGGCCGCTCCACCGCGGCGTTCTCCGCATACTCGTTCGCGATGTACGCCCTGCAGGTCGGGCTCGGCATGGTCCTCGCCTACCTGCTGTTCGTCCCGGTCTTCGGGACGCCGGAGGGCTTCGGCCTGCTGCTGTTCGCCGGCTGGGCCGGCGGGTTCGGCTCGGCGGCCGCAGTGGGCTCGGTGTTCACCGACGCCGGCTGGGAGGGCGCGAGCTCGCTCGCCTTCACCTCGGCGACGGTGGGCATGCTGGCCGGTGTGGTCGGCGGTATCGCGATCGCCAACTGGGGCGCGCGTCGCGGTCACACCGCCCGGCTGGGCCGGTTCGACCAGCTGCCGCCCGCGCTGCGCACCGGCCTCGTCCCCGCCGCCGAGCGCGAGCCGACCGGGATCGGGACCACCTCGGCGTCGTCGATCGAGCCGCTGGGCCTGCAGGTCTGCCTGGTCGCCGCGATCACCGTGCTCGGCTACGGCGCGGCCGAGGGCATCGCGCTCGTCGTCCCGTCGTTCTCGGCGCCGGTGTTCGTGCTCGCGTTCGTCGCCGGCCTGCTCGTGAAGTTCCTGCTCCGGCGCACACCCGCCTGGGAGTACTGCGACCAGCGCACCCTGCGCAGCATCTCCGGCGTCGCCACCGACGTCCTGATCGTCTGCGGGATCGCGTCGATCACGCCGAGCCTGGTCGCGGACTACTGGGCCCCGCTGACGATCCTGTTCGTGTTCGCGCTGGCGCTCAACCTCGCGATGTTCCGCTGGGTCGCACCGTCCGTCATGCACGGCGCGTGGTTCGAGAAGTCCCTGTTCACCTGGGGCTGGGCGACCGGCGCCGTCGCGACGTCGGTCGCCCTGCTGCGGATGGTCGACCCGGACCTCGACAGCCGCACCCTCGAGGAGTTCGGCCTCGCCTACCTGCCGGTCGCCCCGCTGGAGACGGGCAGCATCGCGGCCACACCGCTGATCGTGCTGGCCGGGCTCGGGTGGGCGATCGCGGTCGGCTGGACCGCGGTCGGACTCGTCGCCCTCGCCCTGCCGTTCCTGCTCGGCTGGACACGTGCCCGTCCCGCCGGCACACCGACGACACCCGGAGAGAAGACGAGATGAGCCGTTCCCTGCCCGACGCCGACGTCGCCGTCCTCGGTCTCGGAGCGATGGGCTCGATGACCGCCTGGCAGCTCGCCGCCGCCGGCGCACGCGTCATCGGGTTCGAGCAGTACGGGCTGGTCCACGACCGCGGTGGCGCGGGGGGCGAGTCCCGGCTGTTCCGTGCCGCCTACCACGAGGGGGCGGAGTACGTCCCCCTCCTGCGCCGCGCCCGGGACATGTGGATCGAGCTGACCCAGGCGTCCGGACGTCCGCTGTTCACCCCGACCGGCTGCCTGTCGATCGGGCGGCCGGACATCGAGCCGATGCGCAACGTGCGCGCGTCGGTCGACGAGCACGGTCTCGACCACGAGATCCTGGCTCCCGACGAGCTGACCGCGCGCTTCCCGCAGCACGCCCCCGCCGACGGCGAGATCGGCATCCTGGACCTGGCCGGCGGCATGCTCCGGCCCGAGCTGGCGGTCCTGACCGCCGCCGAGCGCGCCCGGGAGGCCGGTGCCCGGCTGATGGACAGGACGGTGGTCAGCGCGGTCGAGCCCGACTCGGGCGGTGTCACGATCGTCACCGACGAGCGGACCTGGCGGGTGCGGCGCGCGGTCGTCACCACCGGAGCCTGGGTCCGCGAGCTGGTCCCGCAGGCCGCGGTCGTACCGAAGCCGATCGTGCTGACCTGGTTCGCACCGTCCGACGTGGAGGACTACCGGCCGGACGTGTTCCCGGCGTTCATCCGGGACACCGACGGGATGCACCTGTTCGGCTGCCCGGTGATGGACGGGGTGTCGGTCAAGGCGGGGGTGGCCGACGTGTGGGACCCGCTGCGGGATCCCCGCGATCTCACCCGCGACCTGCCCGAGCCCGCCCTCGAGCCGGTCACCGCGGCGGTCCGGCGGCTGCTGCCGGGCCTGCACCCGGAGCCGATCCGGCACGGCGTCTACATGGACGGCTACACCGCGGACCGGACCGCGCTGGCCGGACCGGTCCCGGGGGCGCCGCAGCTGATCGTGCTGGCCGGCTTCTCCGGGCACGGGTTCAAGATGGCCCCGGTGTTCGGGTCGATCGCGGCCGACCTGGCGCTGCACGACGGCACCTCGTTCGACATCGCCCGGATGGACCCGGCGCGGTTCAGCCGCGCAGCCTGACCAGCTCGTCGCGCAGCGCCCGGCCGTGCGGCGCACCGGCGGCACCGACCAGCACCGACAGCGGGGTCACGGCCGCCGGGTCGGTCAGCGGCCGGGCGACCGCGCCGGCCATCCGCAGCCGGGTGGTCGCCGCGGGCACGATCGCGACGGCCAGCCCGGCGGCGACGATCCCGAGGATCGACTGGTCGTTGACCGCCTGCTGGGTGATCCGCGGCGAGAACCCGGCGCGCACGCACGCCCCGGTGATCGTGTCGTGCGCGACCGGGGCGTACTCCCGCGGGAAGCAGACGAACGACTCGCCGGCGAGCGCGCCCAGGTCGACGGCGGCGGCCGCGGCCTGCGGGTGCCCCTCGGGCAGCAGGCAGGCCAGCGGTTCGTCGGCGAGGCGGACCAGCTCGACCCCGTCCTCGGCGACCAGCATGCGGCACACGCCGACGTCGACGGCACCCTCGCGCAGCGCCTCGACCTGCGCCCGCTGCCCCATCTCGTGCACCAGCGGGAGGATCTCCGGGCGGGTGGCGAGGAACCCGGGCAGGACGTCGGGCAGCAGGCCGGACACCGCCGAGGTGATGCAGCCGATCCGCAGCGGGGTCCGCGCCGCGCCGCCGGCGACGACCACCTCCAGCTCCTGTACCCGGCCGACGATCAGCCGGGCCTCCGGGATCAGCGCGGACCCGGCCGCGGTGAGCCGCAGCCGGCGCCGGCTGCGGTCGAACAGCGAGACGCCGAGCCGCCGTTCGAGCTTGGTCACGGCCTGGCTCAGCGCCGCCTGCGCCATGTGCAGGTCGCGCGCGGCCTCGGTGACGCTGAGCCGCTCGGCGACGGCGAGGAAATACTCCAGCTGACGAACCTCGACCATCGCACGATTCTGCAGGTCACACCCGCACCGCCCCTCCGGGGCCCGGGCTTTCCGGGAGTGGGGCTACCGGGCGCCGGGCGTGTGGTCGAGCGCGACCGTCCCGGCCGGGCGACGCCGCCCGGCGCGCGGCGCGCGGGGATCGCCGAGCCCGTAGACCCGCGCGGCGGTGCCGCCCAGCAGGGCCTCGCGGACGTCGTCGTCGAGCTCGGGGTAGCGCCCGCGCAGCGGCTCGGGGTACCGGAAGGTCAGGAGGTCGCGGACCAGCCGGGCCGGCCGGGCGACGGGATAGCCGCTGCCGAACATCAGCCGGTCCGGCCCGAAGGCGGCGAGCAGCTCGCCGAGCGCCGCGGCGGCCGGTTCCGGCATCCGCCGCAGCGCGATGAGCAGCTCGGTGAGCAGCACGAGCACGTTGGGCAGCCGGGCCAGCCGGACCAGCGCCGGCGTCGGCAGCGCCCCCGCGCCGAGCACGAACCGGATCCGGGGCAGCGCCGCGGCCAGCTCGCGGACCTCCGCCGGGTCGAGGCCGCCGGCCGGCAGCGGGCCGGCGTTGCGGGCCCGCACCGGCAGCGCCGACCCGGCCCGCACCGGCTCCGCCCAGGACGGCCAGCGCGGCCGGGGCGCGGCGTCGCCGGCCTGGACGACGCCGGTCAGCGCCCAGTCCGGAGCGCCGCGCGGCGGGCGCGCGGTCGGCGCGACGCCGAGGTGCACGACCCTGGCACCGGCCTGCTCGGCGCGGACGAGTGCCCGGCGCAGCCAGGGAGCCCGCAGCGCGACCGGGCTCTCCGGGCGGCGGGCCGGCAGCACCGTCAGCGCGCCGAGCCCGTCCCGGCTCACCTGGGCCCCGATCCCGCGCGCGCGGGTGCGGTCGGCCGGGTCGAGCTGGCCGGAGAGCACCAGGCGGCCGGGATGCTCGGCGGCGAGCTCGAGATGCCAGACGGGCGCGGCGAAGCCGAGCACGAACAGGTCGTCGAACGTCGCCGGGACCAGCACCGCCCGGTCGACGGCACCGAGCACGTCGGTCCCCAGCGCGTCCGGGGTGACGAGGCCGAAGCGGTCCGCGGACAGCGGACGGGGCGACGGGTCGACCATCCGGTGCCGGTGGTGCAGGTCGGCGACGAACTGCTCCCCCGCCGGGCCCGCCTGGTTCTGCGGGCGGCCGTCCCAGCCGTGGACCTGCGCGTCCACCACGAGAGGTGCCCCCGCGCCGTCCACACCGACCTCCACACCGTCCACTGTCACGGAGCCGCGGCGACGGGGCCACCCGCCGGCGACGGGCCTCACCCACCGACGGGTTCTAGCCCACCGACGGGCCGAGACCCAGCGACTGCGGGGTGCTCGAGTCCGGGCTGGGCTGCGGGATGCCCTCGTCGAGCTCACCGAACTCGGTCATCAACGCCTTGTTCCACGGCGTGACCTCCTCGGCCACCAGCGAGTTGGTGGTGAGGATCAGCCCGGCCACCGAGGCGCCGTTCTGCAGCGCCGAGCGCACGACCCGCAGCGGGTCGATGATGCCCATCTCGACCATGTTCCCGAACCGGCCCTCGAGCGCGTCGAAACCGGAGTCGGCGTCCATCGCCGTGACCTGCTTGACCACGTCGTCGCCGTCGTAACCGGCATTGGACGCGATCAGGTGCACCGGCTCGGACAGCGCGTGCCGCACGATCTCGACGCCGATCCGGTAGTCGCCGGTGACCTCCAGCGCGGCGAGCGCCTGCTCGGCGTGCAGCAGGGCCGCGCCGCCACCGGCGACGATCCCCTCGGCCACGGCGGCCCGGGTGGCCTGCAGCGCGTCGTCCACCCGGTGCCGGACCTCGCGGGCCTCGGCGTTGGTCGGCGCGCCGACCGAGATGATCGCCGCCTTGCCCGAGAGCCGGGCGATCCGGTCGGAGAAGAAGTCCTCGTCGGTGCCGATGGTGGCGCGGTGCAGTTCCGCGCGCAGCTGGGAGAGCCGGTTCTCCAGCGCGCCGCGGTCGCCCCCGCCGCCGATGAAGGTGGTGCTGTCGCTGGTCACCCGGACCTGCGCGGCGCGGCCGAGGTGCTCGACGCCGATCTGCTCCAGGGAGAACGACGAGCTCTTCGAGTGCACCTTGCCGCCGCACAGCGCGGCCATGTCCTCGAGCAGGTGGATGCGCTTCTCGCCGAACCCGGGCGCCTTGATCGCGACGGCCTGGAAGTGCCCGTTGACGTGGTTGTGCACCAGCATCTGCAGCGCGGTGCCCTCGACCGTCTCGGCCACCACCACCAGTGGGCGGCGCTCGTTGCGCATGATCCGGTCCAGCACCGGCATGACCTGCTGGACGTCGCGGATCTTCTCGGCGGAGAACAGGATGTAGGGGTCGGTGACGATCGCCTCGAGGGTGCCGGGGTTGGTCACCATGTAGGGCGAGACGTAGCCGTTGTCGAACTCGAAGTCCTCGACGAACGACACCGAGATGCCGGGGATCGGCGAGTCGTCGACGGTGACCACGCCGTCGTCGCCGACGGTGTGCAGCGCCCGGGCGACGACCCGGCCGATCGCGTAGTCGTCGTTGGCGGAGATCGCGGCGACCCGGGCGTAGTCCTCCTCGGTCCCGACCGGGTGCGCGACCGCCTGCAGCCGCTCGACCAGCGCGCCCACCGCCAGGTCGATACCCCGCTTGACCAGCACCGGGTTGCCGCCGCGCTCGATGGCGCCCATGCCCTCGCGGACGATCGCCTGGGCCAGCACGGTCGCGGTGGTGGTCCCGTCGCCGACGGTGTCGTTGGTCTTGACCGCCGCCTCCTTGACCAGCTGCGCGCCCATGTTCTCGAAGGGGTCCCGCAGGTGGATCTCGCGGGCGATGGTCACGCCGTCGTTCGTGACCTCCGGCGAGCCGGTGATCTTCTCCAGGATGACGTTGCGCCCCTTGGGCCCCAGCGTGCTCTTGACGGCTTCGGCGAGCTGGTCGACGCCGGCTCGCAGCAGCTGCCGCCCCTCGGCGCCGAAACGGAGTTCCTTGGCCATGGTGGTGGTCCTCCCGGAGAGTTGGTCCTGTGCGCGGGTTGCGGATCAACGTGCTGCGCCGCACTGCCCGGTCCGGCCGGGTCTGGTGGGGTCGCGCCGGGAGGCTGCGGTCTCACAGCCCCGGGCGGTGCGGCGCATCGGTCACGGCTGGACGGCGTCAGGTCACCGGCTTCAGGTCGAAGTCCAGGTACTCGGCGGCGTCCTCGGGATTGGCGAACATGATCGTCTTGTCGTCGAGGTGGACCATCCGCCCGTAGTGGGTGGACATGTTCTCCTCGAACTCGGCCGCCGAGAACCAGCCGTCCTCGCGGCCGGCCTCCTCGTCCATGGCGGCGTAGTCGACCTCGAACATGCCCTGCCCGTCGACGCGGATCATCGAGGGCAGGTGCGAGACGGTCACGTTGTCCTGACGGCCCAGGACGTCGGCCATGATCGCGCCGACCTGGTTGTTCATCAGGGTGAACCCGCACATGTTCGACGCGGTGTTGTTCTGCGCGAACCGTGAGTCCGTGCTGGTCATCACTGCTTCAGCTCCTCGGGGACGTCGAGACCGAGATCGCTGCAGATCCCGGCGAAGCGGTTCTTGGCGCGGTCGAGTGAGTCCTCGAAGCGCGGCGGCTTCGAGTCGGACTGGGACCACATCGGCTGCATCGTCCGGGCGGCCTCCAGCGCCTGCGGCACGTAGCGGCGCAGCCAGCCCTCCATCAGCTCCTTGTTCTGCGGGCCGAACTCACGGTCGGTGACCAGCGGGCCGAAGCAGGCGAGCGACCAGCGCAGGTCGCGCTGGGCGTAGTCGTACTCACCGGCCCCCATGACCGTCGGCGTCACGAAGTCGCCGTTGGTGGCCGCGGCCTGCATGACCAGGTTCGAGCGGAACAGCTCGCCGATCAGCGGCTCGAAGACGATGTTCGCGGCGAAGATGGCCTCGCCCCAGTCGTCCTGCACCGCGGTGAGCGCCTCGGTCATCTTCCGGGCGCCCTGCCACTCCGGCGCGTTGTCCCAGGCGTCGAGGTGGGCGGTGCCGTCGAACCCGTCGATCTCCTCGGACAGCGTCAGGTTGTAGAGCGCCAGGTCCTGCGCGAAGCGGATCTTGCGGGTGGAGTTCGCGGCGAGCGCCGTGTTGTGCATGTTGGTCGGCGCGGAGCGCTCGTTGGACGCGAAGACGTAGAGGCCGAGGATGTGCTCGATGTGCATCCAGGCGCCGACGTTGCGCTCGACGAAGCGGATCCAGTTGGTGTTCCAGAGCTCGAACGCCTTCGCGTTGCGGGCGTTGTCGATGTTCTGGGTGAGCTGCCGGACGACGTTCGCGTTGTACCGGTAGAGGGTCTGCTCCCACTCCTCGTTCGGGTCGCGGAACTCGTGCCAGCCGTGCGCGGGCCAGTTCTTCACGGTCATCCCGCCGGTGCCGACCCCGCGCTGCGGCTCGGGCTCGTCCACGCCCCAGGCCTTGAGCTTGGTCCAGTGCAGCGGGTAACCGCCCTCGCCGTTGGCGAAGCCGTAGATCCAGCCCTGGGTCAGGTAGTGCCGTGGGTCCGGCTGCACCTCGACGGTGGTGTCCTCGTAGAGGGTCTGCTTGCGCTTGGCCGGGGTGTAGTAGTTGTAGCGTCTCGCCGTCGAGCTCGAGTCCGGGAACTCCCGGGCCCCGGCCTCGGCGTCGGTGAAGACGGGCTTGGGAACGCTGCGCTGCGAGCCCTGCTCGCTGCCGCTGGCCGCGGTGGTGGTCTCCGTCATGAGAGTCCGTCCTCGCCTTCTTGTTCACCGGTGGTGGTGAACTTGTCGTAGAAGATGTTGTCCTCGCTCACACCCAGCTGGGTCAGCGTCGCGATCGCCGCGTCGACCATCGGCGGCGGACCGCAGACGTAGGCGTCGGCTCCCTTCAGATCGCCTTCATGACGCGCGACGACGTCGGTGATCAGGCCGGTCTCGCCGGCCCACTCCGCGCTCTCCGGTCCGTCCGGTTCGGACAGTGCCGGCACGAAGCGGAAGTCGGAGAGCTGCGGGGCGAGATCGGCGATCTCCTTCTCGAAGCAGAGGTCGCCTGCGGTCCGGGCGCCGTAGTAGAACGTCGCCTTCCGCTCGACCCCGCCCTCGGCCATGGCACGGAGCAGGCCGAGCACCGGCGCCATGCCGGCCCCGCCGGCGACGAAGACCAGTGGCGTGGCCCGGTTCTGGCGCAGCGTGAAGGTGCCGAACGGCGCCTCCACGTCCAGCCGGTCCCCGACCTGCAGCCGGTCGGCCAGGTGGCCGGAGAACAGGCCGTCCGGGTAGATCTTGATGACGAACTCGTAGACGCCGTCCCGGTTGGGGGTGTTCGCCATGGAGAACGAGCGCGTCTCCTCCGTCCCCGGGACGACGAAGTCCATGTACTGCCCGGGGAAGAACTTGATCTCCGACGGTTCCACCAGCTTGACCGTCAGGTGCCGCATGTCGTGGGTGACGGCCTCGCATCCGACGACCTCGACGGTGCCCTTCGTCAGCGGCAGGCCGGACCGGATGATCTCCTCGTCGTAGTTCAGGAGCTCGATCACCAGGTCCTCGTAGGGGTGGGCCCGGCACAGCAGCGTCGAGCCCTCCTCGCGCTCGTAGTCGGGCAGCGCGAACGTCGAGTACTTGTCGTACTCGATGTCGTCGCCCTCGAGCACGAACGACTTGCACGCCGAGCACTGCCCCTCCTTGCAGCCGTGCATGAGCTGGACACCCTGCTCGGCGGCGGCGCGGAGGATCGTCTGGTCCTCGTCGACCTCGATCTCGATGCCGACCGGTTCGAAACGCACGACGTGCTTGTCACCCACGGCGGGAGACCACCTCTCTGCGTCGCCTTCAGCGAGAATCAGTTGCCTTGAGCGAGAAAAACGACGAAACGGACAGTTGCGGGCAGGGCCGATGACCCGGCCGGGGAGGACGGCCCCGGCCGGGCCGCGCAGGAAGAGGGCCCCGCCTGGACGGTGGGGACCCCCTCCCCTCGCCTGACCCGCGCTCAGGCGTCGGTGGGCGCGGGCCGGCCAGCCGGTCCCTGTCGGTGGTAGTCCGCCACGAACGCGTCGCGCTCGGTGTCGCTCATCTCGTTGAGCACCACGTTCGGGCTCGCCAGGTGCGGCATCCGCCGCATGTGGTCCAGCGTCCACATCTTCTTCGGGTCGAGATCCAGGTGCGGCTGCGCGGTGAGCGTCTTGCCGTCGTCACGCACGAAGCCCATGTCCTGGATGACGTCCGCCCAGTTCCAGCCGTGGTAGAGCGTCTCCCACTCACGGTGCCCCACGAGCTTGCCCATGTTCGGGGTCTCGCGACCCTGGTACGTGGGACGGAACGCCTCGGCGTCGGTCCAGCGGCAGACCTCGTGGCAGTACGTGCGCCACTGGCCGTCCACCTTGTCGACGACCATGTCCTCACGCACCAGGCACGGGACCATGCAGGTCCAGCAGCGGTGCGGGTACACGTAGTCGACGTCCTCGGCGACGATCGCGTGGTGCCCGTTCGGCTTGGCCAGGCGGTTGTAGTTCTCCCACCACTTGCCGTACCGGTCGTACCAGCCCGGGTACTTGTACTCGAACCACTCGAAGTCGGTGTCGGTCATGCCGTCGATCCGCCAGTAGTTGGCACACCAACCCGTGGCGAAGAACTGCGCGACCTCGTGGACGTAGCCCTTGTTCCAGATCTGGTTCCATGCCTCCTCGACCAGATCGTGCGGAATCACCAGGCCGTACTTCTCCAGCGGCAGCAGGTAGCTGCGGTAGTAGTCGTCGTAGATCCAGCGGCGCCACATCTCCGCGTAGGACTCGCGGTCCTTGCGGCGGTCCTTCGTGCCGTACTCGATGAAGGTGCCGATCGCGGCGTCGACGACGCGGTGGTTGTTCCACCACGCGTAGCGCAGGTCGCGCTCGAGCAGCTGACGGTTGTCCTCGTCGGACAGCGCCATCAGCAGCGTCGCGTAGCCGTTCGAGATGTGCCGGGACTCGTCGGACTGCACCGAGTGGAACACCGTCGGCAGCAGGTAGTCGCCGTTCGCCGCGGCCTCGGCCGGCATCGCCACGAACAGGGTGTTCGTGAACGCCGTCTCCGCCACGATCGTCAGGTAGATCGACGCCGCGGTGATCGCGTCACCGGTGATGAACCCCTCGGCGAACTGGCGGCCGATGGTGCCGCAGTAGTCCGACTGGAAGTTCCGCAGCGAGTTGTTGAAGCCCGCCGGGTCGATGTAGTTGTTCATGTACAGGCGCTTGAGGTTCTGCTGGATCGTCGAGTGGCGTACCTCGTCGATCATCTGGATCGCCTGGCCGTTGTGCAGCTCCGGGTTGGGAACGGCGTGGAACAGCATCGGCATCGACCGCGCCGCGGAGATCTCGGGCAACGGGATGATCGACAGGAACAGCTTCTGCCACTCCAGCCAGCGCTCCTGCACCTGGCGGAACATGTTCCCGCGGATGGCACCGTCCTGGGCGCCGTAGACCCGGTGGTCCTTCTCCTCCTCCATCGGGAAGTAGGAGCGGAGGACCTGCTTGAGCGGGTCCTTCTTGGCGGCCTTGCGGAAGGTGTAGTCGGTTCCGTACTTCATGTACGGCTCGTGGTACTGCGGCTCCCAGGACAGTTCCTGGATCTTCTGGTGAGCCTTCGCCAAGCTCTGCCGACTCACGTCGTCTCCTCACGGTGGTGGGTGGTGGTCGGTTCACGGGCGAGCGCGGGTGCCCCTGTCGCGGTCGTCGGTCGTGGGACCACCGCCATCCGGTGCGCGCGAGTGGATTCCGCGGCCCCGCAGGCGGACGTCCCGTGCTCCGCATCACACAGGCTCCCGAGTGTGACGGCGGTCTCAATATGAGACGAGGCCCGCCGGCTACGTGTGGTGATCTTGCTCTCACGGCGGGTACCGTCGCCGACACCCCATCGCCGGGGCAGGTCACCGCTGCTCGCACGCCGGTTGCGGGGTGTGATTCCCGATCTCGACGCGAGACGAGGAGGCGCGGGTGACACCCCTGCCCGAGGACGTGCGGGGCGGAGTCACGGGGCCGCGGGGCGACCGTCCGCGACGCTCCGGCGACCGCTGCGCGAGCGATCTCCCGGCCGGCTCGGCGGCCGTCTCGACCGTGCCGTCGGCGGCGGTGTCGGCGGTGTCGTCGTCGGCCGTGCCGTCGTCGGAGGCCGCCGAGCGGATCGCGGCCGCCCGGGAGGCCTTCCTGCACCGCGACGACATCGCGCCCGAGTCCGTCCGGGCACCGATCCTCGCGTCCTGGATCCGGTCCCGGGAGCTGGACGTCCCCCCGGACAACATCGACCTGCCGGAGCAGGACACCGAGGCCGACAGCCCGCTGGTCCGCGCGGCGACGCCGATCCTCGCCGAGCTCTACGACCAGTTCGCGACCGAGCCGATGAGCCTGATCCTCTGCGACTCCGAGGCCGTGGTCCTCGATCGGCGGACCGGGGACTCGGGTCTGCGCCAGCACCTGGACCGGGTGTGGCTGGCACCGGGGTTCTCCTACGCCGAGCGGCACGCCGGCACCAACGGGATCGGCACGGCCCTGGAGGGCCGGCGGCCGACCGAGGTGTTCGGGCACGAACACTTCGTCGAGCACCTGGAAGGCCTGGCCTGCGCGGGAGCGCCGATCCGGCACCCGGTCACCGGGAAGGTCCTCGGCGTCATCGACCTGACCTGCTTCCGGAGCGAGGCGAACTCGCTGATGAAGGCCACCGCGGCCGCCACCGCGCGCCGGATCGAGGAGGCGCTGCTCGCCGCGTCGGGCCGGCACGAGCTGACCCTGCTGCACGACTACCTGGCCGCGGTGCAGCGCGCCGGGAACACCGCCGTGCTGGCGGTGGGCGACGACCTGGTGATGATGAACGACCGGGCCCGCGAGCTGATCGCGCCGTCGGACCAGGTGCCGCTGCTGGCCGGGGCTGCCGACGCGCTGAGCTCGGGACGTTCCCGGCAGCTGGTGCTCGACCTGCCCAGCGGGATGATCGCCCGGGTGCAGTGCCGTCCGAGCTGGGCGGAGTCCGGGTCGTCGGGCGGGGTGGTGCAGGTGACGCTCACCCATCGCGAGTCGACCGCCGTCCGGACCGCGGCACCGACCATCACCACCGCGTTGCCCACGGCCGTCGGGTCCGGAGCACTGTGGACGAAGTGCGCGCAGGCGGTGGACCGGCACCTGCGCACCAGGGAGTGGGTGGTCCTGCAGGGTGAGCCCGGATCGGGCCGGACGACCCTGGCCCGGGCCACCCATCACCTGCACACCCCGGCCGGGCACGTCCGGGTGCTGGACGCCGCCGACTTCTCTCCGCGCTGGCTGTCCGAGGTGTCCGACGAGCTGACCGGCGGCACGGGCACGCTGGTGCTGCGCGAGGTCGACCGGCTGCCGGCGTCCGCCGCGACGGCGCTGGCCGATGCCCTGGAGCCGCTGCGCGAGTCGACCGACCCCGCCCGGCCGTGGGTGGTGGCCACCCGCGGCCCGGCGGCCGAGGACGCCGTCGACCCGCCCGAGCTCGCCGGGCTGCTCCACGCGTTCCCCCGGACGATCGAGGTGCCGCCGCTGCGCCACCACGTCGAGGACGTCACCGAGCTCGTCCCCTACCTGCTCACCCGGCTCACCCGCGGCAACGACCTCTCCTGCTCGCGGGAGGCGCTGCGGGTACTGATGCGCAACCGCTGGCCGGGCAACGTCGAGCAGCTCTACCAGGTGCTGCGCAAGGTCGTGGCGCGTCGGCGGACCGGGGAGATCCGGGTCGAGGACCTCCCGCCGGAGACCCGGGCACTGACCCGGCGGGTGCTGACGCCGCTGGAGTCCATCGAGTGCGACGCCATCGTCGACGCGCTGCTCGACGCCGACGGCAACAAGGCCGAGGCCGCCCGGCGGCTGGGCATGTCCCGGGCCACGATCTACCGCAAGATCCGCGGCTACGGGATCGCGACGCCGGAGGGCGCGGGGACGGACGTCCCGTAGGTTGGGCGGTATGTCCGGTCCGTCGCCGCGCAGTGGATCACCGCGCAACCGGTTCGTCCGGGCGTTCTCGTTCCCCGAGGGCACGCCGGCCCCGTTGCTGGTGCTGGTCGCGCTGAGCTGCTCGATGGTCGGGGTGTTCTCGGTGCCGCTGGTCCTGCCGTCGGGAACACCGGGCTGGCTCCGGGTCGTCGTGGGGATCCTGGTGGTCCTCGCACTCATGGCGGTGACGGCGACGCTGCTGCGCCGGGCGCACGAACGGGGGCGCCGCCGGGGCTGAGGACCCCGGCGGGGCCGCGGTCGAGGCGGTCGGCATAGGGTCGACGACGTGCGCGAATCGGTGGTCGCCGTGCTGCGACGGACCTTCACGTTCCCCGACGGCGTGCCGTCCTGGCTCCGCGGGATCGTCGCGGTCCTCGCCTCAATCGTGGCCGGGACCGTCACCCTCGTGCTGCTGCCGTCGGGATCTCCGGGCTGGCTGCTGGCGCTGTCCGCCGGGATCGCGGTGCTCGTGCTGCTCGGTGCGGCGATCCACCTGCTGCGGCGGTTCCATCCCGGCGCCCGCCGCGCGGAGGGCTCGGAGCCCTCCTGACGGGACGCGACGCCATCGCGCCTGCCTGCGGGCGCGCGCTGCGAAGCATGATCCTTCTCCGTGGAACCTGACGTGCAGTGGAATGCGCATGCGGATCCACGGACAGGGATCAGACCGCCGTCGGGCGGGCGGAACGCGAGCACCGGACCGACCCGGCGCGCACCGGCACCACCACCTAGCGTCGGTGCCGTGCCCGTCCCGTCCCCCTCCCCCGACGACCTGTTCCCCGCCGATCCCTATCCCGGCACCCGCCCGCCCTGGTCGTTCGTGCACGACGTCGTCGCACAGGTTCCGGACCCGCCGCACACGTCGCAGCATGTGCGGGGCGACCGGAACCTGTGCGGCGCCGCGCTGTCCCACCCGGTGCAAGCGGATCCGGCGGCGCCGTCGGGGTGGCGGGTCGGGGATCGGTGTCTGGACGAGTGGCTGGGCGAGCGCGGGGCCGCGCCGCTCGCGGGGCGGGTGCCGGTGCTCGCCTACGGATCGAACGCGAACCCGTCGAAGATCTCCTGGATGCGCGCGCACCGCGGGCTCACCGGCCCGGTGGTCGTACTCCGGGTCCGCACCGAGGGTCTGTCCGCGGTGTGGGCGGCGGGCCGTCGGGTGGTCGACGAGCAGCGCCCGGCCACGCTGGTCGCGGCGCCGGGCGTCGTGGAGGAGCACGCGGTCTGGCTGGCGGCGCCGGAGCAGTTCGACGCGCTCGACGCCGTCGAGGGCCGGGACGCGGATCCGCCGCGCTACCGGCTGGCCCGGGTCGCGACCGGGACCCTGTCCACGATGGACTCCGGCGCGGTGCTCGACCGGCCGTACGCCTACGTCGCCGCGGGCCCGCCGCCGGACGGCGAGCCGCGCGGGGACCGCAGGCCACTGCTCGTCGACGGTGCGCCGGTCGCCTGCTCGGCGGCCGGACAGGACGCCGCCCGCGCGCTGACCGGGGTCCCCGCCGCGGGTGACGGCCTGGATGCGGAGACGGTCGCCGGGCGACCGCATCCGGACGCGTGGCCGTCGCGGGTGTTCGTCTACGGCTCGTTGATGCCGGGCGAACGCGCATGGTGGCGGACCGCCGAGCACGCCGCGCCCGGCACCTCGCCGCACCCCGCCCGGCTCCCGGGAGCCACCGTCGCCGACACCGGGCACGGCTACCCGGCATTGACACTCGGCAGCGAGCACGGCGGGTCCGGCCGGTCCGGCGAGCGCGAGGGGTCGCAGGCCTCCGGCGTCCCCGGTCACGTCGTCGAGCTCGCCTACCCGGTCGCCGCACTGCCGGCCCTGGACCGCTACGAGGGACCGGAGTACCGGCGGATCCGGGTCACGCTGTGCGACGGCGTCGTCGCCTGGGCCTGGATGTGGATCGCCGACCGTGCCGGGCACGTCCCGCTGCCGGACGGCTGGGCCGCCCGGTGACTCAGGTTCCCGCCTTCGCGGCCTTCCGTGCCTCCTGCGCGGCGAGGCCGGGCACCTCCCGCCCGGCCAGCGACGCGCCCTTCGTCTCGATCACGAAGAACAGCGCGATCGCGCCGATCAGGCAGGCGCCCATCATGTAGTACGCCGGGAACAGGGTGTCCCCGGTCGCCTCCACCGCCGCCTCGTTGACCAGCGGCGCGGTACCGCCGAACGCGGCCGTCGCGACGTTGTAGGAGATCGCCATGCCGGCGAACCGGACGTGCGTCGGGAACATCGCCGGGAAGGTCGCCGATATCGTGCCCAGCTGCAACAGGTAGATCAGGCCGAGCACCGTGAACCCGACGATCGCCCAGGCCAGTCCCTGCGCCATCAGCATGTACATCGGGATGGCCAGGACGAAGATGCCGACCAGCGATATCGCCCAGCACGGTTTGCGCCCGATCCGGTCGGACAGCGCACCCGCGAACGGGATCAGCAGCATCATGACCGCCTGACCCACGACGGCCAGGGTGTCGGCGCTCGCCGAGTCCATCCCGATCGTGGTCTGCAGGTAGGTCGGCATGTAGGTCAGCAACGTGTAGTTGATGACGTTCAACGCGACGACCAGGCCGAACAGCGCCAGGATCGGCTGCCAGTACCGGACCAGCAGGTCCTTCAGCGCACCGGTCGCCGCGGACTCGGACTCCCCGGCCGCTTCGAGGTCCCGGAACACCGGGGTGTCCTCGAGCCTGTTCCGGATGTAGAGGCCGATCATCGCCAGCGGCAGCGCGATCATGAACGGGATCCGCCAGCCGTAGTCGAGCATGGCCTGCTCGCCGATCGCGGTCTCCAGCGCGAAGACCACCAGGACGGCCAGGGTGAACCCGGCCAGCGTGCCGAACTCGAGGAAGCTGCCCCAGAACCCGCGCTTGCGGTCGGGCGCGTACTCGGCCATGAAGGTCGCGGCGCCGCCGTACTCGCCGCCGGTGGAGAAGCCCTGGATGATGCGCAGCAGGAACAGCAATGCGGGCGCGGCCCAGCCGATCGTCTCGTAGGACGGGATGACGCCGATCAGGAACGTCGCGACACCCATCAGGATGATCGTGATCGACAGCACCCGCTGGCGGCCGATCCGGTCGCCCAGCGGCCCCCACACGAATCCGCCCAGCGGCCGCAGCACGAACGAGATCGCGAAGCCGAGCAGCGTCCCGAGATATCCCAGCTCACCCGGGAAGAATGCCTGCGTCAGCTCGGCGGTCAGATAGGCGTAGATGCCGTAGTCGAACCATTCCGTGGCATTTCCGATCGCGGACGCGGCGACCGCCCTGCGCAGCACGGACGGCTCGACCTCGTTCCGCTCCCCACCGCTCGCCGGGATCGATGTCATGCGGCACACCCCCAACGACGAAATGCAGGCATCCCGTCTCGCGACCCTATCGATACATATTTCCCTCAATACGGCGAATGAAGCTTACACGCCGAAATGATGTTCCGCTACTCGACGCAACGATCATCACCGGGGCACCGCCCGTGTAGCGTCCACGAGCGTGCTGGCGATCGACGGGCTCGCAAAACGGTTCGGCACCGCCACGGCCCTGGACGGGGTGACGTTCGACGTCCGGCCCGGTGAGCTGTTCGGGTTCGTCGGCGGCAACGGCGCGGGCAAGACGACGACGATGCGGATCGTGCTCGGCGTCCTCGAGACCGACGCGGGCACGGTGTCCTGGCGGGGCTCCCCGGTCGACGCCGCGATCCGGCGCCGGATCGGCTACATGCCCGAGGAACGCGGCCTGTACCCGAAGATGCGCGTCGCCGAGCAGCTCACCTACCTGGCCCGGCTGCACGGGATGTCCCGGCCGGACGCGGTCGACGCGGCGCTGCGCTGGACCGACCGGGTCGGAATCGCCGACCGCCGGGGTGACGAGGTGCAGAAGCTGTCGCTGGGCAACCAGCAGCGGGTGCAGCTCTGTGCCGCGCTGGTGCACGACCCGGACGTCCTGGTGCTCGACGAACCGTTCTCCGGGCTGGACCCGGCGGCCGTCGACACCATGAGCGAGGTGCTGCGCGAGCGCGCCGCCGCGGGCACCCCGGTGATCTTCTCGTCGCACCAGCTCGAACTGGTCGAGCGACTCTGCGATCGGGTCGGGATCATCTCGGCCGGCCGGATGGTCGCCGTCGGGTCGGTCGAGGAGCTGCGCGCCGGCGCCGCCCCCCGCTACGACGTGACCGGACCGCCCGCGGGCTGGGCGGACGTCGTCCCCGGGGTGACGGTGCTGGAGGCCGACGGCGACCGCACCCGCGTCGAGCTGGAGCCCGGCACCGACGACCAGAAGCTGCTGGCCGCGGCCCTGGCCGCCGGACCGGTGCGCGCGTTCGGGCCGCACCGGCCGCCGCTGACCGAGCTGTACCGGGACGCCGTCGCCGACCGGCCGGCCGGTGCGCAGGAGATCCGGTGAGCGGCCGCGGGAACAGCGCCGCCGCGACGATCGCGCTGGTCGCCCGGCGCGAGATCACCACCCAGGTCCGGTCCCGCACGTTCCTCATCGGACTGCTGCTGATGGTCGCGATCTTCGCCGGGTACGCGGCGGTGATCGCGTTCGTGGGGGCGCAGAGCTCGTCGTCGTCGCTGGTACTGGACGGCGCCGCGCGCGACCTGCGGCCCGCGCTGCAGGCCACCGCCGATCGGCAGGGCAGCACGCTGCGGCTCACCGAGGCCGGCAGCCGGGCCACCGCGGAGTCGATGGTCCGCACCGGCGAGGCCGACGCCCTGCTCGCCGGCGGGCCCGGCTCCTACCAGCTCGTCGGGCTCGAGGACGTCAACCCGGCGCTGGGGGCGCTCGTCCGCGACGTCGTCGAGCAGCAGGCGGTCGACGACGCGCTGACCGCCGCCGGCGCCGACCCCGAGCAGGTCAGCACGCTCGCCGGAGTCGGCATCACCACCCTCGAACCGGCCGACCCCGAACGCGGGCAACGCATCGCGGTCGCGTTCGCCGTGACGTTCCTGCTGTTCTTCTCGGTCACGACCTACGGCTCCGCCGTCGCCCAGGGAGTGGTCGAGGAGAAGTCCAGCCGGGTGGTCGAGCTGCTGCTCTCGACGATCAGGCCGCTGCACCTGCTGGCCGGGAAGGTCGTCGGGCTCGGTCTGGTGGGCCTGCTGCAGCTGGTGATCCTCGGCGGGCTCGGGATGCTGGTCGCGCTGGCCACCGGGATGCTCGCGGTGCCGACGGCCGTCGTCGCCGGGACGCTGGCCTCGGGGATCGTCTGGTACCTGGTCGGCTTCTTCCTCTACGCGACGCTGTACGCCTCGGCCGGTGCGCTGGTGTCCCGCCAGGAGGAGCTGCAGTCGGTGATCGGCCCGATCGCGATCCCGCTGCTGCTGCCGTTCCTGGTGGCGGTCACGATCCTGCCGACCGACCCGCGGAACGGCTTCGCCACGGTGCTGTCGTTCGTGCCGTTCTTCTCCCAGACGGTCATGCCGGCCCGGATGGCGCTCGGCGTCGCCCCGTGGTGGCAGGCGCTGGTCGCGCTGCTGATCGCCCTGGTGACGCTGGCCGGAATGGTCCTGCTGGCCGCCCGGGTCTACCGGAACTCGATCCTGCGGACCGGCTCCCGCGTTCCCTGGCGCGAAGCCCTCCGCCCGACCCGCACCTGAGCACACCTCACACCCCTTCGCGCCTCTTCACACCCGCCGCAGCAGGTGCGAAGTGAGGCCATGGGGTGTGAAGTCGGCGCGGTGTGAGGTCGACGCGGCGTCAGCTCCGGGCGGCCTTGACCCGCTCGTAGCGTTCCAGGGACTCGGCCCGCTCGGCCTTGTGGTCGACCATCGGCGCCACGTAGCCCTCGGGAACGCCGTCGGGCAGCTTCCACGGCTGGTGCACGGCCTTGCCCGCCACGTCGGCGAGCTCGGGCACCCACCGGCGCACGTAGTCGCCCTGCGGGTCGAACCGCTCCCCCTGGGTGATCGGGTTGAAGATCCGGAAGTACGGCGACGCGTCGGTCCCCGACCCGGCCGTCCACTGCCAGCCGTGCTGGTTGGACGCCAGATCGCCGTCGACCAGCAGCTGCATGAAGTGCCGCGCGCCCCACCACCACGGCACGTGCAGGTCCTTGACCAGGAACGACGCGACGATCATCCGCACCCGGTTGTGCATCCAGGCCTCGGCACGCAGCTGACGCATCCCGGCGTCGACGATCGGGAAGCCGGTCCGGCCCTGCTGCCACAGCTCGAAGTCCGCCCACGCCTCGCCGCCGGTGCGTACCGGGAGCGCGTCGAAGGCCTTGTCGTAGTTCTCCCGCGCCGAGTCCGGACGCCGGTGGAGCACGTCGGCGTAGAACTCCCGCCAGGCGATCTCGGTGCGGTACGCCGAGACCGAGTCGCCCTTGCGCTTCGCCAGGTCGGCGAGCAGCGTGCGCGGGTGCACGCAGCCGTACTTCAGGTACGGCGACATCCCGGAGGTGCCCTTCTTCGCGGGCAGGTCGCGGTCGGACTCGTAGTCCGTGACGCCCTCGTCGAGGAAGTCCGCCCAGCGGGCCCGGGCGGCCTCCTCCCCGGGTGCCGGGAGCTCGGACTCGCAGGACTCGTCGTCGGGCACCTTCACCGCCCGCGGGCCACCGTCCTTGTCGGACGGTTCGAGCCACTCCACAGTGGATGCCGACGTGTCCGCGGGCGCGCGCCAGCCGTGGTCGGCCCAGGCCCGGCTGAACGGGGTGAAGACCTTGAACGACCCGCCGCCGCCCTTCTCCACCCGGCCGGGTGCCACGGCGTAGGGCGACCCGGTACGGACGAGCTCGGCACCCTCGTCGGACAGCGCCTTCTCCACGTCCTCGTCGCGCCGGCTGCCGTAGGGCCCGTAGTCCGCGGCGACGTGCACGGTGGACGCGCCGACGGCCTTCGCGACTCGCGGGACGACGTCGGCCGGATCGCCCTTGACGATCATCAGCTTGCCGCCCAGGGCCGAGTCCAGCTCGCGCAGGCAGCCGTAGAGGAAGTTCTTCCGGGCCGCGCCGGAGGGCCCCAGCAGCGCCGGGTCGAGCACGAACAGGGCGAGCGCCCGGTCGGCGACATCCGCCGCGGCGAGGAAGGTGGGCTGGTCGGCGACGCGCAGATCGCGCCGGAACCAGACGACGGCGGTGGAGTCGGCCATGACGGTCGACGCTAGTGCCGCGCCCGGAGGCCCGCGCGGCGAACACCCGAACGACGACGCCCCGCCGGGAAACCGGCGGGGCGTCGAGGCGGGAAGGGCTGTGCGCAGATCAGCGCTGCCCCACCGGCACGTACGGACGCTCCGCCGAGCCGGTGTAGAGCTGGCGCGGGCGGCCGATCTTGTTCTGCGGGTCGCTCATCATCTCCCGCCAGTGCGCGATCCACCCCGGGAGCCGGCCGAGCGCGAACAGCACGGTGAACATCTTGGTGGGGAAGCCCATCGCCCGGTAGATGACGCCGGTGTAGAAGTCGACGTTCGGGTAGAGCTTGCGCTCGACGAAGTAGTCGTCGGCGAGCGCCTTCTCCTCCAGCGACATCGCGATGTCGAGCAGCGGGTCGGACACGCCGAGCTTCTTGAGGATCGTCTCGGCCTGCTCCTTGACGATCTTGGCGCGCGGGTCGTAGTTCTTGTAGACCCGGTGCCCGAAGCCCATGAGCTTCGCGCCCTGCTCCTTGTTCTTCACCCGCTCGACGAACGCGTCGACGTTGCCGTCCTCGACGTCGTTGATCCGGGTGAGCATCTCCAGCACGGCCTGGTTGGCGCCGCCGTGCAGCGGGCCGAACAGCGCGTTGACGCCGGCCGAGATGGAGGCGAACAGGTTGGCCTGGCTGGAGCCGACCAGCCGCACCGTCGACGTCGAGCAGTTCTGCTCGTGGTCGGCGTGCAGGATCAGCAGGGTGTCCAGCGCCCGGGCCATGTCCGGGTCGACCTCGTAGGGCTCGGCCGGGAACCCGAACGTCATGCGCAGGAAGTTCTCGACCAGGCCCAGCGAGTTGTCCGGGTACAGGAAGGGCTGCCCGACGGACTTCTTGTAGGCGTAGGCGGCGATGGTGAAGACCTTCGCCATCAGGCGCACGGTCGACAGCTCGACGGCCTTGGAGTCGAACGGGTCGAGCGCGTCCTGGTAGAAGGTCGACAGCGCGCTGACCGCGGACGACAGCACCGGCATCGGGTGCGCGTCGCGCGGGAAGCCGTCGAAGAACCCCTTGAGGTCCTCGTGCAGCAGCGTGTGCCGGCTGATGTCGTTGGTGAAGCTGTCCAGCTGCTGCTGGGACGGGAGCTCACCGTAGATGAGCAGGTAGCTGGTCTCGAGGAACGTCGAGTTCCCCGCCAGCTGGTCGATCGGGTAGCCGCGGTAGCGGAGGATGCCGGCGTCGCCGTCGATGTAGGTGATCGCGGACGAGCAGGCGGCGGTGCTGGTGAAGCCCGGATCGTAGGTGACCAGGCCGGTCTTGCCGAGCAGCTTGCTGACGTCGACGGCCTGCGACCCCTCCGTCGGGGTGTGCACCGCCGTCTCGAACTCGCCGCCGGAATAGTTCAGGACGGCGGTGTCGGAGCGGGCGGCGGTCTCGTCGGACATGTGGAGGTTCCCTCTCACAGCTGGGTTCACTTCGGGTCTCAATCGCACACGCTAGCCCGCGAGAGCGCTTCCGCAGAACGCGGCGACGATTGTCACCTCTGCGACGTTCCGCCGACCGGGGCCCGGTAGCGCCAGAACTCCGGGAACCGGGCCACCACCAGCAAGGTCCCGACGATGACCGCGAGACCGCCGAGAGTCGCGCTGAGCCCGGGACCGATCACCGACCCGGACGCCCCGTGCCACATGTCGGCCAGCCGCGGACCGCCCGCCACGACGACGATGAACACGCCCTGCATCCGCCCGCGCATCTCGTCGGTGGCGACGGTCTGCAGCATCGAGGACCGGTAGACCGAGCTGACCAGGTCGCCGGCCCCGGCGACGGCGAGCGCGAGCACCGCCAGGAACAGCGAGCCGGTGAGCCCGAACACGACGATGCCGCCGCCCCACACGCAGATCGCGATCACCACGGCCACGCCCTGGCGTCGCACCCGTTGCAGCCAGCCGGACAGGATGCCGCCGGCGACCATGCCCAGCGGGATCGCCGCGAACAGCAGGCCGAGCGCGAACCCGCCGCCGGGCGGGTCGCCGAAGGTCCGCTCGGCCATCTCCGGGAACAGCACCCGGGGCATCCCGAAACCCATCGCGACGATGTCGACCAGGAACGACACCAGCAGCACCCGGTGCATCCCGACGTAGCGGAACCCGTCGACGACGGCGCGCAGCCCGACCTGCCGCCGGCCGGCCTCGGCGGAGCTGGGCAGCGACGGGAGCCGCCAGGTCGCCCACAGCGTCGCGAGCAGGGCGATCGCGTCCAGCAGGTACAGCGTGGGCAGCCCGATGATCGGGATCAGCACGCCGGCCATCAGTGGCCCGAGCACCGCACCGACCTGCACGACGGTCATGTTCAGCGCGTTGGCCGCGGGCAGCTGCTCGGCCGGGAGCAGCCTCGGGATGACCGCGCTGCGGGTCGGCTGGTTCATCGCGAGCATCCCCGACTGCACGGCGAACAACGTGAGGATCACCCACACGTTCTCGATCCCGCCGGCCGAGACGACCCACAGCGCCAGCGAGGTCAGCGCGATCCCCGAGCCGGTGAACAGCAGCATCACCCGGCGGTCGACGGCGTCCGCGATGGCGCCGCCCCACAGCCCGAACACCACCAGCGGGACCAGCCCGAACAGCCCGGTCAGGCCGACGTAGGCCGACGACCCGGTCAGGTTGTAGATCTGGGTCGGCACCGCCACCACCGACATCTGGGCGCCGATGACCGTGACGATCCCGGCCACCCACAGCCGCCGGTAGGCCGGGGTACGCAGCGGCGTGGTGTCGGCGAAGACGGAGCGGACCGCGCCGGTCAGCCGGGCGGTAACCCCGTCCCGGGTCCGGGCCGTCGGCGCGTCCGCGGAGCTCTCGTTCATCACCGGCCGGGTCGGGGACTCCCGGTCGGGGCCGGGTACCGGCTGCGTCGGCCCCTCCTCCGGGTCGTTCGGCTTGCTCACGACCCCAGGTCTACACCGCGGAACGGTCGCCGCGCCTCCGGGTTCCCCCGGCGTCGTCCTAGGGGGCCAGCCGGCGGACCGACCAGGTGTCGTCGCGCCCGATGTCGAACCGCAGCCGGTCGTGCATCCGGTCCGCCCGGCCCTGCCAGAACTCGACCTGCCACGGCACGATCCGCCAGCCGCCCCAGTGCGGCGGCCGCGGGATCGTGTCGGTGTCGGCGAACCGCCTGGTCACCCCGGTCAGCGCGTCGTCGAGCACGATCCGCCGGGCGACCACGGTGGACTGCGCCGACGCCCACGCACCCAGCTGGGACCCGCGGGGCCGCAGCGACCAGTAGGCGTCGGACTGGGCTTCCGAGCAGCGCTCGACGCGACCGGTGAGCTGGACCTGACGGTGCAGGCCGTACCAGGGGAAGGTGACCGCGGCGACCCGGGTGCGCCGCAGGTCGTGGCTCTTCGTCGAGGTGTAGTTGGTGTAGAAGACGACCCCGCCGGAGTCCAGGCCCTTGCAGAGCACGGTGCGCGACGACGGCACGCCGTCCGGATCGGCGGTCGCGAGCACCATCGCGTTCGGCTCGGCGAGCCCGGCGTCGCGGGCGTCCTCCAGCCAGGCCGCGAGCTGCTCGGACCAGGTCGGGGCGAGATCGTCGACGTCGAACGGCCGTCCCTCGTAGTCGGTCCGCATCTCCGCCAGTACCGGCCCGTCCGTCATGTGTGGTCCCTTCCCCCGTGTGGCGCAGCGACCCCGACCGTAAGGGGCGCCCGGTCGCCTGCGCACCCGCCGATCGGGGCCCTCAGAACCCCGGCGTCGCGCCCCGGCGGAGCCGCTGGTCGTGGTGCAGCAGTCCGACGGCGCCGATCGAGAACCCGTACGCGGCGGCGAGGACCGCCAGCAGGAGCAGCCCGGCGACGGCGGCGACCGCGATCGCCGCGCCGGCCGACCCGGCGACGGCCGCACCGATCCCGAGCAGTACCGCCGGGACCACCACCACCAGCGAGGCGGCGGCCACCGACAGCGCGACGAGGATCTGGACGCCGAGGCACCGCCACCAGGATCCGCGGACCAGTTCCACCGACCGCCACAGCGCGTCGCGCCAGGGCAGGCCCTCGACGGCGGCGGCCGCGGGCGCGAGTGCGAGCAGCACCGAGACGTAGACCATCGCGGCGTAGACGGCGAGCGTCACCAGCAGCGCCACGAACACGCGCACCCCGCCGGAGAGCCACAGCGGAGCGATCGCCGAGAAGATCAGCAGCGGGACGAACCCGATCATCGACACCACGATCTGCACCACGTACAGCGCTCCGAACCGCGGCCGGGCGACCGCCCATGCCTCGGCGAGGCGTATCCCCCGCCGTCCCTGGACCACCGGCAGCAGCGTCCCGAGCACGGTCGCGGTCACCGGCGGGAGGACGGCGAGGGCGACCACCATCGCCAGCAGCGTCTCGGGCAGCGTCCCGGCCAGCGGGTCCGCCGGCGCGGTCGCCGGCGGCGGGAATCCCCTGCCGAGGACGACCAGCACCTGGGGCAGCACGAACGCCAGCGCGGCCGCGAGCCCCAGGGGCAGCACCACGCCCGGGTTCGCCCGGACGAACCGCACACCACCGCTGACGATCTCCCCGGCGCCCAGCGGCCGCGCCGGCACGATCCCCTGCTGCGGTTCCGGCGGTGTCCCCCACCCGGGCTCGTTCGTACTCATCGCGTTCCCCTGTTCCGATCACCCCGTGGACGCCACAGTGGACACCACCCGGTGGGGTCCGGCAACGCGGAACCGGACGCACCCGCTCACCCGACGACGAGCGTCCCCTCGACCAGGAAGGTGTCGTCGAGGAACCGGTAACTGCCGGCGGGCGCGTCGAAGGTGACCCGGGCCGTGCTGCCGGGCGCGACGCGTTCGGCCACGCCGAGGTCGGGGACCAGGAAGGTGAGCCCGACCAGCGGATCGGTGTTGGTGACCGCGACGGTCACCGTTCCGGGCCCGGCGGTGAGCCGGTCGGGTGCGAACGTCCGGCCCGCCTGGTCGGTGAGCAGGCCCCAGCCGTCCCGCTCGCGGGCGACCTGCAGGTCCCCGGGCCGGGCGGGGTCGTCGGCGATGGTCAGGAACAGCACCGCGGCCGCCGCCGTCGCCACTCCCAGGACGGCGACGACGGCCCGGCGCAGCACCGCCGGACCCCGGCCGTCCGGGGAACGCACGACGGCCACCGCGACCGGGATCGCCAGCAGCGAGCCGATCCAGGTCGCGAGGCAGGTCAGGAACGAGACCGGGTCCGCCTCCGGGGTCATGACGGCCATGAGGAACAGTCCGGCGTGGACGTTGTTGAGCAGCGAGAACACGCCGATGACGACGGCGCCGGCCCGGACCCGGCGACGCCCGCCGCGCAGCAACAGCAGTCCGGTCACCATTGCCAGGTCGACCAGGACCAGCGAGGGGAAGCCGACGAAGCGGCCCGCGGCTTGCAGCAGCACCGTGCCGGCCAGGGTCAGCCAGGCGCAGAACGCGAGCAGCCGTGGCCAGGGCACGCCGGTCGTGGTGCGGGTGGTGGTCTCCATCGGAAGGTCTCCGTCCGTGCGGGTGCGGTGTGGACCCGCCGGACTCCACCCGGGGAGCCGTCCCGGCCGCATCGGACCGCGGTCCCCGCCCCGCCGGGACAGGTGCCGGGACGGTCACCGGGGACCCGGATCAGCCCGGCCGGTCGCGCCCCAGACCGGCGTCGCGGGCCCGGGCACCGGCCTGGGCCCGGTCGGCGACCTGCAGCTTCGCGAGCACGCTCGACACGTGGTTCCGGACGGTCTTGGGGCTCAGCGCGAGCCGGTGGGCGATCACCGCGTTCCCGGCGCCGTCCGCGAGCAGGGCGAGCACCTCGCGCTCCCGGCCGGACAGCTCGGGGAACGGGCGCACCGACGCCGCGGCGGCACCGGCGAAGAACGCCGAGATGCGGCCGGCGACACCGGCGCCGAAGAACCCCTGCCCGGCGGCCGCGGCCCGCACCGCGGTGAGGATCTCCTCCGGCGGTGCCTCCTTCAGCAGGTAGCCACGGGCACCCGAGCGCAGCGCCGCGAACACGCTGTCGTCGGTGCCGCTCATGCTCAGCACGACCACGGCGCTCCGGCTCCCGGCCGACACCAGCCGGCGGGTGGCCTCGAGGCCGCCGATCCCGGGCATCGTGAGGTCCATCAGCACGACGTCCGGATCCGCCGACGCCACCAGCTCCAGGGCCTGCTCGCCGGACTCGCCCTCCCCCACCACCTCGACCCCCGCGCCCGCGGCCAGGACCGCCCGGACCCCCATCCGGAACGTCGGGTGATCGTCCACCACGACCACGGTGACCCCGGTCATCACACGACCGGCAGCGTCGCGCGGACGAGGGTGCCCCCGGCGGCCCCCGGGCCGATCCGCAGGGTGCCGCCGAGCTCCTCGGCCCGCCTGCGCATGCTCGGCAGCCCGACCCCGGGCACCGGGTCCGCCGCGATCCCGCCGCCGTCGTCCTCCACCTCGACGACGAGCGTCCGCGGGTCCGCCGACAACCGGACCACGCAGGTCCGGGCCCCCGCGTGCCGGGCCGCGTTCGTGAGCGCCTCGGTCGCGATCCGGTAGGCGGCCACCTCGACGGCGGGCGGCAGGGCGTCCGGGACGTCCGCCACCACCTCGCAGTCCAGATCACCGGCCGAGAACGTCCCGGCGCGGTCGCGCAGGGCGCCGACCAGACCGGCCGCGTCGAGACCGGCGGGGCGCAGGTCGTCCACCACCCGGCGGATCTCGGCGACGGCACCGCGCAGCCGCGTCTCGAGGTCCCGCAGCACCGGCTCGTCACCGGTCGAGGCGAACGCACCGAGCTGCAGCGCGATCCCGGCGAGCTCGGGGCCGACGCCGTCGTGCAGGTCCCGGTGCAGCCGCAGCCGCTCCGCCTCGCGGGCCGTGGCCAGCAGCTCCCGTTCCCGGCGCAGGCCGGCGGTGACCCCGCGCAGGTGTACCGCGAGCGCCACGCTCGCCAGCAACGCCGTCGCCCCGACCGCGACCAGGAGGTCCGCCAGCGGCTGCTCGGTGACCGGCGACAGGTGCGCGGCGACGAAGGCGGCCTCACCGACCGCGAGCATCCCGAGCTGCCACCGGTCGTCGCCGTCGGCCCGGCGCCGGCGGACGAACGCCAGCACCGCCGCCGCGGGGACCAGCACGACGGCGGTCAGCCCGATCACCACCCCGGACGCCGGCCCGAGCCAGGGCGCCCGCGCGATCCCGAGCGGGTTCGGCACCGCGGCGAACGCCCCGGCCGGCCCGGGCGCGAACGCGCAGAGCAGCGCGATCAGCACCAGCACCCCGGCGACGGGTCCGGCCAGCCGGGCGAGCCGGGCGTCGGCCCGGAAGACCACCGGGAGCATCAGGACGGGCAGGAAGTACGGCACCCAGGTCCAGGTGGCGAGCCAGGCCGCCGCCGTCGCACCGGGCGCGCCACCCACCTCGGCCGCCCACACGGCGTAGGCCCCGCCCGCCGCACCGACCGCGATCGGCGCGGTGCCGAGCAGCACGAGCCCGGTCCTGCGGTCGCGGGCCACCAGGGCCGCGCCGACGGTGGGGCCCAGGACCGCGAGCCAGAGGTCGGCCAGGTGCAGGTCGGTCGTGTCCCGCAGACCGCCCTCGGTCCGGGCGTGCAGGACGAGGGCGACCACACTCAGGGCGAGCGAGCACACCGCGACCGGCCAGGCGATCACGGAGACGGGGACGGCGCGCGGGCGGAGCCGGAGCACCGGGTGAGGATCCCAGCCGCGGTGTCCCGGTGACCAGGGACGCGATGCCCGGCGGGCCCGGGACGCCGGACCGGGTCACCCGGCCGGGACGAGCCGTTGCCGGCGGATCGCCAGCGACAGCCCGGCCGCGACCAGGCAGAGCACCGCGCCGCCGTACCAGGCGGCGTCGTAGCTGCCGAGCGCGTCGCGGACGACGCCGGCGGTCAGCGCCGCGAAGGCCGCACCGATCTGGTGCGAGGCGAAGATCCACCCGAACACCACGGCCGAGCGGTCCCCGAACGCCTCCCGGGCCAGCGCCATCGTCGGCGGGACGGTCGCCACCCAGTCCAGGCCGTAGAACACGACGAACGCGAGCATGCTGGCGTTCAGGTCGGTGCCGAACAGCGGCGGCAGCGCGAACAGCGACACCCCGCGCAGCGCGTAGTACGCCCCGAGCAGCAGCCGCGGGTCGACCCGGTCGGTCAGCCAGCCGGAACAGATCGTCCCGACCAGGTCGAACACCCCGACGACGGCGAGCAGCGAGGCCGCCGTCGTCGCGGGCATGCCGTGGTCGTGCGCGGCCGGGACGAAGTGCGACTGGACCAGGCCCGCGGTCGTCGCGCCGCAGATGAAGAAGCCGCTGGTGAGCAGCCAGAACGTCCGGTTCCGCGTCGCCCCGGCGAGTGCCTGCAGTGCGAGCCGCGCCGCGCCGGTCCGCCGGGGCGCTACGACATCGGACCCGGTCCCGCCGTAGGGCAGCGCGCCGACGTCGGCCGGGCGGTCCGGCAGGAACAGCACCACCACCGGTACGACGACGAGTGCGGCGCCCGCCGTGACCAGCGCCGCCGGCCGCCACCCGCCCGTCTCGACGATCGCGGCGACCGCCGGCAGGAACACCAGCTGGCCGGTCGCGGTGGCCGCGGTGAGGATCCCGGACACCAGCCCGCGGCGCGCCACGAACCACCGGTTCACCACGGTCGCGACCAGGGCCAGCGCCATCGATCCGGTGCCGAGCCCGACGACCACGCCCCACAGCAGGACGAGCTGCCACACCTGCGTCATGAACACCGTGCTGCCGGCACCGACGGCCACCAGCACCAGCGCGCAGACCACCACCCGCCGCACGCCGAACCGTTCCATCAGGGCGGCCGCGAACGGGGCCGTCATGCCGAACAGCGCGAGGTTGACCGCCAGCGCGAACGAGATCGCCCCGATCGACCAGCCGAACTCGGTGTGCAGCGGCTCGACCATCACGCCCGGCGTCGAGCGGAACCCCGCGGCGCCGAGCAGCGCGAGGAACGTCGCCACCGCGGCCCACCATGCCGGGTGCCCCCGGCGTTCCCGTCCCGCCGAGCGCAGGGGAGCGTGCGTCATGGCAGGAATCGTGCGGCACCGGTGCGTCGCGAACCAGTGGCCGAACGGCCGATATGTGAAAGAATCCGGCCATGGCACCGCACCGGGTCGGGGTACTCGCCCTCGACGGGGTGATCGCGTTCGAGCTCGCGATCCCGGAACGGATCCTCGGCACCACGACGGGTCCCGACGGCACCCCGCTCTACGACGTGCGGATCGCCTCGGTCGACGCCCGCCCGGTCCGTACGAGCGCCGGCTACCGGCTGCTGCCCGACCACGGACCCGACGTGCTGGAGGACGCGGAGACGCTCGTCGTCCCCGCGCTCGCCACCCGTACCACCCCGGCGCCGGGCGGGGCCGCGCCGGCCGACGACCCGGGCGAGCGGGTCCTCGACGTCGTCCGCCGGGCGGCAGGGCGCGGCGCGCGGATCGTGGCGATCTGCACCGGCACCTACACGCTCGCGGCGGCCGGGCTGCTCGACGGCCGCCCGGCCACCACGCACTGGGCGCACGCGCGGCGGTTCCGCCGGATGTACCCCACGGTCCGGCTCGATCCGGACGTCCTGTTCGTCGACGACGGCGACGTGCTCACCTCGGCCGGCGTCGCCGCCGGGATCGATCTCTGCCTGCACCTGGTGCGGCGCGACCACGGCGCCGACATCGCCGCGGCGACCGCCCGGCGCAACGTCGTCGCACCGTGGCGGGAGGGTGGGCAGGCCCAGTTCGTCGAGACCCGGGTGCCCACCGCCACCGGCACCGCGACGGCGGCCGTGCGCGAGTGGGCCGTGGCGCACCTGGACCGGCCGCTCGGCGTCGAGGAGCTCGCGGCCCGGGCGTCGACCAGCGTGCGGACCTTCACCCGCCGCTTCCGTGCCGAGACCGGTGAGAGCCCCGGCCGCTGGGTCGCCGCACGCCGCCTCGACCTGGTGCGCCGGCTGCTCGAGACCACCGATCTCCCGGTCGAGCAGGTCGCCGCGCGCTCCGGGTTCGGCACGACGGCGGCGCTGCGCCAGCGGCTGCACGCCGAGATCGGCATGGCACCGCTGGCGTACCGGCGTTCGCACCGGGCCCCGGCGACCGGCTGAAGACGGGTGTGGCGCGGCGCACCCACCGGTCCTGCACGGGCGTGTGGTGCTGCGACACTGGAGGTGTGACCTCTCCTGCCGATCTGAAGATCCCCGCCGACCTGCTGCCGTCGGACGGTCGTTTCGGGTGCGGGCCGTCGAAGGTCCCGTCCGGCGCGCTCGCCGCGCTGGCCGCGACCGGCGACTCGCTGATGGGCACCTCGCACCGGCAGAAGCCGGTGAAGAACCTGGTGGGACGCGTGCGGGCCGGCCTGTCCGAGCTGTTCTCGCTGCCCGAGGGCTACCAGGTCGTCCTGGGCAACGGCGGGTCCACCGCCTTCTGGGACGCCGCCGCGTTCGGCCTGGTCCGCGAGCGCTCGCTGCACCTGACCTACGGCGAGTTCTCCCAGAAGTTCGCCGACACCACCGCGGGCGCCCCGTTCCTCGGTGACCCGGTCGTGGTCTCCGCCGAGCCGGGCAGCGCGCCGGAGCCGGTGAGCGACCCGTCGGTCGACGTGATCGCGTGGGCGCACAACGAGACCTCCACCGGCGTCGCGGTGCCGGTGGTCCGGCCCGCGGACGCGACCGACGACCAGCTCGTCCTGATCGACGCGACCTCCGGCGCCGGCGGGCTGCCGGTCGACGTGTCGCAGTCCGACGTCTACTACTTCGCCCCGCAGAAGGGCTTCGCCTCCGACGGCGGGCTGTTCCTCGCGCTGATGAGCCCGCGCGCGCTGGAGCGGGTCGCCGAGCTGGCCGCGTCGGACCGCTGGATCCCGCCGTTCCTGTCGCTGGCGACCGCCGTCGACAACTCGGGCAAGGACCAGACCTACAACACCCCCGCGGTCGCCACGCTGTTCCTGCTGGCCGAGCAGATCGACCACATGCAGTCCCTCGGCGGGCTCGACGGCTGCGTCGCGCGCACCGCCGAGTCGTCGGGCCGGCTCTACTCCTGGGCCGAGGCGAGCACGTTCGCCACCCCGTTCGTGCGCGACCCGGCGCACCGCAGCCAGGTGGTCGGCACGATCGACTTCGACGACGCCGTGGACGCGGCCGCCGTCGCGAAGGTGCTGCGGGCCAACGGCGTGGTCGACACCGAGCCGTACCGCAAGCTCGGGCGGAACCAGCTGCGGGTCGGGATGTTCCCGGCCGTCGAGCCGGACGACGTGTCGGCGCTGACCTCGTGTGTCGACTGGGTCGTGGAGCAGCTGGGTTCCTGAGCGCCGATCCGCACTCCGACGGCCGGGTTCCCGCACTGCGGGGCCCGGCCGTCGCGCGTTCCCGCCCCCGCGTGATGCGTGGTGGCACCGTCATGTTGCACGATCGGTAGCGACTCGTTGTAGTCACAGGAGTCCCATCTGCCCCATGTGCATCTCAGTTCACATCCTGTGGGATCCTGCACACGGTGAGTGAGACCACGTCGCGGGTCGCTCTGCCAGGTGGGTGGCACCGACCAGCCGGAACTCCTCCGGCGCGCCTCACCCGGGGCGGAGCCGCGGCCAACTACCGTCACCCGGACGGGGACGACAGCGGGAGGGCTGATCGATGCGCGCGTTGCGGGTCGTGGGGGTGACCGGGGACGGCTCGGTCATCCTCGAGGACCCGGGGCGTCGCGAGCGCTACACCGTGCCGGCCGATGAGCAACTGCGCGCCGCGGCACGCGGCGACGTGACCCGGCTCGGCCAGATCGCGATCGAGTTGGAGAGCCAGTTGCGCCCACGCGAGATCCAGGCACGCATCCGGGGCGGCGCATCGGTGGACGAGGTCGCGGCCGCGGCCGGTGTACCGACGCAGAAGATCGAGCGCTTCGCCTACCCGGTCCTGCTCGAACGCACCCGCACCGCCGAGCTCGCGCAGGGCGCACACCCCCAGCGCGCGGACGGGCCCGACACGCGCACCCTCGGCGAGACCGTCGCGCACACCTTCGGCCTCCGCGGCCAGGACCACACCGGCGCGGGCTGGGACTCGTGGCGCGGCGAGGACGGCCGGTGGGTCGTCGTGCTCACCTGGCAGACCGGACGCTCCGACAACGCCGCGCACTGGGCGTTCCAGCCCGGCGCGCACGGCGGCACCGTCGTCCCCCTCGACGAGAACGCCTCGGACCTGGTCGAGGGGCTGCCCGCGCGGCCGCTGCGACCGCTCGGTGCCGTCGTCGACATGGCCCGGGACGACGACCAGACCCCCACGCACTCCGGCCCGAGCACCGAGGCGCCGGCCCGCGCGGTCGCCGGCGGGCAGGCGGCCCTGCCCGCGGACTCCTGGGCCGGGCGCGGCATCGCCCCCGAGCAGCGGCGCGCCAGCCCGCCCGCGGTGCGACACCGGGTGGAGGCCCCCACCCGCAGCATGCCGAGCCGCACCGAGGAGACCCGCGCCCCGGCCGCCGCGGCTCCGGCCGTCCCGCGCACCGGGCCCGCGGCGCGGGAGGGGAACGACGAGCAGGCCGCCGACGTGACCACCGGGCCCGCGGCACACGGGAAGCCGGCGTCCGGCTCCGCGACCGACGAGACGCCCGACGCCGGGGCGACGGCCGGTACGGCCGCTCCGGCTCCCACGTCCGCCGACGCCCGGACCGCCGCGGACCGACCGTCCGTGGACGGTTCCGCGGAACGCGACGACGCCACGGCGACGCCCGAGCCGACCCCCTCGGCCGGGCCGGCCGCGGACCGTTCCGCGGAACGCGGCGACGCCACGGCGGACGCTCCGGCGACGCCCGATCCGGCCCCGGCGGCCGGCAGCGGCGACCCCGCCGCGGCGGTGGTTCCGGCCGCGGAGAGCACACCGGACGCAACGCCCCGGGAGACGCCTCCGGAGGTCGGGTCCGGCGTGACCGGCTCCGGCTCGGCTGCGTCGGAGTCGACCGAGTCGGTTCCCGCCGCACCGGAGCCCGCCGCACCGAACCTCGCATCGGCGAACCCCACGCCACCGGAACCGGCAGCCCCGGACGCCGTCGCCGCGAGTTCGGAGGTGCCGCCCCCGGCCACAGCGAACACGGCCGCCTCGGACCCGGCCACACCGGACCCGACACCGGCGTCCATCGACGAGGACTCCACCCCGGACGACACGACCGCCGACACGCCCCCGGCAGCGACCGGCTCGGAGTCTCCGGACCCCGGTCCCGCGAGCACGCCGGATTCCGCCGGCACCGGGACCGAGGAGCCGGCACCCAGGCCCCGCAGCACGGCGTCCCGCCGGACCAAGAAGGGCAAGCCGGTCATGCCGTCCTGGGACGAGGTCCTGCTCGGGGTGCGCGGCCAGCGCTGATCGCGGCGAAGATCCTTCTCCGTGGAACCCGGGTAGCGGTGCGCCGCGGGCCGGCGTCCACAGAGAAGGATCATGCTCGGCCGCCGCCGGTCACGGCGTGGAACGCCACTGCCGCCGCGGTCGCGACGTTGAGCGAGTCCACCCCGCTCGCCATCGGGATCCGGACCCGCCGGTCCGCCGCGGCCAGCGCCTCGTCGGACAGCCCGGGGCCCTCCGCGCCCAGCAGCAACGCCACCCGCTCCCCCGCCAGGCCCGCCGCGGCCAGCGGCTCGGCACGCGCGTCCGGGGTCAGCGCGGCCACGGTGAACCCGGCCCGCCGGACCACGTCCAGCGCGTCCGGCCAGGCGCCCTCGAGCCCGGTGAAGGGCACCCGCAGCACGTGTCCCATCGACACCCGCACGCTGCGCCGGTACAGCGGGTCCGAGCAGCCCGGGCCGAGCAGGATCCCGTCGACCCCGAGCGCCGCCGCGTTGCGGAACAGCGCGCCGAGGTTCTCGTGGTCGCCGACGCCCTCGCAGACCGCGACCGTCCGGGCCCCCGCGAGCAGCGCCTCCGGGTCCGGCGGGGCCGCGCGGTCGGCCACCGCGAGCACGCCCCGGTTCAGGTGGAAGCCGACCGCCCGGGCCATCGTGTCGGCGTCGGTGGAGTAGGCCGGGACCTCCACCCCGTCGAGGTCCGCGGCGAGCTCGTCGAGCCGTCGGGGCACCCCCAGCAGCGAGCGCACCGGGTACGGGGAGTCCAGCAGCCGCCGCACGACGACGACACCCTCCGCGATCACCAGACCCCGCCCACCGGGCCGGTCCGGACGCCGATCGGCGGTCGTGAGGTCCCGGTAGTCGTCGATACGGGGGTCGTCCGGGTGCTCGACCGTAGTGAGTATGGCCACGACGGCCGATCGTCCCACGTCACTGACCGCTCATCGCGTACGGTCGCCCGGTCAGCCGGTACCGCCCGGTCCGGCGATATGACACCGTGTAGAGCCGCCTTCCTCGATTCGGAGATCCCCCGGACGAGTGAGGCGCTCCCCGTTCGATGGAGGTCGGTTCACGCATGGGTCAGGTTGTCGACCGGACGACGTTCACCCGGCGCGACCGCCAGCGGTACCGGATCAAGGTGCAGCGCTGCCTCGACAGCCTCGAGGAGATGCTCCACACCTACCCCTTCCCCGACTCCGAGCCGATGACCGGGGTGGAGATCGAGTTCAACCTCGTCGACCCGGAGCTGGCGCCGTCACTGAACGGGCACGACGTCCTGGAGACGATCAACTCGGGCGAGTTCCAGACCGAGCTCGGCCGCTGGAACATCGAGCTGAACCTGCCGCCCCGGCCGCTGCCGGGCGACCAGTGGCGCCAGCTCGAACACGAGCTGCTCGACCTTCTCGCCGGAGCGGGGGCCAAGGCCGGCGACCTCCGCACCCAGCTGGTGATGATCGGGATCCTGCCGACGCTGGACTCCGGCCACATGGTCGGTGAGTCGATCTCCCCGGACGACCGCTACCAGGCCCTCAACGACCAGATGCTCAACGCCCGCGGCGAGCCGATCCGTGTCGACATCGCCGGCACCGCCCCCGGCGAGCGGGTCAACGCCGACTTCGACACGATCATCCCGGAGGCCGCCTGCACCTCGATGCAGCTGCACCTGCAGGTCGCGCCGAGCGAGTTCGGCCGGTACTGGAACGCCGCGCAGTGCCTGGCCGGGGTCCAGCTGGGGCTCGGCGCGAACTCGCCGTACCTGCTCGGGTCGCACCTGTGGGCGGAGACCCGGATCCCGCTGTTCGAACAGTCCTGTGACGTCCGCACCCCGGAGTTCCACAACCAGGGGGTACGGCCGCGGGTGTGGTTCGGCGAGCGGTGGATCGACTCGGTCTACGACCTGTTCTCGGAGAACGCCCGCTACTTCCCGGCGCTCATGCCGCTGACCACCGACATCGACCCGGCCGCGCAGATGCGCGAGCAGGGTTTCCCCGAGCTCCCCGAGCTGACCCTGCACAACGGCACGATCTGGCGCTGGAACCGGCCGATCTACGACAGCACCGGTGAGACGCCGCACGTCCGGATCGAGAACCGGGTGCTGCCCGCCGGCCCGACCACGGTGGACATGGTCGCCAACGCGCTGTTCTTCTACGGACTGCTGCGCACCCTCGTCGAGTCCGAGCAGGAGCTGTGGAGGTCGGTCTCCTTCGAGGCCGCGCGGGAGAACTTCCAGACCGCGGCCAAGCACGGCATGGCCGCCCCGCTCTACTGGCCCGGCACCGGCTGGATCCGGCCGGACGAGCTGGCCCTGCGCAAGCTCATCCCGCTGGCCCACGAGGGACTGGCCCGCTGGGGGGTCAGCTCGGCCGTCTGCGACCGCTACCTGACCGTGCTGGAGCGGCGGTGCGTCACCCGGCAAACCGGGGCGTCCTGGCAGGTCGACACGGTGACGGCGCTGCAGGACGCCGGCGCGGACCGCCCGGCCGCGCTGCACGGCATGCTGGAGCGCTACCTGGCCCAGTCCGCGGCCAACCAGCCGGTGCACACCTGGGAGCTCCCGGCCTGACCCCCGGCGGCGACGCCGCGGGCGGTTTCACCATCGCGAAGGCGTCCGGCCGACCGGGTCCGCCGACCCGGCCGGTGTTCCTACCGTCCTCCTCCGCACGGCCCGCTCCGGGCGTGCGGGGCGGACGGAGGATCGGCCGTGCAGCAGCAGTGCCACACGATCGCGGCCGGTGACCCCGGCCGGGGCCGATGAGCGGGACGGCGTCGGTGTTCCGGCTCTTCGGACGGTCCGCGCGGCCCGAGCGCGCCGAGCCCGACCCGTGGCTCGACGACGCGCGCCCGGCTCCCCGGGCAGAACGCGGGTCCCCTCCGGACGACCTCGCCGGGCGGTTCCCCGGCGGGCCCGCCACCGCCGCCGCGCGCCCGGTGTGGACACCGCGCCGGCCCTACGAGGCCCCACCGGCCCGTCCCGAGCCGGTCACCGACCCTTTCGGCTTCCCACCGGTGCCCCCGGTCGGCGTCGTCCCGGCCGGTCCGTCCCCAGCTGCGTCCCCAACAGCCCCGGCCACAGCAGCCCCGTCCACAACAACTCAGTCCACAACAGCTCCGTCCACAACATCGTCGCCCGCGACGCCCGCGCTGCCGCCCCCTGCGGACGACGTCGCCGCGGCCTGGGCCGCGTGGGCGCCCGCCGGATCCGTCACACCGCAGCCCGGGGCGGGTGAGCCCCCCTGCGCCCCGGCCCCCGCTCCGGCGGATCCCGTCCCGCCGCGGACCGGCGTGGCCGGCTCCCCGGTCGACGTCGCCGAGGCCCGCGCGCTGGCCGGGGCGTTCGCGGCCGACCTGCTGTCCTGGGACCCCGACGACCCGGACCGGCACCGACACGCCGTCGACGGGTACCGGTCGTCGTCCGGCACGACGGACCCACCCGGTCCCGGACGCCTGCGCGCGGACCTCGTGCTGCCCGGGGCCGCCCGTCACGAGGACGACCGGGTACACGTCGACGTCCGGGTGCGGGTCGTCCCGTACCGCCGGGTCGATGCCCGGGGACCGGGCGGACCCGAGCCGGAGCCGCCGGAGCCGCTCGGGGTGCCTTCCGCGGCCCCGGCGCCCGCGGCACGCGGCTGGCGGGCCCTGTCGGCCCGGTGGGTACGCCTCGAGGTGACCGTGGCCCGCGCGGGCGACCGGCTCGTCGTCACCGCGCCGGATCGGGTCCCCGGCGCCGGGCCGGACCGGTGAACGGTGCGGACCCTGCTGCTGGTGCCGGCTGTGCTCCTCCTGCTGCTCGCCGGCACCGGATCAGCCGTGGCGGCTCCCGCGGCGGACCCGGCGACGTCCGGGCTGGACACCGCCCGCGTCCCCGAGCCGGCGCGACCCCACCTGGAGCTGGTGGCCGAGCTGACGGCGCGGAGCTGCCCGGAGCTGCCCGCCGCCCGGGTCGTCGCCCAGGTCCAGGCCGAGTCCGGCTGGGATCCCGGGCTGCGCACCGGTGACGCCGCCGGGTTGCTGCAGATGTCCGAGCGGACCTGGGTCGCGGCGGGCGGCGCGCCGTGGCCGGACCCCGCGCTCACCGACCCCGAGGCGCACCTGCGCATCGCGGTGCCGTGGCTGTGCGCCACGCTGCGGGCGGCCGCCGGGTACCTGGCGACGACGCCGAAGGACGTCCCGGTGCTCGACGCCCTGCTCGTGTGCCACGTCGCCGGCTGCCGGCGCGTCACCGACTCGGCCTCCGGGATCCCGGAGCCGGGCGAGGCGGACTGCACGCAGGCCTGCTCGGCGGCGATCCACCGCTACGTCGACGCGGTGCACGTGCTGACGGGCGAGTACTCGACCGGGACACCACCGGCCGCCGGCAACCCGCCCCCGCCCGCCGAGGCACCGCGGGAACCGGCGCCGCGGGAACCGGCACGCCCGGCGGAGTCGGACCCCGCGCCGGCCTGGACCGGCGGCCCGACGCCGTGCGATGCGCCCGACCCCGTCCGCGGCGCCGGCTGCCTCACCGGCGCGACCCGGCACGGCCTGGCTGCCGCGCAGGCGGTGTTCGACCCGGTGATCGAGCGGATCGGTTGCTGGGACGAGCACGCCCAGAACCCCCGCTCCGACCACCCGAAGGGACGCGCGTGCGACCTGTTCACCGGACCCGCCGGCCGCTTCGCCGAGGGCGCGGCCCTGGACGAGGGCTGGCGGATCGCCCACTGGTTCGCCGCCAACGCCGAGCCGCTCAAGGTCCGCTACCTGATCTGGCAGGGCCGCTACTGGGACCCCTCGGTCCGCGACGACGGCACCGGCTGGGGCCGCCGCTACACCGGCGGCGGGGTCTACGACACCTCCGACCCCACCGGCGGGCACTACGACCACGTCCACGTCAGCTTCGCGGAGTGACCCGGTGAGACGCCTCGCCCTGCTCGTCCTGCTCGCCGGGGTGCTGGCCGTGCCGCTGGCGCTGCTGGCGCCCGCCCTGTGGCCCGGCACGCCGTCGCCGGTCGCGGTGCTGACGTCGGCGGACCGCGCCGCCATCGGTGATCCCGGCATCGACCGCGGGACCGACCCGCCGCCACCCGCCACGCCGGCGTCGTCGGCCGAGGCCGTGACCCGGGCGTACCTGACGGCCGCGCACGCGTCCGGGCCCGAGGACGCCGGCCGGACCCGGCGCGACGGGGTCGCCCACACCGAGCCCGGCAGTCCCGCGGCGCTCGGCGTCCCGGTGCCCGATCCGCCGGCCGCCGGAGCGCGCCGGGTCGCCGTCGTCGAGTCCCTGGAGCCGGCGGCGTCGGACCCCGCCCGCGGACGGACGTCGTTCGTCGCGACGGTGCGGACCTCCACCGCGGCCCCCGGTGACGCGCCGCACACCGTCCGGTGGCGCACCCGCGTCGTGCTGCACCGCGACACCGGCGGCCGCTGGCTGGTCGCCACCGACAGCCCGATCACCCCGGACACCCCCGATGTCGACGACTGAGCGATGGGAGCGGGCGATGACCGCCGACGAACTGGAACGACTCCTCACCAGGCTGGTGACGCAGGGCATGACCGTGCTCGTGCTGCTGGCCGGGTCCGGCGGGCAGGCCGTCGAACCGGCGCCGGACGGGACCGGCGCACCGGTCTCCCTCGAACGGGGCGCGCCGGGTGCCGACGACCCGCGCTGCGTGCTCACCGTCCCCGGCGACGCCGTAGCCACCGGATCCGGGGACGCACCGGCCGGTGAGGCCGGGGACGACGACGCCGGTGACACCCCTGACCCCGACGCGCCTGATCCCGACACCCCTGATCCCGACGCGACTGATCTCGACGACGCTGCGCGAGACCAGGCACCCGGCGACTCCGGCATCCCCGGCTCCGGGCGTCCGGACACCGCTCCGCCGGACGGCGAGCGGGACCCCGGCCGCCGTGACGGCGCCGGCTCCAGGACCGCCGAGGACCCCTGTCCCACCGGACCCGGCGCCGCGGCACCATCGGGGGATGGCAGCACCGGCAGCTCACGTGACACAGCAGGGTCCGGCGTGACCGGCGGTACCGCGGCGGACGGCCCCACCGCCGCCGAGCGGTTCGGCTGGGGACAGCCCGTCCGCGCCGACGACTTCGACGGGGACCTCTCGTCCTGGTCGATCTACGACGGCCCGGGGCACGCCGGGAACGGTCGACGCACCCCCGACGCGGTCAGCGTCGCCGACGGCGTCCTGACCATCACCGGGGACGGCGACGGCAACACCGCCGGGATGGCCTGGACCGGCGGCAGCCAGCAGTACGGCCGCTGGGAGGGCCGGGTGCGCGCACCGGCATCCGACCCGTCGTACAACGCGTTGCTGCTGCTCTGGCCCACCGCGGAGAACTTCCCGGTCGGCGGCGAGATCGACTTCATGGAGATGATGGACCCGTCCCGGCAACGGACGGACATCTTCGTCCACTACGGACCGGACAACTCCCAGATCCACGGCGAGGTCGAGATCGACGGCACCACCTGGCGCAACTGGGCCGTGGAGTGGACCCCCGAACACATCACCGCCTACGTCGACGGCGAGGAGTGGTTCACCACCACCGACCCGCAGGTTCAGCCGCCGGGCCCGATGCACCTGTGCATCCAGCTCGACTGGTTTCCCTCCGGGGACTCGGTGCAGGAGTCGAGGATGGAGGTCGACTGGGTGCGCCAGTACACACTGGACAGCTGACGCACCTGTTCTCAGCTCCCCCACAGCTGGCTCTCCCTAGCGTCACACCTGATCACGATGCGCGGTCGGGAGGACCAGTGGACCAGCAGGAACCGGACCGGACGGGGCGCCACCGTGCGGATTCCGGATCCGAGGAGCCGCGCCGCCGACGCTGGCCGATGGTGCTGGGGGCGCTGCTGTCCGTCGGTGCGCTGGTCGCCGTCGTGACCGTCGCCGCGAACGTCGACCTGCTCGGGTCCTCCCGCGAGGACACCCCGGTGCCGGTCATCGAGCCGGCCGAGCCCGAGCCCGGCGGCGTGCGGGACCAGGAGCGGCCCGACGACGTCGGTGCACTCGGGGCCGGTGACCGCTCGGACACCGAGGCCGCGGTCCGCCACGGCTGGGAGATGGTCGGCCACGACGAGTTCGACGGCACCGAGCTCGACCTGACGAAGTGGGCCCCCTACACCGGCGACACCACCGGCGGGATCGGCCGGCACCGCGCGGAGAACCTGATCGTCCGCGACGGCGAGCTGCGCCTGACCAGCCGGGGCCTCGACTCGGCCGGACTGCACTGGCGCGGCGGGCAGCAGCACGGGCGCTGGGAGATCCGGGCGAAGACGAACCCGGGCACCGGGTACGGCCATGTCGCGCTGCTCTGGCCGGTCGCCGAGGACTGGCCGGTCGGCGGCGAGCTCAACTTCATGGAGATCCCGCGCGGCGACCGCGCCGAGACGCACACGATCGTCCACTACGACACCGACAACAGCCAGGTCGGCCGCACGATCACCGGCGACTTCACCGAGTGGCACACCTACGCCGTCGAGTGGCTCGACGACCGGGTGGTCTTCTACATCGACGGCGAGGAGGTCTTCCGGACGATGGACCCGGCGGCCATCCCGCCCCGCCCGATGCACCTGGCCATGCAGACCGACATCGGTCCCTACGGCAACGACTGGATCCCACCGCTCGACGCGACCTCACCCGACGAGATCGAGTTCCAGGTGGACTGGGTGCGGATCTACGCACCCTGAGAGGCTCACCGCCCGCTCGGCGGCAGGCGGTGTGACTGGGGAGAGAAGAAGAGAGCCCCGGCCCTCGTGGGGCCGGGGCTCTCTTCTGTCCCGAACTGACACGCCGCTCCCACCACGAAGCGACACCGCTGAAGTTAGCCTAGCCTTGCCTACTGCGCAAGGGCTTCCTGCAGCGGGCCGACACCGAAGAACCCGACGAACAGCACCGCGACCACCCACATCAGCGGGTGCACCTGCTTCGCCCGGCCGGTCGCGGCGGCCAGCGCGACGTAGCTGATGAAACCCACGCCGATCCCGTTCGCGATCGAGTACGTGAACGGCATGACGACGACGGTGAGGAACGCCGGGATCGCCAGCCGCAGGTCGTCCAGCCCGATCGTCGTGATCTGCCGGAACAGCAGCGCGCCCACGACGACCAGCGCCGGCGCCGCGGCCTCGACCGGGACGATCGCGTACAGCGGCGTGAAGAACATCGCGAGCAGGAACAGCACGCCGGTCAGCACGTTGGCCAGGCCGGTCCGGGCGCCCTCGGCGATGCCGGCGGCCGACTCCACGAAGATCGTGTTGGACGACGACGACGCCGCACCACCCGCGGCCGCACCGACACCCTCGACGACCAGCGCCTTCCCGACGTTCGGCAGTTTGCCCTCGGAGTCGGTCAGCCCGGCCTGGCGGCCCAGCCCGGTCAGCGTCCCCATCGCGTCGAAGAAGTTGGCCAGCACCAGCGTGAAGATCAGCAGCGAGACCGTGATGATGTCGAGTCGGGTGAAGGCACCGAACGACACCTGGCCGACCAGCGACAGGTCCGGCCATCCCACGATCTGCGACGGGATCTCCGGGACCGAGAGCGACCAGCCGCCCGGGTTGTCCGGACCACCGGGGCCGACGTTCACGATCGCCTCGACGACGATCGCGATGATCGTGTTGATCACGACGCCGATCAGGATCCCGGCCCGCACACCCCGGGCCACCAGGACACCCATGATGATCAGTCCGAGCACGAACACGAACGTCGGCCAGGACGCGATCGAGCCCTCGATGCCCAGCCCGACCGGCACCGTGGTGTTCGCGGCGTCCGGCAGCCGTCGCACGAAGCCCGAGTCGACCAGCCCGATCATCGCGATGAAGGCGCCGATCCCGACCGCGATCGCCGTCTTCAGTTCCGTGGGTACGGCGTTGAACACCGCCGTCCGGAAGCCGGTGAGGGCGAGGATGACGATGATGAAGCCGTTGATGACGACCAGGCCCATCGCCTCCGGCCAGGTCATCAGCGGGGCGATCGACACCGCGACCAGCGTGTTGAGACCCAGGCCGGTGGCGATCGCGAACGGGTAGTTCGCGATCAGACCGAACAGGATGGTCATCACGCCGGCCACCAGGGCCGTGACCGCGGCGACCTGCGGGAGCGAGAGGATCCCGCCGAGCACGTCGGTCTTCGCCGACGGATCGTCCGCGATCACGCTGCCGAGGATCAGCGGGTTCAGGACGATGATGTAGGACATCGCCATGAAGGTGACGACCCCGCCGCGGAGCTCCCGGGGGATGGTGGAGCCGCGCTCGCTGACGCGGAAGTAGCGCTCGATCACGGCCGACACCCTAAACGCGCTGCAACGATGCCCCTGCGGCGACCGGCGTATGCTCTGCGGCCGTGACGGCCTCGGACAGCGCTGCCGGTGGGAACGCGCCCCCACCCCCGCCACCGCTGCCCGCCCGGTTCTACGAGGCCTCGCCGGTGCTCGTCGGCGGCATGCTGGTGTGGGCGGCGATCGGCGGGATCGTGCTGCTGCTCGACCTGGTGCGTGGCGACGGGCCCGGCGAGCTGTTCTGGACCTGCGTGGCGGGCCTGGTCGTGGGCCTGTTCGGCGCCTCGGTGTTCGCCGCGCAGCGGGCCGCCGCGCGCCGCGGCGACCGCTCCGCGCAGCGGGGTGTGGCACCCCGGTGAACGGGCGGCGGGCCGCCTAGGGTTGGCGACCATGACCGTCGCGAAGGACCGTCCGACCGCCGTCGTCACCGGGGCCTCCTCCGGGATCGGCGCCGCCACCGCCCGCGCGCTCGGCGCCGCCGGGTTCCACGTCGTGCTCGGCGCCCGCCGGGTGGAGCGCTGCGAGGAGATCGCCAAGGAGATCGACGGCACCGCGGTGGCCCTCGACGTCACCGACGCGGAGTCCGTGCGCGCCTTCGACGAGGCCGTTCCGGAGGCGAAGCTGCTGGTCAACAACGCCGGGGGCGCCAAGGGGCTGGACCCGGTCGAGACGGCCGACGAGGAGCAGTGGCGCTGGATGTGGGAGACCAACGTCCTGGGCACGCTGCGGCTGACGCAGACGTTCCTGCCGAAGCTGCGCGCCTCCGGGGACGGCCACGTGATCACCGTGACCTCGATCGCCGCGCTGGACTTCTACGACAACGGTGCCGGCTACACCGGCGCCAAGCACGCCCAGGCGATGCTGCACCGGACGCTGCGCGGCGAACACCTGGGCGAGCCGATCCGGATCACCGAGATCTGCCCCGGCATGGTCGAGACCGAGTTCTCCGAGGTGCGCTTCGGCGGCGACGCCGAGCGGGCCGCGCAGGTCTACCAGGGGCTGACCCCGCTGACCGCGGACGATGTCGCGGAGACCATCGCGTTCGCCGCGACCCGGCCGCCGCACGTCAACATCGACCAGATCGTGCTCAAGCCGCGCGACCAGGCGTCCGGCAGCCGCAGGCACCGCCGGTAGACGACGGCTACAGGGTCTCCTCGGACCGGCGGCGCTGCTCGGCGGCGTCGGCCGGTTCGTCGGCGGAGACCGCCCCGGCGATCCGCTCCTCGGACTCGCGCAGGATCTGCTCCGCGCCGGGCTCGGTCCCCTCCTCCTCGGGCAGCGGGGTGGACCGGGTCGCGGCCCGCTCGGCGGGCACGTCGGGGTTCTCGGGGGCGCTCATGTCCCGGCCGTACCCGGAGCAGCCGTCATCGAACCGCGCGTCGCTACAGCGTGCAGCCGACCAGCACCGGTTCCGGCCGCAGCGCGACCCCGAACCGGGTGGCGACGGCGTCGCGGACCTCGCGGGCCAGCGCCAGCAGGTCGCCGGTCGTCCCGCCGCCGCGGTGGGTGAGCGCGAGGACGTGCCGGGTCGACAGCGACACCCGCCCGCCCGGGCCGGCGTGGCCGCGGGCGAACCCGGCGTTCTGGATCAGGCCGGCCGCCGACAGCTTGACCCGGCCCTCCCCCGCCGGCCAGGCGGCCAGCCCCTCGACCTGCGGGGCATCGGCGACGGCGAGGATCGGGTTGGTGAAGAACGAGCCCGCGGACCAGGTGTCGTGGTCGTCCGGGTCGAGCACCATGCCCTTGCCGCGGCGCAGCCCGAGCACCGCCTCGCGGGCGGCGGCCGGGTCGACCCGGGTCTCCGGGACGACGCCGAGGGTGCGGGCCAGCTCGGCGTAACGGATCGGGGCGGAGCGGCCGTCGGCCCGCAGCGCGAACCGGACCCGCAGGACGACGGCGCCGTCGTCGCCCTTGAGCACGCTGGTCCGGTAGGCCAGACCCAGCTCGGACGCGGGCACGTGGGTACGGACGGTGCGGCTGCGGCGGTCGTAGAGGTCGACGTCGACGAGCAGGTCGGAGACCTCGACGCCGTAGGCGCCGACGTTCTGCACCGGGGTCGCGCCGGTGCGCCCGGGGATGCCGGACAGGCACTCCAGCCCGCCGAGGCCCTCGGCGACGGTGGCGGCGACGACGTCGTCCCAGTCCTCGCCGGCGTCGACGGCGGCGACGACCGTGTCGTCGTCGCGGCGGGCGTAGGAGATCCCGCTCCCGGCCAGCAGGACGGCGGTGCCGTCGAAGCCGGCGTCGGCGACGACCAGGTTCGACCCGCCGCCGACGAGCAGCACCGGCTCGCCCGCGGCGTCCGCCGCCCCGACGGCGTCGGCCACCTCGGACCCGCCCTCGGCGCGGACGATGCGGCGCGCGGGGCCGCCGAGGCGCAGCGTGGTGTGCGCGCTGAGGTCGGTGGTCGTCGTCCCGGACTCGCTCACACCGCCAACGGTAGCCTTCGCCCATGGCACGCTCGCTCGACTACCGCGCCACCTCCCCGCACCCCGCCGACGCCGTGTACGCGGCGATGGTGGACCGCGGACTGCTGGAGGAGCAGTTGCAGCACCTGGGCGGTCCGGGCGCGGGGGTCACCGCCTACGAGAAGACCCCCGACGGGGTCCGCTACACGCTGCGGCACGGGATCCCCTCGTCCGAGCTGCCCTCGATGGTCTCCTCGCTCGTCCCCGGTGGCGACCTGAAGATCGACCGGACCGAGCAGTGGACGGCCGCCGGTCCCGGCCGCTACGACGGCACCGGCACGGTCACCGTGATCGGCACGCCCGCGTCGGCGCGCTCGACGATGCGGGTCGCGGACGTCGCCGGTGGCGGCTCGGAGGTCGTGATCACCGCCGAGGTGACGGTGAAGGTGCCGCTGATCGGGTCGCGGATCGAGCAGGCGGTCGCCGGGCAGATCAAGAAGCTGCTCGCCGCCGAGACCGAGTTCACCCTCGCCCGGGTCTCGTCGTGACCGTGCCGGACCGCCGCTACGTCATCACCCTGTCCTGCCCGGACCGCACCGGCATCGTCGCGCGGATCGCGTCGTTCCTGGCCGACCTGGGCGCCTCGATCACCGAGGCCGCCTACCACGCCGACGTCGACGCGGGGGTGTTCTGCACCCGCCAGGTCGTCGACGCCGCCTCGGTGCCGTGCGACGTCGACGAGCTGCGCGCGCTGTTCGCTCCGGTCGCCGCGGAGCTCGGTGGCGAGCACCGGATCTCCGACACCGGCGTGCGCAAGCGCGCGGTGCTGCTGGTGACCCGGGACCAGCACTGCCTGCACGACCTGCTGGGACGGGTGTGGGCCGGCGAGCTCCCGGTCGAGATCACCCGGGTGATCGGCAACCACACCTCGCTCGAGCCGATCGTCTCCGCGCACGGGGTGCCGTTCCACCACGTCCCGTTCCCGGGCCCCGGCGAGCCGCAGCGCGAGCAGCGCAAGGTCACGGCGTTCGAGGAGGTCCGCAAGCTGGTCGACGCGGACGCCCCGGACGCGATCGTGCTGGCCCGGTTCATGCAGGTCCTGCCCGCGCACCTGTGCGAGGCCTGGGCCGGACGGGCGATCAACATCCACCACAGCTTCCTGCCCTCGTTCGCCGGGGCCCGGCCCTACCACCAGGCGCACCGGCGCGGCGTGAAGCTGATCGGCGCGACCTGCCACTACGCCACCGCGGACCTCGACGCCGGCCCGATCATCGAGCAGGACGTCATCCGGGTCGACCACGGCGACACCACCGCCGACATGGTGCGCCGCGGCCGGGACATCGAGCGCATGGTGCTGGCCCGCGGCCTGCGCTGGCACCTCGAGGACCGGGTGCTGGTCCACGACAACCGCACCATCGTCTTCCGCTGAGCGGGTCTCACCCGCTCCCCCGTCCCGCTCCCCGCACCCCGATTCCCCGCCGAGATGCAATCCTGGGTCGCGGGAAGATCCACAATTCGCCGTGGACTGCATCTCGGCGCGGAAACGTGGGCGAATCGGGTCCGGTCGGGTCCGGCGCGCGTCACCATCGCCGCATGTCCGTACCGGGATGGCCCGAGGTGTTCCGGGGCACCGCCGCGATCGAGGCCGGACTCGTCACCCGCGGGCAGCTGCGCGGCCCGGAGTACCACCGGCTGCTGCCGGACACCTACGTCCGGGCCTCCGAGACGCCGCCCGACCTGACGGTCCGCTCCCTCGCGGCGTACCACTGGGCGGGTCCCGACGCGGTCCTGTGCGGGTACTCGGCCGCCGAGATGCACGGCGCCTCCTGCGCACCACCCACCGCGCCCGCCGAGGTCGTCGTGACGGTGATCCGCGACGGTCCACGGTCACGCCACGGCGTCGTCCGCGTCCGGCGCGATCTCCTGCACCCCGGGGAGATCACCGAGGTCGACGGTGTCCGGGTCACGAGTCGCCTGCGCACCGCGTTCGATCTCGCACGATGGTTGTCACCGACCGAGGGGGTCGTCGCCGTCGACGCTCTGGCCCGGGGCGAGTTCACTCCGGATCTGCTGCTGCACTTCGCCGTGCGCTACCCGGGCCGGCGCGGTGTCCGCAAGGTTCTCGACGCCCTGAGCCGGGCCGATGCACGTTCCGGTTCGCCACCGGAGACCCGGCTGCGGCTGATCCTGGTCCAGGGCGGTCTGCCCCGTCCGGTCCCCCAGCACCCGGTCGTCGACGAGCGACGGGAGATCCTCTGGCTCGATCTCGCCTATCCGGAGCACCGGCTCGGAGTCGAGTACGACGGCGGGGACCACTTCGCGACCCCGGAGGCGGCCCGCGCCGACGCCCGTCGGCACACCCGGCTCGTCGCAGCGGGATGGCGGGTACTGCGCTACACCTCGGCCGAGATGCGCCACTCGCCGTCCAGAATCGTGGCCGAGGTCCGGAAGGCCCTCGAGCTGTCGCGCCCAGATGCAGGCCAGGGCGAATTGTCGATCTCCCCGGAACCCTGAGCTGCATCTCGCCGCGAACGGGCCGCACGAGCCACGAGCCACACCCCTCCCGCGTCGAGATGCAGCTCAGGGCTGTTCACGAACGCTCGCGACGACCCAGGACTGCATCTCGGCGGGGATTTGGGCCCGGCCACAGCACAGCGCCCGCCCCGCGTGATGCGGGACGGGCGCCGTGGGGCGTGCGGGTCAGGCCGCGTGCTGCTCGGCGTCGACCGGTTCGAGGGCGATCTCCAGGACGTCGGCGACGTCGCTGACCGGGTGCACCCGCAGCTCGGCACGGACCGCCTCCGGGACCTCGTCGAGATCCGGCTCGTTGCGCTTCGGGATGACCACGTCGGTCAGCCCGGCCCGGTGCGCGGCGAGCAGCTTCTGCTTCACCCCGCCGATCGGCAGGACCTTGCCCTGCAGGGTGACCTCACCGGTCATCCCCACGCTCGACCGGACCGGGCGGCCGGACGCGAGCGAGGCCAGCGCCGTCGTCATCGTGACGCCGGCCGACGGCCCGTCCTTCGGGACCGCGCCCGCCGGGACGTGGACGTGCAGCTTGCGCGACGCCAGGTCCCCGGCCAGGCCCTTCGAGCGCAGGTAGGACAGCGCGATCGAGACCGACTCGGTCATCACCTCGCCCAGCTGCCCGGTGACCTGCAGGCCCGGCTCGCCGTCCATCGCTCCTGCCTCGATGAACAGCACGTCCCCACCGGTGCCGGTGACCGCCAGCCCGGTCGCGACGCCCGGCACCGAGGTCCGCTCGGCCGACTCCGGGGTGAACTTCGGCCGCCCCAGGTAGGCGACGAGCGCGTCGGCGTCGACGTGCACCGGGCGTTCCGTGGACGAAGCGTCCAGCTGCACCGCCGCCTTCCGCAGCACCTTCGCCAGACCCCGCTCGAGCTGGCGCACCCCGGCCTCCCGGGTGTACTCGGCGGCGATCATCGACAGCGCGACGTCGGTGAACTCGACGTCGCCCGGCTCCAGCCCGGCCTTCTCGATCTGCCGCGGCAGCAGGTGGTCCCGGGCGATCGCGACCTTCTCCGGCTCGGTGTAGCCGTCGAGCGTCACGACCTCCATCCGGTCCGCGAGCGGGCCGGGGATCCCCGCGCCGTCGTTCGCGGTGGCGAGGAACAGCACGTTGGACAGGTCGAGGTCGACCTCGAGGTAGTGGTCGCGGAACGTGTGGTTCTGCGCCGGGTCGAGCACCTCGAGCAGCGCCGCCGTCGGGTCGCCCCGGAAGTCGGAGCCGACCTTGTCGATCTCGTCCAGCAGCACCACCGGGTTCATCGACCCGGCCTCGCGGATCGCGCGGACGATGCGGCCGGGCAGCGCGCCGACGTAGGTGCGCCGGTGCCCGCGGATCTCCGCCTCGTCCCGGACGCCGCCGAGCGCCACCCGGACGAACTTCCGGCCCAGCGCGCGGGCGACCGACTCGCCCAGCGAGGTCTTGCCGACGCCGGGCGGTCCGACCAGCGACAGCACGGCGCCGCTCCCCCGGCCGCCGACGGTGTCGAGCCCGCGCCGGTTCCGGCGAGAACGCACGGCCAGGAACTCGATCAACCGCTCCTTCACGTCGTCCAGGCCGGCGTGGTCGGCGTCCAGGATCCGCCGGGCCTCGACCAGGTCGTCGGTGTCGGTCGTGGTCTCGCTCCACGGGATGTCGAGGACCGTGTCCAGCCAGGTCCGGATCCAGCCCGACTCCGGGTTCTGGTCCGACGAGCGCTCCAGCTTCCCGACCTCGGTCAGCGCGGCCTTGCGGACGTGCTCGGGCAGGTCCGCGTTCTCGACCTTGGCCCGGTAGTCGTCCTCGCCGTCCTCGCCGTCGCCCTCACCGAGCTCCTTGCGGATCGCGGCGAGCTGCTGGCGCAGCAGGAACTCGCGCTGCTGGCGTTCCATGCCCTCGCGGACGTCGTTCGAGATCTTCTCCGAGACCTCCTGCTCGGCCACGTGCTCCTTGGTCCACTCCAGGAGCTTCTCCAGCCGGGCGGTCACGTCGGTCTCGGCGAGCAGCTGGGCCTTGTGCTCGGTGTCCAGCCAGGACGCCCAGCCGGCCAGGTCCGCGAGCTGCCCTGGGTCGGTGGTCTGCTGCACCTGGTCGATGACCTGCCAGGCACCCCGCTGCTGCAGGATGCCGACGACCAGGGCCTTGTACTCGGTCGCCAGCTCGTGGGTGCGTCCGGTGGGCGCGTCCGGCTCGACCGGCTCGGCCTCCACCCAGAGCGCGGAGCCCGGTCCGCTCACCCCGGACCCGATCCGGGCGCGACGCTCGGCGCGCACCACCGCGGCGCGCTCGCCGCCCGGCAGCCGGCCGATCTGTTCCAGCACCGCGACCACACCGATCGCGGCGTACCGTCCGTCGAGGCGGGGAACCAGGAGCACCCGCCGTTCCTTGTCGTCGTTCCCGGTTCCGGCGGCGGCCGCGGAGGCGGCGTCGACGGCCACGCGGGTGTCCGGCGCGTCCAGCCGGACGGGGGTCACCATGCCGGGCAGCACGACCGCGTCGTCCAGCGGCAGCACCGGCAGCGTCAGCACGTCACTCATGCTGGCAGCAACGCTTACACCGTTACAGCGCTTCCACCGTCCGCTCTGGGCGAACAGCCCCTGCTAGGACGCGAGGTCGTCCACGATCTCGGCGTTCGGCAGGGCCGCGAGCAGCTCTCCGGACACGGCGAGCTTCCCGGCCCGGGTGCCGCTGCCGATCACGACGGCGTCCGACGCGGCGACGCCCGGCGACAGCCAGAGCGGCCAGGCCTCGGGAAGGCCGATCGGGGTGATCCCGCCGTAGGCCATGCCGGTCAGCCCGACGGCGTCGTCCATCGGCGCGAAGGAGGCCTTGCGGACGTCGAGCCTGCGCTTGATCGCGCCGTTGACGTCGGCGCGGGTGGTGGCGAGCACCACACACGCCGCGTAGCGCACCTCGCCGGCCCGCTTGCCCGCGACGACCACGCAGTTCGCGGAGGTGTCCGGAGCGGAGCCGTAGGCCGCGCAGAAGGCGGCGGTGTCGGCCAGGTCCGGATCGATCTCGGCGACGCCGATCCGCCCGGCGGCGTCCGGGTCGAGCTCCTTGAGGGCCGCCGCGACCGGTCCGGCGAGCAGATCGGGTCGCTCCAGTGCGGGGACGGCGCGCAGGGCACCGAGAACGGACCAGCTCACCAGCGCGGTCCGCCGCCCTGCACCTCCATCACCGCCGGCTTGACGTCGACGATGTAGACGAGCACGGCGACCATCGCGGCGAGCCAGAACATCGCCCCGCCGGAGATCGGGCCGTTGGTGATGAGCAGCAGCAGCAGCCCGACGCCGGTGATGCCCAGCCAGGCGTTCTTGGTCAGCTTGCCGGCCGCGGTGAAGGCGTCCGCCCGCTGGCGAACCGCGTGCACGAATGCGTAGATGCCCACCGGCACCGCGATCCACTTGATCACGAAGACGATGTAGCCGTCGAGGTTGGCCAGCAGCTCCACGCCGGTCAGAGTACGGGCACTCGCCCCGCGGGTCACGTGGGCTCGGACGATCCGGCCGGCCGCGGCCATCGGCGACGAGGCGGCCGCAGCACGACGAACGCCCCCACCGGCTCGGATGCCGGTGGGGGCGTTCGCGGCGCTCAGCAGGCAGGACGCCCGCCGTGCCTCACTTCTTGGTGGTGGTGCTCCGGCGGGTCGCCGGCTTGCGGGTGGCCGCGGCGGCGGTACCGGTCTTCGGATCGGTCTTGGCTGCGGCCTTGCGGGCGGTGCTGCGCGTGGTGCTGGCGACCTCGTCGCCGGCCTCCTCGATGGCCTCCACGGCGTCCTTGCTCGCCTCGGTGACGGCCTCGGCGGCCTCACCGGCCACCGTCTGCGCCTGCCGGGCGACCTTCTCGCCGGCCGAGCGGGTCTGGGTGGTGACGGTGCTCAGCGCCTTCTCGGCGACGTCGTGGGTGTCGTCCACGAACTCGTCGAGCCGGGTGTCGAACTTCTCGGTCAGGTCCTCGACCGTCGAGATGGCCTGCTTGACCTGCGGCTGCTTGCGCAGCTTGCCCCAGGCCTTCTCGCCGCGCTGGGCGAACCCGACGTAGACGTCCTCGGCCTGCGAGCGGAACTCCTCGACCTGCGTGCGCAGGTGCTCGGAGCTGAGCTTGCCGCGCAGGTCCTTCAGCTCGTCGGGCAGCTCCTGGACGCGGGTCTGGACCGCCTCCGCGCGCTCGGTCGCGGTGGTCCGCACGTCGGAGACCGCCTTGCTGACGGTGCTGTAGGCGTAGTCACCGACGCCGATGACGGCCATCAGCGGGGTGCGGGCGACCTCGGCCTGCTCGGCGGCCTGCTCGCGCACCTTCTTCACGTCGGCGCTGGTCGGGAGGTTCACGGCCATTCAGATCACGTCCTCGTCTGGAGTGGAGTGCGGGGTGTCGCCGGGGAGGCCGTTCTCCCTGCGGAACGACTCGTAGACATCGAGCAGCACGCGTTTCTGCCGCTCGTTGAGGGTCGGATCGGTGAGCACGGCGTCGGTCACCTGACCGGCAGGACGTTCCTCGAGGATCCCGGCGCGCACGTACAACGCCTCGGCCGAGATCCGCAGCCCCTTGGCGATCTGCTGCAGGATCTCCGCGGACGGCTTGCGCAGCCCGCGCTCGACCTGGCTCAGGTAGGGGTTGCTGACCCCGGCCGTCCGGGCGAGCTGCCGCATCGACACCTGCGCGGCCTCGCGCTGGATGCGGATGTAGGACCCGATGTCCTCGACGGCGTGCCCGACGGCCTGCTGGGCCTGCTCGACCACCTGGCCGACCTGCTCCACGGCCTGACCGACACGCTCGGCGGACTGCTTCTCGGTTCCCGGGTTCCTGTCGGTCCCCATCCGCCTCACCTCCGATCGGTCCGTTCCCTCGTCGCCCTCGACGGTACGCAGGACCGCTAGCTCCTGCAAGCACAGTGCTAGCGCAGGTCGCGTGGCCTGTGCCACGTTTGTGACGTCATGGTTCCGGAGACGTGACGGGTCAGAACACCGCCTCGCCGACCGCGTGGATCACCAGCCCGGCCAGCGCGCCCACCACGGTGCCGTTGATCCGGATCCACTGCAGGTCCCGGCCGACCTGGAGCTCGATCTTCCGCGAGGTCTCGTTCGCGTCCCACTTCGCGACGGTCTCGGTGATCAGGGTGGTGATCTGGGACCGGTAGTGGCGCACGACGTAGCAGGCCGCGTCGGCCAGCCAGCCGTCCACCTTGGCGGCCATCTCGGCGTCCCGGCCCAACCGGCGACCGAACGCCATCAGCCCGTCCCGCACCCGCAGCCGCAGCTCGTTCGACGGGTCGTCGGCCGCGTCGAGCACCATGCCCTTGACCACCGTCCAAGCGCGGCCGATGAAGTGCTGGACCTCCGGGTGCTCGATCACCTGGCGCTTGACCTGCTCGGCGCGGTCCTTGGTCTTCTCGTCGTGCTGCAGGTCCTGGGCGAACTCGGCGAGGTAGCGGTCCACCGCGTGCCGCAGCGGGTGCTCCGGATCGGTCTTGACGTTCCACGCGTAGCCGCGGATCTCGGCGAAGAGCTTGTCGGCGACCATGTCGTCGACGAAGCGCGGTGTCCACGCCGGTGCCCGCTCGTGCACCACGCGCAGCACCATCTCCTGGTTGTCGGCGACCCAGTCGTAGGCGCGGTCGCAGACGAGGTCGACCAGGCGCTTGTGCGCCCCGTCGGCGAGCACGCCCTCGAGGGCCTTGCCCAGCGGCGGCCCGACCGGGACCTCCATCAGCTTGCGGACCGCGACCGACTCGATGACGTTCTGGACGTCCTCGTCGCGCAGCACCATGACCGCCGCCCGGGCCGCCTGGACCAGCTCGGAGGTGACCCGGTCGGCGTTCTCCTGCCGGCCGATCCAGGTCCCGACGACCCCGCTGACGCCGACCCGCTCCAGCTTGTCCCGGATGACGGCCTCGGACAGGAAGTTCTCGCCGACGAAGTCGCCGAGGCTGTCGCCGATCATGTCCTTCTTGCGCGGGATGATCGCGGTGTGCGGGATCGGCAGCCGCAGCGGATGCCGGAACAGCGCGGTGACGGCGAACCAGTCGGCGAGCGCGCCGACCATGCCGGCCTCGGCGCTGGCCCGCACGTAGGACGCCCAGTAGATCCCCTGGACGCTCTCGAAGTACTTGGCGATGAAGAAGACGATCGTGGCGCCGACCAGGAAGCCGGTCGCGACCATCTTCATCCTGCGGAGGTCACGACGCTTCTGCTCGTCACCGGGACCGAAGCCGCCCAGCGGAGAGGTGGGGACCGCCGGAACGGCGCTCTCCCGATGCGGGGCGGTGGGGGCCGGAGCCGGACGCTCCGCTGCGCGCGAGGTGTGCACGACTCCCATAGTGCCCCGCGGCACCGACAGCGGGTGTCGGGGTGCATCGGGGATCGGCTGGGGACGATCCCTGGTCCCGGCCCGGCCGGGCCCCGCGGTGATCCCGCTGGGGCCCGGCCGTCACCGGTGGAGCGGCAGCGCGGCGGACGCTCGACTCGCGAGCTCCACGGCGAGGGAGAAGTGCTCCCCCGGGCGCCGCGTCCGTTGCGAGCCGGCGTGTGGCCCGGCCGACCCGCGCGCGAGGAGTACGACTCAGGGGCGCAGGACCCCGGCCCGCTCGGCGGCGGACTCCTCGGCTGCGGTGGCGCCGCGCTGCCGGACCGCCTCGCAGACGGCGTCGACGACGGTCGAGGCGCTGGGCACCCGGTACCCGACCCTGGCCGGCGCGACCCGCCACTGCACCCAGCCGTCCGGACGCTCGGTCGGCGGTGCGACGACGCCGATGCCGTCGGTGTGCAGCACCACGTCGGTGTGCAGGCTGAGCTCCGCGGGCAGCGCGTGCCCCGGGCTCATCGGGAACCACCAGGTGCCCTCCGGGGTGGCCGCGACGGGCGCGACCTCACCGGACTCGCGCAGCGTCCGGCAGACCCTGCGCCCGACCCCGGCCGGCACCTCGACGACGTCGAGCACGTCGCCGGTGGCGAGCAGGACCTCGGCCCCGGGGCCCGGTACGAGTGGCCAGCCGTGGTCGACGTACTCACGCGCGGCCGCCCTCAGCTCCGCGCCGTAGACGGCTCGGTAGCTGTCCCACCAGGACATCGAGATCCACTTCCTTCCACCTGTGCCGACACCGCCGTGGTGCCGTTCGTTCCTGTGAAGTGCAACACCAGGATGGAGGCACCGGTCACGTCTTCGCGAGCGGCTCGCGGCGAGGACACCCGACCGGGAGACGAACGGGAATGATCGACCGCACGACGGGCGCACGGCCGGTGACCGGCGGGTGACCGGCCACTGCGGACGGATGGACGGCAGCGCCCCGGCGACGCCCTGCGGCGCCACCGGTCGTCGTACCGCTCGACATGCCCCGTCGCGTGAATGTCTTTACCATCGAGATATCTGGTGGGCCGAACGGAGGAATCTGATGGCGACGACGATCCGGGGCGCGCGGGCCGCCCGGCGGGTGGACATGGTGCGGGCGTGGGTGGTGCTGGCCGCCGCAGTGGTCCAGGCCGTCGCGGGATCACTGGGCGGCAGCGGCTTCTTCGGGGAGTCCCAGCAGGTGCTCTCCGACCGGTACCCGTCCCCGCTGATGCCCGCGACGATCGCGTTCTCGGTGTGGACGGTGATCTACCTGGCGCTGCTGGTGTACGCGGTGCACCAGACGCTGCCCGGCCAGCCGGCCCGCGCGGTGCACCGGGCCACCGGCTGGTGGTTCGTCGCGACCGCGGTGTTCAACGCGGGCTGGATCGTGGTCTTCTCGCAGGGGTACCTGGGGACCGCCCAGGTCCTGATCGTGGCGCTGCTGGTCTCGCTCGTGATGATCCTGCGCACGCTCGCGAGGTTCCCGGCGGAGAGCACTGTGGACCGGGTCCTGCTGCACGGGCCGATGGCCTTCTACACCGGCTGGGTGGCGCTCGCGACGGTCCTGGGCGCGACCGTGACGTCGACCTATCTCGGCGCGGAGCCCGGCCCGTGGGTCGGGGCGCTGGTGCTGCTGGTGGCGGTCGCGGTGATCTGCGGGGCGGTGTTCCGCACGGTCGCCGCCGTGCCGTTCGCGGCGACGGCGGCGTGGGCGTTGTTCTGGATCGCGGTCGAGGCGGGGGCGGTCGTGGCGACCGTCGCCGGGCTGGGCGCGCTCGCGGTGGTGGCCGCGGCGGCGCTCCGGGCGCGGCAGGGCAGCCGCCCGGCGTTCGGCTGAGCAGGCCCCGGTACACCCCGGCACACGACGACGCCGGCGTTCCGATCGGGAACGCCGGCGCCGGGTCGCCTGCGGGATCGTGTCCCGCGGGGAAGTCAGATCACGCGGACCGTGTCGGCCTGCGGCCCCTTCTTACCCTGGCTGGCCTGGAAGTCGACCCGCTGGTTCTCCTCCAGGGTACGGAAGCCGTTCGACTCGATGGCGGAGTAGTGGACGAAAACGTCCGGTCCCTCGTCGTCGGTGGCGATGAAGCCGAAGCCCTTCTCGGCGTTGAACCACTTGACGGTGCCCTGCGGCATAGCTTTGTCCTTCTCGATGGAGCGGTTCCGGCCCTCACAGCAAGAGCCGGAGGTCGCGCGGACGACGTCAGCGAATACGTCCGTACCGCCGGCGAAGCCCACCGTCACAACTTCACACGCACGCTTCACGGCGATCGAGAGAAGAACGACTGCAACCGGCGCGGACGCTACCACGCTCCCGGCCCGTCGCGACCACACTCGACCCGGCGATACGGCGACGCCCGGCGCTCCCGCCCGCCCGTCCCGTCGCGGCGTCCGGACGGGACCGTCCGGCGACGGTGCGTGACCGCTCGTGCCTCCGTCGTCACACCGGCCGCACCCCTCCCGGCGTCGTGACCCACCGTCACGTCGTCGACCCGTTCCGGTCGCCGAGCGTCATCTGCGTCCCGGACGGGTGACGCGGCGACCGTTTCCATGCCGACGAGTGATCGGTGACGCGCGCGCCACCCCCGGCCGGGTGGCCGGACGCCGCCCGGCCTGCGCCCACCCCCCGGACGGGGTCGCCCGTTCCGGTCGCGTTGCGCCTCGTTCCACCCGTTCCGTGACCGCGCGGACCGTCGCGACACCCCGCTCCACGAACGGGCCACTGGTGCATCACCGCAGGTCACCCCAAGCTCTGCGCCGTCAGTCACCACGTGCCCCGCACCGCGAACTGGAGAGTCAGTGCGATCCCGAGTCACCACATCCCTCGCCCTCACCGCCATGATCGGCACGCTCGGTGCCTACGGGGCCGGCGTGGCCGCCGCGAACGAGCCGGCACGCACCGTCGACGTCGTCCCCACCGCCGCCTCGGCACCCGCGCAGTCCCCGGACGGCCCGCTGGACCGGCTGTTCGACACGCTCTTCGGCGGGCGGGCGGCGGCCCCCGCGCCGGTCGTCCCGGCGCCGGTCGACGAGGCCACGCTGCAGCAGGACGACCCGGCTCCGCCCGTCGATCCGGCCGATCCCGCACTCCCCGCCGACCCGGCCGCTCCCGCCGTCCCCGCCGACCCGGCCGCTCCCGCCGTCCCCGTCGACCCCGCAGCCCCCGCGGTCCCCGTCGACCCGGCCGCCCCCGCTCCGCAGGTCCCGGCGGCTCCGCAGGTCCCGGACACCCCCGCACCGGCGGACGTGCCGGACCCGGCGGCCCCCGCACCGGCGGTTCCGGGCACCCCCGCACCGGCGGACGTGCCGGCCCCGGCCGCCCCGCAGGCGCCGGCGCTACCCCAGGTGCCGGAGGCCTCGGCCGCGGCGGAGGACCCGGCGGCGCTCGCCGATCCGGCCGCCGCGACCGTCCCGGCGGCGCCGGGGGTCCCGGGTTCCCCGGCGACTCCGGAGGTTCCGGGAGCCGCAACGGTTCCGGGTGTCCCCGCCTCCCCGGCCGTCCCCGCCGACCCCGCTGCCCCCGGCACGCCGGTCGCCCCGACCGCCGCCGACCCCGCGGAGGCGACCGCCCCGGCCGCTCCCGCCCCGGCCGCCCCCAGCCTCTGGGAGCGCCTGTTCGGCAGCGCCCGCTGACCGCGCCACATACACACACCGCCGCGGCCCCGGGCCGAGGGGCACGTGGGAGTAGTTCGATCTTTCGGCGACGACTCCCAGGTGCCCCTCGGGGTGTGGTGTGGGCCCGGTCAGGCGAGCTCGGCGGCCCAGCCGCGTTCGAGCGACCGGAACACCCCGTCCAGCAGGTCCGCGAGCTCGGCGCCGTCGGCCGAGAGCCAGTGCTCGTAGGCGGCGAGACAGACCCCCAGGCAGGCGTGCCCGACGCTCTGCGGGACCAGCGACGACGCCGGCTCCCCGCGCCGGGCGGCCACGTGGTCGGCGACGACCTGCCGCCAGGCCGCGTACCGCAGCGTCGAGTGGGCCTGCAGTGCGGGCGTCCGAAGGATCAGCTGCAGACGCCGGCGGTGCCAGGGCTGCTCGGCCGGCTCGACGTGGTTGAACTCCAGCACGGCGCGCCGGATGCCCTCCAGGACCCCGAGGTCCGACGGCTGGGCGGCCAGCACCGCCCGCATCGAGTGCAGCTGCTCGTCGAACGCGCCCCACGCGACGTCGTTCTTCGAGGCGTAGTAGCGGAAGAAGGTGCGCCGGCCGATCCCGGCCGCGTGCGCGACGTCGTCGACGGTGGTGTGCTCGAACCCGCGATCGGTGAACAGCTCGAGCGCGATGTGCTCGATCTCCGACCGCGACGTGACCGGCCGCCGTCCGGCCCGGCGGAGGCCGGATGACCGGTCGGTGCCGTTCGTGCTGTTCCCGGCCGTCGCCACCATCACCGCGTTCCGCGCTCTCCGGCCGTCCCGGGTCTCCCACCGCGGCGCACCGGGAGGCCGGAGCGAGCACGCCACGTCGTCGACGAGCATCCCACGGCGGCGTCACCGGCCCGCTGCGGCGACGCCGTCCGGGCGGCCCGGGCGTCCCCCGGGTGGCCGACCGACCGGCCGTCCGGCACTCCGAAGGGGTCCGGTCACCGGTTGCCCCTCCACATTGTCGGTGGTGCGCGGCACACTCGCCCACATCCGGGCCGGATCGGATCGGCCCGCTCGACGGACGACGTCGCTAGGGGGACCCATGAGTGCGCCTGCCCGCACCGGCAGCGGTACCGACGAGGGCGAGGACCGCCCGCTGGACCTGCAGATCGAGGACTACCGCCGGGAGCTGACCGGCTACTGCTACCGGATGCTCGGCTCGGCGTTCGAGGCCGAGGACGCGGTGCAGGACACGATGATCCGCGCCTGGAAGGGGCTGGCGAAGTTCGACGGCCGGTCCTCGCTGCGGTCCTGGCTGTACCGGATCGCGACGAACGTCTGCATCGACGCCCTCAACGGGCGCAAGCGCCGCGCCGTCCCGATGGACGTCAACGGGCCCGGCGCCCCGGTGGCCGAGTCCCTGCGCGAACCGCTGCCGGACGCCGAGTGGCTCGAGCCGATGCCCGACGCCCGGGTGTCCACCCCGGCGGGCGACCCGGCCGACAAGGCGGTCGCGAAGGAGACCATCCGGCTCGCCTTCGTCGCGGCGCTGCAGCACCTGCCCGCCCGCCAGCGCGCGGTGCTGATCCTGCGCGAGGTGCTGTGCTGGAAGGCCGCCGAGGTCGCCGAGCTGCTCGGCACCTCGGTCGCGTCGGTGAACAGCGCGCTGCAGCGCGCCCGCGCCACGCTCAACGAGCACGGCGTCTCCGAGGCCGCACCGGGAACCAGCCCGACCATGGACGCCGCGCACACCGAGCTGCTGATGCGCTACATGGCCGCGTTCGAGGCCTTCGACATGGAGGCGCTCACCGCGCTGCTGCACGAGGACGTCGAGCAGAACATGCCGCCGCTGGAGCTGTGGTTCCGCGGCCGCGAGGACGTCATCGCGTGGATGGACACCGGTCCCGGGCAGAGCTGCCGCGGGTCCCGGGTGGCCCCGGTCGAGGTCAACGGCACCGTGGGGTACGCCCAGTGGAAACCATCCGGGCCCAACGGTGAGTTCGAGGCCTGGGGGATCACCGCCCTGCGCGTCGAGGACGAGGCGGTCACCGGCCTGAGCATCTTCCTGAACACCGAGCTGTTCGAGTACTTCGGGCTGCCGCGCAAGCTCGCCGACAAGCCCGAGCTGTGGGAACCGAAGGAGGCCTGACCGCTCCCGACGTCGCGGCGTGGCCGGGCCTGCGGGTCACCGGAGCGCTCGCCGGCGGTCACCGCAGCGCCGTGTGGGCCGCCGAGGTCGGCCACCGGCGGCTCGTCGTGCACCGCAGTACCCGGTCGTCCGCGGCGCTGGACTGGGAGCTGGACCTGCTCGACGAGCTGGCCGGCCACGGGTTCCGCGTCCCGGAGACGGTGCCCACCGCGGCCGGGGCCCGGCGCGACGGCCGGTTCGTCGTGCGGACCTGGCTCGACGGTGACCCGCCCGGCCCCGATGACCGGGACGCCGTGGCCGCCGAGCTGCGGCGGCTGCACGCGTACACCGGCGAGCGGCCGCAGCGTCCCGGGTTCGCGGGGACCGCCGCACTGGTCCGCGGCGGGACGCGCGGCGGCGACGTGGACCTGGCCGGCATGCCGCCGCAGGCGGCGTCCGCCTGCCGCGCCGCCTGGGCCGCGCTCGACGGCGAGCCGGTCTCGGTCGTCCACGGCGACCCCGGACGGGAGAACGTCCGGATGCTCGAGGGCCGCCCCGGCTTCCTGGACTGGGACGAGTGCCGCGTCGACCGGTCCGTCCTCGACCTCGACGGGTGGGCCGACGTCGGCGACACCGTGCGGCGGGCCGTGGACGCCTGGGAGGCGGCCGCCGGCTGGCGGGCCGAGCCGGCGTACGCGCGCACCAGGCTGGCCGCGCTCTGCGGCTCCGCCGTCGGCGAAACCGGTTCGCCGGTGGGGTAATCGCAGGTCGGGAGGGTGCTCGCGGATCTACCGTCGCGGCCGGACCTGCCGCCGGTGGCAGGTCCGGAGAAGGAGTTCCGCATGCCCGCACTGACCACCACGACCGAGCTCGCCGACCGGTTGCTCGGGATGCGCATCGTGCTGCTCGCCCGCGAGCTGGACGACGACGTCGCCGCCGACGTCTGCGCCCGGCTGCTGCTGCTCGCGACCGAGGACCCCCGCCGCGACATCACCCTGCAGGTCCTCTCCCCCGGCGGGTCCCCGGTCGCGGCGATGGCGGTGCACGACACGATCCGCACCCTCGCCACCGACGTCGTCACCGTCGCGGCGGGATCGCTGGCCGGCCCGGTCCCGTTCGTGGTCGCGTCCGGCACCCCCGCGAAGCGGTTCGCGCTGCCGCACGCCGCGCTGCTCCCGTCCGACGACGACGGCACCGGCCAGGTCCGGGGCGCGCGCCCCGGCGACGTCCGGGTCCGCGCCGACCACCTGGCCGAGCGGCGCCGGGAGATCGCCACGCTGACCGAGCGGTACTGCGGGGGGCCGATCCCCGAGGGCTCCCGCGACCGCTGGCTCACCGCCGCCGACGCGGTGTCGCTCGGTCTGGTCGACCACCTGAAGGGAGCGGATAGCTAGCCTATCCGGTGTGCGCGTCTCCGAGCTGTCCCGCGCCTCCGGCGTCCCGGTGGCGACGATCAAGTACTACCTGCGCGAGGAGCTGCTCCATCGCGGGGAGACGACCTCGCCGAACCAGGCCCGCTACGACACCTCGCACCTGCAGCGGCTGCGACTGATCCGGGCACTGGTGGAGGTCGGCGGCCTGCCGATCGCCGGGGTCAAGGACGTGCTGGCCGCCGTCGACGACCCGGACGTCGGGGTGCACGCGATGCTGGGGCGCACCGTCTACGCGGTCACCGGGGCCGGCGACGGCGGGGATGACGACGCCGGGGAGTTCGCCGACCGGGCGGCGAAGGACCTCGACGCCATCCTCGCGCGCGCGGGCTGGCAGGTCTCCGACCGGGCTCCCGCCCTCGACGGCGCCCGGACCGTGCTCGCCCGGCTGCACGAGCTCGGCCAGTGTCCCGGCGAGGACACGCTGACGCTGTGGGCCGAGGCGGCGGACCGGGCTGCCGAGGGCGACATGCTGGCCGTCGGGCGCAGTGCCGGCCGCGCCGACGTGGCGGAGACCGCCCTGGTCGGCACCGTCCTCGGCGACGCCCTGATCGCCGCCCTCCGCCGGATCGCCCAGGAGAGCCACTCCGCGCGGAGGTTCACGGCCGGAAGCTGATCGGGATGGACACCGACCCGAATGGATAGTTACAGTATCCATACTGTCGGCCGGTCCCGGAGGTCCCGATGTCGCTGCGTGAGGCCTTCGCCTGGCACCGCCCGCTGATGGCCGTCGGCCTGGGTTGCGCGGTGCTCGTCCCGATCGCAGCGCTCGGCGTCCTGCTGGACCCACGCGTCCTGCTCGGTGCGCCGATCTGGCTCAAGCCGCTGAAGTTCGCCGCCTCCATCGCGATCTTCTGCATCACCTGGGCCTGGCTCTACGACCAGCTGCGCGCGCAGCGGGGCCGGCTGCGCGGGGCGCACCTCGCGGGCACGGTCGCCGCGGTGACGCTGGCGGTCGAGATCGTGGTGATCGCCGTACAGGCCGGGCGCGGGACCACCAGCCACTTCAACGTCTCCACCGGTCTGGACGCCACGCTCTGGGCGACCATGGGCGTGTCGATCGTCGTCGCCTGGCTCGGGTCGCTCTGGCTGACCGCGGGACTGTTCGGGGTCCGCGACCTGGACCCGGCGCGTCGAGTCGCGATCCGGACCGGCGCGGTGATCGCGCTGGTCGGGATGGCGCTCGGGTTCCTGATGACGGGCCCGACACCGGCCCAGCTCGCCGACTTCCACGGCATCGTGGGGGCGCACGCCGTCGGCGTCCCGGACGGCGGCCCGGGCCTGGCCCTCCTGGGATGGAGCACGACCGGCGGCGACCTGCGGGTCCCGCACTTCGTCGGGATGCACGCGCTGCAGCTGCTGCCGCTGCTGCTGATCGGGCTGGAGCTCGCGGCGTCCCGGGGCGGAGCGCTGCGCGACCCGCTCCTGCGGCGGGACCTCGTCGCCACCGCCGCCGCGGCCTACACGGGGTTGCTGGCGCTGCTGACCTGGCAGGCGCTGCGGGGGCAGCCGCTGACCGCTCCCGACGCCTGGACCGCGGCCGCGGCGGGACTGCTGGTGATCGCGGCCGGGAGCACGGCCGTCGCCGTCTGGCGAGCGCGAGCGGCCCGGGACGACCGCGAGCCGGAGGTCACCGGGGCCGGGTGACGCCGACCGGCTCGAGTCCCGGCGTTCGCGGCACGGTCCACCGATCCGGCGCCGTGACGGACCGCATCACGATCCCCCGGCGTCCGACGGGTTCTCGGTCCGGGCGAGCTGTTGCGGCAGCCAGAACGTGCCCGCCAGCAGCAGGCCGGTGGCGAACACCAGCGGCGCGTTCAGCAGCACGCCGAGGACGAGCAGGGCCACCCCGGCCCACAGCATCAGCCGGCCGAACGCGGTGGCGACGGCGGCACGTCGGGACCGCGGCAGGCTGAGCAGGCGGGCGAGCTCGGGATCGTCCGCGGCGAGGTGTCTGCAGATGGTGTCGAACTGGCGATGTTCACGGGATCTCACGGCTCGCCTCCTGCGCATCGGCTCGTGCCTCGACGGCAGGAGCCATCAGCGGGGGCGGTTGGTCGGTGAGCTCCATCACCCTGGTGTGGCGACCGTACACCTGCTCGGTCGTCAGCGGTGCTCGTCCGGCGGTGGGACGACCAGCACCGGCCGGTGCTGATGGCGGATCAGGCCGTGCGACACCGACGGTTCGAGCAGCCGCGACAGCGTCGCGGTCGCTCCCTCCCCCCGGGTACCGACGACGATCATCAGCGTGTCCCGGTCCTCGGCGGCCCGGATCAGGACGGTGACCGGATCGCCGTGCCGGACCTCCTGCGTCCAGCGCAACCGGCCGCCGCGCCCCTCCGGGGTGGCGGCGAGGACGTCCTCGACGTGCTGGTGCCCGGCCCGCAGACGCCGTCGTCCCTCGTCCTCGTAGGTCTCCGAGTCGGGGTCGTCGGGGTAGTCGTCGGCCGTCACGACGTGCACCACCCGCAGCCGGGCACCCAGCCCCGGCGCGATCCCGGCGGCGATGGCGAGGGCGTGGTCGCCGGCCTCGGCCCGCCCGTACCCGACGACGAGCACCGGTTCCGTCTCAGCCATCGGGCCCCCTCCGACGATCCACTGCGGTGCGACAGACCTACGCCCGATCCGCCGGGACCGGCAACGCGGGGCGCTCGATTGCCACCCGGACGTGCACCGGGAAGGCTCGATGCGTGTCCTGCCCGTTCTGCGACATCGTGTCCGGTCAGCTTCCCGCGAGTGTTGTGGCGACGACCGACCGGGTCCTCGCGTTCTCCGACATCCACCCGGTCAACCCGGGTCACGTCCTGGTCGTCCCGGCCGCGCACGCGACCGGGCTCGAGGACCTCGATCCGGACGTCGGCGCGGAGATGTTCCGCGTCGCGCACCGGGTCGCCGGAGCCCTGCGCCGGACCGACCTGCGGTGCGAGGGGGTCAACTTGTTCCTCTCCGACGGCGAGGCGGCGTTCCAGGAGGTCTTCCACGTGCACCTGCACGTGATCCCGCGCTACCGGGGTGACCGGTTCCGGCTCAGTTCCGGCCGGTCACGGAAGCCGACGGCGCGGGCGGACCTCGACGACGTCGCCGAGCGGATCCGGGAGCGGCTCGGGAGCTGATCTCCCGCCACTGTCAACGTATAGCGCCTGCCGGGGCTTGCGGCAAGACCCGGGTTGCGTCGCAGAATCTTCCGGCTCACGCCGGTACCTGCGAGAACGTGGACCGGCCCCCGGGAGAACAGGTGGTCCATGTACGACGTGATCGTGGTCGGCGGCGGGCCGACCGGCATGATGCTGGCCGGCGAGCTCCGATTGCAGGGCGTGCAGGTGCTCGTGCTCGAGCGCGACGAGGAGCCGACCCGGCATGTCCGCTCGCTCGGCCTGTACGTGCGCAGCATCGAGGTGCTGGACCAGCGCGGGCTGCTGGACCGGTTCCTCGAGCACGGCCGCCGCCACCCCGGTTCGGCCCACTTCGCCGCGCTCGACATGCCGTCGACCGGTCGTCCGGACACCGCGCACGGCTACATCCTCGGCATCCCCCAGCCGGTCACCGAGCGCCTGCTCACCGAGCACGCCGTCGAGGCGGGTGCCGAGATCCGGCGGGGCTGCGCGCTGACCGACCTCACCCAGGACGACGACGGCGTCACCGCCGAGCTCTCCGACGGCGCTTCCCTCCGTGCCCGCTACCTCGTCGGGTGTGACGGCGGCCGCAGCACGGTCCGCAAGCTCCTCGGCGTCGGCTTCCCGGGCGAGGCCACGCGGGTGGAGACGCTGCTGGGAGAGATGGAGGTGACCGCCTCCCCGGAGACGATCACGGAGGTGGTCACCGAGATCCGCCGGACGGAGAAGCGGTTCGGCCTCGGCCCGACCGGCGACGGCCGCTACCGCGTCGTCGTCCCCGCCGACGGCGTGGCCCAGGACCGGAACACCCCACCCAACCTCGACGACTTCCGGGCGCAGTTACGGATGGTCGCCGGCACCGACTTCGGCGTGCACTCCCCGCGCTGGCTGTCCCGCTTCGGCGACGCCACGCGGCTGGCCGAGCGCTACCGGGTCGGCCGGGTGCTGCTGGCCGGCGACGCGGCGCACGTCCACCCGCCGGTCGGCGGTCAGGGCCTCAACCTCGGCATCCAGGACGCCTTCAACCTCGGCTGGAAGCTGGCCGCCGCGGTGCTCGGCCGGGCCCCGGACGGGCTGCTCGACTCCTACGAGACCGAGCGCCGCCCGGTGGCCGCCGAGGTGCTCGACTTCGTCCGCGCGCAGTCCGAACTGCTGTCCACGACGCCGGGGCCACAGGCCGTCCGGCGGCTGCTGTCGGAGCTGATGCAGCTCGACGAGGTGGGCCGGTACCTGACCGAGAAGGCGACGGGGATCGGGATCCGCTACGACCTCGGCGGCGGGCACGAGCTCGTCGGGCGCCGGATCCGGGACCTGCCGCTGGAGCGGGGACGGCTCTACGAACGCATGCACGACGGCCGGGGGTTGCTGCTCGACCGGACCGGGACGCTCTCGGTCGCGGGGTGGGCCGACCGGGTGGACCATGTCGTCGACGTGGGCATGGAGATCGACGCGCCGGCCGTCCTGGTGCGGCCGGACGGGTACGTGGCGTGGGCCGGGGACGACAAGGACGAGCTGCGACGGCCGCTCGTGCGGTGGTTCGGTGAGCGGGAGGAGCCGTGATGGAGCGGCAGGAGATCGCGCAGGAACTGGCGGATGCGCAGGATCTGATCGCGTCGACCTCGGCCGCCCATCTCGCCTACACCGCGAAGGACGGGACCCCGCGCGTCGTCCCGGTCGGCTACTACTGGACCGGCGCGGAGTTTGTGGTCGCCACGCACCCGTACGCGCCCAAGCTCGGAGCGCTGAGGGAACGGACGGACGTCGCGCTGGCCATCGACGGCGGCGGCACCCCGGGCGACGCCCGGGCGCTGTCGATCCGGGGGACGGCGAGCATCACCGTCGTCGACGGGATCGTTCCGGAGTACCTCGCCGCCGCGCACAAGTCCATGGAGCCGGACGTCGCGGCCGAGTTCGACAAGAACGTCCGCGCGGTGTACGACCAGCAGGCGCGCATCGCGATCACGCCGGCCTGGGTGCGGTTCTACGACTTCGGTGCCGGACGGATGCCCCGGAGCCTGCAGGCCTATCTGGACCGGGAGCGGCCCTGACGCGAGGACCGGGAAGAGGAGAGGTGGCCAGGGGCGGGGTCGAACCGCCGACCTTCCGCTTTTCAGGCGGACGCTCGTACCAACTGAGCTACCTGGCCCCGGCCCTCGGAGACTCTCCGAAGAGGATCTCCGAGGTGGTGGAGCGACCCAGACGGGACTCGAACCCGCGACCTTCGCCGTGACAGGGCGACGCGCTAACCAACTGCGCCACTGGGCCTTGCTCTGCGTGAGACATCGTAACCGATGGCTCACGCCGTACCCCCAACGGGATTCGAACCCGCGCTGCCGCCTTGAAAGGGCGGAGTCCTAGGCCGCTAGACGATGGGGGCTCAGACGTTCCCGCGGGGCCCGTCCTTCCCTCAACGGCTGTCCGTTGGGAGCGGTGAAACCATACGACACCGCTCCCGGGGCCCGCGCAGGCACCCCCCGGTTCCGGCGTCGTGGCCGGTCAGGGGCTCACCGCGCGACGGGCGGCGGCTGTTCGGGGTTCGAGGAGATCAATCCGAGCATGTCCAGCAGCTCACGCAGGTCCTCAGAGTCGGACGAGTTCTTCGCCACGATCATCCGGGCCTTCTGCACCTGGTCGTCCGAGACCTTGAACGCGTCCGCCGCGTTCCGCGGAGCCGGTATGGACCCCGTCTCCTCGTCGATGCCGCGCTTCGCGCCGATGCTCATGAGGCCTCCCCGTAGGCCGTCAGGGCAACCGGCACCCCGGGGCGCCTCCCGGATCCACGCGGAGGTCGCGCCGGCGGAGCCGGCACCGCCGGTACCGCCACGTGCTGTGGCCGTGACCAAGACGTTACCGATCGCCGGGGTCACCCGCACGCGTCTTCCCGAGTGACGGGACAACGCTCTGTCGATCACAGAGCGCCGTCGGTGATCACCCGGCCGTGGACGTCCGGCACGGGCTCCCGGAGAGCTCCGCCGCCGGTACCGCGGCCGCCAGCACCCGGTAGCCCTCCGGTGCGGGGTGCAGGCCGTCACCGGAGTCGTGGCCGGCCCACAGCCGTTCCGGATCGTCCGGATCGGCGAGCACCGCCGCGGCGTCGACCACCCCGTCGGCGCGCTGCGCGCCCTCGGTGCGCAGCCAGGTGTTGACGTGCTCGCGGGCGGCGACGGCGTCCGGACCGGACCGGCCACCGCTGGCCGACGGCGGGATCGTCGCGAGGAACACGCGCAGCCCGGCCGACCGGGCGCGGTCGGTGAAGGCGGCCAGGCCGTCCACGAGATCGTCGCCGTCGGCTCCCGCGGCGAGGTCGTTGGTGCCGATCAGCAGCAGCACGTCCCGCACCCCCGCGACCCGTGCGACGTCGGCGTCGAACCGGCTCAGCGGCGCGTCCCCACCGGCCGGCGGGTCGTCATCGAGCAGCCGGTTGCGGGACAGCCCCGCGTTCAGCACGGTCATCGACCGGTCGCCGCCGAGCTCGGCGAGCCGGGTGGCGAGCTGGTCGGGGAACCGGTCGTCGCCGTCCGGGGTGCTGCCGACGCCGTCGACGAGCGAGTCCCCGATCACCAGCAACGCGCCGTCGGGCCGCGGGGCGAGCACCTCGAGCCCGGACAGCACCGGCCAGGACTGCAGGGTCGTGCCGAACCCGCCGGGACCGCGGTCCCCGGTCCGGTCACCGGGTCCGGAGAGCCAGGCCGTCCGCATCGCGACCGGGTGCGAGCTGATCGTCGGCGGGACCTCGACCAGGTACAGGCTCACCGTCAGCGGCTCGCCCGCCCGCACCGCCCGCGGGAGCGGGTCGGTCAGCACCTCGGCCCCCGGCTCGAGCACCGCGGACGGGCTCCCGCCGACGTGCACCGGCACCGGGTCGTCGTCGAGCGCGGCGGGCTCGCCGGCCCGGCCGAGCGTGACCGCCCCGATCCGCAGCGGCCCGTCGCCGTGCCGGTGCGAGAGCCGCAGCCGCACCTCGTCGCCGGACGCCTGCGGCCGGATCACCATCCGCAGCGTCCGGCCGGCGAGCTGGTCACCCGGGACGGCCTGCTGGGCGGCGTGCCAGCCCGTCGTCCAGGCGGGCGCGCAGGACGACGCGGCCGCCGCCTCCAGCGGCAGGGCCCGCCCGCAGCCGGCGAAGCCGAGCCCGGCCAGCAGCGTCCCCAGCACGGCGAGCGCGGCGAACCCACGCAGGCGTCCGTCGGACCGCCGCTCACCGAGCCACGCCCGCACGCGCACCCCTCTCGTCCCTCCCGGATCCCGCACACCCCGGATCTCGCACACACTGTGTCGGACCCTCACTCGATCACGTTACGTGCATCCCCGGTGACGCTACGACGATCGGTGGCATGTGGACGGTGAGTGGCCGCCGTCGCGCGACGGACCACTCGGACAGGGCGACGGGCGAGGGACTGCGAACTGTCGGTGGCGCGTCCTAGTGTCGTACCCCACAGGCGGCCGGTGCGGGCCGCCGGATGCGAGGGAGGACGCGGTGCCCGCCTACGAGGAGATCTTCCGATCGAGCGTGTCCGACCGCGAGGGCTTCTGGCTGGACGCGGCGTCCGCACTGGACTGGCACGTCCCGCCGACCACGGCGCTCGACGGGTCGGCCCCGCCGTTCTACCGGTGGTTCCCGGACGGCGAGCTGAACGTCGCGCACAACGCGCTGGACCGGCACGTCGACGCGGGGCACGGCGACCGCACCGCCCTGGTGTACGACTCCCCGGTCACCGGCTCGACGCGGAGCTACACCTACACCGAGCTGCGTGACGAGGTCGCGAGGTTCGCCGGAGTGCTGCGTGACCAGGGCGTCTCCCGCGGCGACCGGGTCGTGATCTACATGCCGATGGTCCCCGAGGCCGCGATCGCGATGCTGGCCTGCGCCCGGCTCGGCGCGATCCACTCGGTCGTCTTCGGCGGTTTCGCGGCCAAGGAGCTCGCGGTCCGGATCGACGACGCCGGCCCGAAGGTCGTGGTCTCCGCGTCCTGCGGCATCGAGGGAAAGCGGGTGATCGAGTACAAGCCGCTGCTGGACAAGGCGATCGAGCTGGCGGACCGCAAGCCGGACTCGACGGTGATCCTGCAGCGCGAGCAGGCGACCGCGGCGATGGGCCCGATCGACGTCGACTGGGCCGGGGCCGTCGCGACGGCGACGCCGGCCGATCCCGTCCCCGTGAAGAGCACCGACCCGCTCTACGTGCTCTACACCTCCGGCACCACCGGCAAGCCGAAGGGCGTCGTGCGCGACTGCGGCGGCTACGCCGTCGCGCTGGCCTGGTCGATGCCGAACATCTACGACGTCGGCCCCGGCGAGACGATCTTCACCGCGTCCGACGTCGGATGGGTCGTCGGGCACTCCTACATCGTCTACGCGCCGCTGCTGGTCGGGGCGACGACCGTGCTCTACGAGGGCAAGCCGGTCGGCACCCCGGACGCCGGGCAGTTCTGGCGGGTCGTCGCCGAGAACCGGGTGAAGTCGCTGTTCACCGCGCCGACCGCGTTCCGGGCGATCAAGAAGGAGGACCCGGACGGCGAGTTCACGAAGGTCCACGACATCTCGTCGCTGCGGTACCTGTTCCTGGCCGGCGAGCGCCTGGACCCGGAGACCCACCGGTGGGCCTCGGACCTGCTCGGCATCCCGGTGATCGACCACTGGTGGCAGACCGAGACCGGCTGGCCGATCGCGGCCAACCCGGCCGGCATCGAGCTGCTGGAGATCAAGCCCGGTTCGCCGACCCGCCCGATGCCCGGCTGGGACGTGCAGGTCCTCGACGAGACCGGCGCGCCGGCGGAGCCCGGTGTGGACGGCGCGATCGTCGCGAAGCTCCCGCTGCCGCCGGGCGCCTTCCCCACCCTGTGGAACGACGACGAGCGCTACGTCAGCTCCTACATGGCCGCGTTCGACGGCTTCTACCTCACCGGCGACGGCGGCCACCTCGACGACGACGGCTACGTCTTCGTCATGGGCCGCACCGACGACGTGATCAACGTGGCCGGGCACCGGCTGTCCACCGGCGGGATGGAGGAGGTCCTCGCCTCGCACGCCGACGTCGCCGAGTGCGCGGTGATCGGCGTCGCCGACTCGATGAAGGGCCAGGTCCCGCGCGGCTTCGTCGTACTGAAGTCCGGTGTGGACAGCTCCGTGGACGGGTACGAGGACACGCTGCGCGGCGAGCTCGTCGCGATGGTCCGCGAGCAGATCGGGGCGGTCGCGTCACTGAAGGACGTCGCCGTCGTCCCGGCACTGCCGAAGACCCGGTCCGGGAAGATCCTCCGCAAGACGATGCGCGGGATCGCCGACGGCGCCGAGGAGCCGGTCCCCTCGACCATCGACGACGCGTCGGTACTCGACACGCTGCGCCCGGTCCTGAGGAAGGGCTGAGAACCCGATCCCGTCCCGGTAACGGCGGGTCGGCGTCCGGCGAATGACCGGTCGACGACCGTGGCCGCTCCCCGCGCACTCCCCGCTCGGTCGTCGACCGAGGTGGAGGTTCGTGATGGACGGGACCCGCAGGCGTCTGCTGGCGCTGGGCACCCCGCTGGTGCTCGGCGTGACCCTGGGCGTCGCCGCCCAGATGGAGGTCGCGCCCGGGCCCGGCGCGCCGGCCGGCCCGAGCGGGACTGTGTCGACGCCGGTCCGGGCCACCGCCGTCACCGGCGCGACGATGGTCGAGCTGCCGCGCTCGGCGACGCCGGCGACACCGGTCGAGCAGGCCCGCACGGGGTCCGCCCCGGCTCCCGAGCCGTCGCCCGCAGGCTCGGGCTGACCGCTCGCCGGGCGACGTGTAGGTAAGCATAACCGCAGGTCAGGGCCACCTCAGTCCTGCGCCGTCACGCGGTCGGGTGCACCATGGCGGCCATGAAGGTCAACGTGGATTTCGATCTCTGCGAGAGCAACGCCGTCTGCATGGGCGTCGCGCCGGAGGTGTTCGAGGTGCGGGACGACGACTATCTCTACATCCTCGACGAGAACCCGCCCGAGTCGCTGCGCCCGAAGCTCGAGGAGGCCGTGCGGAGCTGCCCGAAGGCCGCCATCTCGATCGAGGACTGAGGCCGGGCGGCCGACGGCCGAAGCAGCAGCACCGAGGCCGGGCGGCCGACGGCCGAAGCAGCAGCACCGAGGCCGGGCGGCCGACGGCCGAAGCAGCAGCACCGAGGCCGGGCGGCCGACGGCCGAAGCAGCAGCACCGACTCCGCGGCACCGATCTGCTCTCCGGGATGCGGTTGCCCCGCGCAGGTGCGACGGCGAGGATCGCCGACACGTCCACCCGCTGCGAAGGAGCCGATCGTGACGCCCGCGACCGACGTCTGGACCACCCCACTCACCCCGCTGGCCTTCCTCGGCCGCTCCGCCGACGTCTTCGCCGACAGCACCGCGATCGTCTACGGCGACCGGCGGCACACCTACGCCGAGTTCGCGGCCGAGGCCACCCGGGTCGCGCACGGGCTGCGGGCCTCCGGCGTCGGGCCGGGTGACCGGGTCGCCTACCTGCTGCCGAACGTGCCGGAGATGCTCGTCGGCCACTTCGCGGTGCCGCTGGCCGGCGCCGTGCTCGTCGCGATCAACACCAGGCTGTCGACCGAGGAGGTCCGCTACATCCTCGACCACTCCGGCGCGACGGTGCTGGTGGTCGACAACGTCCTCTACGAGACCGTCCGCCCGGTCGCCGGCGAGCTGGAGACGGTCCGCGAGATCGTCACCGTCACCGACCCGGCGGCCCCGGGCGACGGCGTCGGCTCCGGTCTGTCCTATGCAGACCTGCTCGCCCGTGGTGCGGACGACCCGCTCCCCTGGGCCGTCGACGACGAGCGGTCCACCATCACGATCAACTACACCTCGGGGACGACCGGGAACCCGAAGGGCGTCGAGTACCACCACCGCGGCGCGTACCTGAACTCGTTCGGCGAGATCGTGCACTCCACGCACACGCCGGACAGCGTCTACCTCTGGACGCTCCCGATGTTCCACTGCAACGGCTGGTGCACGCCGTGGGCGCTGACCGCCATCGGCGGCACCCACGTCTGCCTGCGCGAGGTCCGTGGCGACGTGATCTGGAAGCTGATCACCGAACACCGGGTGACCCACCTCAACGGGGCCCCGACCGTCGTCACGACGATCATGAACGCGCCGGAGGCGGTCACCCTCGACTACAAGCTGGTGATCACCACGGCCGGTGCGCCGCCGTCGCCGACGACCATCCTGCAGATGGAGCGGATGGGGTTCCGCATCGTGCACGTCTACGGCCTCACCGAGACCTACGGGCCGTACACGGTCAACGAGTACCAGCGCGGGTGGGACGACCTCGACGCCGAGGAGCGCGCCCGCCGCCAGGCCCGGCAGGGCGTCGGGATGGTGTGCGCGGACCGGGTGCGGGTGGTCGACAAGGCGATGACCGACGTACCCCGCGACGGCGCGACGATGGGCGAGATCGTCATGCGCGGCAACAACGTCATGAAGGGCTACTACCTCGACCCGGACAAGACCGCTGAGGCGTTCGCGGGCGGCTGGTTCCACTCCGGTGACCTGGGCGTGATGCATCCGGACGGCTACGTCGAGCTGCGCGACCGCGCGAAGGACGTCGTGATCTCCGGCGGGGAGAACATCTCGACCGTGGAGGTCGAGCAGGCGGTCGTCTCGCACGACGCGGTACTGGAGGCCGCCGTCGTGGGCGTGCCGGACGAGCGCTGGGGCGAGGTCTGCAAGGCCTTCGCCGTGCTCAAGCCGGGCCGCGCAGCCGAGCCGCAGGAACTGATCGACCACGTGAAGTCGAAGATCGCCCGGTACAAGGCCCCGAAGTACGTCGAGCTGGTCGAGGACCTGCCGAAGACCTCCACCGGCAAGGTGCAGAAGTTCGAGCTCCGCGAGAAGGAGTGGGCGGGACACGACTCGCGCATCGGGGGATAGCTGAGAGAGCGGCCACGACGACCGGGTGGATGCGGGGCGAATCGGTTAGCGTTGCTCATCGTGAGCACCGTGACCGAGTCCGACGCGGGCGTCACGGCCGGGCCGTCGACGTTCCGCGTGGCGGCCGGCGCGATCGCCGTCACGACCGTGTCGGTCCTGCCGGTGTTCCTGACCGGCGCGCTCGCCGTGCAGCTCTCGGCCGACCTCGGCTTCGACCCCGCGGGCCTGGGTCTGGTGGTGGCGCTCTACTTCGGGGTGAGCGCGCTGTGCTCGCTGCCGGTCGGCATGCTCGTCGAGCGCCTGGGATCGCGGCTCACCAGCCGGGTCTCGGTCGTCGGCGCGGCCGTGCTGATGGCGGCGCTGGCCGTGGGCGCGCGGTCCTACGCCTCGCTGGTCGCGCTGCTGCTGTGTGCGGCCTGGTGCAACGTGATGGGCCAGCTGTCGTCGAACCTGACGCTGGCCCGCTCGGTGCCGGCGCACCGGATGGGCCTGTCGTTCGGGGTGAAGCAGGCCGCGATCCCGGCGGCCACCCTGCTCGCCGGGGCCGCGGTGCCGGCCGTCGCGCTGACCGCGGGCTGGCGCTGGGCCTACGCGATCGGGGCGGTCCTGGCGCTGGCGGCCCTGGCCGGGTGCCCGCGGGAGGATGCGGCACCGGTCACGCGAGCGGCGAAGGGCGACCGCGCGACGGCGGCGCTCGGTGTGATCGGCGCGGCGTCCGGGCTGGCCGCCGGGACCGCGACCGCACTGGGCATCTTCCTGGTCGCCTCGGCGGTGGACCGGGGGATCGACCCCGGCCTGGCCGGACTGGTCCTGACGTTCGGCAGCGTGATCGGGTTGAGCATCCGGCTGCTGCACGGCTGGCTGGCGGACAGGCGCTCGGGTGGGCACGTGACGGTCGTCGCCGCCAGCCTCGCCGCGGGTGCGGCCGGGTTCGTCCTGCTCGCCGTCCCCGGGACGCCCGCCCTGATCGTCGGAGTGGTGCTGGCCTTCGGGCTCGGCTGGGCCTGGCCGGGCCTGCTGCAGTTCGCGGTGGTCCGGCTGAACCCGTCGGCGCCGGCCGCCGCGACGTCGATCGTGCAGGTCGGGGTCTACGCCGGTGGTTTCGCCGGGCCGATCACGTTCGGCTGGGTGGCGACCCATTCCGGCTTCCCGACCGCGTGGTCGGTGAACGCGGGCGTGATGCTGGTCTCCGCCGTCCTGATGCTCGTCGGGCGCCGGATGCTGCTCGCGCACGCCCGCCGCCGCGAGGCCCTCTCCGCGAGCTGAACCGGCCGCGGGAGGCGACCACCGGTCGCGGGCCGCGGCCCGGGAATCCGCGCGAGACTGTCGGGGTTGTCGGGCACAGTTGACGTACGGCGAGGCGGACCCCGACCGCGCCGCCCGGTCACCACGCACACACCTGGGAGACGTCCACGATGCCGGATGCGATCCGCGCCACCGGACTGGTCAAGAGCTACGGCTCGGTACGGGCGCTGGACGGGGTCGACCTGTCCGTGCCGGAGGGCACCGTGCTCGGGCTGCTCGGCCCGAACGGCGCCGGGAAGACGACCGTCGTCCGGGTGCTGACTACCCTGCTGGTCCCGGACGAGGGCGAGGCCACGGTCGCCGGGATCGACGTCCTCCGCGATCCTGCCGGGGTACGCGGCCGGATCGGGTTGTCCGGCCAGTACGCGGCGGTCGACGAGTACCTGACCGGCTTCGAGAACCTCGAGATGGTGGGGCGGCTCTACCACCTGGGCCGCGCCCGGGCCCGGGAGCGGGCCCGCGAGCTGCTGGCCGACTTCGACCTCACCGACGCCGCGGACCGTCCGGCCCGCACCTACTCGGGCGGCATGCGGCGGCGTCTCGACCTGGCCGGCGCGCTGGTGGCCGACCCACCGGTGCTGCTGCTGGACGAGCCGACGACCGGGCTGGACCCGCGCAGCCGCAACGACCTGTGGGACGTCATCCGGACCCTGGTCTCGCGAGGCACCACGCTGCTGCTGACCACCCAGTACCTGGAGGAGGCCGACGCGCTGGCCGACGAGATCGTGGTGATCGACCACGGCCGGGTGATCGCCCGGGGCACCGCGGACAAGCTCAAGGCCCAGGTCGGCGGGGAACGGCTGGAGGTGACGACGAGCGCGTCGTCGGACCTGGAGTCCACCGCGGCGCTGCTGGCCCCGCTCGGGGTCGGTGAGCCGGCGCTCGACCGGCACCGGCGGTCGCTGACGATGCCGGTCTCCGGCGGGGTGGGCGTGCTGCGCGACGCGCTCGACCGGCTGCGCGCGGCGGAGGTGTCCGTCGACGACGCGGGGCTGCGCCGGCCGACGCTGGACGACGTGTTCCTGACCCTCACCGGTCATCCCGTCGAGAAGGAGGAGGCGGCCGAGCGGGCCGGGGACCAGGAGCGGGTGGCGTGAACGGGCCGGTCACGATGCTGGCGGACGCCTCGGTCGTCGCCAAGCGCAACCTCATCAAGATCAAGCGGGTGCCGGACCTGCTGGTCTTCACCACGCTGTCGCCGATCATGTTCGTGCTGCTGTTCGCCTTCGTCTTCGGCGGCGCGATCGACCCGACCGGCGGCGGCGCGGGCTACCGGGAGTTCCTGATGGCCGGGATCTTCGCCCAGACCGTGATCTTCGGGGCGACGAACACCGGCGCCGGGCTCGCCGAGGACGTCAAGAAGGGGATCATCGAGCGGTTCCGGTCGCTGCCGATGTCTCCCTCGGCGGTGCTCACCGGGCGGACGCTGTCCGACGTGGTGAACAACGTGATCGTGCTGGTCGTGATGTCGGTGACCGGGCTGCTGGTGGGCTGGCGGATCCACACCTCGCTCGTCGAGGCGCTGGCCGGGTTCGCGCTGCTGCTGGTGTTCGCCTACGCCTTCTCGTGGGTGATGGCGTTCGTCGGGCTGCTGGTGCCGAGCCCGGAGGTGGTGAACAACGCGTCCTTCATCGTGATCTTCCCGCTGACCTTCCTGGCGAACACCTTCGTCCCGCTGAACACGCTGCCCGAACCGCTGCGGGTCTTCGCCGAGTGGAACCCGGTCTCGGCCGTCACCCAGGCCGCGCGCACCCTGTTCGGCAACGACTCGGCGGTGGCGAGCCAGCTGAACGCCTCGCAGGCGTGGCCGCTGCAGAACCCGGTGCTCTACGTGCTGATCTGGTCGGTCGTGATCGTCGCGGTGTTCGCTCCGCTGGCGAGCCGGCAGTACCGGCGGGCTGCGAGCCGCTGACCCTGCGGGCCCGGGGTCGGGCCGGCGCCCCGCAGGACTCAGCGGCCCCCGAGCTGGGCGCCGATCTTCTCGGCGTGCCGCAGCAGGAGGTCGGCGATCGCGCGGTGGTTGTCGGCGCCCATCCGGTGCCGCGGGCCGACGACTCCGAGCGCCCCGATGAACTCGCCGTTCATGCCGAACACGGGGACCGCGACCGCCCCGGCCTCCGGGCTGCGCTCACCGTCGGAGACGTAGAACCCCTGCGCACGGATCTGGTCGGCGTGCTCGTCGTCGCCGCTGGTGTGGACGGTCAGGATACGCCCGCCGGCGCCCCGGTCCAGGGGCAGCGCCGAGCCCTCCTCGATGTGGTGCCGGGTCGGGCGGTCGCTGTTGACCCGGTAGAGCACCACCCGCTGGTCGCCCTCGCGCACGTAGAAGGCCGCGCTCTCGCCGGTCTCCCCGCTGATCTCGACCAGCGCCGGGCGGATGTAGTCCGCCAGCCGGAACGCGCGCTGGTACTGCGAGCCCAGCCGCCAGAGCGTCGGCCCGAGCCGGTAGCAGCCGTCGGCGTCGCGGTGGAGGTATCCCATCCGCTGCAGTGACGCGGCGAGCCGCAGGATCGTGCTGCGGTAGTAGCCGGTCTGCTTGGCCAGCTCGGCCAGGGACAGCCGGTCTGCGCCGTCGGCGAACGCCTCGAGCAGGGTCAGTGCCCGCTCGACAGCCTCGACCCGCTGCTCCTTCGGCTGACGGTCCGCCGCCACTCCGCCACCTCTCGCCGTCCCTCTCCTGAGCCGTGCCGAGATCACTCCGCGCGACACACCCATTCTGTCAGACAGAACAGCAGCGCCCTTGACGATCTCGCAGCCCCCATCTAGCTTTCTATTCCACAGACAGGCAGTCCGTCAGACAGAACGATGGGAGACGCGCCGATGGGGGCGACGGCAGGCAGGACGTCCCGGACGTCCGAGGTGGACGTCCTGGTCAGCGAGGTCGGGCCGCGGGACGGCCTGCAGAGCGTCGACCGGGTCATGCCGACCGAGGTCAAACACCGCTGGGTCGCCGCGCTCGCCGCGGCCGGGCTCCGGGAGATCGAGGTCGGATCCTTCGTCTCGCCCAAGCGGCTGCCGCAGATGGCCGACACCGGCGAGGTGGTCGCCCGGGCCCGGACCATCCCGGACCTGACAGTGCTCGCGCTGGTCCCGAACCTGGTCGGCGCCCGCAACGCCCTCGCATCCGGTGCCCTGTCGCTGACGATGCCGGTGTCGGTCTCCGAGTCGCACAGCCGCGCCAACATCGGTATGAGCCCGGAGGAGGCCGTCGCGCAGGTGGCGCAGGTGTGCGCGCTGCGGGTCGACCACCCTCGACTCGAAGTCGAGGTCGGGCTGTCCACCGCCTTCGGCTGCACCATCGAGGGCCCGGTCGACGAGGACCGGGTGATCGAGCTCACCGTCCGGGCCGCCGAGGCCGGCGCCGGCTCGGTCGGGCTCTCCGACACCACCGGCTACGCGAACCCCGCCCAGGTGCGACGCCTGTTCACCCGCCTGTCCGCCGAGCTCGGCGATCGGGCCGGCGGCGCGCACCTGCACAACACCCGCGGGCTGGGCCTGGCCAACGTGGTCGCCGCGCTGGATGCCGGCGTCCGGACCTTCGACTCCTCGCAGGCCGGGCTGGGCGGCTGCCCGTACGCGCCGGGCGCCAGCGGGAACGTCGTGACCGAGGACCTGGTCTTCCTCTTGGAGTCGATGGGCCTGCGGACCGGCGTCGACGTCGATGCGTTGCTCGCGGCGCGCGAGCTGGTCCTCGAGGGTCTCCCCGGCGAGGAGCTGCACGGCATGGTCGCCGAGGCCGGGTTGACCAAGGGGTTCCGGTACGCGGGGACGGCGGCGTGAACGGCGAGGCTCCCGGCGCCCGGCTCCCCCTCGACGGCGTGCGTGTCGTCGAGTTCTCGCACATGGTCATGGGCCCGTCCTGCGGCCTGATCCTGGCCGACCTCGGCGCCGACGTGATCAAGATCGAGCCGACCGGCGCGGGGGACAAGACCCGTGCCCTGCCCGGCTCCGGCGCCGGCTTCTTCCCGATGTTCAACCGCAACAAGCGGTCGGTGTCGGTGGACCTGCGCTCCGAGCAGGGCGTCGAGTTCGTGCGTCGCCTGGTCGGCACCGCCGACGTCGTCACCGAGAACTTCCGCTCCGGCGGTCTCGACGCGCTCGGACTGGGCTACGACGACCTCCGCCCGGACAATCCCGGCCTGATCTACTGCAGCCTCAAGGGTTTCCTCTCCGGGCCCTACGAGCAGCGCGCCGCGCTCGACGAGGTCGTCCAGATGATGGGCGGGCTGGCCTACATGACCGGTCCGCCGGACCGGCCGCTGCGCGCCGGCGCCTCGGTCAACGACGTGATGGGCGGGATGTTCGCCGCCATGGGCGTGCTGGCCGCGCTCCACGAACGACGCGAGACCGGGCGCGGGAAGCTGGTGCGCAGCTCGCTGTTCGAGAACAACGTCTTCCTGGTCGGCCAGCACATGGCGCAGTACGCCGTGACCGGGGCGGCCGCGGCACCGATGCCCGCCCGGCTCTCGGCCTGGGCGGTCTACGACGTGTTCGACACCGGCGACGGCGAGAAGGTCTTCGTCGGCGTCGTGTCCGACACCCAGTGGCGTGCTTTCTGCAGCGCCTTCGACCTGCCCGAGCTGGCCGGCGACGCCGGACTGGCGACCAACGCCCAGCGGGTCGCCGCCCGGGACCGGGTGATCCCGCGGCTGCGGGAGACGTTCGGCGCGATGGCCCGCGACGAGGTGATCCGGCTCTGCGGGTCCGCCCGGCTGCCCTTCGCCCCGATCCAGCGACCGGAGGACCTCTTCGACGACCCGCACCTGGCCGAGCCGGGTGCGCTGACCGAGGTCACACTCTCCGACGGCCGCACGGTGCGGCTGCCGTCGCTGCCGCTCGAACTCGACGGCGAGCGCCTCCCCTTGCGCCGTGACCTGCCCGATCCCGGCGAGCACACCGCGGACCTGGCCCGCGAGCTCGGCTACTCCGACGACGAGATCGCCGCCGCGGGCGCGGACGGCGCCTTCGGCCGGAGCGCCGCGTCCGCCGGCTGAACCACCCCGAACAGCTCACAAAGGAGTGTCTGTGTGAAGAGGAGAGTGCTCCCGGCACTGGGCGTCGCCGCGACGCTCGCGCTGACCGGGCTCGCCGCCGTCGACGCGAGCGGGTCGGCCACCGGCGCCGACCCCCGCTCGTCGCTGACGCTGATGGCGCCGGCCGCCCCCGGCGGCGGCTGGGACCTCGCGCTGCGGGAGGCCCAGCAGGTGATGCGGGCGGAGTCGATCGTGAACAACGTCCAGGTGATCAACGTGCCCGGAGCCGGCGGCACGATCGGGCTGGCCCGCTTCGCCGACATCGGCCCCGACCCGACGCAGCTGATGATGACCGGGACGGTCATGGAGGGCGCGATCACGGTCAACGGTTCGGCGGCGACGCTGGACGACACGACCCCGATCGCCCGCCTCGCCGAGGACTACCTCGTGCTCGTCGTGCCGGCGGACTCGCCGTTCCGGACCCTGGACGAGTTCCTCGACGCCTGGCGAGCCGCCCCGCACGCCCAGGCGATCGGCGGCGGTGGCCTCGGTGGTGCCGACCACCTGCTCGCGGGGCTGACCGCCCGGGGCGCGGGGATCGAACCCGGCACGATCAACTACATCGCCTACTCCGGCGGCGGCGAGGCGCTGACCGCGCTGCTCTCGGGCACCGTGGCCCTCGGGATCAGCGGGTTCCACGACTTCTCCGACCAGATCGAGGCCGGGAACCTGCGGGCGCTCGCCTACTCCGCGCCGAACCCGGTCGAGGGCATCGACGTGCCGACACTGACCGAACAGGGCGTGCCAGTGACGCTGTCGAACTGGCGCGGGGTCGTCGCCCCACCGGGCATCACCGACGACGAACGCGCGGAGCTGACCGCGCTGATGACCGAGATGGCCGGCAGCCCCCGCTGGGCGGACACGCTGGCCCGCAACAAGTGGGAGGACTCCTTCCTGACCGGCGAGGAGTTCGACCGCTTCATCGAGGCCGACCAGGCCCGCGTGGACGGGATCATCGAGGAGCTCGGCCTGTGACCACTGCCCCGACCACCGACCCGACCGCGCCGACGACCGCCACCGGCGACAGCTTCTGGCGCCGCAGGACCGGTCTGCTCGTGCCCGCCGTGCTGCTCGGCGCGGGCGTCACGCTCGCCGTCGGCACCCTCACGATGGAGGTGCCCTCGACCGCGACGGCGCCCGGACCGCAGCTGTTCCCCGCGATCGCCGCGATCGTCTGCACCGTGCTCGCCGTGGCTCTCGCCATGGACGTGCTGCGCCACCCCGAGCCCGCCGACACCGGTACGGGGTCCGATCCCGCAGACGTCCCCACCAGGCCGCGGGCCGACCGCCGCGGGCTCGCCGAGGCCGTCGGCGTCGTCGTGCTGTTCATCGCCGCGCTCCAGCCGGTCGGCTGGCTGCTGTCCGGCGCCCTGCTGTTCTGGGGCATGGCCCGCGCGCTGGGCAGCCGGCGCCCGGTGTTCGACGTGTTCCTCGCCCTCGTCGTGTCGTCGACGGTGCAGCTCGCCTTCTCGGCCGGGCTCGGGCTCACCCTGCCTCCGGGCCTGCTGGCGGGAGTTCTCGGATGAACGCACTGACCCAGCTCGGCGACGGCTTCGTCACCGTCCTCACACCGATGAACATGCTGTGGGTCGTCGTCGGTGCCCTGCTGGGCACCGCGGTCGGCGTCCTGCCTGGCCTGGGTTCGGCCATGGCCGTCGCCCTGCTGCTGCCGGTGACGTTCTCGCTGGACCCGATCGGCGCCTTCATCATGTTCGCCGGGGTGCTGTTCGGCGGCCTGTTCGGGGACTCGATCTCCGGGATCCTGATGAACACCCCCGGCAACTCCACCGCGATCGCCGGATCGATCGAGGGCCACGCCATGGCCCGCAGCGGGCGCGCCGCCCAGGCGCTGGCCGCGTCGGCGATCGCCTCGTTCGTCGGCGGCATCATCGCCGCGGTGCTCGTGGTGTTCTTCGCGCCGTCGCTGGCCGCGCTGGCCACCGTGTTCGGACCGGCCGAGTACCTCGCGCTGGCGGTGTTCGCGTTCGTCGCGATCTCCGCGGTCGTCACGGACTCGATCGTGCGCGGCCTGTCCGCGCTCGCCCTCGGCCTCGCCGTCGCAGTGGTGGGGATCGACGGAATCTCCGGGGCCGCCCGCCTCACCGGCGGGCTGCCCGAGCTCTTCGACGGGATCGACATCATCGTCATCACCGTCGGACTGCTCGCCCTGACCGAGGTGTTCCACCAGGCCGCGCGGCGCGGGATCCCGGACGACCACAGCATCCTGCGGGCCCCCGGCCGTCCCTGGCTCTCCCGCGCGGAGTTCCGCGCGGCGCTGCCGGCCTGGCTGCGCGGCACCGCCACCGGGCTGCCGTTCGGGATCATCCCGGTCGGCGGCTCCGAGGTGCCGACCTTCCTCGCCTACGGCACCGAGCGCCGGCTCGACGCGCGGCGCTCGAACCCGATGTTCGGCCGCGGCGCGATCCAGGGCGTGGCCGGGCCGGAGGCCGCCGGGAACGCCACCGCGGGCACCGCGATGGGCGCCCTGCTCGCGCTCGGCCTGCCGACCTCGGCGACGGCAGCGATCCTGCTGGCCGCGTTCCGCCAGTACGGACTCCAGCCGGGCCCACTGCTGTTCGAGCGCGCACCGGACCTGGTGTGGGCACTGCTGGCGAGCTTCTTCGTCGGGCTGGTGGTCCTGCTGACCCTCAATCTGCCGTTCGCACCGCTGTGGGCGAAGCTGCTGCGCGTCCCGAAGCACTACCTCTACGCCGGCATCACCGTGTTCGCGATGCTCGGTGTCTTCGCGACCAGCGCCAAGATCCTGGACCTGGTGCTCGTGCTGCTCATCGGGCTGCTCGGGTTCGCCATGCGCCGCTACGGCATCCCGGTCGCGCCGATGCTCATCGCGGTGATCCTCGGCCCGCTGGCGGAGACCGAGCTGCGCCGCGCCCTCGCGGTCAGCGAGGGGGACCCGGTCGCGCTCGTCGACAGCCCGGTCGCCGCGAGCCTGTACGGGTTGCTGTTGCTCGTGGTGCTCGCGGTCGTCGTGCGCACCGTCCGGTCCCGGTCGCGCGGGCGGGGGGCGCTCGCCGGCACCGGCCGCTGAGCAGGACCGCCGTGAGCCGGGCCGCTGTCGTGCGTGACCACCGTCGCGGCCCGGCGGGAACGGGAGCGGCCGGCCCTCAGCCGGTTCGGACGACCGCCGGGACCGCACCGAGGCCCTCGGCGAATCCCGCCCGGAAGGCATCCGCGTTCTCCGGGGCGAGCGCCAGGACGACCGCGCAGACCACCAGGGCCAGCGCGCAGAGCACCGTCCCGGCGACCGGGGTTCCCCGGTTGGTCGCCCGGCCCCGGTACGTCCGCGCGATCCCCAGCACGCCGAGCACCAGCCCGGCGACCATCAGCGGCAGTGCGACGACTCCGGCCACCGGGAACGGGGCGCAGAGCAGACCGACGACGCCCAGCACGAGGGCCGAGCTTCCGGCCCGGTTGCCGGGCGCCCACGCCGCCCGGGCCGTGCGACGGTCGGTGGCGCGGCGCGCCGCGTTCGGCCACACGTCGACCGGGCCGGGAGGGCCGGTGCGCCGGGAGGTGCCGAACGGCGGCCCGCCGAACGGGACCTCCGGATGGCCGTCGTAGAACGGGTCGGGCACGTTGCGCGTGGCGGCGTACCCGGGGCCTCGCGGCGCGGGCGACCCGGGCAGCGGCTGCCGGGAGCACGGCCGGTCGACCGTGTGCCAGTAGGCCGGTGCGGCAGAGACGCCGGGGCGCTGGACGGCGTGCCGTGCGTGGCGCGCCGGACCCGACCTGTCCGTGGCACCGGGGAGACTCTGCGAGGTGGTCACGTCCTGGCTCTCGGGACGTGCGGCAGGTCCGTATCGCGGCGCCGCGCGGTCTCATCAGTTGTGTGGATCGGGCGACACCCTGTTTCACCGGACCGGGCGAACCGGTCGGACACGCTCGGCCCAGCCGGTCACGTAGCGCGACAGTGACGACCGGGGCGCGCGGGACGGGGCGGATCCAACGCCCGGACGACGGTCCCGGGCGGGAGGCGGAACGGGCCGAGGCCCTCCCCGGGCGTCCCCGGGGAGGGCCTCGCGTGCCGAGCCGCCGTCGCGCGTGACCACCATGGGCGGCCCGGAACGATCGGAGGACGCGGTCAGGTGGCCGAGCAGCTCACCACGGCGTAGGGACCCGAGCTGGTCGACGAGGTGACCTCTTCGCCGTTGCGGAGAATGCGGCAGGTGATCTCGTCATTCCCGCCCGATCCGGACTGCGCCGTCAGCGAGAGCGGCTGGAACGAGAGGACACCGCTGTCGAAGGTGACGTCGGTGGTCCAGGGCAGGGAGGTCTCGTTGACCTGCTCCATGCTCATGTTCTCGTCCTTGACATAGGTGACGCTGCCGGCGCCGCCGGAGCCCGTCACCTCGTAGGTCACGACGTCGCCCCCGGCTGCGGCCGGAGCGCTCTCGGCAGCACCCGCCGCGGGAGCGGTGGTGCCGGCGGCCGTCGGGTCGCCCAGCTCGGCCACCGCTGCATTGAAGGCCGCGGCGTACACGATGCAGATCACGAGGCCGAGCGCCGAGAGCACCGTCCCGGCGATCGCGACGCCCCGGTTGGTGGCCCGGCCCCGGCTCGCACGGAGGACCCCGAGCACACCGAAGATCAGACCGAGGATCACCAACGGCCAGGCGATCACCCCGATGAATGGGATGAACGAGAACAGCAGGCCGAGGATGCCCAGCACCAGCGCGGTCGTGCCGAAGCCGTTGCGCGGCGGGCTCGCCTGCGGAGGGGCCGGGTGCGGCGCCGAGCCGCCCGGCCCGACACCCCGCGACGCGGAGGTCGGCCAGGCCTCTGCCGCGGGCCGGCCCCCGGGGGACTGGTTGCCGTAGGGCGCTCCGTCGTACGGGCCCTCGGGACGGGGACCCCACTGCTGGGTGCCGCCCTGACGCGGGTCCCCCGGGTAGGGCTGGACGGGCGGCGGGCCGTAGCCGCGCTGCCCACCGGCGCCGGGGTGGCCGGGCTGCTGCGGGCCGTTGTGCGGCCCGGAGTGGCGGCCGTGATGCGGCGGGCCGGGCCGGGCCGGGGGCGCCGTATCACCGGGAGTCCGTTTCTCCCTATTTCTGAGGATCTCTCGCTTCCCGGCTCAACCTCCCGACCGGAGCCGCTCCACCAGCCCGCGGGCGTCGAACGGGGCCCGCACCTTCATGTCGTTGTCGAAGTAGCAGACGACGTCGTGCCCGTCGTCGCGCCAGTCCCGGATCCGCGCCGCCCACCCGTCGAGGGCCTCGGCGGTGTACCCACCGGCGTAGAGCTCCCCCTGGCCGTGCAGACGCAGGTAGACGGGATCGGCGGTGACCTCGTCGAACACCGGCCAGGTCCCCGCCGAGTCGGAGAGGACCAGCGCGACGCCGTGCTCGCGCAGCAGCGCACGGAACTCCGGGTCGCGGAACGACTCGTGCCGCGGCTCGATCGCGTGCCGCAGCGGCCGATCGGCATCGGTGGCGGTCCACGCGCGGCCGTCGAGGCGCTCGTCGTGGCCGGTGGCGAGCGATGCGGCCGCGGCGGTGCCGTGTGGCAGCAGGCGCAGGAAGGCCTCGACCCGGTCGGCGTCGAACCGCATCCGAGGCGGCAGCTGCCACAGCACCGGCCCGAGCGCGGGACCGAGCGCCAGCACGCCCGAGGCGAGGAAGTTCGCCAGCGGGACCTCGACGTCGCGGAGCTGCTTGAGGTGGGTGACGAACCGGGGCCCCTTGACGGCGAACACGAACCCGTCGGGCACCTGCTCGGCCCAGGACCGGTAGCTCTCCGGTCGCTGCAGCGAGTAGAACGACCCGTTGATCTCGATCGAGGTGACCTGGCGGGACAGGTACTCCAGCTCACGGCGCTGCACCAGTCCCGGCGGGTAGAAGGTGCCGCGCCACGGCGGGTAGCGCCAGCCCGACGTGCCGACCAGCGCGGTGCCGACCAGCGCCGTGCCCGCCATGCGTCTCCCCCTCCACGCGACCGGTCCGCCGGCATCGTCGCGCCGACCGGCGCCGGTCGCCACCGGCGACGCCTGATCACGGCTGCGAGGATGAGCGCCATGGGTACCCGACCGCTCCCCCTCCCGTGACCGAGCTCGCCCCGGCGGTGCGCCGGGTCCTCGACTGGCCGGTCGACCACGTCGCCGCCGCGGTCGTCGCCGCGGACGGGTCGGTGCTCGCCGACGCCGGCGACACCGATCGCGAGTTCGGGCTCGCCTCCGTCACCAAGCTGCTGTCCGCCTACGCCGTGCTCGTCGCGGTCGAGGAGGGCGCGCTCGAGTGGGACGACGCCGCGGGTCCGGAGGGCGCGACGGTGCGGCACCTGGTCGCCCACACCTCGGGCCTGACGTTCGACACCGACAAGGTCCAGGCCGCGCCGGGCGAGCGGCGGATCTACTCCAACACCGGGTTCGCGGTGCTCGCCGACGCCGTCGCCGCGGCCACCGGGATCGGCTTCGCCGACTACCTGCACCAGGCGGTCTGCGAGCCGCTCGGGCTCGGCAGCACCCGGCTGGAGGGCTCGGCGGGCGCCGGGGCGGTGTCGACGGTCGACGACCTCGCCCGGTTCGCCGCCGAGCTGCAGGCCCCGACGCTGCTCGACGCGCGCACCGTCGCCGGGGCGACGAGCGTCGCCTACCCCGGCCTCGACGGCCTGCTCCCCGGCTACGGACGGCAGAAGCCCAACGACTGGGGCCTGGGCTTCGAGATCCGCGACGGCAAGTCGCCGCACTGGACCGGCCTCGGCAGCAGCCCGCGCACGTTCGGCCACTTCGGACAGTCGGGGACGTTCCTGTGGGTGGACCCGGACGTCGGCGCCGCCGCCGTCGTCCTCACCGACCGGGACTTCGGCCAGTGGGCGATCGACGCCTGGACCCCGTGGACCGACGGCGTGCTGGAGGCCCTGCCCCGGCGCTGACTTGCGCGCGTCACGCCGACGCACGGAAGATCCGCGGTCGTGACGGTCACCGGACGGCCAGCCCGTGGCGACGACACGCTCGCGACGGTGCTGCGCGGGCACGCGGCCCGCACACCCGACGCCCCGTTCCTCGCGTTCGAGCGCGGGCCCGGGGCGATCGAGACCACCACCTACGCCGAGCAGCTCGCCCGCGCCGGACGCACCGCCGGGGCGCTGCACCGCCTCGGCGTCCGCCCGGGCGACCGGTTCGGCATCCACCTGACGAACTGCCCGGAGTTCTACGACGCCTGGTTCGCCGCGGCCCTGCTCGGCGCGGCCGCGGCCCCGTCCAACCCGCTCGCGACGGCCGACGAGCTGGCCTACCAGGTCGAGCACGCCGGCTGCGCGGTCGTCGTCACCCAGCCCGACCTGCGGGAGACGGTCGAGCGGGCCGGCGCCGCCACCGTCGTCGACACCGCGGAGCCGTGGGTACGCGACGACGACGTCGCTCCGGCCGCGCAGGTCGACCCGACGAGCCCGGTGAGCGTGCTCTACACCTCGGGGACCACCAGCCGCCCCAAGGGCGTGCTGCTCTCGCACGCGGCCTACCTGCACTGCGGCGACGTCGTCGCCGGGCACCTGCGGCTGCGTCCGGACGACCGCCAGCTCGTCGTGCTGCCGCTGTTCCACGGGAACGCGCAGTTCTACTCGACGATGTCCGCGCTGGTCACCGGTGCCTCGGTGGGGCTGGCGCCGAAGTTCACCGCGCGCCGCTGGTCCGCGCAGGCCACCGCGCTGGGCGGCACCGTCGCCAGCCTGTTCGCCGCGCCGATCCGCATGATCCTCGCCGCGAGCGAGTCCGATCAGGACACCGCGCACCGGCTGCGGGCGGCGATGTTCGCGCAGAACGTCACCGACGACCAGCTGGCGGAGTTCGAGCGCCGCTTCGACGTGCCGCTGATCCAGCTCTACGGGATGACCGAGACCGTCGTCCCGCCGCTGATGAACCCGCTGTACGAACAGCGGCGCGGCGCCTCGATCGGCCGCCCGGTGCCCGGCGCACGGGTCCGGATCGCCGACCCGGACTCCCGCGGCGCCGGCGAACTGCAGGTGCACGGCGTACCCGGGCACACGATCATGACCGGCTACCTCGACGACCCCGCGGCCACCGCCGGGACCCTGGAACCCGACGGCGCCGGCGGGGCCTGGCTGCACACCGGCGATACCGTCCGCGCCGACGACGACGGCTACCTGCACTTCGTCGACCGCCGCAAGGACATGATCAAGCGGGCGGGTGAGAACGTCGCCTCCGGCGAGGTCGAGCGGGTGGTGTCCGAGCACGAGGCCGTGTTCGAGTGCGCCGCGGTCGGGGTGCCGGACGAGATGCGCGACGAGGCGATCCACGTCTACGTCGTGCGGCACGACGGCCGTGCGGTGACCGAGGAGGACCTGCTCGCCCACTGCCGCGAGCGGATGGCGAAGTTCAAGGTCCCGGACCACGTCGAGTTCGTCGCCGAGCTCCCTCGCACCTCCGTCGGCAAGATCCAGAAGCACCTTCTCCGACACCGCTGACGCCGTGAGGGGCACAGCAGAGCTGTTCGATCGAGGCGGATTCAAGGGTCTGTTGCACGCCCTGTCTGATCAGGGGTGATGGTGATGGCGGGTCCGCCGAGGTATCCGCGTGCGCAGTGGCGGGCGTTCTGGCGGGCGCGGCTCGCGGGTGCCGATCACGAGACCGCGGTCGCCGCGGCGGGCGTGTCGGCCACTGCGGGCCGTAAGTGGATCCGCGAGTGTGGCGGGGTGGTTCCCGATCTTGTCGAGCCCTCGGGCCGGTATCTGTCCGCCGATGACCGCGAGACGATCTCGAACGGTTTCTTCGCCGGCGAGTCCTACGCCAGGATCGCGCAGCGGATCGGTCGTCATCGCTCGACGGTGAGCCGGGAGATCCGCCGTAACCGCACCCTGCGGCGTGAGGCGTTGCCTGCGCGTGCCGACGGGCGGCCGCATCCGCGTGGGCCGGTGCCGGGCAGCCCGCGGCGCACTGAGCGGGACAAGATCCGGTATCGGGGCTGGCATGCCCAGAGCAAGGCCGAGGAACGTGCCCGGCGCCCGAAGACCGGCAAGCTGGGCCGCAACCCGCGGCTGCGCGGGCAGGTCCAGGACTGGCTCGACGAGCGCTGGAGCCCTGAGCAGATCGCGCGGCAGCTGCGGGTCGAGTTCGCCGAGGAACCGGAGATGTGGGTGTCACACGAGACGATCTACAAGGCCTTGTTCATGCAGGGCCGCGGGGAACTGCGCCGCGAGCTGCACCGCTGCCTGCGTACCGGACGAGCACTACGCAAACCCCAGCGGTTCAGCGCCGGACGTGGTGGCTCGCAGATCCCCGACAAGGTCATGATCAGTGAACGTCCCGCCGAGGTCGACGACCGGGCCGTGCCCGGGCACTGGGAAGGCGATCTGATCATCGGCAAGGACGGTCGCACCGCGATCGGGACGCTGGTCGAGCGCTCCACCCGGTTCGTGATGCTGCTGCATCTGCCCGGCCAGGCCCAGCCCGCGCCAGGGGCCCGGGCCGAGCAGGTCCGCGATGCCCTGACCAGCGCGATCGGGCAGATGCCCGAGATCCTGCGGCGGTCGTTGACCTGGGACCAGGGCCTGGAGATGAGCCGCCACCGGCAGGTCAGCGAAGCCACCGGCATCGAGATCTACTTCTGCGACCCGCACAGCCCCTGGCAGCGCGGCAGCAACGAGAACACCAACGGTCTGCTGCGCCAGTACTTCCCGAAAGGCACCGACCTGTCCCAGCACACCGCACACGACCTGGAGGCGGTCGCGATCCAGCTCAACGGCCGCCCCCACAAGACCCTCGACTGGCGCACCCCGGCCGAAGCACTCAACGAGCTACTGTCCAACCAGTCCGGCGTTGCAACGACCCCCTGAGCTCAAGGAGCGGCGGCAGCGCTCCTGTACCCCGCACCGGTCGATGCCGCGGGCGAGCCGGAAATGTCGGGGTCGCCACCTACCGTCGGGCTCGTTCGGGTGGTGCGGGTCATGGAGGCGGCCGATGGGAGAACAGTTCCCCTCGCTCCGGGGCCGGGCCATGCGCAGGATCCTCACCAGGCTGTGCGGCGACCCGATCCCTGGAGGCAGTCACCTGAAGTTCCGTAGCCCCGCAACGGGTCGGATCTTCGTCTACGGCTACCACGATTCACGGGACATCCGGGGCGACATGGTGCGACGTATCCTGGTCACCCAGGTCGGACTGACCCCGGAGCAGGCTCGGAAGGAGGCCCGATGACGACGATGCACGTGGTCTATCGGGTACACGACGAGGGCCGCATCGGTGAGGACTGGTCCACATACTCTTTCCCTGACGGGGTGTTCGCCGGTGGGCCGGACCTCGAGCCCCTGCGTTCCGAGGTGCGCCGCTCGGCCGAGGAACTCGCGGGCACAGCCGTGTCCGTGGTCGAACACATCGAGCGGCCGGCCGGCCCGGACATCTACGTCCGCGGAGCCCTGGACGACCGTGCGGCGGAACGTGCCGACGTCATCGATGCCGTACGCGCCAGCTCCCTTGTCCGAGGAGAGCGGACGACCCCCGGCTCGCGCTTTCCCCTTGCCGCGTCGGGCGACAGCATTCTCGTCGCGTGCCTGCCCGAGGACACACTGAGCTGGGTCCTGGAACAGATGGATGCACACGACGCCGTAGCCGTCTGCGCGGTCGGCCCGTCACTGGGTACCGGTCGGTTCGTGTACGTGAACTACCTCGCGCGAGAAGCCGCATCGCCGGCGGGACGTGACGAGTCCGACCAGTCGATCGCCGAGGCGGGGCTGTCCCCCGACTCCACGGTGGCCGAGTTCGTCCGCGCCACGATCACCGCCGGTCGGCGTGGCCTCCGGCTCAGCCCCGTGGGGTGACACGGACCACGTCCGAAGATCGTTCGCGTTGCCGGGAATGATCCCGGACCCCCGCCCGTTGGATGGACTGTCCGGACCGGGCGACACGAGTCCCCGGGCCGCAATAGATAACCGCCGCCGCGGAATACCGTCAGGCTGGAGCCGCGGTGCGCCACTCGCCGCGAGGCGACCGGCGCCCGGTTCGGACACCTTCCGAGCTCACCCACGAAATCGGATTGCCGCCGACAGCGAGCCCGATCACCATGGTCGGCGTCCGCCACGTACCGGACGACCAGGCACACTGAACGAGCGATGTCCACCGATCCCGCCCCGTCCCCGAGCGACCGACCCGACCGCGCAGCCGACGGGGCCCGGCCGCGCCGCCCTCGGCGACGTCCGCAGAGGCGCCGACCCGACATCGATCAGCAGATGAACCAGGACACGACAGCCCACGAGCAAGGACACGACCAGGCCGCAGCGCAGGCCGCCCCCGGGACGGAGGGCGCCGCGCGTGGCCGTCCGGCCCGCGACTCGCAGCGCCCCTCGCGCCGCCGCGGGCCGCGGGGCCGGCGCGCTGCCGTCACGGCGCCCGGCCCCGACCAGCCCGGCCGTCGCGGCCCCGACCGCGACGGCCCGGACCATGGCGCCCCGGACCGTGGGGCCCCGGACCGGAAGGCCGGGCAGCGCCGGACCGGACAGCACACCGAGGCTCCGGTGCCTCCGCTGCAGGACGATGAGCTGACCGCGCTGCGCGAACGCATCGGCGAGCTCGGTCCGGCCGAGGCCGACCGGCTGCGCAGCCGCCTGGACCGCGCCCGCGACGGCCGCGCCCAGCAGCGCGTCGCCGAGGCGGTCGCCCGCGCCGAGCACCGCATCGACCGCCGCCGTGCTGCGCTCCCCCGGGTCAGCTATCCCGCGACACTGCCGGTGTCGGCCCGCCGCGAGGAGATCGCCGACGCCATCCGGGACCACCAGGTCGTGATCGTCGCGGGCGAGACCGGGTCCGGGAAGACCACGCAGCTGCCGAAGATCTGCCTGGAGCTGGGCCGTGGCGTGCACGGGATGATCGGGCACACCCAGCCGCGCCGGCTCGCCGCGCGCACCGTCGCCGCGCGGATCGCCGAGGAGCTGGGCGTCGAGCTCGGTGGCGCGGTCGGCTGGAAGGTCCGGTTCACCGACCAGGTCGGCGACTCGACCATGGTCAAGCTGATGACCGACGGGATCCTGCTGGCCGAGCTGGCCGGGGACAAGGATCTCCACGCCTACGACACGCTGATCATCGACGAGGCGCACGAACGCAGCCTCAACATCGACTTCATCCTCGGGTACCTGACCCGGCTGCTCCCCCGTCGTCCGGACCTCAAGGTGATCATCACCTCGGCGACGATCGACCCGGAGCGGTTCGCCCGGCACTTCGGCTCGGCGGAGGAGCCCGCCCCGATCGTCGAGGTGTCGGGGCGTACCTATCCGGTGGAGGTGCGGTACCGGCCCGTCGTCGACCCCGACGATCCGGACGCCGACCCCGACCGGCAGCTGGACGACGCGATCGGCGACGCCGTCGTCGAGCTGCAGCGGGAGGGCCCGGGCGACGTGCTCGTCTTCCTGCCCGGCGAACGCGAGATCCGTGAGGCCGCCGAGGTCCTGGAGCGCCGGCAGCTGCCGGGCACCGAGATCCTGCCGCTGTACGCGCGGCTGTCCACGGCCGAGCAGCAACGGGTGTGGCAGCCGCACGCCGGCAATCGGGTCGTGCTCGCCACCAACGTCGCCGAGACGTCGCTGACCGTGCCGGGGGTCCGTTACGTCGTCGACACCGGCACCGCCCGGATCTCCCGCTACTCGCGCCGGCTCAAGGTGCAGCGGCTGCCGATCGAGAAGATCTCCCAGGCCTCGGCGAACCAGCGCTCCGGCCGCTGCGGCCGGACCTCCGACGGGATCGCGATCCGGCTCTACGCCGAGGACGACTTCGACGCCCGTCCCGAGTTCACCGACCCGGAGATCCTGCGGACCAACCTGGCCTCGGTCGTGCTGCAGATGATCGCGCTGGACCTGGGCGAGCTCTCCGAGTTCCCGTTCGTCGAGCCGCCGGACCGGCGCGCCGTCGCCGACGGCCTGGACCTGCTGCACGAGCTCGGCGCGCTCCGCCCGGACCGTCGCTCGCTCACCGCGGTCGGGCAGTCACTGGCCCGGCTCCCGGTCGACCCCCGGCTGGGCCGGATGCTGGTCGAGGCGCACCGCAACGGATGCCTGCGCGAGGTGCTGGTCATCACCGCGGCGCTGTCGGTGCAGGACCCGCGCGAGCGCCCGACCGAGCAACGTCAGGCCGCGGACGACAAGCACCGGCGGTTCGGCGTCGACGGCTCGGACTTCCTGGCCTACCTCCGGCTCTGGGACCACCTGAACGAGCGCCGCGACGCGTTGAGCGGCAGCAGGTTCCGCCGCGAGCTGCGCGAGGACTTCCTGCACTACCTGCGGGTCCGGGAGTGGTGGGACCTGCACGGCCAGCTCCGGCAGGCGGCGCGGTCGTCCGGAATGGACCTCAACGACGCGAACCCGGACTGGCCGGCCCACGCCGACCGGATCCACCAGTCCGTCCTGTCCGGACTGCTCTCCCAGGTCGGCATGCAGGACCCGCTCGCGGAGAAGAAGGACGGCAAGAAGGAACGCAAGGGCCCGAAGGACTACCTGGGCGCCCGCGACGCGAAGTTCGCCATCTGGCCCGGCTCCGGCATCGCGAAGAAACCGCCGCGCTGGGTGATGGCCGCCGAGCTCGTCGAGACGACCCGGCTGTGGGCGCGCACCGTCGCCCCGGTCCAGCCGGACTGGATCGAGCCGCTCGCCGCCCATCTCGTCAAGAAGACGTATTCCGAACCGCGCTGGTCACGGAAGCGGGCGAGCGCGGTCGCGACCGAGCGGGTCACCCTGAACGGGCTGCCGCTGGTCGCCGACCGGACCGTCGCCTACGGGCGGATCGACGCCGAGGTGAGCCGCGACCTGTTCCTGCGGCACGCGCTCGTCGAGGGCGACTGGGAGACCCGGCACCCGTTCTTCCACGCCAACCGCGCACTGCTCGACGACGCCGAGGAGCTCGAGCACCGCGCCCGCCGGCGCGACCTGGTGGTCGACGAGGACACCCTGTTCGCCTTCTACGACGCGCGCATCCCGGCCGACGTCGTGTCCGGCAAGCACTTCGACACCTGGTGGAAGCGGGAGTCGCGGCAGAACCCCGACCTGCTCACCTACACCGAGGAGATGCTCGCCACCGAGGCGGCGAAGCAGGTCGACCGCGCGCACTACCCCGACCACCTCGACGCGGGCGGGCTCACCCTCCCGCTGTCCTACTCCTTCGAACCGGGCCACCACACCGACGGCGTGACCGTCGACGTCCCGGTCGCGGCGCTCAACCAGGTGGACCCGACCCCCTTCACCTGGCAGGTCCCCGGGCTGCGCGAGGAGCTGGTCACGGCCCTGATCCGGACCCTGCCGCGGAACCTGCGGCGCAACTTCTCCCCCGCTCCCGACCACGCCAGGGCGGTACTGAGCCGGCTGCGCGGCCAGGCCCCGCGTAGCGCAGGCGGAGCGGGCATCGACACGGTCCGGCCGCTGCTCGACGTCCTGGAGCGCGAGCTCAGCCGGATGCGCGACGTCGAGATCCGGCGCGAGGACTGGGAGCTGGAGCGGCTGCCCGAGCACCTCACCGTCACCTTCCGGGTGCTCGACGAGGCCGGGACCGAGCTCGCCCGCGACACCGACCTGGAGAAGCTGCGCCGCGATCTGGCGCCGAAGGTCCGCGAGGAGCTCGCCTCGGCCGGCACCGAGGTCGAGGCGACCGGCCTGACGAGCTGGACGATCGGCGAGCTGCCCCGGGAGCTGCCGATCCGGCGTGGCACGCACGTCGTCACCGGCTTCCCGGGCCTGCGTGACCGCGGCACCACTGTGGACGTCCGGGTGTACGCGACGGCCACCGAGCGCGATCCCGCCCACCACCGGGGGGCCCGCCGGCTGCTGATGCTGGGCACGCCGAACCCCGCCAAGCAGGTCCAGCGCGGCCTGGACGGCCGGGCCCGGCTCGCGCTGTCGCGCAGCCCGCACGGCTCGTTCGACGCCCTGCTCGACGACTGCATCACCGCGGCCGCCGACCACCTGGTCAACCGGGGTGGCGGCGACCCGTTCGACGAGGCGCAGTTCGCCCGGCTCGCCGAGCTGCTGCGGATGCGGCTGCCCTCGACGGCGCTGCAGGTGCTCGACGCCGTCCGCGGCGTGCTGGAGGCCTGGCACCGGGTCTCCTCGGCGCTGACCGACCTGCGCGGCCCCGCCACCCGGGACGGCGTCGCCGACGTCCGCGCGATCATGGCCCGGCTGGTGGCGCCCGGCTTCGTGACGGCGGCCGGGGCGACCCGGCTGGGCGATGTGAAGCGGCACCTGCAGGCGCTCGAGGCGCGACTGGAGAAGCTGCGCGCCGACCCCGGCCGGGACGCCCGCTGGACCGGCGAGATGGCACCGGTCGAGGCCGAGTACCGGGGCCTGCTGGCGTCGCTGCCCGAGGGCGCCGAGCCCTCGCCCGCGCTGCGCGAGATCGGCTGGATGATCGAGGAGCTGCGGGTCTCGCTGTACGCGCACCCGATGAAGACCCGGTACCCGATCTCGGTGCAGCGGGTGGAGCGGGCGATCGACGACATCTGAACTGTCGGGGGCGGAGTGCAGACTCCCCACATGGACGCACCGATCGCCACGTTCTCCCTCGCCGCCCTCGACTGCCCGCACCCCCTCGAGCTCGCGCGGTTCTACTCACGGATCACCGGCTGGCCGATCGCGACGCAGACGCACGACGACTGGGTCGAGCTCGAGTCAGGGGGCCCGGGCCCGACGCTGGCGTTCCAGAAGATCGAACAGGGCGAGTACCGCGCACCGGAGTGGCCCGGCCAGGAACACCCGCAGCGGATGCACGTCGACTTCGACGTCCCGGACCTCGACGCCGGGGAGACCGCCGTGCTCGCGATCGGCGCCCGCAAGCACGACGTGCAGCCGATGCCGGACAGCTTCCGGGTCTTCCTCGACCCGGTGGGACACCCGTTCTGCCTCGTGCGGGGCGTCTAGTGCGACCTCGACTATCTCCGTCAAGCGCGATATAGACGATGACATCGCCGCGCGTTGTCGTGAAGCGCATCCGGCGGGAAGCGGCTCGGGGACGTCATGATCCCGATTCCGCGCCACCGCGACATCGGCGAGGGCTTGACCGAGCAGATCTATCGCGAGTGCCAGGTCGTACTGGGGAAAGGCTGGTGGCGGCGATGAAGTATCACGCCCACGCGACCCGGGACGGCCGATACTGGATGGTCCACGCACCCGAGGTGGACCGGTACACCCAGGCCCGCACCGTCGACGAGATCGAGCCGATGGCCCGTGACCTCATCTCGATCATGACCGGCTCCGACGCCGGCTCGATCGAGCTGGAGGTCTCGGTCGAGCTGCCGTCGTCCGTGCAGGCCAAACTCGACGGGGTCGAGCGGTCTCGGGAGGTCGAGCGGGCCGCGCGCTCCGACGCTGCGGCGCAACTCCGATCGGCCGCGCTCGAGCTGAAGGAGACCGGGATGTCGGTCCGGGAGCTGGGCCGGGTCCTCGGAGTCTCGTACCAGCGGGCCGCCCAGCTGACGAGCAACCGAGCCTCCTGAACCCGCTACGACCGAGCGGGAACGCCGGAGCGATGTGACGATCAGGCTGTCGCAGATCGAGACCGGGCCGACGGCGAGGGAGCCGCGAGCATGACCGCACCGACCACCCCGTACACCGAGCTCGGCGAGGCGCTGGGCACCGACTTCTTCTCGGTCCGCGACCAGTTCACCGACGAGCAGTGGCGCCGGTTCGCCGACACCCGCACGTTCGTCGACTCCGAGGTCCTCACCGACATCAACGACTACTGGGAGCGGGCCGAGCTGCCCTGGCACCTGTTCCGCCGGCTGCCCGAGCTCGGGATCGTCGGCGAGGACATCCAGGGGCACGGCGCGGCCGGGATGAGCCCGCTCGCGCTCGGCCTGGTGCACATGGAGCTGCACCGCGGCGACGGCTCGCTGGGCACGTTCCTGGGCGTGCACGCCGGGCTGGCGATGAAGGCGATCGACCTGTGCGGCTCCGACGAGCAGAAGCGGCGCTGGCTGCCGTCGATGTCCACGATGGAGCGTCTCGGCGCGTTCGCCCTCACCGAGCCGGAGCACGGCTCGGACTCGGTGGCGCTGGAGACCACCGCGACCCGGGACGGCGACCACTGGATCCTGGACGGGACCAAGCGCTGGATCGGCAACGGCACCGTCGCCGACCTGGTGATCGTCTGGGCCCGGGACACAGCGTCCGGGGAGGTGCTCGGCTTCGTCGTCGAGACCCCGGCCGAGGGCTACTCGGCGACGGTCATCCCGGGCAAGGTGTCGCTGCGCGCGCTCTGGCAGGCCGACATCACCCTCGACCGGGTCCGCGTCCCGGACGAGAACCGGCTCGCGCGGGCGACCACGTTCGCCGACTGCGCCGCGGTGCTCGCGACCACCCGCAGCACGTGCGCCTGGATGGCGCTCGGGCACGCCACCGCCGGCTACGACGCCGCGCTGCGCTACGCGCAGGCCCGTAACCAGTTCGGTACGTCGCTGGCGAGCTTCCAGATCGTGCAGGACCGGCTCGTGAAGATGCTCGCCGACCTGACCGGCATGCAGCTCTACTGCATGCAGACCGCGCGGCTGGCCGAAGCGGGCAAGCTGTCCCCGACCGTCGCCGGTCTGGCGAAGATGCACAACACCCGGACAGCCCGCTCGATCCTCTCCGAGGCCCGGGATCTGCTGGGCGGCAACGGGATCCTGCTGGAGCACCACGTCGTCCGGCACTGGGCGGACATCGAGGCGATCCACACCTTCGAAGGCACCGAGACGATCCAGTCGCTGATCGTCGGCCGGGACATCACCGGGATCGGGGCCTTCACCTGAGCGCGTACCGCCCCGGCCGGTGACCGGCGAACGCGGCGGATCTGCGCGCGTGTGATCGGCGCCTCGGGGCCGGCGGGTGGTTTGCGCGAGCAGGCGATCCGGGCTACCGGAGATCGGGTGGCCGGGTCTCCGCCGCCGGACCGTCGGTGCCCGGCTCGACCGGCAGACCGGCGGCCGCCCAGGCGCGGAACCCGCCGTCGAGGTCGGTGGCCCGGTGCAGGCCGAGGTCCTGCAGCGACGCTGCGGCGAGGCTGGAGCTGTAGCCCTCGGAGCAGAACAGCACCCACGTCACGTCGTGGTCGACGGCCTGCGCGATGCGGGCGTCCGAGGTCGGGTCGAGCCGCCACTCCAGGTGGTTGCGCTCGATGAGCAGCGCGCCGGGGACGGCGCCCTCCTCGGCCCGCTGCCAGCCGGGCCGGGTATCGACGAGCACCGCGCCCCCGGCGACCAGCCCGGCGGCCCGCTGCGGGTCCGGACGGTCGAGCCGCGCGCGGGCGGCGGCCAGCAGGTCGGCGACCGTGGTCATCCGACACCCTGCCCCGGGGCGACGAGTTCGGTACGGGTGCGCCGCAACCGCTGCTGCCCGGCGAGGCCCGGCGTGTCCTCGACCGAGTAGTACGACATCGCCGACAGCGGCGGCGAGTAGGCGTGCACGCTGACCGCGGGCGTCGTCTCGGTGTTCGCGACGTCGTGCACGTGGCCGAGCGGGAAACCGGCACCGCGGCCGTCGCGCAGGTTCCGGGTGCGCAGTCCGGCCGGTCCGGTCCAGCGGCGCTCGGTGAGCGTCCCGGACACGACGGTGAGCGCACCCAGCGAGCCGGCGTGGTCGTGCAGCTCGGCGATCTGCTCGGTGGCCCAGCTGATCAGCCAGACGTCGCAGAGCCCGTCGCTGCGCAGCAGCCGGTACCAGCGGCGGTCGGGGTCGACGACGACCTCGTGCACACCGGCGCGGACCTCGTCGGCGATCTCGCGGGTCATCTCGAGGAGGTCGTCCAGGCCGTACGGCGACGGCGCGACGGCCGGCTGGGCGTGCGGGGCACGGGCCGGCGCGAGGACACGGGCCGGGGCAGGACGAGCAGGGGCGGACACGGTGACACTCCGGAAGTGAGAGCAGGGCGGGCGAGCGGTCGGGGTTCAGCTCGCGGGACGACAGCCCTGGTCGAAGTGGTCGGCGCGCCGCGTCCCCCACAGGGGTCCGAGGTTCGCTGCCTGACTCACGATCGAGATGTCACCACACCGCCGGGCTCCCCTTCAAGCGAGCGCCCGCCCCTCGGGACGCCGGGCAACCTGTCCGGACAACCCAGGCCTACCTGCACTTCTTTGCGTCTACCCCTCGTCGGACATCCCGATCACGGTGTCCAGCCCGGAGAGCACCAGCGAGCGCCGCGCCTGGCTCCCGGCCGGCGCGACGAGGGTCAGCGGGACGTCGCCGGCCCGCATCAGCCGGGCCGCCTCGGACAGCAGCGCGATCCCGGCACTGCTCACGAAGGAGTCCGCGGCGAGGTTGAGCGTGACCGGCAGCCCGCGCCCCAGGTGCTCGAGCAGCGGACCGCGGACCGCCGCCACCCCGCCGAGGTCGAGGTCGCCCACCACCGTCAGCCGCACGCCGTGCGGGTCGGGCGAGGCGCGCAGCCGGGTCGGCGCGGGACGGGCTCCGTCCGTGGCGGCGGCGTCCCGGTCGTCGTCGTGGTCCGCGGTCGGGTCCCGGTCCGGCTCGGGCTCGCCGGCAACGAACTCCACCGGCGGCCCCGCACCCGGGGTCCCGACCTCCACCGGGGTCGACGGCAGCCGGAACCGCACGGTGGTGCCGTCGTCGGACGGTTCGATGTGCACGTCCTCCGACAGCTCCCGGATCAGCGCGATGCCGCGGCCGCGGTAGCCGGGGTCCGGAGGCGGCGGGCGCCAGCGGCCCCGGTCGGCGACCCGGACCGCGACCGACCCGTCGGCGGTCAGCGCGAGCTCGATCTGCACGCGGCCCGCGGGTACGGCCCCGGCGGGGTAGGCGTGCTCGATCGCGTTCGTGGCGGCCTCCCCGACGGTGAGCTGCAGGTCACTGACCGCGTCCGGGCCCATCCCGCAGGTCGCGGCCCAGCCGGCGACCGAGCGGCGCAGCGGGGCGAGCCGCTTCGGGTCGGCCTCGATGTCGAGCCGCAGCGGCGGGGGCATCAGCCGGGCCACGACGACGACGGTGTCGTCCGGGATCGCCGACCCCTCCGACATCCGGTTGAGCAGCGTGTCGGCCATGTCCCGGGGCTGGGACTCCGCGAGGTCACCGAACGCGTCGACCAGCCGGGCCAGCCCGTCGTCGATCACCTCGTCCCGGCGCTCGAACAGCCCGTCCGAGCAGAGCAGGATCGTCTCGCCGGGCACCATGTGTGCGCCTGCCTCGCTGAAGGGCGGGCGTCCGGAGATGCCCAGCGGCACCCCCCGTCCCTCGACGAGCGTCCGCACCCCGTCGGTGCCCGCGACGAGCGGCGGCGGGTGCCCGGCGCTGGCGTAGCGCAGCTCGCCGGAGCCGGTGTCGATGGTGGCGATCGCGACCGTGCTGGCGGTGGCCCCGCGGACCCGCAGCGCGTACTGGTCGAGCTGTTCGAGTGCCCGCGCCGGGGACTGGCCGTTGACCAGGTTGGACGCGACCGCGCTGCGCAGCTGACCCATCACGGCCGCCGCGGCCGGGCCGCGGCCGACCACGTCACCGACCACCAGGGCGACGACGCCGTCGGCCAGGTCGAGCACGTCGAACCAGTCCCCACCGGCCTCGGTGCCCTGGGTCCCCGGCCGGTACCGGGTGGCCAGCGACAGCTGCTCGATGTCCGGCAGCCGCTGCGGCAGCAGGCTGCGCTGCAGGGTCACCGCGACCTCGTGCTCGGCCTGGTGCAGCTGGGCCCGCACGATCGCCTGGGCGCACTGGTTGGCCAGCGTGCGCACGAAGCTCTGCTGCTCCGGGCTGAACGAGGGCTCGCGGGAGAACCGGAACCCGAGCACGCCGATCGGCCGGGAGGCCACCATCAGCGGCACCGCGGTGTGCACCGGGTAGCGGCGCACCTCGGACAGGTCGGTCGTGTGCCAGATCGGCTCACCACCGGTGACGGCGCGGCTGAGCGGGTGGTTGCGGCCGGGGGCGCGCATCGGCGGCCCGTCGGCCGGCCAGCCGGCCTCGCCGAGCAGGGCGAGCAGCCCGTTGTCGTCGACGACCATCGCGACGATGGACTCGGCTCCCAGCGAGCTGCGCCCGTGCTCGACGACGACCTCGGCCACCGACTCCAGGTCGGTGGCCCGGGCCAGGCCTGTCGCCACCGCACCGAGCCGCTCGGCGAGCCGGCGGGCCTCGGTCTCGGCGTCCAACATGGACGCCCGGTCGAGCGCCTGCGCGGCCAGCTCGGCGACGGCGACCGCCGCCTCCTTGTCCGCCTCGGACAGCCGCCGCTCGGTGAGCATGGACACCGCCAGCACGCCGAGCGTGCGGCCGCCGGCGATCAGTGGCAGGTAGCCGATGGTCTGCGCGTGCTCGGGCGCGACGCCGATCTGCGACGGGTAGCGCGACGCCCACTCGTGCGCGGTGCCGAACCACAGCGGGGTGCGGTCGGCCAGGACGTCGGCGAACGCCATCGGTGCGTCGGCCCGGATCCGTCCGGCCCGGCGCCACAGCTCCGCGTCCCAGCCGTGGCCGGTCAGCGCCTGCAGCCACTCCCCGCGGACCTCCCAGAGCCCGGCGAAGTCGGCGTCGAGCAGGTCGACGATGTGGTCCGCGGCGATCGCGGCGACCTCGCCGGCGGTGGCCGCGGCGGACATCTTGGCGGTCGCCCGGTGCAGCAGGCCCAGCCGCTGCGCCGAGGACCGTTCCTGTTCCAGCAGCCGGGCGTTGTCCACGGCCAGTCCGGCCCGGCGCCCGATCTCGGAGAGCAGGTCGAGGTCGTCGGCGGTGTAGGGGTCGGCGGACTCGGTGCGCACCGCGGTGAGCACGGCGCTGGTCCGCCCGCGGGCCGGCAGCGGCACCACCATCGCCGAGCGGATCCGCAGCCGGCCCCAGGCACGGCGCTGGGTCGCGGGCAACCGGCCCAGGACGTCGTCGAGCCGGTCCGCGCCGATGATCTCCGGCCGGCCGGGGTGGTCGGAGACGCCGATCAGCGGGCCCAGCCGCCACAGCGACGGCTCCAGCGCCGACCGGTCAGCGGCCACGGCGAGCGTGCCGACCGGGTCGCCGGGGTCGGCGTCGTGCACCACGGCGACGTCGGCCAGCCGGTCGTCGACGACGGCGCGGACCAGCTGGTCGGTCCGCCCGGTGCGGGTGATCTCCCGCTCCAGCGACTCGGCGACCTCGGAGTAGATCCGGTGCCGGCGCTGCTCGCGGTGCTGGACGTCGATGTCGAGGCAGCCGCCGACGTAGCCGGCGGAGCGCTCGCCGTCGCGCACCGGGGCACCGCGGTCGAGCACCCACCGATGGCGGCCGGCCCGGTCCAGCAGCCGGTACTCGACCTCGAACGGGGCGTGCGCGCGCGCCGCGGCCGCGGTCACCGACCGGTAGCGCTCGCGGTCGTCGGGGTGGATGCGGCGGCGCCAGTCCAGCCCGAGCTCCTGGGCGGGGTCGTCGACGCCGGTGAAGTCCAGCCAGCCCCGGTTGACGAACAGCCGGTGCCCGCCCGGGTCGTCGACCCAGATCAGTGCGGGCGTGGAGTCGGCCATCGCCCGGAACTGCAGCTCCGCGGCACGGCGCACCCGCCCGAGCTGCAGGTGGTTGGCGACCCGGGCCAGCAGCTCGCGCGCGGAGAAGGGACGCACGAGGTAGTCGTCGGCCCCGGCCGCGAACCCCTCGACGGCCGCCTCCTCCCCGGCCCGCGAGGACAGCAGCACCACCGGGACGCCGACGGTGCGCGGGTCGGACCGCAGCGCACGCAGCAGCTCGATCCCGCCGGTCGCGGACAGTGCGGCGTCCGCGACGACCAGGTCCGGCGGGTCGGTGCGGGCGGCGTCGAGGGCGGCGCCACCGTCCGCGACGACCTGCACCGTCCACCGCTCGGCCAGCAGGTCGCGCAGGTAGCCGCGCATCTCCCGGTCGTCGTCGACCACCAGCACCCGGTCGCGGTGGGCCAGGTCCAGGCCGTCGACCACCGACCCGTCGACCGATCGCCCCCGGACCGCGGGCCGGCTCGCCGGACCGTCGCCCGCATCGAGGGGTTCGGGCAGCCAGCGCAGCGCCTCGGCGACGTAGGGGGCCGCGAGCCGGGGGGTGGTGCGCGCACCGACCCGGGACCGCACGAGCCGGTCGGCCGGCAGGTGGGCGAACCCCAGCGGCAGCCGGACGGTGAAGGTGCTCCCGACGTCCGGCACGCTGCGGACCCCGATGCCGCCGCCGTGCAGCCGGACGAGCTGGCGGATCAGCGGCAGGCCGAGCCCGCTGCCCTCGCCGGTGCGTCCGCGCGGCGGGCCGGGGCGGTGGAACCGCTCGAACACCGAGTCGATCTCGTCGTCCGGGATCCCGACGCCGGTGTCGGCGACCGACAGGACGACCTGCTCGCCGTCGTGGGTGAGCCGGACCGTGACGCTTCCGTCCACCGTGTACTTGACGGCGTTGCTGAGCAGGTTGAGGACGATCTTCTCCCAGGCGTCGCGGTCCACCCAGACCGGACGGCTGCTGGGCGGGCAGGAGACGCGCAGGTCCAGGCCGGCGCGCTCGAGCACCGGGGCGAACGCCGCGACGAGCTCGGCGGTGGTCGCGCCGAGCTCGGTCGGTGCGAACAGGCCGTCGTGCCGGCCGCTCTGCAGGGCCGAGGCGTCGAGGAGGCCGTCGACCAGCTTCAGCATCCGCTGCGCGTTGCGCTGGGCGAGCTCCACCTCGGCGCGGACGCCGGCGTCGTCGTGGTCGCGGAGCCGTTCCAGGGGGCCGAGGACCAGCGTCAGCGGGTCGCGGAACTCGTCGCCGAGACCGGCGTAGTAGTCGGCGCGGGTCCGCGCGACGGTGCTGACGTCGTCCCGGCGGTCCCGCTCCCGGTCCCGGGCCAGCGCGGCGGTGAGCACCGTGCCCACCTGCCCGACGACCAGGCGCAGGAAGGAACGGTGCGGCTCGTCGAGCGGCAGCAGTGGCGGGACCCCGATCACGACGGCGATCCCGGTCGTACCGTCCGGGGTGTGCTGCACGGCACGCACCAGGTCGGTGACCGGCGGCGTACCGGACGGTCCCGCGGCCGGCCCGACGGTGACGAACTCGGCCGCCGATCCGGCGTCCGGGCCACGGTCGGCCGGGGCCCAGCCGTCCGGCAGGTCGTCGAGCCGGACCGTCGTGAGCGCCCGTGCGTCGGCACCGCGGGCCACGACGGCCGCGCACCCGACGTCCTCGGCCGCGGCGTCGAGGACCGCGGTCAGCCGCTCGACCGCGATGTCGACCGTGGGGGCGTCCCGGGCGACCTCGCCGAGCTCGGACAGCACCTGCATCCGCCGCGCACCGACGACCCCCTCGGTGACCTCGCCGAGCATCGTGATCAGCCCACGGACGTCGCCGTCCGGGCCGCGCACCGGCGTCACCGAGTAGTCCCACCAGGTCGCCTCGGGGTACCCCCACCGGTGCAGGACGAGCCGGTCGGCGACCCGGTAGATGCCCTCGCTGTCGCCGGCGAGCATGAGGCGCAGCTCGTCGGACAGGTGATCGGCGAGCTCCGGCCAGCCCTCGCGCAGCGGCCGGCCGAACGCCGTCGGGTGCCGGACCCCGGAGTGGGCGGTGAACGCGTCGTTGTAGAGCAGGACCAGCTCCGGACCCCACCAGGTCACCAGCGGCTGCCGGCTCTCCAGCATGAACCGGATGGTGTCGGTGAGCTCGCGGTCCCATCCGGGACGCGGTCCCAGCGGCGTGGCCGCCCAGTCCGTCGACTCGAGGAGGGTGCGGACCCCGACGGCGGCGACCTCGCCGGCCGGGGAGTCGGACCTGTTCACCGTGCGCGCCACCTCGTTCCGCGTTCTGAGCGCTCACGATCCCACTCCGGGGCCACACCCGGCAGGTCGAGACCGCGCGGGTGTGGCGAGGATCAGGTCCGCGTCGCCCGGGTGGCGTCGCGGCGCTGCGCCAGCCACCGGCGCAGGTCGTCGAGCGGGGCCTGCCGGCCCGGCTCGTGGTAGATCTCGTGCCAGAGGCCCTCGTACCAGCGCACGGTGGTGTCCGGGGCCCCGCTGCGCTCGTCGAGGATGCGGGTGCCCGCGGGGTCGGTGAGGCGGTCCGCGGTGCCGTGCTGGATCAGCAGCGGGACCCGCAGCTGGGCCGCCCGGTCCGGCAGGGTGTCCATCTGCGCGTACACCGCGGCCCCCAGCGCGAGGGTCGGTTTCCCGTGGTGGACGAGCGGGTCGGCCCGGTAGTCGGCGACGACGTCGGGATCCGAGCTGATCAGCGAGGTGTCGATGCCGACCGGGCGCACGGTGGGCAGCACCCGCGCGACCAGCGACAGGACCGGGACGAGCGGGGCCGGGACGGTGTCGGAGGCCAGCGCCGGCGCGGAGAGCACGAGGCCGGAGAGCCGGTCCTGGTGGCGCAGCGCGTAGCCGAGCGCGATCTGCCCGCCGAGGCTGTGCCCGAGCAGGAAGACCGGCAGCCCGGGGTGCCGGGACACGACCTCACGCCGGAACGTCTCGAAGTCCTGCAGGAAGTCGTCGTAGCGGCGGACGTGCACCCGGGCGCCACCGGAGCGGCCGTGCCCGCGGTGGTCGAGCCCGTAGACCGCCCAGCCCTCGGGGAGCAGGGCGTCCGACACCGAGCCGTAGCGGCCGGAGTGCTCGCCGATGCCGTGGCTGACCAGCAGGACACCGGTCGGGTCGTGCTCCGGGAGCCGACCCTGCCAGTACAGCTCGATCCCGCCGACGCCGGGTAGCCGGCCGTCCACGTCCGGCCGGCCGGTCACGGCCGTGGCCCGCCCGTGACGTCGTGCGCGACCTCGGCGCCCGCGGTGAGGTCGACGGTCCCGGGCACCTGGGTCCCGTCCAGGTCGACGACGAGCCGGTAGCGGCCGGCGTCGAGATCGTCGATCCGGTACGTGCCGTCCCGGCCGGTACGGGTGTCGGCGACCGGGTCGCCGTCCTGCTCCAGCGCGACGGCCGTGTCGACCGCGGCCGCGCCGGAGGCGGTCCGGATCGTGCCGTGCACCGCCGCCGAACGCCGCAGCACCAGGACGGTCTGTGCGGTCGAGTCCGCGACGGCACACGCCGTGACCCCGGGCCGGAACCCGGCGGTGCCGGCGACGACGACGAACCGGCCTGCTCCGGGCACCGCGACCCGGGCGAGACCGTCGTCGCCGGTCACGGCCGACCCGATGGTGCGGGACGCCCGGTCCCGGACGGTGACCGCCGCGCCGCCCAGCGGCGCCTCGCCCGGACCGAGCACCCGCACCTCGACGTCCTGCGGGGGCGTCCCCGGGACGACCGGGGCGGGCTCGGTGCCGGACCGCCCGAGCCGCAACGTCACGTCGCCCTCGTCCCGGACACCGGCACCGCCTCCGACTCCGTCTCCGCCGACGGCCGGCGCGGTGGCATCGGGCGCGGCGGTGTGCCCCGGGGCGCCGTCGACCGGAGCTCCGGGGGTCTCGGTGTCGAGGGGCTCGACTGCGGGCGTCATGGGTGCGGTCATGTCGCGGGGAGCCTCCATCGGGGGGACCGGGACCTCACCGGTCCCGGTGGACGTGCCGGGGTCGGTCTCGGTGGCGGGGGCGGCGGGGACCGCACGGGCGACCGGCGGGGTGTCGGCCGCGTCCCCGCTCGGCCGGGCCGAGCGGAGCAGCCGGGGCGCCGGACGCGGTGGCGGCTCCGGCGGATCCTGGTCCCGGGCGACACCGCCCGTGGCGGCCAGACCGATCGTCCCCCAGGCGCGCGGCGGTGTGGCGTCCTCCGGCTCCGGCGAGCCGGCCTGCTCGGGAACCCGCCCGATCCAGCCGTGTGTGGCCGCGATCCGGTCCCGGGCCTCGCGGTACTCGCGCTCGGTGTCCGGGGTGGCGGCGGACCGCGATCCGGACCGGTCCGCGGGGACGGCGGTGACCCGCTTGACCAGGTCGGGATCGACCGGGGAGCGGGGGTCGGCACGCGGTGGGGCCGCCGGTCGCACCGAGGCGGCCGGGAGCCCGGGGACGGCGGAGGCACCGCCGGCGTCCGTGCCCTCGCGGGTCCCGGCGGTCTCTGTGGTCTCTGTGGTCTCGGTGGACTCCGCGGTCTCGGCGGACTCCGCGATCTCGGTGCTCGCCGCCGTGTCGGCGCCGGACGCGTGCTCGGGCGCGGCCCCCGCGTGGGTGGTCTCGCCGATCTCCGTGGTGCCGTCGACCGCTCCGGTCGCCGTGCTCTCCTCGTCCGGGGACCCGGTGTCCACGGTCCCGGCGACCCTGGCCGCGCTCTCCGGTGTTCCCGGGACCCCGGATCCCGCGAGCTCGGGGCCCTCGGCCGTCTCGGCCGGGGGCGTCGGTTCGCGGGCCGTGGTGAGTGCGGGTCGCCCTTCCCGCGCGTCCGTAGGCGCCGGGTCCCCGTCCGGCGTGGACGGAGGAGTGGGCGCGGGACGGAGGAGGGATCCGGGCTCCCGCCGGGCCGGCGAACCCGTGCCGCCCGCACCGGTACGCGGGACCGCGCCGATCCCCCGGGCCAGGCCGATGCCCGGGACCGGGCGGATGTCGGGGGCGGAGCTGCTCGGGCCGACCCGGTCGTCGCCGGTGTCGGAGATGCCGGGGTCCCGCCGGACCGGGGAGCGCACCGGCCGCGGGCGCGGCGGCGCCGGACGGTGCCCCGCCGGACCGACCGGCTTGCCGTCCTTGAACCCCCTCGACCACGGTGGACCGACCGGGCCGGTGCTGACGTCCGGGCCGAGCGGCGGCGCCGAGGGCGCGACGGCACCGATCTCGTCGGTGTCCTCCTCGTCGGGATCGGCGGTGTCACCGACCTCGGTGATGTCGGGCGCCGAGGAGATCGTCGGGCCGATGGCCGACCATCTCGGGTCGGTGGCGGGCTCCTGCGCGGGCGGTTCGGACTCCACTGCCCCGGCTCCGGGGGCGCGCCGCGAACCGTCCGGGTCGCCGACGACCGCGCGGCCGGTGGAGCGCTCGGCGGCCGCGTGATCGGAGTCGGGGTCCGCGTCGGCCTCGGCGCGGTCGGAGTCGCGGTCGGCGACGACCGGGTCCGCGCCGTCCGCGCCGCTGCCCGGTCCGGCCGGCGTCACGTCCTCGCTCGTGCCGGTCGACCCGGCTGCCTCCGGCCCGGCTGCCTCCGCCGCGGCCCCGGCGTCCTCCGCGGTGGACGCGGCATGGACGGGACCGGTCTGCTCACCGGCGTCCTCGCCGCCCCGGGGGCTGTCGTCGCCACGACGGCGCCCGTCGTCGAGCCCGCGGGCCCGCCGGTCGACCAGGTCGGCGACGGTGCGCGGCGCCTCGTCGTCCGACGTCGGGTGCTCGTCCCGGTTCCGCCCCCACCGCAGGAACGCTGCGATCCCGACGGCCACCAGCACCACCACCCATAGCCCCAGCAGGGCCAACGTCGACATCTGGGAGATCCTCCTGCCGAACGGACGACGACCGGGCCCCCGCGGTGACGCGATCGGGCTCCGGGACGGTCCGGCACCCGACGGATACACGGTGACCCGTTCGGCGCGTCCGGCGACGCACCGTAGCACCGATCGGCCCCTGACCGGGGTGGGTGAATGATGCCCGCGTGTCGGTCCGGGCGCCCGTCGAACACGCCGGGCACCGGTCGTTCCGGGGCCGCCGGCATCGGTCAGGATCTCCCCATGACCCGCGACCCGGTGGACCCCGAGCTCGCCGAGATCGCCGACGCGCACGGCGTCGCGACCTCCTTCCTGGACGGCACCCGCACCGAGCGGCAGATCGACGCCGCGGTCGTGCGGAACGTCCTCGACCTGCTGGAGATTGACGTCGCGGGCCCGCAGGCGCGCCGGATCGCGCTCGCCGACGTCCGGGAGAAGGCCGCCCGCGGCACACCCCCGCCGACGATCGGGATGCGCTCCGACCGCGCCCGGACGGTCGCCAGCCGGGGACGGCTCACCGCCTCCGACGGCACGGCCGCGGATCGCGAGTGGACGTCCGATGTGGATGGCGAACTGCCGGCCGGACTGGAGCCGGGCCGTTACCTGCTGGAGACCGACGCCGGACGGTCGGCCGTCGTCGTCGCCCCGCCGGCGCTGCCCGACCCGCCCCGCACCTGGGGCTGGATGCTGCAGCTGTACGCACTGCACTCGCGGCGCTCCTGGGGCATCGGCGACCTGGGCGACCTGACCGACCTCGTCCGGAACGCGCACGGCGCGGGTGCGGTGCTGCTCAATCCGCTGCACGCGATCACACCGGTCCCGCCGGTGCAGCCCTCGCCGTACACGCCGTCCTCGCGGCGCTACACCACCCCGCTCGCGCTGCGCGTGACCGACCTGCCCGCCTACGCCGACGCCGACGCCGGGACCCGCGCCGAGGTCGACGCGCTGCGCCCGGAGACGGCCGGGGACCGGATCGGCCACGACCGGGTCTGGGCGGCGAAGCGCTCGGCGCTGGAGGCGTTGTGGCGCAGCGCCGGTCGCCCGGACGGCGACCCGGACCCCGACCTCGCCGCGTTCGCGACGTTCTGCGCGCTCGCCGAGCGGCACGGTGGCCGCTGGTCGCTGTGGCCGGAGGGCCTGCGCCGCCCGGACGGGTCCGGTGTCGCGGCGGCCCGTGCCGAGCTCGCCCCGCGGATCGCGTTCCACGCCTGGGTGCAGCGGCAGGCCCAGGCCCAGCTGGCCGGGGTCCGCGCCGCGGCCCGCGACGCCGGCATGCCCGTCGGCGTCATCCACGATCTCGCCGTCGGGTGCGACCCCGAGGGCGCCGACGCGTGGATGCTGCAGGACGTGCTGGCCCTCGGCGCCACGGTCGGCGCCCCGCCCGACGCGTTCAACCAGCGCGGCCAGACGTGGGGTCTGCCGCCGTGGCGGCCGGACCGCCTGGCGGACACGGGCTACGCCGCGTTCGGGGACATGACGCGCGCGCTGCTCGGGCACGCCGACGGGCTGCGGATCGACCACGTGATGGGGCTGTGGCGGCTGTGGTGGGTGCCGTCCGGCGAGACCGCCGACCGGGGCACCTACGTGCACTACGACGCCGAGGCGATGCTCGCCGTGCTGCTGCTCGAGGCGCACCGGGCCGACGCGCTCGTCGTCGGCGAGGACCTCGGCACGGTGCTGCCGGAGGTCCGCGAGGACATGGCCGAGCGCAACCTGCTGGGGTCGACGGTGCTCTGGTTCTCCCGTGACCCCGACCCGGCCACCGGCGGCGACGACGGACCGCTGCGGCCGCCGTCGCGCTGGCCCGAGCGGTCGGTCGCGACGATCTCCACCCACGACCTCCCGACGGCGACCGGGTTCCTGCGCGGCGAGCACGTCCGGGTCCGGGCAGCGCTCGGCCTGCTCGACGACCCGGACGCCGAGGCGGTCAAGGCCGCCGCCGAGCGCGACGAGCTGGTCGCGCTGCTCGTCGACGAGGGACTGCTGGATCCGGCCGACTCCGGCGACGTCGACACCGTCGTGGTCGCGCTGCACGCGTTGCTGGCCTCGGCCCCGTCCCGGCTGGTGCTGGCCTCGCTGTACGACGTGCTCGACGAGGACCGGCAGCCGAACCTGCCCGGCACCGTGGACGAGTACCCGAACTGGCGGCTCCCGCTGCCGGTCGGGCTGGAGGAGGCTCTGGCGGACGACCGGGTCCGCCGGGTGGCCGAGGTCCTCGCCCGGCGGACCGGTCCGGACGCCACGAGCTGACCTGGCAGGATCCGCACCGATGACACACAGCGACACCGAGAACGGCGCCACCGGAGCGCACGTACCGGCCGACGGCGAGCTGCCCGCCACGGCGGTCGACCTGGTCCGTGCCGACGGCACCGCCGGCGCGCTGTGGCAGGCCTGGACGACGGGCGAGCGGCTCGCCGAGCTCCCCGAGCTGCTGCGCCCGCGCACGCTCGCCGAAGGCTTCACGGCGCAGTCCCGGCTGTCCGAGCGGGCCGGGCCGTCCTATGGCTGGAAGCTCGCCGCCACCGCGGCCGCCGGCCAGGCCCACATCGGGGTGGACGCCCCGCTGCCCGGCCCGCTGTTCGAGCGGTTCCGGCACGCTCCCGGCGACGTCGTCCCGGCGCACGACCTGCACATGGCCGTCGCCGAGGCCGAATTCGCCTTCCGGATGGGTGCCGCGGTCGGACCCGGCGCCTCGGCCGCCGAGCTTCGCGACGCGGTCGCCGCCGTGCACTGCGCCGTCGAGCTGCCCGACTCCCGGTTCGCCGACTTCGCCGTCGCCGGCGCCCCGCAACTGGTGGCCGACGCCGCGTGCGCCGGCCGCTTCGTGCTGGGCCCGGAGATCTCCGGCGCGCTCGACCTGGACCTCGCCGCCACGCCGACGGCGCTGGAGGTCGAACTCCCGGGCGGACACGCCGACCGTGCGATGGGCAGCGGCGCGGCGGTGCTGAGCGACCCGTGGACCGCGCTGGCCTGGCTCGGCGAGGCCCTGCCGCGCTACGGCTCGGGGCTGCGGGCCGGGGACGTCGTCACGACCGGGACGACGACGGTGCCGATGGCGATCCGCCCGGGCGCCCGGGTGCGGGCGACGTTCGGCGACGGCGGGTCGCTGGGCGCCGTCGAGTTCATCCTCGCCGACGTCTGAGCAGAGTGTCGTTCCGCTGCTCTCAGCGCACGACGCGCAGGGCACCCGCCGCACACCGCACACGGACGTCGACGTCGCCGTCGACGTGGTCGATCTCGCCGTCGATCTGCACCGGCATCGGACCGCAGGTGGTGAACCGGAACTCCGAGGTCGCCGGCTGCCGCCCGAGCCCACGCAGCGCGGCCCGCACCGCGATCGCCAGCTGCTTCCACTTCGGACGGTGCTCGAGCAGGATCACCTCGAACCGGCCGTCGTCGGGACGGCTGCCCTCGCTCAGCTCGGCGAACTTCGCCATCTCGCCGATGTTGGCGAACACCAGGTTGTCGACCCGGCGCCGCCCCCCGGTCGCGAACTCGATCTCGAACGGGGTGAAGGCCCAGAACGAGCGGAGCGTCGAGGCCACCTCCCGCAGCGTCCCCTTGCCGCCCTCCTCGATCTGCAGCGCGACGACGGGCGTGAGGCCGAATCCGATGTAGGAGTGCGCGTAGTGCGGCGGGCCGTCCCCCCGGTGCATCTCGAGCAGGTCGAACCGTTCGGTGCGCCCGTCGAGGATCGCCTCCCCGAGCGGACGGTGCGTGGTGACCCGGTCGTGGTCGTTCGCGTTCCCGGCCGCGAGCACGGCCGCGGCCGCTCCGGTGCCGGGCACGTCCATGATCCCGTTGACGACCTCGTTGTAGCCGCCGTCGCCGCTGGCCGAGACGATCAGCGGTCGTCCGCTGCCGGCTGCGGCCTCGCGGGCGATGTCCCGGGCGTGCCCCGCGTACTCGGTGGGACGCAACGTGACCGGCAGCTCCGGGCGGGTGCCCGCGAGCTCGTCGCGGAGCCGGTGCGCGAGGGTCCCCGCGTCACCGGTGCTGCCCGGGTTGAACACAACCAGGACGGAGTCGATCGGTTCGGCCACGCGCACACCGTAGCCAGTGATGGTCTTGCGGGCCGCACGTCGCCCCGGACGGGTGGCACGATGACGGGATGGACGCGACCCGGGTCGACCGCTGGTTGTGGTCGGTACGCCTCGCGAAGACGCGGGCGGACGCCGCGACCGCCTGCCGTGGCGGGCACGTACGGATCAACGACCGTCCCGCGAAACCGGCCGCCCTGGTCCGGATCGGTGACCGGGTGCGGGCCCGGGTGCACGACCGGAACCGGATCGTCGAGGTCACCCGGGTCATCGAGAAGCGGGTCGGGGCCCCGATCGCCCAGGAGTGCTACGTCGACCACACGCCCGTCGAGCCCACCGGTCCGGGTGCGCCGGTGTACGCGCGGCGGGAGCGCGGTGCCGGTCGCCCGACCAAGCGGGACCGGCGGCAGCTGGACCAGCTGGGACTGTCCCGACGCACCCTGTGAGGATGGGGTCCATGTACGACGCCCTGTTCGACCGCGTGCTGCGGCACATCCCGTCCGAGCCGGCGCACCGGATGGGGTTCGGCGTCGTCCGCGCGCTCGGGGGCACCTCGGCACTGGGCATCCGGGTCGCCGACCGGCTGGTGCCGACCGACCCGGTGCTCCGGACGCGCGCACTCGGCCTCGAGTTCACCGGACCGCTGGGCGTCGCGGCCGGGTTCGACAAGAACGCCGAGGGCGTCGTCGCGCTGGGCCGGCTCGGCTTCGGCGCCGTCGAGATCGGCACCGTCACCGGCCGAGGCCAGCCGGGCAACCCCAAGCCGCGCATGTTCCGGCTCACCGAGGACCGTGCCCTGATCAACCGCATGGGGTTCAACAACGACGGCGCGGGTGCCGTCGCGCCCCGGCTCGCCACGTTGCGCACCCGCGAGGTGCCCGGGATGCCGGTGCTGGGGGTCAACATCGGCAAGAGCAAGGCCGTGCCGCCCGAGGACGCCGCCGCCGACTACCGCGCCAGTGCCGCCGCCCTCGGCCCGTACGCCGACTACGTGGTCGTCAACGTGAGCTCGCCGAACACCCCGGGGCTGCGGGACCTGCAGCAGGTCGACGTGCTGGAGCCGCTGCTGCTCGCGGTGCGCGACGAGCTCGACCGCGTCACCGGGCAGCGTCGTGTCCCGCTGCTCGTGAAGATCACCGTCGACCTCGCGCCCGACGACGTCGACGCCGTCGCCGAGCTGGCCGTGCGGCTCGGGCTGGACGGTGTGGTCGCGACCAACACCACCGTCGCCCGGGACGCTCTGCGCACCGGCGCGGACACGGTCGCCGCGGCGGGGGCCGGCGGGCTCTCGGGTCGTCCACTCCGGACGGCCGCGCTCGATGTGACGCGCCGCCTGCGTTCCCGGCTGACCGACCGCCAGGTCGTCGTCTCGGTCGGCGGCATCGAGGACGCCGCGGAGGCCTACCGCCGGATCCGGGCGGGCGCCGCGCTCGTGCAGGCGTACACCGGGTTCGTCTACGGCGGCCTGCTCTGGCCCTCACGCCTGCACCGGGAGCTGGCCGCCCTGCTGCGCGCCGACGGCTTCTCCTCCGTCGACGACGCCGTCGGCGCCGACCTCTGACCGACGCACCGACGTGCCCGGTCCGGACCCCGACGGGCACCGCCGCTTCCGTCGCCGTGAGCGACGACCCCAGCCGTGACCCTCGCCGGGCCCGCACCGAGTAGCGCCGGTCGGAGCTGCCGGCCGCCTCGATGTCCGGGCAGTGCGCCGGCCGGGGAGGTCCCCGGCGCTGTCCGCTCACGCCCGACAGCCCTGGTGAACCCTTCGTGCGCCTACCCCGAACGCAGAAAACGCCCCCGGACTACAAGTCCGGGGGCGTCTCTGATCTTTCACGTTGAATGTCGGCGGCGACCTACTCTCCCACACCCTGTCGAGTGCAGTACCATCGGCGCAGGAAGGCTTAGCTAC
>NZ_JBEDNQ010000016.1:0-102356 GCF_040105385.1 Pseudonocardia nematodicida
GCGGTCATCGCGTGATCTCGCTTCTTGGGTGCTGTGAGAGGTGTTCAAGAAGATCACGCGGTGGCCGCCCTACACGAGGTTCCGCCCGTCGCCGGGCCGGTCACACACCACTCTGCTGGACGCCACTCGTCCGCCGCCTTCATCGCTCGCTCGGCCGCGATCCACGACAGGTCTGCCTCGCCGACCTTGCTCAGTGTGGTCGCCGCGAGGTGGTGGGTTCTGGCTGATACCGCCCATGCGTGGCGATGCCCGTCGCCGGCGAGCCGATCGGCGACATCCTCGAGCTGCTGCGCGAGGCGGATCAGCCGCGGGAGTCGCTCGACAACCTCGCCGATGCGTCCTCGTTGATAGTCGGCCCACAGATACTCGACGAGCTGGGCCCCGCGGGTGAGATCGGGCGCCGCATCGGGATCCACAACGAACAAGACTCGGGACAGCCGTCCGGGCGCCATCAGGGCGTCGCGGATAGCGGGGATGTCATCCCGGTCCTGATCGTCTTCGAGAAGGACTGGCTGTCCCATGAGGTCCGCCAGAGACACACGTAGTGCTCGCGCGAGCTCGGTAAGGAGGTCGACACGACGGATCTGACGTTCGCCACGCTCGATCTTGCTAAGCCAGTCAGTGCTACGCCCGACCAGGCCCGCAAGCTGGGTCTGGGTGTAGCCGCGGCGCTGCCGGTAGAACGCAATCCGCTCACCGATCTGCATCTCGTCACCCGCTCCACGCATTGGCTCAGGCTACCGCGACCGGGCGCCTTGGATCGGACTATCGCAGACGACCACCGGTGAACATCAGGAATCCACCCAGGCCGCGTCCATGACCGCCGCGCCAGCGGGATGCAGCTCTCCTCGTGCGACGTAGATGTCAGTCAGCGTACTGATCTTGGCGTGCCCGGTGAGATCAGCCTTTTGCCTATCGGTGAGGAGCCCAGAGTCATGCCAGATCGTCGCGGCAGTCTTACGGAAAGTATGGCTCGTGACTGGCCAGTCCATTCCTGCAGCCTTCCGCGCGTCACGAATATAGGTTGCCAAGTTGTTCGGATCTTTCCACCCGAGACCACCCCGTCGTGAAGCGGCCGGAAAGATCGGCGCCTCAGGTCCGTCGTTTACTCGCTCTTGCAGCATTAACACCACAAACCGTGGCAGTGGAACAATGCGAAGCGCCATCTCGGTTTTGCCTTCGTGTCGCTGCAACCCCTTGCCACGGTGCCTGACGACGTTGCCGGTGATAGCGACGATCGGCACGGCGCGCATCGTGTCTCCGTCGACCACCGGCACACCTTCGAGATCCACGTCGCACCATCGGACGCCGAGCGCTTCACCGATGCGGACGCCCGTGCCGAGCATGAAGGTGACGATGGAGGGGAGGTCCCGCCTCCGGGCCTTCTCCTGCTCTCGTGCCTCCTGGACGTCTCCAGAGGAGCCCGCCATCCAGTCGAGGAACTGCCGCCGCTCGGCGACGGTGAGTGCCCGAGGTTTCCGCGTCCCCTTCTCAATCGGATCGAGGTGACGGATGGGGTTGTCTGGGATCGCCTCGTGCTGCACCGCAACGCGCAAGATGAGCGAGACGATCGTGCGCACAGTCTTCCGCGACTCCGCGCTGTGCCTAGGGGACAACGACGCGAAGAATCCATCGAACCGCGGGACCGTGCACTCGTACAGACGCCACTGCCCGACGGCCGGAAGGATCACCGATCGCAGACGCTGCCTGTAGAGATCTGCGGTCGTCGCACTGCGGGCACCGTCGGCGACTTGGGCATCGAGCTTGATCAGCCACAGGTCGGCCGCTCTCTCGAAGGGGTGCTCGGGACGTAAGGGCGCAGTAGCGACGCTTCGCGACCGCGAACGGATCTCGTCCTGCAGCGCCCGGGAGGCTGCGGCCTTCGTTGCACCGCTCCGCTCGATCAGGCGTGTGCGTCCGTCGAAGTCTCGGAAGCGGCACTTCGCCACGAAGCTGGCGTCGCGCCTCTCGCCAGCACGCCGAGCCACCTTGATGCTGCCGTGCGTCCCCATCGGCAGGGGCGGTCGGGCCATGCTGAGCACCTACCGCTGGTCGCACCCAAGGAGTTTCCGTTGGGTTTCCGTTGGATTCGACCATCGTACGGCGCACAGCGCCGTGATCACAAGCGCTTGACCTGCAGTTACGTGGGGCGGGCCGGGTTCGAACCGGCAACCTGACGGGTTATGAGTCCGCTGCTCTGACCGATTGAGCTACCGCCCCGGACGGACGGAGAGTACCGGAGCGACCACCCCACCCCGGCACCCTCCGTGCAGGTCAGCCGTCCGGAGACGGCCTCCCCGAGCCGTCCCCCTGATCGGTCTCGCCCGATCCGGTTCCCGCTCCCGCGGTCGTCTTCCCACCGTCCCCCGTTTTCGAGGGGGCGTCGGCCGAGACGTCGGCCGGGACGTCGTCCTCCACCGGCTTCTCCCGCAGGTGCCCGGCGACCACGGCCGTCCGCGGCGGTACCTCGCGCCGGAACCCGACGACCAGTGCCACCAGCATCCCGCAGACCAGGATGAAGATCGGCAGACCGATGACCGTGATGACCTCCTGCAGGGCTTCGATGGCGGTGTCGCCACCGAGCAGCAGCAGGGCGGCGGCGAGGCCACCCAGTGAGAGCGCCCAGAACAGCCGCTGCCGGAGCGGGCTCATCTCCCCGGTCCCCGAGCAGAGCATGTCGACGACCAGCGCGGCGGAGTCGGCGGAGGTGACCAGGAAGAGCACGACCACGATCACCGCGATGCCGGAGACGATCGCGGCGAGCGGGATCTGCTCGAAGAAGGCGAACATCGCCAGCGCGGCACCGCTTTCGGCGACGGCCGTCGAGATCGGCCCTCCGTCGCCGCCGATGCCGTCGGACGCCATCGCCGACCACCCGAAGATCACGAACCATACGACGGTGAAGGCCGCCGGCGCGATCAGCACACCGCCGACGAACTCGCGGACCGTGCGGCCGCGGGAGATGCGGGCGAGGAACACACCCATGAACGGCGCCCAGGTCACCGTCCACGCCCAGTAGAAGACCGTCCAGCTGGCCTGCCAGCCCCAGCCGTCGGGATCTGTGTACGGGGCGAGCGAGTCGTTCCAGAACGACAGCGGAATGATGTTGCTGGCGTAGATCCCGACGCTCTCGACGAGCTGGCGGAGCAGGAAGACGGTCTGTCCGCCGAAGAACAGCACGAACAACATCAGGCCGACCGCGACGCCGATGTTCAGGTTGGACAGTCGCTTGATGCCCTTGTCCAGGCCGGCGGCGACGGAGACCGTGGCGATCGCCGCGACCAGCACGACGACACCGACCCGCAGCGCGGTCGAGTCGGCGATCCCGAGCAGCGAGCTGAGACCGGCGCTGATCTGGGACGTCCCCAGTCCCAGCGAGACGGCGAGGCCGAACATCGTGCCGAGGACCGCGGCGACGTCGATCGTCCGCCCGATCGGGCCGTGGATCCGCTGCCCCAGCAACGGGTAGAACACCGACGACACCCGCAGCGGGAGGTCGTACCGGTAGATGAAGAACCCGAACGCCAGCCCGGGCAGCGTGAAGATCGCCCAGGTGTGCAGGCCGAGGTGGTAGAGCGCGACGGCCATCGCGTCCTCGGCCGCCTGGGCGCTGTAGGGCTCGACGCCCTCGAACGGCGGGGCGCTGAAGTGCGAGATCGGCTCGGCGACTCCCCAGAACATCAGCACGGTGCCGATCCCGCCCGCGAAGAGCATCGCGAACCAGGAGAGGTTGGAGTACTCGGGGCGGTCGTTCTCGTGACCGAGCTTGAGGTTCCCGTACCGGGACAGTGCCGCCCACGCGAGGAACGCCAGCCAGACGGTGACTCCCAGGACGAAGAACCAGCCGAGGTTCGTCGTGATCCATTCCCGGCCGGCGGAGAACACCGTGCCGATCGGCCCCGGGAGCGCCAGCAACAGGACCAGCAACACCAGCATCAGCCCGGCCGACCAGAAGAAGATCACCGGATTCGTGCGCAGGCCGAGCCTGCGCGCCAGGTCGTGCACGTCGAACTCCTCCCCCGTCCGACGACCGCACCCGCCGGTTCGTGGTCGGCCGTCGAGTCGTCGGAGCGTGGCGGGGGCGGCGTCGGTGCAGTCGGGCAAGAATGTCCGATCCGCTACCGGGTGTCCAACGCGGAGCGCGTCGCGAGCAGCGGAAACGCGACACCGCGTCGCCCCTGACCTGCGTCCATCTCAGGTCGGCAACGGTCTGTCACCGCGGCCACCCGATGAGGTGCGACGAGGCACCCCTAACCTGCTACGGGTGCGGCTCGGCTACCTCACCCACGTCACCGGCGACGCGCCCGCGCGCGCCTTCCGCGACACGATCGACCTGGCGGTCCGCGCCGAGGAGCTCGGCTACGACTCGTTCTGGGTGGCCCAGCACCACGACGGCCATCTCGGCGGACGCCTGCCGTCCCCACTGGTGCTGCTGGCCGCCGTCGCCGAGCGCACCCGGCTGATCCGGCTGGGGACGGCGGTCGTCGCGTTGCCGCTGGAGGAGCCGCGCCGGCTCGCCGAGGACGCCGCGGTGCTCGACGCGCTCAGCGGGGGACGTCTCGAACTGGGCATCGGTGCGGGCGCCGACCCGGCCGCGTCGCACCGGTTCGGCCGGTCCCACGACGACCGGCACGCCGACACCGTCGCCGCCCTCGACGTGCTCCTGGAGCTTCTGCCCGCCGGTCTCGCCGAGCAGCGGACGTGGTGGGCGACGGCGTCCATGATGGACGCCGCGGCGGCGCGTGGGCTCGGGGTGGTCTCCGGGACGCCGCCGACGGCGAGCACCACGGTCGTCGCGGATCTGGCCCGGTACTGGACCTACGCGCGCGGGTTCCCGCGGGTGGCGCTGTCCCGGCCGCTGCCCGCCGGGCACTCCCCCGGGCGCCTCCTCGACGACCTGCTCGCCGACCCGGCGCTGCCCTGGGCGGGCGAGCTGATCGTGCAGGCCCAGCCGTCGACGGTCGGTGCGGACGTGCACCGGGAGGTGCTGGAACGCACCGCGCGACGGGTGCGACCGCACCTCGGGGTCGCGGGGCCGGCACACGCGAGCGGGCCGGTGCATCCGAGCGGTTCGGCGCACCCGAGCGGGCCGCTCACCGGCACGACGGACCCCGGCGGACCGGGCGGCGGGGGCACCGGACGGGCACACCTCGCCCGGGCGGTCGGCGGGGTGCCGGCTCGGGCGCGGCCGGGCACCGAGGCGGGCGGTCGGCCGTATCCACCCCGGCCGATCGCCGGGACGGCCGGCCCCGCACCCGAGGACGACGACCTCCCGCGCATGCGTCCGCGCCCCGCGGTGCGCGCCCGCCGCTGAACCTCGGCCGCCGAGGGGTACACCCGCGCTGCGGAGCGGCCGCACGACAGCACTGGTGTACCCCTCGATGTCATCCGACCCCGCGCAGCGCCCGGGCCGCCCGGCCCACCTCGATCGGGTCGTAGCCCAGGCGGTACTTGTCCAGCTCGTTCAGGAGCAGCAGCGGGCTGTCCGACTCCTCGATGGCCTGGAGGACGACGGGGTAGGCGAGCGAGGCGCACATCCCGTCCCGCCAGACGTGGTAGGTCGACGTCGTGATCGACCCGAGCGCGCGCATCTCCAGCTGGTCCTCACACAGCCGGACGTAGCTGTCGAGCGCCTTCCGCTCCTCGGCGGCGAGCGACTCGTAGTCGGCCCAGGCGCTGAACGCGGCGAGCGGGAAGCGGTCGACCAGCGACCAGTACCGCTGGATGTAGAGGCTCTCGAACTCCCGCATCCGCTGCACCTGGCCGGCCCGGAGCTGGACGCCGGCGAACACGACGCCGAGCGCCGTCACGACCGCCGCAATCGTCTCGAGCATGTGCACTCCAACGAGCGCGGGCGCGTGGCGCGACGCCGCCGTCCGCGAGAGGTATCGCGGAGCGGCTGCGCGACCGTTCGTCGCACGTGAGCTACCCGGCGCGGACGACGTCCGTCCCGTCGGTCCGCAGCCGGCCCGCCGTCTCCGCCAGCGCCAGCGCCGCGTCCAGCCGCTCCACCGCCGCCGGTGTCCGGCGCAGCAACCCGAACACCCGCAGCGTCTCGCTGTGCAGCTCACCCCGCTCCATCCCGGCCCCGGCGACGACCAGCGCGGCCATCGCGTTGCCGATCTCGCGTAGCGGCACGTCCTCGAACCGCCGCGGTGAGGACTCCCCCGCCGGGCGGTAGCCGGTCCAGGCCGCCGGGTCGAGCCCGGCCGGGAACACGACCGGCTCGTCCGGATCACGCGGCAGCCCGCGCGGCAGCTGGTCGAGGATCTGGCTGCGGCGGGACTCGTTGACGCGGCCGAGGTCGAACGCGTTCGCCACCAGCACCGCGAGCCGCTCGGCGCGGATCGGGCCCTCGGCCTCGACGACCTCGGCCAGCGCGGCCCGCACCCGGGCCGCGGCCTCGCGCGCGGGCAGCGCGTCGAGCACGTCCCGGCCCCCGATCCGGCGCGGGTGCCACGGGGCGAACTCGATCGCCTCGCCCGGCCAGGAGACGTCGGCCTGGGCCGGCGCGGCGGCGGCGATCACCGACGCCGGTTCCGCCCGCAGCGCCGACGGCGTCGACGACGGTGGTGCGGCGGACGCGCGGGCGACGACCCGGACCGTTGTCTCGGCGTCGGGCCCGGTCCGGGGAGCGCGAGAGGTCTCCCGGACCGCGGCGGTCAGCGCGTCGAGCACGGCCTCCGGCGCGGTCAGCCACTGCGGCAGCCACACCCGTTCCACCCGGGCCCAGCCGAGCACCCGCCCCAGCACGTCCGGCGGCAGGTGGTCCCGGTCGCGCGCGGTCAGCCGTCGCGACCAGGACGCGCCGTCGAGCAGCACCGCCACCTCGGCCCCGTCCGGACCGTCCGGTTCGGACACGACCAGGTCGATCGTGAAGTCGGACAGCCCGACCCCGGCCCGGACGTCGAGCCCGCGGTCCCGCAGCCGGTCGGCGATCTCCTCGCGGTGCCGGTCCCGCTCGACCCGGCGGTCCTGCTGCCGCGGCAGCACCGACGGGCCGTGCGCGGCGAGCTCGAGGTACGAGCGCAGGTGCCGCACCCCGACCGACGACGTCGCCTCGGTCCGCATCTGCTCCGGGTCGAAGCTGGTGAACACCACGACCTGGCGGCGGGCCCGGGTCACGGCGACGTTCAGCCGGCGCTCGCCCCCGGCCCGGTTCAGCGGGCCGAAGTTCAGCGGCAGCACGCCGCGCTCGTTCACCGAGAAACCGGTCGAGAACAGCACGACGTCGCGCTCGTCGCCCTGCACGTTCTCCAGGTTCTTGACGAACAGCCCCTCCGGATCCTCCAGCGCCTCGGCGATCCGCGGGTCGTCGAGGTCGCGCAGCAGGCCCTCGATGTGCGTGCGCTGCTGCTGGTTGAACGTCACGACGCCGACCGAGGGCAGCGCGCCCGGTGAGTCCGCGAAGCGCCGCACGACCTCGTCGACGACGGCGTGCGCCTCGACCGGGTTGGTGCGCAGCAGCGGGCCGCGGCCGCTGCGGTGGAACACGCCGTCGACCCGGACCAGCGACACCGCGGCCGTGTCCCGGGGCGGGGCGGGGAAGGTCGAGAGCCCGCCGTCGTAGTAGTGCCGGTTGCTGAACGCGATCAGCGACTCGTCCTGGCTGCGGTAGTGCCAGCCGAGCCGTTGCGAGGCCACCCGGGCCTGCACGCACTCGGTGAGGATCGACTCCTCGTCCTCGACCGTCTCGAACGACGGGGCGAGCTCGTCGGACTCGCTCGCGGCCTCGGCGAACGTCGTCGGCGGCATCTGCTTGGAGTCCCCGACCACCACGACGGACCGGGCCCGGCCCATCGCGCCGACGGCGTCGGCGACCCGCACCTGGGACGCCTCGTCGAACACCACGACGTCGAACAGACCGGCGACGGCCGGGAAGAAGCGGGCCAGCGAGTCGGGCGAGACCAGCACGCAGGGCTGCACCCGGGTGACGAGGTCGCCGTAGGTCGTCATCAGCTCGCGGACCTTCATCCCGCCGCGGCGGGTGCCGAGCTGGCGGCGTAGCGCGCCGACCCGGCCGGCCGTCGTCCCGGTGTCGAACTCGCGGCCGCGCAGCACGCCGTGCGGGAGCTGGGTGACCAGGTGCTCGCGGACCGCATCGGACGCGCGTCCGAACCGGACGACGGCGCGCTCGTGCGCGGCCGGGTCGAAGCGGTCGAGCTCGGTGCCGCGCAGACGTTCCCGGACCGACGCGCGGGCCAGGCCGAGCTCGAACGAGCGGCGGGCGTCGTCGGCGTCGAGCCGTCCGGTGAGGACCGCGGTCCGGGCGTCGGGCATCACCGACCGCAGCGGCTCGACGAGCGCGAGCAGGTCCAGCCAGGCCCGCAGGACGGGTGCGTGGCCCTGCACCGGGCCGCGCTCGCCGGCCTGGCCCCACCAGCGCGGGACCGGGCCGGTCGGGGCGGCCCACTCGCCCAGCGCCGCCGGCGTCGTCCGGGCCGCGGCGGCCAGCTCGGTGAGCGCGGTCGCGGCCTCGGCCACCGGGGCCGGGTCGGCGTCCCCACCGGCGGCCAGCGCCTGCCGCAGCGGTTCGACGTAGCCGGCGCGCATCCCCTGCGACACCGCCGGGTCGACGACCGTCGCGGCCCACCGGAGCCGTTCGACGCGGGTCCCGATCCCGTCCCGCACCCCCTGGTCGAAGGGGTTCCACCCGGCCGGCACGGCCAGCCCCGGGATCGCCGTCAGCGGCGTGGTCACGGCGTGCCCGCGCTCGGCCAGCGCCACCAGCTCGGCGACCAGCGCCGGGACCTGTTTGGGGCGCGGCGGCGCCGCACCGGGACGCAGCACCGGAGCGAGCCGGTCCCGCACCGCGACCAGCCGCCGCTTCCGCCCGAAGAACCCGGACGCCGCGGCGTCCCGCGCCGCCCGGTCGATCTCGGCGAGCGGGAGGTCGAGCGCGGTGGGGAACACGGTGGCGAGCACCGGGTGCTCCTCGGCGCGGAACCGGTCGAGCTCACCGAGGGCCCGCTGCACCGCTCCCGACCAGCGGGCGGTCCGGACCTCGTCGAGCAGCGGCAGCGGCGCGCGCTGGGTGAGCAGGCGGCCGAGCAGCTCCAGCTCGGCCGGGGCGACGGCGGCATCCAGCGCCGGACGGAGCCGGGGTGGCAGGTGCCCCACCGCGGCGTCGACCCGGGTGGCCGCCGCGGCGAGCGCGGCCGGGTCCACACCGGACGCGGTGTCCACGAAGGACCACGGGTGCCCGGCCCGCGGACGGGCCGCGTCGGCGACCTCGGGCAACCGGGCGAACAGCCCGCGCAACGCGGCGGGCACCCCCGGCCCGCCCGCGCCGGCCGCCACCGACTCCGGGACGGGCAGTGCGACGGCGTCGTCGTGTGCCAGCTCCGCCGCCCGCGCCCCGCGCCCCGGGCAGCGACTGCCCGGCGGCGTTGCGTTCCCCCATCCGGTAGGCGTAGCGGGTCAGCGCACGACGGGCGGCGCGCAGGTCCTCCACCCGGGCGTCGTGGTCCAGTGTGTCGACGGCGACCGTGTGGTCCAGCGCCGCGGCGATCCGCTGCCGCACGGCGTTCGGTTTGCTGCCCCGGTCGTGCAGGTCCAGACACAGTGGACCGAGCCCGACCGAGTCGAGTCGCTTCTGGACGACGTCGAGCGCGGCCCGTTTCTCGGCGACGAACAGCACGCGGCGGCCCTCGCTCACCGCGTGCGCGAGCAGGTTGGTGATCGTCTGGGACTTGCCGGTGCCCGGCGGGCCCTCCAGGACGAACGTGCGCCCGGCGACGGCGTCGGCGACCGCGCGCAGCTGGGAGGCGTCGGCCGGGACCGGGCAGCGCTCGTCGAGGCCGTCGAGGTCGTGCACGCCCGGATCGGCGACCGGGTCGGCGAACGCCTCCGTCGGGGTGTGCAGCAGGTGCGAGACCAGCGGGTTCTGCGCGAACGTCGCCCAGCTCTCGTCGAGGTCGCGCCAGAGCCGGAACTTCGCGAACTGCAGGACGGCGAGGTCGGCGGTGGGTTCGACCCGGAAGTTCAGCCCGCGCTCGGCGATCACCCGGCGGGTGGCCTCGAAGGCGGCGTCGAGGTCGATACCGGCCTCGTCCTCGGCGGGCTCGGCGAGCCCGGGGACGGTCAGCCCGTGCGTCCGGCGCAGCTTCTCGACCAGGCAGAAGTTCGGTGTGGACGATCCGGCCTCGTCGAGCGAGAGCCGGTACCGCCCGCCGCGACGGGCGGGGGTGAGCACGACCGGGACCAGGATCAGCGGCGAGCGCAGCGTCCGCCCGTCGAGGTCCCAGACCAGCGTGCCGAGCGCCAGGTAGAGGTTGTTCGCACCGGTCTCGTCGGTGATCGTCCGGGCCTTGTGCGCGAGCCCCCGCAGCCGCGACGGGTAGGCCGCGGCGGTGACGTCCACGTGCACCGCCCGGTCGTCGCGCAGCAGCCCGGTGAGCTGGTCGTCCCCGAGTTGGCGAGCCGTCTGCGCGCCGCGCTCGGCGGCCACCCGGGTGATCTCGTCGGACGCGCGCAGGGTCACCGCGCTGCCCTGATGCAGGAGATCCTCCAGCGCGCCCAGGTCACCGCCGGGCAGCACCAGGTTCAGCGCCGACCGTTCATGGGCGTTGATCAGCCGGTTGCGCAGGCTCAGGTCGAGCAGCGCGTTCTTCCAGCGGGTCACCCGCGGGGGTTCGGCGGGTGCGGTCCGCCGCCGGTCCTCCCCCGGCTCCGGTCCCCGCGGCGACGGCGGGGCCACCGGCGGCGGAGTGGCCGCGGACGGGGCGGGCGGGGTGTAGGTCACGACGCGGACGGCGCCGTCGTCGTCGCGGACACGGGCGGGCAGCGGGAGGACCTGGTCCTGGCGCGCCCGCCAGACGTCCACGATCCCGTCCACCTGGCTCAGGTCGCCGTGCAGGTACTGCCGGGCCGCGCCCGTCGCGGCGGCCACCACGTCGACGTCCCCGTCGGCGGTCAGCGCGGTGGTCTCGATCAGTCCGATGTGGCCGAGATCGGCGAGATTGACCGCTAGCGCGGCGTCGAGCTCCACAGTGGAGTCGAAAGCGAGCTGCTCGCGCCAGTAGCCGAGGAACGCGTGGTCCCGGAACACCCAGAGCAGCGGGCGGATCCCCGCGTGCTCCAGCGCGGCGGCCAGCACCACGGCCGTGTCGAGGCAGGTGCCGACCCGCCCGTTGAGCACCTCGTCCGGGGTACGGATCTTCTGCCCGTCGTCGGCCCAGCTCGCCGGCGGCATCGCGTAGGCGACGTCGCGGGCGTGGATCGCGCGCACGGTGGCGGCCACGATCTGGTCGACCCGCTCCGGTCCGGCCTGGTAGCCCTGGCTCGCCGAGCTGCCGGTGTGGCGCGCCAGGTCGTCCGCGACCTCCCGCACGAGCACGCCGATCGCCGGGTGGTTGGGCACCACGTGCGCGGCGAGCATCTCCAGCGACAGCGCGAGCGGCACGGCCTGCCACTGGTGGGCGGCCAGCAAGGTGACCGGCACGGACCGTGCGGCGACCCGGTGCGGTCCGATGTGGAGCTCTGCGACGACCGTCGCCGGCCGGCGTTCCTCGACCTGCAGGATCGCGGTCGGGTCGAGGACGAGCCCGACGTCGTCGAGAACCGCGGGTTCGCCGGCCACCAACGGGACCGCGAGCTCGGTCGGCGCGCCGAGCGGACCGGTCGCGTCCGTGACCCGCAGCAGCACCCGCGCGTCGGCGTCCCGGTCGACCCCGTCGATCACCAGCCGGGACACGACGGGGATCCGGTTGTGCGCCATCGCGTAGCTCAGGACCGGCCGGGCCTCGAGCTCGATCGTGATCGCGTGCCGACGGGCCTCGTCCATGCTCGCTCCTCGCGCTCGACGGTCCCCCTGGACGTATACCGGTCGACCCAGCATGGTTGGCGACCGGGCCTCGACGAACACGTAGCGCGGGCGGGACACCGGTTCGGATGATGTCGCGGCGCACACGACTGCCGCGCCATCCGTCGCACACGGGTCGCGGGCAGGGCCCCCGACCGAGCACACGTACGGTGGTCTCCCCGCGGACCGCCGGGCACCGGGCCATCCCGTCGCTGCCTCCACACCCGCACGCCGATGACGCGTGCCCTGTGGAGGTTCACACGTGGCTCTGGTCCGCGACAACGCCAGGACCCTGCGCGCGAAGGCCGACGCCCATGAGCTGGACGATCTTCTCGTCCGGCAGGCGCGGATCGCGTTCGACAGCGCGGTCGGGATGAGCGAGGTCCGCTCCTGGCGCGAGAGCCTCCCGGCGCTGCTCGCCGACGTACACGACGCCGGCCTCGACCACGTCGAGGTCCTCATCGAACACAAGCTGCCGTTCTCGCCGAAGCGGGTGGACGCGATCCTCTGCGGGGTACACCCGGTGACGCGGCGACCCAGCTACGTCGTCGTCGAACTGAAGCAGTGGACCAACGCCGTCCAGCGCGAGGACGGGTTGGTCGACATCCCCCAGTACGGCCGCCCCGTCCTGCATCCGGTCGAGCAGGTCCGCAACTACTGCGACTACCTGGTCGACTTCGTACCGGTGCTCGGACCGGAACACAGCGACGTTCACGGGATCGCCTACCTGCACAACTCCTCCGCGACCGGCTGGACGCTGAGCAACTACGAGGTCGACCGGCACGGCCGGTTGTTCCGTGGTGACGAGCGCGGAGGCTTCGTCGCGGAGTTGCGCCGGCTGCTCGACCCGGATCCGGACACGGCGGCTGCCGCCCGGTCTCATGCGGACGATCTGCTGTCCGCTGCGCCGCGACCGTCGAAACCGCTGCTGAGCGTGGCTTCGGACGAGGTCCGCACGCGTGAGCAATTCGTCCTCGTCGACGAGCAACGTGTCGCCTACACGCTCGTCGAGCACGCGGTCGAGCGTGCCCATCGGCAGAACACGAAGACCGCCGTGATCGTCCTCGGCGGGCCCGGCTCCGGCAAGAGCGTGCTCGCGTTGAGCCTGCTGGGCGATCTCAGCCGCAAGGGCCGGGAGGTCATGCACGCCACCGGGTCCAGCGCGTTCACCCAGACCCTCCGCAAGATCGTCGTCGGGTCGCGGTCCCAGCGTTCCCAGAAGATCTTCCAGTACTTCAACAGCTTCATCGGTCTGGAGCCGAACACCCTCGATGTCGTCATCTGCGACGAGGCACACCGGATCCGGGAGACGAGCGTCAACCGGTTCACCCGCGCCGCTGTACGAGCCCGCGCACGTCCGCAGGTCGACGAGCTGATCGCGGTCGCACGGGTGCCGGTGTTCCTGCTGGACGAGCACCAGGTGGTCCGGCCGGGCGAGATGGGAACCGAGGCGGAGATCCGATCCGCCGCGGAACGGGCGGGGTGCAAGGTCGAGATCGTCCGGCTCGCCGGTCAGTACCGCTGCGGCGGCTCCGAGTTCTACGAGCAGTGGGTACTCCGTCTGCTCGGGCTCGACCCGCGACCGCCGGTCCGCTGGTCGGAGTTGGCGGCGTCACCCGACGAGCAGTACTCGGTGGCCGCGCTCCCCTCGCCGACCGCCTTGGAAGCCTGGTTGCTGGGTCGCGCCGGCGAGACCGATACCGCACGGCTCGCCGCCGGGTACTGCTGGCAGTGGAGCGACCCCGTGACCGAACCGGACGGTGGCCGTCGTCTCGTCGATGACGTGGTGGTCGGTTCCTGGTCCCGGCCGTGGAACGCCAAGCCCGAGAAGGCCGTGCCGGGCGCTCCCCCGGCCCATTTCTGGGCGAGCGACCCGCGCGGGTTCGGCCAGGTGGGCTGCATCTACACCGCTCAGGGATTCGAGTACGACTGGGCCGGCGTCCTCATGGGACCGGACCTGGTGCGGCGCGACGGCGCCTGGGTCGCGGACCGCTCCCACTCGCACGACGGTCCGGTACGGCGAGCCGAACCCGACGAGTTCCCTTCATTGATCCGGAACACCTACAAGGTTCTGCTCACCCGTGGGATGAAGGGGACCGGGGTCTTCTCCACCGACCCGGAGACGCAGGGCTTTCTCGACGACATGTGTCGCTAGATCCGGAAGCGGCCGGGACGCGGTCGCGCTGTCGGTGGTGCCCGCTACGTTTTGCGTGATCCGATCACCGCCGGAAGGGATGCGATGCACGAGGCCGAACGCGGGCTGCACGATCTGCTCGTCGAGCACCTGACGACCGACGAGCAGGTGGACGCCGACGTCACCGGCCTCGTCCTGGCCGCCTGGTCCGGCGCCGAGGATCTCGCCGAGACCCTCGCCGGTCGCTCGACCCCCGCGGCCGACCCGAGCACCCCGGCGGATGCCCCCGAGCCGCCGGAGGCCTACCTGGCGGCCGTGCACGTGGCGGGCTTCCGCGGGATCGGCGAGGAGTACACGCTGCCGTTGCGCCCGGGCCCCGGCCTGACCCTGGTGACCGGCCGGAACGGATCGGGCAAGTCGAGCTTCGCCGAGGGTGCGGAGCTCGCCCTGACCGGCACCAGCAGCCGCTGGCACAACCGGTCGTCGGTGATCTGGCGGGAGGGCTGGCGCAACCTGCACGCGACCGGGCCGACGTCGGTGTCGGTCGACCTGGTCACCACCGGCGCCACCGGCACGACCCGGGTCACCCGCCGCTGGGAACCCGAGGCCGGCCTCGACGACGCGGTGTGGACCGTGCAGGAGCCGGGCGCGAAGCGGACCGGCTACGACGGCGGCACGTGGCGCCAGGACATGGAGACCTACCGGCCGTTCCTGTCCTACGGCGAGCTGGGCGCGCTGATCGACGGGAAGCCGAGCGAGCTGCACGACGCGCTGTTCCGGCTGCTCGGGCTCGGCCCGCTCAGTGACGCCCAGGACCGGCTCAAGGCTGCGCGCAAGCCGCTCGAGGACGCTGCGCGGTCGGTGAACTCCGGTCGCCGGGACCTGCGTGCGGCACTGGAGTCCGTCGAGGACGAACGGGCGTCGGCCGCGGCCGCGCTGCTGAAGAAGACCGCGCCCGATCTCGACGCGGTGGCCGAGCTCGCCACCGGATCCGACGACGACACCGCCGTCGGCGAGCGGCTGCGGGCCCTGCAGCAGGTCACGCTGCCCGCCGCGGACGACGTCGCCGCGGCCGCCGCGCGACTCCGCTCGGCGCGGGAGACACACGGCCGGATCGCCACCGACGAGGCCCGCTCCGCCGACGAGACCGCGACGCTGCTGCGCGCGGCGCTGCACCACCACGACGGCCACGGCGACGGCTCCTGCCCGGTCTGCGGGTCCGGCGCGCTCGACGCCGCCTGGCACGACCGCGCCGCCGCGCGGGCCGGGGAGCTGGAGGCGTCCGCGGTCGCGCTGCGGACCGCGACCCGGGAGCTCGACGAGGCCCGCGCCGCGGCCGCCGCGCTCGTCGCACCACTGCCGGAGCCGGCGCTGTCCGCACCGGTCGACACCGACGGTCTCGTCGCCGTCTGGGAGGCGTGGACCGGCGCGGCCGGCGACCCGGACGCCCTCGAGGCCGCGCACGGCCCGGCGCTCGCGGCACTGGAGTCGGCCCGCAAGGCCGTCGACGCCGAGCTGGCGCACCGCGACGAGGTCTGGGCACCGCTGGCCCGCCGGCTCGCGACCTGGCACGACGAGGCCTACGCCGTCCAGCGTGACCAGCCGGCACGGCACCGTCTCGCGGCCGCGGACGCCTGGCTGGCCGGCACCGCCGGCACCCTGCGCGACCAGCGGCTGGCCCCGTTCGCGGAGGCGTCCCAGCACGTGTGGCGGACCCTGCGCCAGCAGAGCAACGTGGAGCTCGGACCGGTCCGGCTCGACGGCAAGGGCAACCGGCGCCGGGTCGCGCTGGACGTGAGCGTCGACGATGCCGAGGGCGGCACCGCGCTGGGCGTCATGAGCCAGGGCGAGCTGCACGCCCTCGGGCTGTCGCTGTTCCTGCCCCGGGCCACGGTGCCCGAGAGCCCGTTCCGGTTCGTGATGATCGACGACCCGGTGCAGGCCATGGACCCGGCCAAGGTGGACGGCCTGGCCGCGCTGCTGTCCGAGGTGGCGCAGGACCGGCAGGTGGTCGTGTTCAGCCACGACGACCGGCTGGCCGACTCGGTCCGCCGGCTCGGCCGGCCCGCGACGATCCTGGAGGTGCAGCGCCGCGAACGCTCCGCGGTGGAGATCCACCGCAACAGCGACCCGGTCGAGCGGTATCTCAAGGACGCGGAGGTCCTCGCGTGGGCCGAGGAGATCCCGATCGCGATCCGCGGCGAGGTGGTCGCGACCAGCTGCCGCAGCGCGATCGAGGCCGCCTGCCAGGACCGGATCCGTCGCACACGGCTGGCCAGGGGTGTGCCGCACGCCGACGTCGAGGCCGCACTCGCCGACGCCCGCACCACCCACCAGCTCGCCACCCTCGCGGTGTTCGACGACGCCGGCCGCGGATCGGACCTGCTCGGCCGGCTCAACGCCGGCGCCGGTCGCGCGGCCACCGACGCGTTCCAGAAGTGCCGTGCGGGGGCGCACACCGGGATCTCCGTCCCGCTCCGCGACTTCCTGCGCGACGTGCGCCGCCTCGTCGGCTGGTTGCGCCGATGAGCGGATCGCACGCTCACCCCGTGGCGGCGACCGGTGCGCACTCCCAGCGCCGTGGGCCGACGCCCGGGGCCCGGGCGCGACTCGACGCGGCGGACCGGCTGCTGCGGGAGCCGGAGGCGGTGGAGGCCGCGGTGTGGCCGCGCGCCTGCACCTGGCTGATCCGGATCGCGGTGGAGCACGGCGTCGACGACTACTGGTCCGGCACCGCACCCGCCGTCGCCCGGACCAACCGGCGGGCCCAGTTCGTCGTCCTGCGGCACCGCGAGCCGGAGCTGGGCCAGCGCGCCGAGGAGCTGTGGTCGCGGCTCAGCCGGGCCGCCCACCACCACGCCTACGAGCTGGCGCCGACCGCGGCCGAGCTCCGGGCGTGGCACGGCGAGGCCGAGGCGGTGATCAAGGGACTCGCCCACGGTCGGTGACAGTTCTCGTCACTCGCACGATTGATTCCACCCCGAATCGATTGGTTCGCGATGCCGTCGCCCATAACCTTCCGCCGCCACCGACGGTGAGGAGACCCCCGATGAGCGACGAGCACCTGATCACCCCGGACCCCGTTCCCTCGGCGCTGCGCGACCTGCCCCGCGCGCACGGCACCGATCGCCCGCTGCACCCGGCGACGTGGGGACTCCACGCCTGGATCCGCCGGCTGCCCGAACAGCGGCTGCTCCTGCTGTCGCTGCCCGACACGATCAACCGGACCGAGGTCGCGGAGCGGGCGGGGTCGGCGCACGAGAGCGAGGCCCGGGCGATCGGCGCCTTCGTCGCGACGATGGTGTGGGGGTACGGCCCGGTCGGCTACGGGGCACTGCGCACCGAACGCGTGCTCTCCCAGAACCCGCAGGCGGGATTCGTGTTCCAGTCGGTGGCCCGGGTCGCGCGCGACGAGGGACCCCGGGCGGCGTTCGCGTCGCTCGCCTCCGAGCGTCTGCACCACCTCAGTCCGGCGATCGGCACGAAGTTCGTCTACTTCTGCACCGCCGCCCACCGGGCCGCGCACCGCGACCGCACCGCGCCGGTGCTGGACCAGGTCGTGCGCCGCTGGTTCCACCGCAACGCCGGGATCGAGCTCGACGGGAGCTGGTCGTTGATCAACTACTTCCACTACCTGGACGCGCTGGAGTGCTGGGGCGACGCGCTCGGGCTCGCCTCGGACCACGTCGAGGCGCTGATCGTCGACCAGGAGCTCGCCTACGGGTCGGGCCGGCCCACGTCCGAGGCGTCCGATCAGCGGACGACCGGCGTCGAGGCCCTGGAGGAGGTACGGGTCGCCATCGGCCGGCGCGGAGGGGACCAGGAGTCCCAGGCCCGCCCGCACCTGGAAGCCCTGACCCGGCTCCTCACCACGGCGTAGTCCGACCCCGATCATGACGGGAACCTCCGGCCACACGGGACGCGTTGCACCGGGCATGAGCAACTACGAGTACAAGGTCGTCGAGCTCCGTGAGGGGCTGATCGGCGGCAAGATGTCCGGCGACAAGCTCGAGAAGATCCTCAACGAGCACGCCGGGAAGGGCTGGCAGCTCAAGGCGATCACGTCGGTCGAGGTGAAGGGACGGATCGGCCCGGGCGGTGTCGACGGCATCCTGATCACCTTCGAGCGCGCTCGCTAGACCAGCATCCGCCACAGCAGGACCAGGCCGGCCCCGGTGAGCAGCAGATCGACGACCTGCTCACCGGGCCCGCCGGTGCGGAACCGCAGGAAGTCCGGCCACCGGACGCGGGCCAGCGGCCAGAACGCGAACCGGTTGCCGGCCGAGGTGAGCTCGTCGCCGATGGCCCCGATCCAGCACCCGGCGCCCGCGGCGATCCCGGTCCAGACCGCCGTCTCCTCGGGCAGCACGTGACCCGTCGCCCACCACACCAGCAGCCCGATCGCCGCGGCGAACACCGGCGAGTGCGACAGGCCCCGGTGCGCGACCCCGGTGACCGCGCGCGACAGTGCCCGGATCATCCGGGAGAGCAGCCAGGTGATCGGCGGCAGCGCGCGGGTCGCGGTGCTGGACGGGTGGTCCAGGTCGGGTGCGAACGCGGCCAGCGCACACACCACGACGACGACCGGGACCAGCCCGGGCGGCGGCGGCACCACGGTGCACACCCCGAGTCCGAGCACCGCGCCGGACAGCGCGTGCGTCCGTCCCATCACAGGGCGCTCACCCCGTCCCCCCGGCGGGCCGCGAGGGCGAGGTGCCGGCGCGCGACGAGGTCACCGGGAGCGGTGCTGCCACGTCGCTCCCCCGGGTCGTCGCCGCCCGGACAGCTACCCGGCCGAGCCGCCGGCGACGCTACCCGCGGCGCGGCCGAGCTCCGGTCGGCGACACGCAGGGCGCCGCCCACGCCTCGAGGAGGAACCGGACGATGCGACCGCGGCGGACGCGGTTGTTGACTCCGTCGCCACCCCACCCCCAGGGTGATCACCGGGTGCCGCGGCCCGCGCCCCGACCCTCGTCACGACCGGGAGACCCGTGCGCGTCGCCGACCTGACCACCCCCGCCCTGCTGGTCGACGCGGCCGCGCTGGAGGCCAACCTCGCCGACATGGCGTCGGCCCTGCCCGGCCCGCGGCTGCGCCCGCACGTCAAGGCGCACAAGACGACCGCCCTGGCCGCCCGGCAGGCCGCGCACGGTCACCACGGTTTCACCTGCGCCACGATCCGCGAGATCGAGGGCATGGCGGCGGCCGGTCTCGGCACCGACCTGCTGCTCGCCAACGAGGTGCTCGACGCCCGTCGACTCGGGCGGGTCGTCGACAACGGAGCCCGGGTGACCGTCGCCGTCGACTCGGCCGAGACCGTGCGCGCGGCCGCCGACGGCGGTGTCCGGGAGGTGCTCGTCGATGTCGACGTCGGCCAGCACCGCTGCGGCACCACGCCGGAGACCGCCGGGGCGCTCGCCGACGCCGCCCGCGCGGCCGGGCTGACCGTGCGGGGCGTGATGGGTTACGAGGGCCACCTGCAGATGCTCGCCGACCCGGCCGAGCGCGCCCGTCGTACCACCGGGTGCACCGACCGGCTGCGCGTCGCGCACGCCGACGTCGGCGGCGAGATCGTGTCCGGCGGCGGGACCGGTACGCACGCGATGAACACGTTCGTCACCGAGATCCAGGCCGGGTCGTACGCGCTGATGGACACCGCCTACACCGCGGCCGGGCTGCCGTTCCGGCAGGCGCTCACGGTCCTGTCCACCGTGGTGTTCGCGGGAGAGGGGCGGGCGGTCGCCGACGCCGGCCTCAAGGCGCTCGCGACCGACCACGGCCACCCGACGGTGCCCGGCGGCACCGTCGTCTCGTGCGCCGACGAGCACCTCACGTACACCCCCGGAACCCCGCTGCGGGCCGGCGACCGGATCCGGATCCTGCCCGCGCACGTCGACCCGACCGTCGTGCTGCACGAGCGCCTGCACGTCGTCGACGGCGACGGCCCGGACGCCGAGGTCCTCGACACCTGGGCGGTCGACCTGCGCGGCTGGTGACGCCGGTTGCCGACGGTGGGATGGTGGGTGGCTACGCCCATCCGGGGAGGCAGGGATGTACGACACGGCCGCAGTGGGAGACCGGATCGTCGTCGAGGCCGCGATCGTGGACCACGGCCGCCGGCACGGCGAGGTGCTGGAGGTGATCGCCGGAGCCACCGACGAGCCGCGCTACCGGGTGCGCTGGGACGACCGCACCGAGACGATCTTCTGCCCGGGCCCGGACGCCCGCGTCGAACGCGCCTGAGCGGGCCTCACGCGAAGCGTTCCGCCAGCGCGCCGAGGCCCGCGGCGAACACCCCGTCGGCGAACTGCTGGGCCAGGTCGCCCTCGTCGGCGGCGTCGGCGTCGAACTCGGTCCACCACTCGCCGAAGGTGTGCCCGACCGCGGTGACCGGGGCCAGCCGCACGGTGGACACGTAGCGGCGCACCGCGAACGGCGACTCGAGGATCTCGTAGGTCAGCGCGTGCCCGCGCTCGTCGAGCGCTAGGAGTTCCTCGAGGACGACGCCGCCGTCGCGCAGCGTCAGCCGCCGGCGCGCGCCGATCTCGGCGCCGGACGCGCCCCGGACGAGCTCGCAGGTGACGATGGCGGGGTGCCAGCGGTGGATGCCGCCGAAGTCGCGGACGTGGGGCCAGACCTCGGCCAGCGGCGCCGGGATCACGGCGCTGGAGTACGGGCGGGGCATCGGGTCTCCTCGCAGGAACGGTCAGGTCTCCCGGCGCAGGTGCGGGGCCTGCGCGGCGAGCTGGTCGAGCTGGGCGCGGACGTCGTCGAACCCGGAGTCGGCACGCAGGTCCAGCGCGATCGACGCGGCGTGCTCGGTGGTGTCGTGGAACGCGGTGCGGGCCACCTCCAGCCGCGCGCCGACGTCGCGGGCGGCGTCCCCGCCGGGCGCCCCGGCCTCCACCGTCTCGCCGAGCCGGGCCAGCCGCAGCGCCTCGGCGAGCTCGGTGTCCAGCCGCTTCCCGATCTCCTGGAGCCACTCGCGGGCCGGCCCGTCGGGCACGGTCCGGACGATGCCGTGGAAGGCGGTCACCGAACCGACGCTGCCGGAGTAGGCACGCGCCCAGCGCGAACCGTGGCGCAGACCGTCCGGCACGTAGTCGGGGGCGCGCGCGGCGGCCCGGGACATCGCCTCGCGCTCCTCCGGGCTCGCGGAACGCAGGTAGGACCGGGCCAGCGTCTGCGCCGGCAGCCCCAGGAACAGCACCGACGGAACCGCACAGAAGATCATCCCGACGATGGCGCCGGCGATCAGCCGCACGCCGAGCTCGGGGTCGCCGGGGTCCGGCGGCGCGAGCCCGATCGACACCCCGACGACCAGGCCGAGAACGACCCCGGCGAGCAGGAACACCAGCAGCCCGTGCGACGCCAGCGTGTGCGACACCTTCCCGCCGCGCACCGCCATCCGGCGCCGCCAGTCCCCGCCGGGCGGCGGCACCGGCCCCCGCGGCGCCATCACCGGGCCACCGCGTTCTTGAACGCCCGGGTCTGCTCGGTCAGCGCCCGCTCGGTCGGCAGCCGCTCCATCGACGAGGCCCCGTAGAACCCGTGGCAGACCCGCGCGCGGGACAGCACGTACGCGGCGTCGTCGGGCATCGCGATCGGCCCGCCGTGACAGAGCACCAGCACGTCGTCCCGCTCCTCCAGGGCGGCGGCCGCCCACTCGTCGATCCGGGCCACGCAGTCGTCCAGCGACACGCTGGTCTCCGCCCCGACCGCGCCGCCGGTGGTCAGCCCCATGTGGCACACCACGATGTCCGCGCCGGCCCGGGTCATCGCCCGGGCGTCGCCGGCGGAGAACACGTACGGCGTGGTCAGCAGGTTCTTCGCCCGGGCGGCGGCGACGAGGTCGACCTCCAGGCCGTAGCCCATCCCGGTCTCCTCCAGGTTGGCCCGGAAGACGCCGTCGATCAGCCCCACGGTCGGGAAGTTCTGGATGCCGGAGAAGCCGAGCCCGGCGAGCTCGTCGAGGAACCGGTAGGTGATCAGGAACGGGTCGGTGCCGTTGACGCCGGCCAGCACCGGCGTGTGCCGCACCACCGGCAGCACCTCGGCGGCCATCTCGACGACGACGTCGTTGGCGTTGCCGTAGGCGAGCAGCCCGGCCAGCGAGCCCCGTCCGGCCATCCGGTAGCGGCCGGAGTTGTAGATGACGATGAGGTCGATCCCGCCGGCCTCCTCGCACTTGGCCGACAGCCCGGTGCCGGCCCCGCCGCCGACGATCGGCTCCCCGCGCGCGGCCATGCCGGCGAAGCGCTCCATCAGCTCGTCGCGGCCGAACCGGCTCACGGGTGCACCTCCCGGTAGGCGTCGATCACCGCGTCGGCGAACGCGGCGTCGTTGACGTGGTGCGGGACCCGGCGGATCCGGTCCGGCTCGGACACCCCGGACTCGATCGCGGCGAACAGCGCCGCGTCCGCCTCGGGATCATGGAACGGTTGTCCCGGCGTGTCCAGTGCGGACACCCCGCCCAGCGGCAGCAGGAACAGCCACGGCCCGGTCAGCGCGTCCAGCTTGCCCGCCAGCCACTCCCCGATCGCCCGGTTCTCGTCCACCGTGGTCCGCATCAGCGTGACCTGCGCGTTGTGCTCGTAGAGCACCCGGCCGGCGAAGCGCTCCGGCACCGTCGCGGCCGCACCGAAGTTGACCATGTCCAGGGCTCCGCAGGACCCGACCCAGGGCACGCCGGTCCGGGCGACGGCGTCGAGCCGGTCGTCGGCCGCCGCCATGATGCCGCCGACGAGCAGGTCGGCGATCTCGGTGGTGGTGAGGTCGAGGACCGTGTCGACCAGGCCGTCGCCGACGAGCTTCTCCATCGCCGCCCCCCCGGTGCCGGTGGCGTGGAAGACCAGCGGGTCGACCGCGTCGCCGAGCCGCTCGCGCACCGCGGTGACGCACGGTGTGGTGACGCCGAACATGGTCAGTGCGACGGCCGGGCGGTCGTCGGCCGCCGTGGCGCCGACCGGGGCCGACACCGCCCCGGACAGCATGTGTGCGGCGTTCCCGAGCACCCGGCGCGAGATCCGGTTCAGCCCGGCGACGTCGGTCACCGAGTGCAGCATGGCGATGTCCGCCGCACCGACGTAGGGCGCCACGTCGCCGGAGGCCACCGTCGACACCATGATCTTCGGCAGGCCGACCGGGAGCGCCCGCAACACCGGGCAGACCAGCGCGGTACCGCCGGAACCACCGAGCCCGAGCACACCGGCGACGGCGGCGTCCCCGGTCCGGCGGGACAGCAGGAACTCCCGCAGGGCGACGGCCATCGCGCCGACCGCGCTCCCCCGGTCGCCGGTGAACACCGCGCCCGCGCCGTCCGGGTGGTGCGCGGCGACCTCGGCGGCCGTGACGTCGGGCCCGGCCCCGGGGAGGTCCGCGCCGGAGGTGGACACGTCCACCCGGCACACCGGCACCCCGGCCGCGCGCACCAGATCGGCCGCGAACCCCAGCTCCGCAGCCTTGGTGTCGTACGTGCCGATCACGTATGCGGTCCCCACACCGGAGTTCTACCGGTAGTGGGCACCCCGGGGCGAGGCCCGGCGCGGGAAACGCGCAGGGCAGTATGGGACCGCGGCTCGCCCCCGCCCGCCGGTCGAGTGACCTCGCGGCCCGTGACGTCGTTGGAGAGACATGCTCGGTCAGCAGGACGACCCCCGCGGCACCGTGCTCCCGCTGGACTCCGGCCCGGACGCCGCCGAACCGCCCGCACCGGAACGGACCGTGCGCCTGCGGCCGAGCCGGCCCGGCTTCCCGCCCGGGCCCGCGCTGCTGCTCAGCCGCCGCCCGGCAGGACCCGCCGCCCCGGACTCCGGACGCCCGTGGGGCGAGCCGCTGTCCGGGTCGAGCGAGCTCGCACGGGGGCTCACCCGGCACGGCGAGCGCGGCCCGGAGCCCGGGGTGACCTTCCGGCTCGCGCTGCCGGAGGGCTTCGGCGCGGAGCCGCTGCTGTGCCTCACCGGCGCCGAGCCGGCCGGCGGCGCGGGCGGACCGTCGGCGCTGCTGTCGGTCGGCCCGGGCGGGCCGTTGCCCGCACCGGGCGTCGGTCTCGGGCTGCTGACGCTGACGACGGCCGTCGAGATCTCCGCCATCGGCACCCAGCGCCGGGTCCTCGAGGAACTGAGCGGCGCGGCAGCCGAGTTCGCCCCGGACAGCGTGCTGCGGCTGGACGCGCGGCTGCGGGCGGCCGAGGAGTCGCTGCGGGCGGCCCAGACCGAGCTGCTCGAACACGGCGCGATCGGCACCGGGAGCGGGCTGGACACCGCCGCCGCGAACCTGTCGGTGCTGCGGCACCAGACGCACGCCTGGATCTCGGGCTGGGAGCGCGTCGTCGCCGGTGCCGACCGCCGCGGGATGCCGGGCGCCGCGCTGCGGGAGTCCCTCGGCGAGGTCGGCAGGCTCGGCTGGGCCGGCTTCCCGGGTGCGGTGCACAGCGCCTACCAGGCACTCGTGCTCGACGCCCGCCGTCTGCTGATCAGCGCATCCGACCACCTGATGCGCTCGCCCGGCCGGGGGATGCCCGCGCTGCGCGGGCTCGTCGAGGGCGATCTCGCGGGCCGGGCGGCGGACGTCGCGCGGCTGCACCGGCTGCTCACGTCGCTGTCGACGCTGCCGCTGACGGTGCGCAAGCGCTCCGGCGCGATGCTGCCGAACCTGATCGCCGACCAGGCCACGACCAACGCCCGCACCCAGGTGCTGTTCACCCTCATGGCGAACGCACTGCGGCCGCCGGCCGCACCCGGCCCGGTCACCCTCGAGGTGCGCTCCCTGGACGACGGCGAACTGCAGGTCCTGGGCTCCGTACAGCAGTGATCGCCGGGACCGTGACCTGAGCACCGGCGGGCGGTGCTCCCGTCACGATCCCGGCGATCATGCCGGGGACCGGCTCTAGCGCGCGGCGGCCTCGGCCCGCTTCTTGGCGTCCTTCGCGGCGCCCTTGGCCGACTTCGCGACGTCGGCACCGGCGGCCGAGGCGCGGTCGGCCAGGTCCGACCCGAGCTTGGCGGCCTGGGCCTGCGCCTGGGTCACCAGGGTGCCGAACCGGTCGGCGTATTCCGGGGCGCGCTTCTCGGCCCGGCGGACGGCCTTCTGCGCCTGCTTCTCCCAGCGGGCGCGGCGCTTCTCGGCCTCCTTGCGCCACCGCTCGCCGGTCTTGCCGGCGGCCTTGCGGTAGTGCTTGCCCTTCTTGTCGACGACCTTCTGCAGCTTGGCGCCGTGCTTCTCGGCGGCCTTGGCCTGCTTCTCGGCCCTCTTCGCCGCCTGCTGAGCGGCCGCGGAGAGCTGGTCGGACCAGGTGGAGGCCCGGTCGGAGGCGACCTCGCCGAGGTGCGCCGCCTGCTCGGACGCCTTCCCGCCCAGCTCGGCGGCCCGCTCCCGGACGACCGGGCCGTACTCGTCGGCGGCGTCGGCCAGGCGGTCCCGGGTGGTGGACGCGGCCGCCGCGATCGAGGTGCCCGCACCGGCGAGACCGGCCGCGATCTGGGCGCCCGTGTCCGAACCGGACGACGACAGCTTCGCCTGGGCCTTCTGGGCCTTCACCTGCGCGCGCTCGGCCGCCTGGCGGGCCACGTAGGCGTGCGACGGCTTGCCGTGCGTGTCGGCGGAGGCGATCAGCAGCCCGCCCAGCAGCCCGACGTTCTTCAGGAAGTGGATCTGCTGCTCGGCTCGACGGTCCGGGTCGGTCTCCTCCCAGAAGCGGTGCCCGGCCAGTGTGGTCGGGATCAGCGAGGCGGCCAGCGCGGTGGAGGCGAGCCGGGGGAACTTCCCGATCGCCAGCAGCGAGCCGGCCGCGATCTTCACTCCGGCGTCGATCTTGACGAGGGTCTCGTTGTCCGGTCGCCGCTCCAACGGCGCGTTCTCCACGACCCGGTCCACCACCGGGGCGGTCTGGTCGAGCACGGGCTTCGCCGCCTGCGCATGCCCCTCGGGCGAGCGCAGCGCCTGGACACCGCCGTAGATGAAGACGGCCGCGAGCATCGGCCGGGCAACTCGTCGCAAGACTGGCATGGTCCACCTTTCCCCGATCTTCGACGTCCGCAAACCCGGGGCGGGTGTGGCGCCACGACCGAAGGGTCGCAATCATGCCGGGGTGACGAACGGACGGCGGGCGATCGGGCTCGACATCGGGGGTACGAAGGTCGCCGGAGCGATCGTGGGCGAGGATGGCACGGTCCACGCCGAACTGCGGCGCAACACCCCGGACACCTCGGACTCGGACACGATGAACGACCTCCTCCGGGGGATGGTCGCCGACCTGCGTGCCGGCCCGGCCGGCGACGGGGTGTCCGCGATCGGGGTCGGGGCGGCGGGCACGGTCGAGTGGCCGGTCGGCCGCATCCGGTGGGCGCCGAACAACGCCTACCGGGACTGGGACCTGCGTGGCGAGCTGGAACGGTCGACCGGACTGCCGGCCGTCGTCGACAACGACGGCAACGTCGCCGGCCTGGCCGAGGCCCGGCTCGGCGGCACCCGGCACGACGACATGATCCTGCTGACCGTCGGCACCGGCATCGGCGCCGGGATCGTGCTGGGCGGCAAGATCTACCGCGGACCGCACGGGCTGGGCGCCGAGGTCGGCCACATGAACGTCAACCCGGACGGCCCGCAGTGCGGCTGCGGCAACTTCGGCTGCCTGGAGTCCATGGCCTCGGGTACCGCGCTGACCCGGATGGGCCGCAGCGCGGCCGCGCACGACCCGGACGGCATGATCGCGACGCTGGCCGCCGACGGCGGCGGCGAGGTGGCCGGCCGGCACGTCACGATGGCGGCGATGGCCGGCGACCGCACCGCGCAGTCGCTGTTCCTGCGGCTCGGGCGGGCGCTGGGCATCGGGATCGCGAGCGTCAACGCGATCTTCGAGTTCGAGGCGGTGGTGATCGGCGGCGGTCTGGTCGACGCCGGCGAGCTGCTCCTCGACCCGGCCCGCCGGGCAGCGCGCGAGTTCGCCTACTCCCCCACCTCGCGCCCGATCCCGCCGGTCCTCCCGGCGACGTTCAAGGGGGACGCGGGCAAGATCGGAGCCGGGCTGCTGGCGCTCGAGGAGACCTGAGGAGCCGCTCAGCCCACCAGCCGCAGGTCCCGCTCGCCCGACGCGCGGTAGCGGCCGGGCGTGCGCCCGAACCGGCGGGCGAACGACCGGTTGAAGTGCGCCGCACTGACGAACCCACGAGCACGCCCGATCTCCCCCACCTTCCGATGGGCGTGCGCCGGATCGGCCAGATCCCGGGCGGCGCCGAGCAACCGCTCCTCCCGGACGTACCCCGCGACCGACATCTCGCGCTCGGCGAACAGCAGGTGCAGGTAACGGACCGAGACCGGGACCGCCGCGGCGATCCGGGCCGGATCCAGATCCGCCTCACCGAGGTGGTCGTGGACGTAGCGGACCGCGGCGTCGAACAGGGCCTCGCGCTCGTCGCCGCCGCGGTCCGACGTTCCCTTGCCCCGGGGGAGGGCGCCGAGCACCCCGAGCAGCGCCCCCTCCAGGTCGCCGCCCGGCGGGCCCGCGGCGGAGACCGGTTGCGCGGCTCCGATACCCCGCAGGAGGGACGTGACCAGCAGGGTCGACGCCGCGTCCCGGGGCAGCGGCGCACCGGGGCCGCCGAGCACGTCGCGCAGCATCGGGGCGACCCTCCCGGGCAGGATGACGTGCAACAGGTCGACCGGGCCGGGCGCCTCCACGCGGTACGGCCGGGCGCTGCTGTACCAGGCGAGGTCGCCGGCCCGGGAGGTGCCGCCGCTCTCGCCCTGCTCGATGTCGAAGCTGCCGTCCAGCGTCAGCGTCAGCAGCAGGTCCTCGTCGTCCGCACCGTCGATCAGGCGGTGCGAGCGCTCGGCGACGGACCCGGCGCCGATGACCCTGGTCGTCCGGATCCCCAGGTCGTCACCGGACACGAAACGGGCGCGGGTCGGTGGTGCGGTCACCCGCACGTCCATGGTGTGGATCAACTCGCTGGAGTTCTTCCGCCAGGCGGCCAGACGCTCCTCCGGCGGCAGCGCACTGATGTCGAAGACCCGGCTCACGACCTCGCTCCCGGCGTGGTCGCGGAGACCACGATTGCACGATGCATCCACCCAATCGTAAGAGGCCGCCGCGGCGGTGTCCACGATGTGGGAGGCCCGGTCGTCGTCGCGCAGCCCGGTCGTCGCTGGTCAGCCCGCCCGCGGCAGTGCCGGACCACCGCCGGACTCCCGGTGACGGCCGGGCGTGCGCCCGAACCGGCGGGCGAACGACCGGTTGAAGTGCGCCGCACTGACGAACCCACGAGCACGCCCGATCTCCCCCACCTTCCGATGGGCGTGCGCCGGATCGGCCAGATCCCGGGCGGCGCCGAGCAACCGCTCCTCCCGGACGTACCCCGCGACCGACATCTCGCGCTCGGCGAACAGCAGGTGCAGGTAACGGACCGAGACCGGGACCGCCGCGGCGATCCGGGCCGGGCTCAGGTCGGTCTCACCGAGGTGGTCGTGGATGTAGCGGACCGCCGTGTCGAACAGGGCCTCCCTGGGATCGTCGCGGGGCCGCTGCGCACGACGCGGCAGCGCGCCCAGCAGGCCGAGCAGCGCGGCCTCCAGCGTCCCGGGGGCCGGCCCGCCGACCGACACGGCCTGGGCGGCGACGATCCCGCGCATCAGGGACGCGACCAGGCGGGTCGACGCCTCCTGCGCCGGCAGGGCCGTCGACGGCGGTCCGAGCACGTCGCGGATCAGCGGCCCCACCGACCCCGGCAGCAGTACGTGCAGGAGGTCGAACTCCCCGGGTGCGTGCGCCCGGTAGGACTCCGTGCTCGCGTACCAGGCGAGCCCGCCGCCCCCCACCTGCGCACCGGCGTCGCCCTGCTCGATGTCGATCCGGCCGTCGAGGGTGAGCATCAGGTGCAGCTGGGGAGCCTCGTCACCGCGGATCAGCCGGCTCGGCCGCTCGACGGTGCAGGCCCCGCCGGTGATCCGGATCGTCCGGATCCCCAGGTCGTCGCCGACGACGACCCGCCCGTGCGCCGGACGTCCGTCGGTCAGGATGAGCATGGGGTGGATCAACCTGTCGGCGCCCGTCCGCCAGGCGTCCAGACGGTCGGCGGGCGGCAGAGCGCCGATGTCCATCACCCGGCCCACGGCGTCACCCCGTCACGACGGCGACGATAACCGTTGCATTGCGCATCGCCAATACTGTAGGAGCTGGTCACCGACGGTGTCCACGTCGTCAAGGACCGCTACCCCTGTTGCCCCTCCGCGCACGACACCGTCCCGATGTTGCCCACGGGTGCAGCAGCGCTTTCGTTCCGCACCGCACCCCGCCACGGTGGATGTCACCACCCCAGACCGACACCCGGGTGCCAGGCCCCCGACGGCACCCGGGTGTCAACCACCACCGCGACGGCAACTCTCGGAGGAACGAGAGCCATGATGATCTCTCGATGCAGCACGGCGGCGGCGTACGCCCCGCGGCACGACGCCCCGCACACCGACCCCGGACCGGGCTGCGGCGGCGACCGGAACCGGGAGATCGACGCGCTCGTGCGGCGGGCCCTCGCCCCGAACCGGGTGCGGCTGGCGTGCCCGGGCATGGAGCACCTCGCGCACCGCCTGCTCGACGAGCTCGCGGAACGCGGGCAGGGCGACCTCATGGCCGAGTACGCCGAACCGTTCGTGATCCGCACGATCGCCCGCGTGCTCGGGCTCCCCGATGACGACGCCGACCGGATCCGCCGGTTCACCGAGGACGCCTCCGTGCTCCTCGGCCCGCAGGAGGACCGCGACGGCGAGGGACCGGGCGCCCCGGACCAGCTGCTCCGGTTCGGCCGGGTGGCCGGTTTCCTGGACCACCTGACCGAGCGCATCGCCGAGAAGCGACGCGCACCGGACGGCGGGATCGTCAGCGTGCTGGTGCACGCCGACGGCGCGCGGCCGAGCGACCCGGAGATCCGCAGGGCGGTCGTCGAGCTCCTGCTGTCCGGCCGGTCCGCCGCGCGGATCGTCGGCGGCGCCATCCACCGGTCCACCGCCGGACCCGCGTCGGCCGATGCCGTCGCCGCGGGCCGGTCTCCGGTCCCGGAGCTCCGCGACGGGACCGGCGACCGGAGCGGTGTCGGCGTCGGCCGGCACCTCGTCGACGCCCTGGTGCCGCTGCTCGTGCCGATCGTCGTCGACGCGCTCCTCGACCGGCTGGCGCACCTGCGGGCGGGCGGTCCGCGACGGCCCGCCGCGGCCCCGCAGAGCAGGGCCCCGCGCGCGCTGACCGCGCACTGGACCCTGCCCGACGAGCACCGCCCCCGCACCACCGGGCTGCCCGCGCTGGTCTCCTGATCTCGGGGTGTCCGGATCCCCTCCCCAGGACCGGGGCGGGATGCTCACCTCCCCCCACGAGCATTCCGTCCCGGTCGTCCGGACCTCCTCGTCCCGCCACCGTCCCGGGAGACCCCCGATACCCCGGGACGGTGGAGCGGGTGCGGTCGCGGTCTACGGTCGGCGGGAACGAGAGGACCCCGCATGACGACCCCGTCCCACGACACCGATCCGGCGACCGGCACGGCGTCCCCGCACCGTTTCCCCGCCCGGCTGTTCCGGTGCGGCTCGGAGCCCGACCCGCGCTTCACCCTCGCGAACGAGCGGACCTTTCTCGCCTGGATCCGCACCGCGCTGGCGCTGATCGCCGCCGGCGTGGCGCTGGAGGCGCTGGGCCTCGACCTGCACCCCGAGCTGCGTCTGTCCGCCTCGCTGCTGCTGATCGTCGCCGGGCTGCTGACCCCGCTGCAGGCCTGGGCCGGGTGGTACGGCACCGAACGCGCGCTGCGCCGGTCGCGGCCACTCCCCGCTCCGATCCTGGCGCTGCCAACGGCCGTCGCCGTCCTCGCCGCGGGCGTGCTCGTCGTGCTGGGCGTGCTGTTCCGGTGAGTGCGCTGTTCGACGCCGGCCTCCAGCCGGAGCGGACGGGGCTCGCCTGGCGCCGCACGGCGATCGCCCTCGCCGTCGGCTCGTTGATCGCGCTCCGGGTGCTCCCGGACGCCGGCGGCAGCGCCTGGCTGCTGCTGCCCGGCATGGTCGGGCTGATCACCGCGGCCGGCCTGCTGGTCGCCGCGGAGCGTCGCTACCGGCAGACCCACCGGCGGCTGACCGCCGAGCTGCCCGGCCACGTCGGTGGCGGGGCGATCGTCGCGGCGACCGCGCTGGCCACCGGGCTGCTCGCGCTGGCGGCGCTGCTGTTCGTGCTCACCCGCTAGCCGGTGCGCGGCGTTACGCTCTGTCGCGATGACTCTCCTGCTCGGGCCGGTGCTGCGGCACGTCGACGACACCTCCGCCCTCGTCTGGGTACAGACCGACCGCCGCAGCCGGGTGGAGGTGCTCGGGTGCGGCGCCGACACCGTCGAGATCGCCGGGCTGCACTACGCGATCGTCGTCGTGACCGGGCTCGAGCCGGACACCCGCACCCCCTACGAGGTGCACCTCGACGGTGAGCGGGCCTGGCCACCGCCGTCCTCGCCGTTCCCGGCGAGCGTCATCCCGACCCGCGGACCGGCCAGCGCGTCGCGTCAGCGGATCGTGTTCGGGTCCTGCCGGTACGTGAAGCTGGCCGATCCGAGGCAGGCCCGCCGCTTCGGCCTGGACGCGCTCGACGCCTACGCGACCCGGATGGCGGGCCGGCCGCACGAGGAGTGGCCGACCGTCCTGCTGCTGCTCGGCGACCAGGTCTACGCCGACGAGCTCACGCCGCAGACCCGGCGGCGGATCGCCGGGCGCGGCCGGCGGCGCCCGGAGTGGCCGGACGACGAGATCGTGTCCTTCGAGGAGTACTCCGGCCTCTACCGGGACACCTGGTCGGACCCCGAGGTCCGCTGGATGCTGTCCACCGTCCCGACCGCGATGATCTTCGACGACCACGACGTGCGGGACGACTGGAACACCTCGGGCACCTGGCGCGCACAGGTGGCCCGGCTGCCGTGGTGGCGCGACCGGATCCGGGCCGGCCTGGCGTCGTACTGGATCCACCAGCACCTGGGCAACCTCACGCCGGCCGAGCTGGACGCCGACCCCGACTGGCAGGCGGTGCGGGCCGCCGACGGCGACGCCTGGCCGCTGCTCGTCGAGCGGGCCGACCGCTGGGATCGCGAGACCGGCGAGGGGGAGGCGCGGCACAAGGACGAGCGGTTCACCTTCTGCTGGGAACTCGGCCGCAGCCGGCTGATCGTCATCGACTCGCGCAACGGCCGGATCGTCGAGACGGTGCCGCGCAAGATGGTGTCCGACGCCGAGTTCGACTGGATCACCGAGCGGGCGCTGCGTCCGGGCGAGCTGGACCACCTGGTGCTCGGCACGTCGATCCCGTGGCTGCTGCCCCAGGTGATCTCCGACCTGCAGGCCGCGGTGGAGAAGGGCGCGAACGGCCGCGGACGCGTGGCCCGGGCGTCCGAGTTCCTGCGGCAGGAGGCGGACCTGGAGCACTGGCCGGCGTTCGGGCACTCGTTCGCGCGGATGGCCGAACTGATCCGGGACGCCTCCCGGCCGCGCGGCGAGCACCCGGCCCCGGCGACGGTGTCGGTGCTGTCCGGGGACGTCCACCACTCGTACGCGGCCCGCGCGGACGTGCACGACGGCGCCGGTGGTGATCACTCGCGGGCCTACCAGCTCACCTGCTCGCCGGTGCACAACATCGTGCCCGGGTTCATGCGGGTGCTGTTCCGGGTCAGCTGGTCGCGCCTGCTCGCCCGGCTCTCGACGGGCTGGACGCGCGGCAGCGGGGTCCGGAAGGCCGGGATCACCTGGGAGCGCACCGCGGGCCCGCTGTTCGGCAACCTGATCGCCACCCTGGACCTCGACGGGCGGCGCGCGACCTGCCGCTTCGAGCGGCCACGGACGGCGTCCACGCTGGACGTGGCGGCGGAGGTGGAGCTGACGCCGGAGCGGCCGCGGACCGGCGAGCCGTCGGTACCCGCCGCCCGGTAGCCCGGCGCCACTCCGGTCAGAAGCCGGTGCGGGCCAGCCAGTCGCGCCAGAGGGCGGTGTCCCCGAAGACCTGCAGGCGGTCGTCGTCGGCGGGGATCCGGCGCAGCACGCCCTGCAGCAGGTCGGCCGCCGACGCACGGACCGCGGCGTCGCCCTTGGCGTGACCGTGCTCCCAGGTGACCCTGCCGTCGGCACCCCGGACCGTCCACTCCCCCGCGGTGCCGAGCCCGTCGTCGGTCGCGTGCAGGTGCAGGGTCCGGCCCTCCGGCAGCGGCGGCTCCTCCGCGGCGGGACGGGCCGCGAGCAGGTCGAGCCACTCCGATATCCCGTCGGCCGCCGTCGCCGGGGTGATCTCGAAGGGTACGCCGAGCGCGAGCGCCGCATCGGCCCGGTGCACCGTGGCCTCGTGCACCCGCCGGCGGATCCACCAGGCGGCCGGCTTCGGACCGGTGAACGTCCACACAGGCGCGTCCGGCCCGGCCGCGACGACGGCGTCGAGCAGCTCGGTCGCGCCGTCGCGCAGCCACTGCGCGGCGGCCTCCGGGTCGGGGTCCGGCGGCTTCCCGCCGACCACCTCCCGCGGGTCCAGCACCTCGTCGGCGCCGGACGCGACCATCTGCGCGGCCCAGCGATGACCCCGCCCGACATGCCGCAACAGTTGCGCGACACTCCATCCCGGACAGGTCGGTACATCCAGGGACGGATCGGCTCCGGCCAGCAGCGCGGCGAGCAGATCGGTCTCGGCGACCAGATCGGTCGCATAAGGATCGACCGCGTGGCGACCCGATGTCGCGTTCATGACATTCCCACCCCAACTCCCGAAACACCTCGCGCCCGATCCGGCGAGTCGCGCATGAGGATCAGCCGCGTCGGGTAGGCATAGATCATGCCGCCACACCGCGACTGGACGCGACGCGGAGCGGGGCGCGCGCTGCTGTACTGGCCGATCGTGGCCTTCCTCCTGGTAGCCGCATTCCCGGCCGTCGCAGTGCCGCTCATGATCGGATCCGGGTTCGCACTGCTGACGATCGGGCTCGTCGGCGGCATGATCGGGAAACGTCGGCGGGCGCGCAAGCTCGCGAGGGCCCGCCAGGCACCGGCCGACGTCGTCCGGCCTGCCGTGCCCGCGGCCGATGCCTTCTGGCCCACCGGCCGGCACGCCCGGCAGGCGCGCACCACGGGCCGAGCCTCCGAGGAGCCCGCGGATACGGGTTCCCCCGTCACGCCGGACCCGGTGACCCCGAACCCGGTGATCCCTCCGCCCACTCCGCGCGCGGCCTGACCGCACCACCACGCGCGAGCGCCGCGGCCTGCCGCGGCCGCCACACGATCTGTGACGCCGCACCCGATTTCTTGTACGTCCGATACTAGGATGTCAAACTAAATCGGGCCGGGTCATCGCCGACTCCCCGGCGCCAGGAGCGGGTCATGACCGAGCTGCACGTTCCGTCGAACCCGGTCCGGTTCGTCACCGCCGCGAGCCTGTTCGACGGCCACGACGCCGCCATCAACATCATGCGGCGGATCCTGCAGCGCCAGGGCGCCGAGGTGATCCACCTGGGCCACAACCGGTCCGTCGACGAGGTCGTGTCCGCGGCGATCCAGGAGGACGTCCAGGGCCTGGCGATCTCGTCCTACCAGGGCGGCCACGTCGAGTACTTCTCCTACCTGGTCGAACTGCTGCGCGAACGCGGTGCCGGGCACATCCGGGTCTACGGCGGGGGCGGTGGCGTGATCGTCCCGGAAGAGATCGAGCTGCTGCACTCGCGCGGCGTGTCGCGGATCTTCTCCCCCGCGGACGGCCAGCACCTGGGTCTACCCGGGATGATCAACATCATGATCCGGGAGTGCGACACGGATCTGACGGCCGAGCCACCGTCGTCGGTATCGACGGTCGGCTCCGCACGCTCCGCCTTCTTCGACGGCGTGCTCTCCGGCGAACCGTCCACGCTGGCCCGCGCGCTCACCCTCGCCGAGGCCGGCCGGCTCCCGGAGGAACTGCGCGAGCGGATCGGCGGGACGCAGCGCACGGTGCCGGTCCTCGGCATCACCGGCACCGGCGGCTCCGGCAAGTCGTCGCTGACCGACGAGCTGGTCCGCCGGTTCCGCCTCGACCAGGAGGACAAGCTCCGGATCGCCGTGCTCGCCGTCGACCCGACGAGGCGCCGAGGCGGTGGCGCGCTGCTCGGCGACCGGATCCGGATGAACGCCCTCGGCGGCGAGCACGTCTACTTCCGCTCCATGGCCACCCGCGGCACCGAGGCGGGCTCCCTGCCCGAGCACCTCGGCGACGCGATCGCGGTGCTGCGCGCGGCCGCGTTCGACCTGGTGATCGTCGAGACCCCCGGCATCGGCCAGGGCGACGCCGGCATCGTCGGGTTCGTCGACCACTCGCTCTACGTCATGACGCCCGAGTTCGGCGCGGCCTCCCAGCTCGAGAAGATCGACATGCTGGACTTCGCCGACGTCGTCGCGATCAACAAGTTCGAGCGCCGCGGGGCCGAGGACGCCCGCCGTGACGTCGGCCGCCAGCTGGTGCGCAACCGCGAGGAGTTCGGCGCGAGCTGGGAGGACATGCCGGTCTTCGGCACCTCGGCGGCGACCTTCAACGACGACGGCGTCACCGCGCTCTACCAGCACCTGCGCGACCTGCTGGCGGCCGGCGGACTGACCGTCGCAGAGGGCCGTCTGCCTGCTGTGGACACCAAGACGTCGTCGGAGCACGCGGCCGTCATCCCGCCGGAGCGGGTGCGCTACCTCGCCGACATCGCCGGCACCGTTCGCGGCTACCACGCCGACACCGAGACCCAGGCGGGCGCGGCACGCACCGTGCAGCACCTGCGCACCGCGCAGCAGCTCGTCGGCGGGTCCGATGTGGATGACGCGCTGGAGCGCGCCGGGAAGGAGCTCCCGGCCGGGTCGGCCGAGCTGCTCGCGGCCTGGCCGCAGCGGGTCGAGGACTACTCGGGCGACGAGTACGTCTACACCGTGCGGGACCGCGAGTTCCGCACCCCGCTGACCCGCGAGACGCTGTCCGGCAACACGCTGCGCCGGGTGTCGCTCCCCCGCTACGACGACGACGCCGAGCTCCTGCGGTTCCTGCGCCGGGAGAACCTGCCCGGGTACTTCCCCTTCACCGCGGGTGTGTTCCCGTTCAAGCGCTCCGGCGAGGACCCGGCGCGGATGTTCGCCGGCGAGGGCGACCCGTTCCGCACCAACCGGCGGTTCACGTACCTCTCGTCCGAATCGGACGCAAAGCGGCTGTCGACGGCGTTCGACTCGGTGACCCTCTACGGGCACGACCCGGACACCCGCCCGGACATCTACGGCAAGGTCGGCACCTCCGGCGTCTCGATCGCCACCCTGGACGACCTCAAGGCGCTCTACGACGGCTTCGACCTGTGCTCACCGTCCACATCGGTCTCGATGACGATCAACGGTCCCGCGCCGACGATCCTGGCCTACTTCCTCAACACCGCGATCGACCAGCAGGTCGAGAACTTCCGCCAGGAGCACGACCGCGAGCCGGACGACGCCGAGCGCGACGAGCTCACCGCCTACGCGCTGGCAAACGTCCGCGGCACGGTGCAGGCCGACATCCTCAAGGAGGACCAGGGCCAGAACACCTGCATCTTCTCCACCGAGTTCTCCCTGCGGATGATGGCCGACATCCAGGAGTGGTTCATCGCCCACCAGGTGCGGAACTTCTACTCGGTCTCGATCTCCGGCTACCACATCGCCGAGGCCGGGGCGAACCCGATCAGCCAGCTCGCGTTCACCCTCGCCAACGGCTTCACCTTCGTCGAGAGCTACCTCGCGCGCGGCATGAGCATCGACGACTTCGCGCCCAACCTGTCGTTCTTCTTCTCCAACGGGATGGACGCCGAGTACACGGTGATCGGCCGGGTCGCCCGCCGGATCTGGGCGATCGCGATGCGCGAGCGCTACGGCGCGAACGAGCGGTCCCAGAAGCTGAAGTACCACGTGCAGACCTCCGGCCGGTCGCTGCACGCCCAGGAGATGGACTTCAACGACATCCGCACCACGCTGCAGGCGCTGTGCGCGCTCTACGACAACGCGAACTCACTGCACACCAACGCCTACGACGAGGCGATCACCACGCCGTCGCAGGAGTCGGTGCGCCGCGCGATGGCCATCCAGATGATCATCAACAAGGAGTGGGGCCTGTCGATGAACGAGAACCCGCTGCAGGGTTCGTTCGTGATCGACGAGCTGACCGACCTGGTCGAGGAGGCGGTGCTGCGCGAGTTCGAGTCGATCACCGAGCGCGGCGGCGTGCTCGGCGCGATGGAGACCGGCTACCAGCGCGGCCGGATCCAGGACGAGTCGATGCTCTACGAGCACCGCAAGCACGCCGGCGAGCTGCCGATCGTCGGCGTCAACACCTTCCTGAAGCCCGGCGACGACGACGGCGGGCCACAGGAGGTCGAGCTGGCCCGGGCGACCGAGGCCGAGAAGCGCTCCCAGCTCGACCGGCTCGAGGACTTCCAGACCCGGCACCGCGACGAGGCGGAACTGGCGCTGCGTCGGCTGCAGGACGTGGCCACCGGCGACGGCAACGTGTTCGACGAGCTGATGCGCGCGGCCCGGGTGTGCTCACTGGGTCAGCTGACGACGGCGTTCTTCGAGGTCGGGGGCCAGTACCGGCGCAACATGTGACGCGCTCCGCGCTGCCGCCTCACCAGCGGCCGCGGTGGTTGGGCACCCGCGCGGCCAGCGTCCCCGCCCCGACGAGCAGCACGGCGAGCACGACGAACGCGATACCGCCGGCGACGCCGGGCCGGTCGCTCGCGCTGATCACCGCGGTGATCGTCGAGACCGCGACGATCCCGCCGATCTGCCGGAACATGATCCGCAGCCCGGAGACGGCGGCCACCTCGTCCGGCACCAGGTGCATCCCCGCGTTGTTCGACGCGGGGATGACCAGGCCGGTGCCGAGCCCGAGCACCGTCGTCCCGAGCAGCAGCCAGAGCTCGGCGCTGACGCCGGGAGGGGGCACCGCGGTCGCGACCAGGCCGGTCACGATCATCGCGATCCCGGCCAGCATCAGCGGACGGTGCCCGGTGCGCCGGAGCAGCACCACCGCGGGCGCCGAGGCGACGATCGTCCCGACCGCGCGGCCGGTCAGCATCACCCCCGCGGCGAGTGGCGCCATGCCGTAGCGGACCTGGGCGTAGAGCGGCAGCGTCGCCGAGAATCCGATCGCGACCGCGCCGAACAGTACGTTGGCCGCGTTCATGCTCCCGAGCCCGCGCCCGGTGAGCAGCCGCAGCGGGATGACGCTGTCGGGCCGCCGGCGGGTGTGCCGGACGAACACGGCCCCGGCCCCGACGGCGACGGCCGCCGAGGCGAGCGTGACGGGCAGGCTCGGCCCGGCGACGCCCAGCGCGCCGAGACGGGTCACGGTGAGCATGAGCCCGAGCAGCGTCAGCACCAGCAGGACGATCCCGCGCACGTCCATCCGCGCCTGCCCCGGCCGGGGCGGATCCGGTACCAGGAGCACGCCCGCGGCCAGCAGCAGGATCCCGGCCGGCAGGTTGACCAGGAAGATCCCGTGCCAGGTCCAGGTGGTGAGGATGACCCCGCCGAGCAGCGGACCGGCGATCGCCCCGATCGGGAACACGCTGGTGAACAGCGCGAGCGCGCGGTCCCGGTCACGGCCGAACTGGTAGGCGACCACCCCGCTGGCGGCGGGCATCATCACCCCGCCGGCGAGCCCCTGGGCGAAGCGGCAGGCGATGAGCTGGCCGATGCTGCCGCTGAACGCGCTGAGCACGGAGAACAGGGTGAACAGCGCGACGCCGCCCAGGAACATCCAGCGCCCGCCGAACCGGTTGGACAGCCACCCGCCCAGCGGCAACGCCAGGATCTGGCCGACCGCCGCGGCGGTGATGACCCAGCCCGTCCACGCGAGGTCGGCGCCGAGGTCGGTGCTGATCGTGGTCAGCGCCGTGGCGACCGAGGTCTGATCCAGCGAGAACATCAGCAACGCCAGCCCGACGACGGCGAACACCGCGTACCGCCGCGGCCGCGGCGGATCGTCGGCCCCCGAGCGCGGCCGCGGCGGGTCTGCGGAGACGGTGCGCGGCCGGTCGGTGTCGTGGGCGATGTCTGACACGAAGTGAGCCACCTGGCGTTGCGGGAGGAAGCGGACTCTTATTTGCTTACCACAAGCTAAGCAAATCGGCCCATCCGGTACCGCACGCCTACGAGGCTCAGCGCCCGGCTCCTCCGGAGACGTCGGTCGGCGACTCGTCGAGCAGCGCACGCAACGCGGCGCGGTGCGCGGTGTAGGCCCGCCGCCCGTCCGCGGTCAGCGAGAAGGTCGTCGTCGCACCCCTGCCCCGGCCGTCCTTGCGGACGGTCACGTAGCCGGCGGCCTCCAGCGCGGACATGTGCTTCGACAGGTCCGACGCGCTGATCCGCAGGTGCTCGGCGAGGAACCGGAACGACGTCGACATCGAGTTGTCGAGCACCGCCATCGCGGCGAGCCGTTTCGGGGCGTGGATGGTCGGGTCGAGGCCGTCGATCACGCCAGGCGCTCCCGGACCGCGGCGGCCGCGCGGTGGTAGGCGCGGTCGAACGCCAGCAGACCGGGATAGCTGAGCAGGACGCCGGCCACGCTCGCGACCGCGATCCCGGCGGTGAGGCCGAGCACGACGACGGCGACGACGAGCACCGCGATCCCGGCGAAGTACTGCCGGTAGACCCGCGTGATCTCCGCGGGCGGGGTGCCCCGGCCGGGCAGCGGCAGGGCGCCGTGCCAGCGGTGCATCCACCGCAGCGCGAGGATGATCGCGCCGAGCAGGCCCACGACGACCGCGAGGAACAGCAGCGCGTGCACCTCGAGCAGCGCGTAGGCCGCGGTGTAGGCGCCGACCCAGAGAGCGAACGCCGGGTACATCCACCGTGGCGTCGCCGGGTAGCTGACGTAGGGCGCCGCCTCCGCACGCTCGATGATCGCAAGATCGTCCCGGGGATCGCTTTCCATGCCGGAAACCGTAGCGAGTGGTTTCCGGTGTGGCAAGTGGAAAGCGATCGACCGACCTGCCGGTCTGACGCTGGTTCAGCGGCGCGCGCGACGGCGTCCGCGGTTCCAACCACCGAGAATGCTGAGGGCCTCGACGAACGATTCGGCGGCCTTCGACAGCTTGCGTCGAGCCTTCCGCATGGTTCCTCCCGGGTGACGTTCGGGGTGCTGGGGAGACTCCACCGTCTCAGACCGGGTTGCGCGGCTGACACCGGGTCGCCTACTCCACACGGGTGAGCGATGCTTCCGTGGTGGTAGCGAGATCACCCGTTCGCCTGCCCTCGACCGGCGTGTCGATCATCGCCCGACCGGGGCGACTGCGACATCCCGTGCCGGACAACCCGATGCATCCGGCTGGGTGATCTGCCGCTGACGGCGCCCCGCACGGACGACGCACCTGGCCGTGCGCGGGAACGGCGTCGCGGTGCGGGCCGAGCCACGGAGTGGCGCAGCTACCGGGCGGGCGCCGGGATGCGCCGCAGGGCCAGTGCGAGCCCGAGCGCGCCGAGCAGCAGCGCGGTGACGTAGCCCGCGACGCCGGTCCACCCGGCGTGGTCGAAGACGACGCCGCCCACCGCGCCACCGGCGCTGGACCCGGCGTAGTAGGCGACCAGGTAGAGCGACGCGGCCTGAGCCGGCACCGCCCCGGCCAGCAGCGCCGAGCGCCGGCCGACCCAGCTGCTGGCGACCGAGTGCGCGCCGAAGAACCCGACGGTGATCACCAGGAGCCCGGCGAGCACGGCGCCCAGCAGGTCGGGCACCGTCGTCCAGATCCCGGCCAGGGTGAGCAGCACCGAGGTCCACAGCACCGGACGCCGGCCGAACCGGTCTCCCAGCCGCCCGGCGCCGGTCGACGCCCAGCTCCCCGCGAGGTAGCCGAGGAACACCAGCCCGACCAGCGCACCGGGCAGCGCGAACGGCGGCGCGAGCAGCCGGAAGCCCAGGAAGTTGTAGACCGTGACGAACGCGCCCATCAACAGGAAGGCGATCCCGAACAGGCACAGCAGACCGGGGTCGGTCAGGTGCCGGCGCAGCGGCGCGCCGAGATCGCGCAGCCGGGTCCGCGCGGGCGTCGGCGCGGTGGGCGGGGGCAGCAGCAGCCGGAAGGCGACCGTCGCCGCGACCGAGACCGCGCCGACCGCGGCCAGCCCGGCGCGCCAGCCGCCGAACTCGGCCACCCAGGACGCCACGAGCCGCCCGGAGAGCCCACCGAGCGAGTTCCCGGCGATCAGCAGTCCGACCGCGCCACCCAGGTACCGCGGCGACACCTCGTGGGTGAGGTGCGCCATCGACAGCGCGGGCAGCGCGGCGAGCGCGACCCCCTGCAGTGCGCGGATCACCACGAGCGCCTCGAAGGTCGGCGCCAGCGGGGCCAGCACGGCCAGCACCGCCGAGACCGCGAGCGCCCAGGTCATCACCCGGGCCCGGCCCCACGACTCGGTGACGGCGGACAGCGGCAGCACCGCCAGCGCCAGGGTCCCGGTCGTCGCGGACAGCGCCAGACTGGCGGTCGACGAGCCGACACCGAACTCCGCCGACAGGGTCGGCAGCAGCCCCTGCACGCTGTAGACCAGCACGAAGGTGGCCAGCCCGGACAGCCACAGCGCGGCCCCGAGCCGGCGGAAACCCGGAGTGCCACGTTCGTGCGGCGGCGCGGTGCGCTGCTCGGTCGCTGTCCGCCCGGTCGTTGTCATCGCACACGACCGTAGGCTCCACCTCTACGATGAGTCCAATGCATGATTGCGCGCCGTACGATGCAGAAGTGCATGAGTCGCTCGCGCCCGCGCTGTACCGGTTCGCCGCCGTCGCACGGACCGGGCACCTGACCCGGGCGGCCGAGGAGATCGGCGTCCCGCAGCCGACGCTGTCCCGGGCGATCGCGCGGCTGGAGGACGACCTCGGCGTCGCCCTGTTCCGGCGGGCCGGGCGGGGGCTGCGGCTCACGGCGGCCGGGCAGGCCTTGCGCGTCCGGGCCGACGCCGCGCTCGCCGAGCTGGCCGCCGCGGCCGCGGAGATCGCCGGCGACGCCGACCCGGCCACCGGCCGGGCCTCGCTCGGCTTCCTCGGCACGATGGGCCCGGTCGCCGTGCCGAGGATCCTGCGCGGGCTGCGGCGCACGTCGCCGGGGATCCGGATCGAGCTCGTCCAGAGCCCGCACGCGGCGCTGCTGGAGCGGGTCCGGGCGGGCACCGTCGACGTCGCGCTGACCTCGCCGATGCCCGACGAGCCGGACCTCACCGCCGTCGTGCTCGCCGAGGAGGAGCTGCGCCTGGCGGTCCCGGTGTCGCACCGCCTCGCCGCCGCCCCGGCCGGCGTCGAGCTCGCCGCGGCCGCGGGCGAGCCGTTCCTGCTCTTCGCGCCGGGCTACGGCCTGCGAGGCCAGGTCGAGAGCTGGTGCGCCGAGGCGGGTTTCCGGCCGCAGCCGGCCTTCGAGGGCGGCGAGACGGAGACGCTGCGCGGGCTCGTCGGCGCGGGCCTCGGCGTCGCGCTGCTGCCGGCCGGGCCGGACGTCCCCGGCGTCGTGCAGCTTCCCGTCCGTGCACCGCGCACCGTGCGCCCGCTCGGCATGGTGCACCTGTCCGGAGATCGGCCGACGCCGCCGGTCCGCGCCCTGTGCACGTTCCTCACCGCTCACGGGCACACGCTGCTCGGCATCTGAGCGGTTACGGTCAGGGGGTGCGACGGGTGATCGACGACGAGGGCCGCGACGTCGCGGTGCCGGAGCGGGTGCGGCGCGTGGTGTCGCTCGTGCCCTCGCTGACCGAGGCCGTCGAGGTGACGGCGCCGGGGCTGGTGGTCGGCGCGACCGACTGGTGCACGCACCCGCCCGGCCTCGCCGCCGACCGGGTCCGCGGCACGAAGAACCCGGACGTCGAGAAGATCGTCGCGCTCGCCCCGGACCTGGTGCTGGCCAACCAGGAGGAGAACCGGCTCCCCGACCTCGACGCCCTGCGCGACGCCGGGATGCCGGTCTACGTCACCGACATCCGCGACGTCGACGGCGGGCTGGACTCGCTCGGCCGGATGCTGGCCGCGTGTGGACTGTCCGAACCGGACTGGCTGCGCGAGGCCCGGTCGCGGTGGGCGGCGATCGAGCCGCTGGACCCGCCACGCCACGCCGTCGTGCCGATCTGGCGACGGCCGTGGATGGCGGTCGGGTCGGACACCTTCACCGGCGCGATCCTGGAACGGCTCGGGATCGTCAACGCGCTCGGCGACTCCCCCGAGCGCTACCCCCGGTTCGACCCCGCCGACCTCCCCGACCACGACCTGGTCGTGCTGCCGGACGAGCCGTACCTGTTCACCGCCGACGACGGCCCGGAGGCCTTCGCCGCGCCGTCCGTGCTGGTCAGCGGCCGGCTGCTGACCTGGTACGGCCCGAGCCTGGTCGAGGCGGCGAAGGCGCTGCCGCGCCTGTGAGTACTTTTCGTGGTCAGGACCACGAAAAGTACTCACAGGCGGACGAAGTCCGCACACTTCTCCCCGATCATCATCGTGGTGATGTTCGGGTTGATCGCCGGCAGGAACGGCATCGCCGAGGCGTCCGCGACCCGCAGGTTCGACACCCCGCGCACGCGGAGCTGCGGGTCCAGGACGGCCATCGGGTCGTCGGAGGTGCCCATCTTCGCCGTGCAGGCCGGGTGGTAGACGGTGTTGTGGGTCTTCGAGATGTAGTCGGCCAGCTCGTCGTCGGTGACCGCGTCCGGGCCCGGCGCCAACTCGGCGGCCACCCACTCCTTCAGGGCCGGTTGCTCGGCGATGCGCCGCGCCAGCCGGATGCCGGCGGTCATCACCCGCATGTCGTGACCCTCGGGGTCGGTGAAGTACCGCGGGTCGACGCGGGCCCGGTCGCGGAAGTCGCGGGTGCGCAGCCGCACGGTGCCCCGGGACCGGCCGCGGGTGACGTTCGGGGTCAGGCAGAACCCGTTGTCGGTGGTCGGGTAGCCCCAGCGCAGCGTGTTCATGTCGAACGGCACCGAGCCGTAGTGCATCATCAGGTCCGGCCGGTCCAGGCCAGGGTCGGTGCGGTGGAACAGGCCGATCTCCCACCACTGGGTCGACTCGGTGACCATCGGCTTCGCGGCGTCCCAGAAGACCAGTCCCTCGACGTGGTCGTCCAGGTTGGACCCGACGCCGGGGGCGTCCACCCGCACATCGATGCCGAACTCGCGCAGGTGCTCCCCCGGGCCGATACCGGAGAGCATCAGCAGCTTCGGGGTGTCGATCGCGCCGGCGGAGAGGATCACCTCGCGGTCGGCGCGGACGGTCTCCCGGCCCGGGCCGATCCCGCGCTGGTACTCGACGCCGACGGCCCGATCACCGTCGAAGAGCACCTGGGAGGCCCAGCAGTCGGTGCGCACCTCGAGGTTGGGCCGCGAGTCCAGGATCGGGTGCAGGTAGGACGCCGACGACGACGCCCGCGTCCCGTCCGGGAACGAGTTGATCTGGAAGTAGCCGGCGCCGTCGGTGACCGTGTGGCCCTCGTTGAACCGCACCGTCGGGAGCCCGACCTCGGCCGCGGCGGCGAGCAGGGCGTTGCCGCACGGGTCGTGCGCCGGGATCTGCATGAGGTTGACCGGGCCGGACCGGCCGTGGCCGTCCCACTCGCCGTCGTTGGTCTCCAGCCGGGCGATCAGCGGCCAGCACTCGTCGGCCGACCAGCCGGTCAGCCCGGACGCGGCCCACTCGTCGAGGTCCTCGCGCGGGGTCCAGAACGCGATGCACGAGTTGTGCGAGGAGCAGCCGCCGAGCACCTTGGCCCGGGCGTGGCGCATGTGCGAGTTGCCCCGCTCCTGCGGCTCGACCGGGTAGTCCCAGTCGTAGCCGGAGTCCAGCAGGTTCATCCAGTCCGTCAGACGGAGGATCGCCTGGTCGCCGACGTCGGACGGGCCGGCCTCCAGCAGGAGCACCCGGGCGGACGGGTCCTCGGACAGCCGGGCGGCGAGCGCGCAACCCGCCGAACCCCCACCGACGATCACGTAGTCGAACGTGTCGGTCATGCCTGCGCCTCCCCCGAGAACCACCGCTGCGGCTCCGGCGCGGTGTTGTGCCAGATGTGCTTGATCTCCTGGTACTCCGCCAGCCCGGTCGGGCCGAGCTCGCGCCCGTTGCCGGAGCGACCCATCCCGCCCCACTCGGCGCCGGGGAAGTACGGGTGGAAGTCGTTGATCCACACGGTGCCGTGCCGCAGCGCGTTCGCGACCCGGTTCGCCCGGGCCATGTCCTGGGTGAACACCGCGCCGGCCAGGCCGTAGCTGGTGTCGTTGCCGAGCCGGATCGCCTCGTCCTCGGTGGTGAAGCGCTCGACGGCCAGCAGCGGGCCGAAGGTCTCCTCCTGGATCAGCCGCGAGCCCGGGGCCAGGTCGGTGATCACCGTCGGGAGGTAGAAGTAGCCGTTCTTCAGCTCGGGGGCGTCCGGGCGGGCCCCGCCGCAGCGGATCGTCGCGCCCTCGGTGCGGGCGGCCGCGACGAAGTCCTCGATCTTGGCCAGGTGCGCCGCGGAGACCAGCGGGCCGACCTCCACGCCGTCGTCCAGCCCGTTGCCCAGCTTGATCAGCTGCGCCCGCCGGACGATCTCGTCGACCACCTCGTCGGCGATCGAGTCCTCGATGATCAGCCGGGCGCCGGCCGAGCAGACCTGGCCGGAGTGCAGGAACACCGCGAGCATCGCGTAGTCGACGGCGAGCTCGATGTCGGTGTCGGCGAAGACGATGTTCGGGTTCTTCCCGCCGAGCTCGACCGCGGTGCGCTTCACCGTCTCCGCGGACGCCCGGATGATCGACTGCCCGGTGCTGAGCCCACCGGTGAACGACACCATGTCGACTCCCGTGTGCGAGCTGAGCGGCGCGCCCACCGACGGGCCGTCGCCGAGCACGATGTTGACGACGCCGGCCGGGATCCCGGCCTCCTCGCACAGCTCCACCAGGACGACCGAGGTCAGCGGGGTGACCTCGCTGGGCTTGATCACCATGGTGTTGCCGGCCGCGATCGCCGGGGCGACCTTCCAGGACAGCTGCAGCAGCGGGTAGTTCCACGGCGTGATCAGCGCGCAGACCCCGACCGGCTCGTGCACGATCCGCGAGACGACGGTGGCCGAGCCGGCGTCGACGATCCGTCCGGCGTCCTTGCCCGCCAGGCCCGCGTAGTAGCGGAAGACCGCGGTGACGTCGTCGACGTCCTGGCGGCCCTCGGCGATCGTCTTGCCGGTGTCCAGGGTCTCGGTGCGGGCGATCTTCTCCCGGTCCCGGACCAGCAGGTCGGCGATCCGGCCCAGGATCGCGCCGCGCTCGTCGGACGAGGTGGCGCGCCAGGCACCGGCGGGGTCGAAGGCCCGGCGCGCGGCGGCGACGGCACGGTCGACGTCGTCCGGACCGGCCTGGTCGACCTCGGTCACCGTCGAGGCGTCGTAGGGATTGATCACCGGTGCGGTTCCGGCGGAGCCGGTCGTCCAGGTTCCGTCGATGTAGAGGCTCGGCACGGTGGGCAGCGTTTCCGAGCGGGACGAACCGCGCAAGCCCGGGCTCGGGCCCGATGAGGATCCTCACCCGACCCGGGGGCGGACGCGGGGGCGAGTAATAGGCGATAGGGTTGCGCCATGGGCAACCCGGTGCGGAGTCGCGAGACGGGAGTGCAGTCGGTCGACCGTGCGATCACGGTCCTCGAGCTCATCGCCGGCCGTGGGGAGGCCGGGGTCAGCGAGCTGGCCACCGCGCTCGACGTCCACAAGTCCACGGCGTTCCGGCTGCTCGACACCCTCGAGGAGCACGGTCTGGTGGAGCAGATCGGTGACCGCGGGAAGTACCGGCTGGGCTTCGGCCTGATCCCGCTGGCCGGGCGGGTCGCCGAACGGCTGGAGGTCACCACCCAGGGCAGGCCGGTGTGCGACGAGCTGGCCTCCCGGATCGGCGAGACCGTCAACATCGCGATCCCGGACCGGGGGTTCGCGGTGAACGTCGACCAGGCGCGCGGCCCGGCGATGGTGACGACCTACAACTGGCTGGGCCGGATCACGCCGATGTACAACACCTCCAGCGGCAAGATCCTGCTGGCCGCCGCGGTCGCCGTCGATCCCGACGCGCTCCCGGCGCACCCGGGGCCGGCCGGCCGGGAGGCACTCGCCGAGGAACTGGCGGACGTGTCCACCCGCGGCTACGCGTGGTCGATCGAGGAGTTCGAGACCGGCCTCAACGCCGTCGCCGCGCCGGTGCGCGACCACGCCGGCGACGTCATCGCGGCGCTCTCGGTCTCCGGACCCGCCTACCGGCTGCCCGCGGAGCGGATCGAGGAGATCACCCCGGAGGTCGTCGCGGCGGGCCGCGAGATCAGCAGGCGGATGGGGTTCTGGGAGGCCGGCTAGAGCTTCTCCAAAACCGGCGGCAGCGTGCGTTCCACCTCGTCGCCGATCCGCTCGAACTCCCGGCGCAGGAACGGCGCGGCGAGCTTGAGCAAACCCTTGAACCGCCGGTCGGTCCGGTAGGTCACGGTGCTGCCGCCCTCCTCGGCGGGCTCGACGAGGACGTCGTCGGTCGCGATGACCGTGCTGTTCTCCCCCACGAACCGCAACCGGGCCCCGGTGCACTCGACCAGGGTGTAGGTGAGGGCGGACTCGCGGCCGTTGAACACCGACACGTTGTGCCAGGTGGACCCGACCGCTATCGGCCCACCGTCGTCGGACCGCGTGCAGGACTTCGTTCCCGGGCCCCACACCTCGCAGTGACCGAAGTCGGCCAGGTAACCGAGCACGGTCTCGACGGGTGTGGACACCGTCATCACCCGCTGGACGCCGACCACGTCGCTCCCCTCACCCCGTCCTCGACGGCGAGGATGGTCTCACGACGCCGTTTCATGATCGGGACTGACGCCTCCCGAGGGGACGGGCGATCGCGCCCGCGACGCGCCTCCCGCATCCGGCCGCGGGAACGGCGCCGCCCGGCGCAGACTCCGCGGGCCAGGTACCGGCGCGGCTCCGCCGCCGGCCGACCCGAGGGGGCCACGGATGCGACGACCGGAGACCGGCGACGGCGGAGCGGAGGTCCGGGCCGATCCGGACCTGCTGGACGCGGCCGCGGACGTCCTCGCCGCGATCGGCGACGACCTGGGCGCCGACGCCGCCGTCCGCGGGTCACTGCCCGTACCGGGCTTTCGGGCCGGGTACGCGGCGGACGTGTTCGAGACGGCCCTGGCGGCGGCACTCCGGACTCATGCCGCCCGAGCCCGTTCGGGCGCCGGGGCCCTGCGCTCCACCGCGCACGCGTGGCGGGTGGCCGACGCCGAGGCGGCCGCGGCGTTCGGCACCGCCGCAGTGACACCCGGCGGCACCGCCGCAGTGACACCCGGCGGCGACGGGGGCTGACCCGCACCGTGCCCGCGCTCCCCGACCTCGTCCGTGCCGCGCCCGGCCTCTGGCTGCAGCGGGCCGCCGTCTGGGCAGCCCTGGGCGAGACGCTCGACGCCCGGGCCGACCGCCTCGGGCGCGACGGTGCCGCCGCCCTGCCCGCGAACTGGTCCGGTGCCGACGCCGAGCGGGCGCGGACCGCCCACACCGAACTGCGGCGCCGGCTGCGCGCGGACGCCGAGGCGGCCGCGCGGGCGGCCGAGGTGCTCGGCCGGCACGCCGGCGAGGTCCTGGAGGTGCAGCGACAGCTCGTGGCCGCCGCCCGCGCGGTCCGCTATCCCTTCTACGCCGACCTCATGACCGGCACCGTCCTGCGCGTGCCCGGCGGGCCGTGGGCGATCAGCCTGCAGACCGTCGCGGCGGCGGGGATGCTCGCCCTGCACGCGGTCGTCGCAGCCCGTTTCGCCCGGGCGGTGGAGGCCGCCGTCGGGGTCGCGGCCCGGTCCGACGCGGCCACCGCCGCGGCCCTGCGGTCGCTGATCCCGGGCGGCGGGGAGACGGCGGGGGCGGGTGACCCCCCGGTCGGACCCGCCGCCGTCCGGACCTGGTGGGCGGACCTGTCGCCGGACGAGCGGGACCAGCTCGTGCGGAGCCGTCCGCAACTCGTCGGCGGCACCGACGGGATCCCGGTCGCCGATCGCGACCGCGCCAACCGGATCCGGCTCGACGCCGAACGGGTGCAGCTGCGCGGGCTCGCGGCGCGCCGGCGGTCGACCGGCGACGTCGACGGCGCGTCGCGGGCCGAGGCCGCGCTCGCCGGTCTCGACGCGGTGGCCGGGCGACGCGACGCCGGCGGCGCGTTCCTGCTCGACGTGGCGGCCGGGACGGGCAGCGGCCGGGTGGTGCTCGCCGTCGGGGATCCGGAGCGTGCCGCGCACGTGGTGACGCACGTCCCCGGGACCGCGGCGGGCTGGGCGTCGGTGCCACTGGACCTGCGGCGGGTGGAGGCGACACGGGACGCCGCCCGCGACGCCGCGGCCGCGGACGACGACGTCGCCGCCGTGCTGTGGACCGGGTACGACGCCCCGACCTCGCTGCCCGACGCCGGCTACGGCGGGTCGGCGGCGGCCGGGGCCGACGCGCTGCGGGAGTTCCAGGAGGGGCTGCGGGCAGGCCACCACGGCCCGGTGCACCTGACCGTCGTCGGGCACTCCTACGGATCGACGGTGACGGGCCGGGCGGCCGGGCCCGGCGTCGCGGCCGACGACGTCGTGTTCGTCGGGAGCCCGGGGGCGGGGGTCCGCCACGCCTCGGAGCTCGGGCTGCCGGCCGACCGGGTCTGGGCGACGAGCGCCCCCGGCGACCCGATCTCCCGGGTCCCGGGCCCCGGGCTGTTCGGCACCTCCCGGGGGTTGCACGAGTCCGGGCTCGCCTACGGCGGCAACCCCGCGAGCCCCGCTTTCGGGGGCAGGGTGTTCGGTTCGGACCCCGCCGTGGATGATGCTCATGCAGGTGCACGTGCCCCTGCGAGTGCAGGTGCCGACGCCGCGACGAAGGAGTCGCTCGACTCGACGCACGGCGGATATTGGGACCCGGGGACGCGGAGCCTGCGGACCTTGGGCAAGATCGTGGCGGGCGTCACGGGGTGATCGTGACTTTCCGTGCACGATCCCCTGCGGCGGGACGTATCGAGTTGACCACTCGGCCGAACGAGCGACCGCTCAAAGTAGGAGCGATGAGCCAGGTCACAGGTAGTCGTCAGCTTGACACCGACTACCCTGACGGCGGCTCAGGTACGGGCAGTAACATGCAACTGTGACCGACACCGAGAGCAGACCGGCGCGGCGCACCGGACGCCCCCCGCTGACCGACCGGGCGACGTTGCTCGCAGCCGCACGCGAGCTCGGCTTCTCCGATCTCACGGTCGGAGCGGTGACCGCCCGGGTCGGCGTGAAGTACTCGACCTTCTACCGGCACTTCCCGAGCCTCGACGCGCTCGTGGCGGCTCTGGTGGACGACGTCGTGACCGACCAGGTGTTCCCCGACACCGACCAGAGCTGGAAGGACGAGCTGCGCACGCTGACGTCCGCGCTGTTCGACGTGATGGCGGCCCATCCCGGGCTGGCACCGGCGATGGTCCGGCTGCCGGGCAGCCCGGAGGCGCTGATGTCCGCCATCCGCCGGGTGACCGACGCGCTCCTCGCGGCCGGGTTCGGTGCGGAGGACGCGGTGCTGGCCACCACGACGGCCGTCCACATGGGGACGCACCCCTGGCTGAGCGCCGACGAGCGCGGCGTCGGCGACGGACGTCGGCGGGACCAGGTACTGGAGTCCGAGCCGCCGTTCGACGAGCGGGTGCGCGCGGTGTTCCGCGACGGCATGGACGACCCGCCCCGCGAGTGGACGCTGCGCCGGGTCGAGCTGATGATCGCCGGCATGGAGACCCGCCCGACGTCCTGAGACCGGCGACCGGCGACCGGCGACCGGACAGACGAACGCCCGGGGTGCGGTACACCCCGGGCGTTCGCGTGTCGGACGGATTCAGCCGGTCAGGTGGGGACCACCTGGTCGGCCTGCGGGCCCTTCTGGCCCTGGGTGACCTCGAAGGTCACGGTCTGACCCTCGTCGAGGGTGCGGTATCCGGAGGACTGGATCGCGCTGAAGTGGACGAACAGGTCCTGCCCGCCTCCGTCCGGCGTGATGAACCCGTACCCCTTCTCGGCGTTGAACCACTTCACGGTTCCCTGTGGCATCCGGATGTCTCCTCGCGTCTTGCCGGTACCTACACCGGCGACCCTAGCCCTTCCCGCGGTCCATGGGGACGTCACTGTGGTAACGCCGCACGGCGCGTCGTCGCGGACATCCGCTTCGTCCCGGTCTCCCGCACCTTCGTCACCCGGCCGGGGCTACCGTGGCCCCCGATGACCTCCACGACACGGGTCCGGATGGCGCAGGACCGCGACGTCCCCGCGATCGCCGACATCTGCACGCGGACGCAACGGATGCGGCGGCCGATCATCTCGGCCGACCGGTGAGTACCGGCACGGACGCGCCCGCTCCGGGATCAGCGTTCGGTTCCGTCGCCGCGGACCTGCGCTGCCCGACCTGCACCACGGACCCGCTCCGGCTCGACGGGCGCCGGCTGATCTGCCCCGCCGGGCACACCTTCGATCTCGCCCGCCAGGGCTACGCGAACCTGGTCACCGGGCACGACCGGCGCCACCACGGGGACGACACCCGGATGGTGGCCGCGCGGGAGCGCTTCCTCGGCGCGGGGCACTACGACGGTCTCGCCGCGGCCGTGGCGGCGCGAGTGGCCGAGCAGGGCCCGCCCGGGCTCGTCGTCGATCTCGCCGGCGGTACCGGGTACTACCTCGCCGCCGCGCTCGAGGCCTCCCCCGGCCGGCACGGGCTGTGCGTCGAGCTCTCGACCCCGGCGCTGCGCCGCGCCGGGCGAGCCCACCCCCGGGCCGCCGCGATCGGTGCCGACGTGTGGGGCGACCTGCCCGTCCGGTCGGGTGCGGCGGGCGTCGCCATGAGCGTGTTCGGGCCACGCAACCCGGCCGAGATCGAACGCGTGCTGGCCCCCGGCGGCGTGGCCGTCGTCGCCGTGCCGCGACCCGAGCACCTGGGAGAGCTGGCCGGCCCGCTCGGGCTGGTCGAGGTCGACCCCCGCAAGGACGAGCGGCTCGCGGTCGCGTTCCGGCGCTTCGCGTGCATCGACTCGCAGCGGGTGACCTGGCGGGCAGGACTGGGGCACGACGACGTGCTCGCGCTCATCGCGATGGGCCCGACCGCCCGGCACCGGTCCGACGACGAGCTGCGCGAGCGGATCGCGACGCTGCCGGACCCGGTCGGGGTGACCGTCGCCGTCGAGATCTCGGTGTACCGGCGCGAGCCGTGACCGTCCACCAGCCGCCCCGGCGCAGCGGCGACGCGTGACGGGCTCCTCGCTACTTGCCTGAGCGGAAAGGTGCTGCTACTACTTGCTCATCGAGCAAGGAGGAGCGCAATGACCCGACCGACCGAACACGAGGCCGCCGAGGCCCTGGCCGAGGTGCAGGCGGCTCGCGGTGCCGTCGACGCCGCCACCGACCGCGGCCTGCCGATGATGCTCGCCGCCACGTCCGTCCTGACCTTCCTGGACTTCGCGGCGAAGGACGAGATCACGAGCCCGCGCCGACGTGCGGTGGTCACCGCGGTGACCCAGCTGGCCATGGCCGGGATCGCCCTGCTCGAGACCCGCGCCGAGCAGGTCCGCCCGCACCTGGCCGCACCCGCGCCGGCCCCGGCCCTCGCGGCGAAGGTCGCGGCGGTCGGCGTCGGGTGGTACGCCACGGAACGGCTCGCGGTGCACCTGCTCCGCCGGAGCACGCTGACCCGGCCGAACACGGTCGCCGGTCTCCTGCTCGCGGTCACGCGCCCGGCCGGCGCCGTGGTGACCCTGCGCATGGTGCCGCGGGCCGGGCGCGATGCCTGAGCAGCCCGCCGACGCCCGGCTAGTCCCGCTGCTGCTCGACCCGACCCGGCTGCGCATCGTCGCCACCCTGATCGCGGCGGGCGAGGTCGAGTTCGGCTTCGTCCGCGACCGGGTCGGACTGACCGACTCGGCGCTGTCCAAACAGCTCAAGGCGCTCGCGGACGCGGGGCTCACGACGTCGCGCCGGGAGCCGACCGGCGCCGCACGGAAGAGCTGGATCCGGTTGACCACCGAGGGCCGCGACCAGGTGGGCACGCACATCGCGGCGCTGCGGGAGATCGCGTCCCCGGCCGGCGAGTGACTCAGGCCGGGGTGCCCGCCGGCTGCCGGACCCGGACGATCTGGGCCAGCACCGCGAGGGCGGGCAGCTCCAGCAACGGCCCCACGACGAGCGCGACGGCGATCAGCGGCCGGTCCGGGAACGCCGCCACCGCGATCGCCAGCGCGATCGGGGAGTTGCGCGCGGTGGACACCATCGTGAGCGTCACCCGCTGCGCCGCGGGCAGCCGCAGGAGCCGCGCGACCGCCGTCGCCAGCAGGGGCAGCACGACCAGGAAGATCAGCAGTGGGGGCACCAGGGCGAGCAGCTCGGTGCCGTGCGCGACGACGGTGCGCGCCTGCCACGCGAACATGGCCGCCACCGCGACGTAGAGCATCGGCAGCACCAGTCGCGACGCCGGCCCGATGATCACCCGGTCCCGCCACCCGGCGCCGCGCGCCCTCGTCGCCAGCAGCCGGACGGCCGTCGCCAGCACCAGCGGGACGACGAGCACCAGCAGGACGGACTCGACGAGCGTCGCGCCGTCGACCCGTGCCGCCTGCCCGCCCAGCAGCAGGACGTAGACCGGGAGCAGGGCGAGCTGCAGCACGAGGTTCACCGGCAGCAGGGCGGCGGCGATCCCGGTGTGGCCCCGCGCGATCGCGGTGAAGACCAGGTACCAGTCGGTGCACGGTGTCACCAGCAGCAGCAGGAGCCCGATCTGCAGGTCCGGACGGCCGCCGAGCAGCCCCGCGCCGAGCACCCACGCGAACAGCGGGGTGACGACGAAGTTGAGCACCAGGCTGGCGGCGACGACGCTCCGGGCCCGCCGCACCGCACCGACCTGGCCGGCGTCCATCTGCAGGAAGACCGCGGTGACCATCACCAGCAGGGCGGGGAGCACCAGGTACCCGGCCGCCCCGCCGATCGGGAGCAGCAGCCCCGCGCCGAGCCCCAGCAGCGCGGCGAGCGTCACGAGGACGCTCTGCAGCCGTTCGGCGAGTGACAACGATCCCCCTCCCGGCTCTCGTCGTGCCGCTCATTATCTCCACCGCCCTTTCCGCCCCGGACGGCGGATCAGCGGTCCTGGCGGCGGGTGTGGTTGCGGTGCTTGCGGACGGCGAAGTCGTGCGCGTCGTCGAGAAGGGCGCGCACCGACGGCCACGTCGTGTCGGGGTTGAGCACGCAGACCCAGTGGTGGGCGGCGTAGACGGGATGCGGCATCACGATGTCGAGTGCCGTCGGATCCCCGGCGGCGTCGGGGTCCACGGTCTCCCGGAACCGCTGCGTCGGCAGGCCGATGTTGAGCCGGTAGACCCCCGGCCGGTCGAGGTCGGAGGCCGTGTCGTTGACGTCGGAGTTCACGATCGTCGCCCAGCCCTGACGGGGGCGGCGCTCGTAGTCGTGGTCGGGGTCGTGGATGGCGAAGACGTCGCCGTTCGCCTCGATGAGACGGGTTCCCGGGTAGGTACTCAGCAGGTCTCGAACGCCGATCATGTCCATGGGCCCAGACGAGCACTTTTCCATGATCGATCGTCCGGATCGAGTGATGCACATCACATCATGATCGTTCGCGATCCGGGGCGTGCCCCGTTCCCCGCAACGCCCCCAGAGTGCGCCGGGCCTTCGGCGCACCCGACGACCGCGACGCGACAGCGGGCTTCGCAGGCCGCTCCCGCTGGACCGCACCGAGGCCGAGGGCGGCGCACCCGACGAGGGCGAGCGCGACCGGGGTCGCGACCGGCACCCCGACGAACAACGCGCCGGCGGCGGCCACCAGGTGCAGCGCGCCGATCGTCCACCACAGAGCGCGGTCCCTGTTCATGCGCGCCTCCGCCTCCGGTAAGGCAACACGTGTTTCACGAGGGTAGCCGCCTCGTCACCCGTGGGCGATAGCCTCCGCGTCGTGAGAGTCCGACGAGCGACCGTCGACGACGCCGGGGCCGTCGCGGCCGTGCACGTACGGTCCTGGCAGGTCGGCTACCGCGGACAGCTGCCGGACGACCTCCTGGACTCCCTCGAGGCCGGGCAACGCGTCCCCCGGTGGACCGCGACGCTCGAGGCGACCTCGTGGCCGGCCCGTGGGGTCCTCGTCGCGGAGGACCCCTCCGGTCAGCCGGCCGGCTTCGCGAGCCTGTCCCCCAGCCGGGACGGCGACCAGGATTCCGCGACGACCGGTGAGATCACGTCCTTCTACGTCGCACCGCGGACGTGGCGACACGGTGTCGGACGCCGGCTGATGCGGTCGGCGCTCGGAGAGCTCGGCGCGCACTACCGGAGGGCGTCGCTCTGGGTGCTCTCCACGAACGCACCGGCGATCGGCTTCTACGAGGCGACCGGCTGGCGCGCCGACGGCGCGGTCAAGGACGACGTCCTCGCCGGGGTCCCGATCCGGGACCTCCGGTACGTGCGCGACCTGGCCCGGGAGGACGCCGGTCCCCCGGCACACATCGACCCCCGGGCCCGATGAGGGACTTCCGGGGGTCGATCTTGTCAGCTACCATGGTCGCTGACCTGGAGCGATGCTCCTCCGATTGGACTCGAACCAATAACCGCCCGATTAACAGTCGGGTGCTCTGCCATTGAGCTACGGAGGACCGTTCCCGCCGCCCGGACTCTCGTCCCGGCGACGTCGGAAACTCTACAACACCCTCCGCGACGCGCTCGCGACCCCCCGTTCCGCCGCTCTCGTCGCAGGTCCGGACGGGTGCCGGGTACCGGATCACCACGAGGCGGGCTGCCGGTACGGTCGCCTCCGGAGGTGAGAGGCATGGTGAAGTTTATCGTGGGGGTCGCCGTCGGGTACGTCCTCGGCACCCGGGCCGGACATGAGCGGTACGAGCAGCTCGTGCGCACCTACCACCGTGCCGCGGACCACCCCGCCGTGCAGGGCGCGGCCGGTATCGCCCGGGCCGGCGTGGAGAGCGTCGTCGGGAGGATCGGGCGGGACCGGCACGACGGCGAGCACTGACCAGCACGGACTGCGTCCCCTGCGATCGGACGGACCGGTGACCGGACGAGCGACGACCATCCGTCCGGCGACGCCCGTGGACCAGGCCGCGGTCCACGTCCTCGCCGCCGAGCTCGCGACCACCTTCGCCGTCACCGGGGACGGCTTCCGGAGGACCTTCGCGGAGGTGCTGAGCTCCGGCGGCGCCACGCTGCTGGTCGCCGAGTCCGGCGGCGAGGTCGGCGGTTACCTGCTCGGATTCGTCCATCCCGCCTTCTTCGCCGACGGACGGGTCGGCTGGATCGAGGAGCTCCTCGTCCGGCCGGAGCTCCGCCGGCAGGGCGTGGGCGCGTCCCTCGTGCGCGCGTTCGAGGTCCGGGCGGGCGAGGCCGGCGCGCGGGTGGTCGCCCTCGCGACCCGGCGGGCCGCCGACTTCTACCGCTCCGTCGGCTACGTGGAGAGCGCGGTGTACTTCCGCAAGCCGCTGTAGCGGGACGCATCGACCGGGTGACCGGCACGTCCGGGCCCGGCCCGCTCAGCGTATCCGGGCCACCGCGAAGACCCGGCGGAACGGGAACCAGGTGCCGCCGTCGGCACTCGGCGGATAGGCCGCCCGCAGCCGCGGCCCCAGCTCGTCCACGAACGCGGCGTACGCGGCGTCGTCGAGCGCGTCGCGGACCGGCCGCAGCGCGGTGCCGGAGATCCAGCGCAGCACCGGGTCTGCGCCGTCGAGCCGCTGCAGGTAGGTCGTCTCCCAGGCGTCGACCTCGGCCCCGGCGGTCGCGAGCAGATCGGCGTAGCCGACCGGGTCGAGCACCGTCTCCGCACCGCGCAGCAGGATCCTCTCCCGCCACTGCGGCTGGGCGGCCACCTCGCGGGTCAGCACGTGCGAGGGCGCGTCGAAGTTGCCCGGCACCTGCATCGCCAGCCACGCCCCCGGCGCCAGGGAGGCGACCCAGCGCCGCAGCACGTCCGGGTGCTCGGGCACCCACTGCAGTACCGCGTTGGTGACCAGCACCCCGGTGTCCCGTGGCGGCGTCCAGTCGCGGACGTCGACCTGCGACGCCTCGACCCCGGCGGCCCGGGCGGCGGCGACCATCTCCGGCGACGAGTCGAACGCCTCGACCGTCATCCCCGGCCAGCGCTGTGCCAGCACACCCGTGAGATGACCGGGCCCACAGCCGGCGTCCACCACCCGCGGCAGGGCGGGGTCGGGTGCACCGATCCGTCCGACGAGATCCAGGAACGGGCGCGAGCGATGATCGTCGAACGCCCGGTACAGCTCCGGGTCCCAGGCCGGGTTCACGGGGATCCCGGCAGCCGTTGCGCGATGCCCTCGGCCAGCAGGCGGGCCGCGGCCACGTCGGTGCCCGCGTCCGGGCGGACCTGGACGACCAGGCCGTCCCGCCCGGGCACCTTGCGCTGCAGCACCCACGCTCCGCCGCCGGGCAGCTCGCGCCGGTTGCGGGTCCGGATGGACTGGTTGACCCGCTCCTGGACGGCCTCGGGCACCGTGCCGGGCTCGGCCAGCCGGAACCGGCGGGGCACGACGTCGGCGAGCAGCTCGGTGCCCGGCGCGATCTCCTCGGCGACCGTCGGCGTCACCACCAGCGACGCCCGGTCCCAGGTCGCCTTGCCGATCTGGTGCCAGCCGATCCGCTCCGAGCCGTCCGGCGGCCACACCCCCCACGACGTGACGACGAGCGTCCCGCCGCCGGTCACCGTCGCGGTGGCGACGACCGCCTCGTCGGCGGCGAGCTGCTCGGCGACGGCGTCCGGCACCGGGTCGCGGCCGAGCAGGCGCTGCCAGAGCTGCTTCACGAGGCCACCCCCGAGGCCTGCTCGCGCAGCTGGATCCGGTACTGCTCCAGCGGCACGAGCACGCCGAACAGCTCGTTGTACTCCTCGAAGTCGGTGGTCGCGTTGGTCCGCTGCAGCTGCGACTTCAGGTCCGCGATCTCCCGCTCCACCAGCCCCAGCCGCACCCCGGCGAGCACCCCGTTCACGTAGCGCACCTCGTCGGTGTTGCGCCGGGGCAGCTCCAGGTCCTCGACGGCGAGCTCGCTGACCAGCCGCTTCACGTCGTCGGTCGTCACCTCGGCGACCACCGCGTCCAGCCAGGCCGGCCCCTCCAGCCCCGCGCCCACCCCGCCGGCGTTCATGATCGCCCGGTGCACCTGGGCGAACTGCGGGTGCGCGAACCCGGCCTCGGGCAGCTCGTCGAACGCCGGCCCGACGACGCCGGGGATCTGCAGTGCGGCCTTGAGCGCCTCCCGCTGCAGGTGCAGCTGGGCGTCGTCGCGGCGCGGCGGGGGCGCGGCGCGCCGCTTCGTCCGGCCGTCGGTCGGCGCCCCGGCGGTCTCCCGCACCCGCCGCACGACGACGGCGATGTCCTCCCAGCCGACCCACCCGGCCAGCCGGCGGGCGTACTCGTCCCGCAGGTCCTCCCGCTTGATCCGCGCGACCAGCGGCACCGTGCGCTGCAGCGCCGCGACCCGGCCCTCGGCGGAGTTCAGGTCGTGCTCGCGCAGCTCGGCACGGATCGCGAACTCGAACAGCGGCTCGCGCCGGGCCACCAGGTCGCGCACCGCGGTGTCGCCGTGGTTGTTGCGCAGGTCGCACGGGTCCTGGTCGTCCGGCGCGACGGCGACGAAGGTCTGCGCGGCGAAGCTCTGCTCGCCCTCGAACGCCTTCATCGCCGCCTTCTGGCCGGCCGCGTCGCCGTCGAAGGTGTAGATGACCTCGCCGCGGTCGAACGAGTCGTCGCCGATCAGCCGGCGGATCACCGAGATGTGCTCGGACCCGAAGGCCGTGCCACAGGAGGCGACCGCGGTCGTGACCCCGGCCAGGTGCATGGCCATCACGTCGGTGTAGCCCTCGACGACGACGACCTGGCGCTGCTTGGCGATGTCCCGCTTGGCCTGGTCGAGCCCGAACAGCACGTGGGTCTTGCGGTAGACGGCCGTCTCGGAGGTGTTGAGGTACTTGGCGTCGATGCCGTCGTCGTCGAACAGCCGCCGCGCGCCGAAGCCGACGACGTCGCCGCCCAGGTCCCGGATCGGCCACAGCAGCCGCCGGTGGAACCGGTCGATCGCGCCGCGCCGGCCTTCCTTCGAGACCCCGGACTTGATCAGCTCGTCGAGCTGGAAACCCTTGGCCAGCAGATGCTTGGTGACGGTGTCCCAGCCCGCCGGGGCGTACCCGCAGCCGAACTTGGCGGCCGCCGCGTCGTCGAACCCGCGCTCGGCGAGGAACTGGACCGCGGCCCGCCCGGCCGGGGTGCGCAGCTGCTCGGCGTAGAACTCCGCCGCCGCCTTGTTGATCTCCAGCAGGCGGGAGCGGGTGCCCCGGTCGCGCTGCACGGAGCTGCCGCCGCCCTCGTAGGTCAGCCGGACCCCGGCCCGCTCGGCGAGCCGCTCGACGGCCTCCGGGAAGCCGATGACCTCCATCTTCATGACGAAGTCGATGACGCTGCCGCCCTCGCCGCAGCCGAAGCAGTGGTAGGTGCCGTGCGAGGGGCGGACGTTGAACGAGGGGGTCTTCTCGTCGTGGAAGGGGCACAGGCCCTTCAGCGAACCGGCGCCCGCGCGGCGCAGCGCCACGTACTCGCCGACGATCTCCTCGACGGGCGTGCGGTTGCGGACCTCGGTGATGTCTGAGTCCCGGATCCGTCCCGCCACGCGTGCCAGTCTAGGCGCCGGGTACGACGATCCGGGCGCAGGTCAGGCCCGCGCCGCGACGCGCCGCTCCGGTGTCCGCCGCCGCCAGGGCAACCGGCCGATCCCCACGTACATGCCGACCAGCGCGATGGCCAGCCCGAGCAGGGCCTGGACGGTGAGCTCCTCGCCGAGGATCGGGACCGCGGCCAGCGCCGTCGTCGCCGGCACCAGGTTGAGCAGCGCCGACACGTGCACCGTCGAGCGCAGTCGCAGCAGCACGAACAGCAGCGCGAACGCGCCGGCCGAGTTGACGACCCCCAGGAACGCGACGGCGCCCCAGCCGGCCGCCGACGTCGGCAGCCAGGCCGCGCCGAGCAGCGGCCACGCCACCAGGGTGACCATCAGCGACGTCGCCATCTGCACGACGACGCTGGTCACGATGGGGGTCTCGTCGTTGAACCGCTTCTGGTAGAGCGTGCCGGCGGCCAGCGAGAACATCCCCAGCAGCGGGAAGACCGCCGCCGTGCCCGCGCCCCCGCCGAGCTCGTCGGAGAGCACGACGTAGACACCGGCCGCCCCGATCAGCAGGCCCAGCACGGGGGCGACCCCCAGCCGCGTCGTCAGCAGCAGCGGGGTCAGCAGACCCACCAGCAGCGGCGCCATGCCCATGATCAGGCTGCTCAGCCCGGCGGGCACGCCGGCCGACAGTCCGCTGTAGACGAAGGTGAACTGGCCGACCTGCAGCAGCAGCGCGGTCACCGCGAGGTGCAGCCAGGCCCTCCCCCGCGGCAGCGCGGGCCGGACGAACGCGGCGACCGCCAGCATCACCGCCAGCGCGATCACGAACCGACACAGCAGCACCGTCGGGACCGCCATCTCGCCGGTGGCGATGGTGCCGACGATGAACCCGGACGCCCAGAGCGGCACGAACAACACGCTGAGCAGGGGCACCAGCAGGCGTCCCCGCCGGGGGCCGGAGTCGGTCACGCCCCACTCCATCGCAATGCTCACGACATCGGCAAGCGGAGGTGACGACCGTCGTAGGGTTCGCCGGGTGACCGCCGAGCTCGCCGAGGCCTTCGCCGCGCACCGGGCCCACCTGGTAGGTGTCGGCTACCGGATGACCGGCAGCCTCGCCGACGCCGAGGACGCCGCCCAGGAGGCCTGGCTGCGGCTGTCCCGGCTGCCCGACCCGTCGGCGGTGCGGGACCTGCGCGGCTGGCTGACCACGGCCGTCGGACGGCTGTGCCTGGACCGGCTGCGCTCGGCCGCGGCGCGCCGCGAGCGCCACGTCGGGCCGTGGCTGCCGGAGCCGGTCGTCGGCGGTGACGATCCGGCCCTCGACGCGGTCCTCGCGCAGGACGACGTGCGCACGGCGGCGATGCTCGTCCTGGACCGGCTGACCCCCGCCCAGCGGGTGGCGTTCGTGCTGCACGAGGCGCTCGACGTGCCGTTCACCGAGATCGCCGACGTGCTCGGCTGCAGCGTCGCGGCCGCGCGGCAGCACGCGTCGCGGGCCCGGCGGGTGCTGGCCGGCTCCCCCGTCCCGCCGCGGGTTCCGGACGCCGAGGCGACCGAGGTGCTCGACCGCTTCCGGGCCGCGCTGGCCACCGGCGACGCCGGGGCGGTCGCGGCGACGCTGGCGCCGGACGTGGTGTTCGTGTCCGACGGCGGCGGCGTCGTCCGGGCGGCGCTGCACCCCGTGCACGGGGCGGACAAGGTGTCCCGGCTGCTGGCCGGGCTGGCGCGCACCGAGAACCTGCTCGACGGCCTGGTCGTGCGGGTCAACGGCGCGCCGGGGTGGCTGCTGCCCGGCGACGCCCGTCCCGCGTCGGTCACCTCGGTGGCCGTGCGGGACGGGCTGATCACCGGGATCTACGGGGTGCTGGACCCGTCCAAGCTCCGCTGAGCGCTCCCGCGTGGCGGGACCGCGCAGGACGCGGCGAAGCCCTGGTCGGTGATCCCCAGCGCGTGGTTGGCGCGGGCGCGCATGTTCTCCACCGCGATCATGCGGGTCAGCTCGACCAGCCCGGCCCGGCCGAACTCGCGCTCCAGCTCGGCGACCTGGTCGTCGGTGACGGTCATCGGCTGCGCGGTCATCGCGTCGGCGTAGGCGATCGCGAGCCGCTCGGCACCGGTGAACCGCGGGCTGGTGGCGACGGCGTCCATCTCGGCGAGCCGGTCGACGTCCAGTCCGGACAGTCGCTGCAGCATCGCACCGAAGTCGACGCACCACGAGCAGCCGACGACGGTCGCGGTGCGGTACACGGCGAGCTCGCGCACGTTCGCCGGCAGCCCGGTCGCGGCGGCCTGCCAGGCGAGCTCGGCGACGGCGTCGGCCCAGAACAGGCGCCGGTGGTGCCGGCCGACGGCCATGGGCTCGGGCACCTCGCCGAACCACCGGCGGGCCAGCCGGTAGGCGAGGCGGCCGAACGGGCCGGCATCGGAGTCGGGGACGGCGGGGATGCGGGGCACGATGTCCTCCCGGTGTCGTGACGGGTGTGTCACCAGGAGGACGGGACGGCCGCGCGGAACGTGACAGCCCTCAGACCGCGACCGGCTCCTCGGCCGCCTCCCGGCGCGGGAACACCAGGGCCGTCACCACCAGCATCGCCAGCGCCGCGGGCAGCGAGACCACGACCGAGTTGAGGTCGTCCGCCCGTCCGGTCGCCTCCCAGAACACCGTCACCGCGCCGCCGACCACGATCGTCGCGATCGCCGCGACGGCGCCCACCCGCCGCCAGAACAGCGCCGCGAGGATCACCGGGGTCAGCGCCGCGCCGTACATCGTGTAGGCGTACATCTGCAGCGCGAGCACCGACGGGAAGAACTGGACCATCACGAACGCCAGCACCGCCAGCACCAGCACCGACGACCGTCCGACGAGCACCCCGAGCGGTCCGCCGGCGCGCTCGGGGCGACGCAGGAACACGACGTCGTAGACGATGTTCGCCGAGCTGGTCAGCAGGTACGACGACCCGGTCGTGACGATCAGTGCGAACGCGCCGACCAGCAGCAGCCCGCCGACGACAGGCGGGGTGATGTCGCCGCCGGCGAGCGCGAGCACCGCGGTGTCGGCCTCGATGCCGGGCAGCAGGAAGCTCGACGACGAGGCCAGCAGCACGATCGGGGTGATCATCAGCAGGGCGCCGCCGAAGAACAGCAGCGTCGCCCGGACCGCCGTCCTCGAGTCGCGGGCGGCCGACAGGCGCTGGTGCATGTTCTGGTCACCGAGGATCAGCAGGAACACCGGCAGGAAGTAGCCGAGCAGGGCCAGCGGGCCGAGACCGCCGGTCACCGTGCGCAGCGCGGGGTCGAGCCGGTCGACGTAGCCGCCCAGCCCGCCGACGTCGGTGGCGAAGACGTAGATCAGGCAGACGAACAGCCCGAGGACGACCAGCGCGGAGGAGATCGCGTCGGTCCAGGCGACCGACTTGAGCCCGCCGGACATCGACAGCACGGTGACCAGCACGGCGGCGACGATCGCGCCCTGGGTCTCGGACACCGGCACCAGCAGCGAGATGATGTAGCCGGCGCCGGTGAACTGGTACGCGGTGATCCCGACGAACGCGATGATGATCATGACGGTGCCGATGTAGCGCGCCGCCGTGCCGTAGCGGTCCTGGAACAGCTCCGGCACCGTCCGGAAGCCGCCGGTGCGGACCCGGGTCACCAGGATCAGCAGGCACAGGATCCCGATCAGCGTGCCGGCGAAGAAGAACATCCCGGCGATCGGGCCGTAGGTGTAGACGAAGTTCGCCCCACCGACGATCGACCCGCTGCCGACGAACGTCGCGAGCATCGTCGCGCCCAGCACCGTCGTGGACAGCGAGCGCCCGGCGAGCACGAAGTCCTCGCCGTCGCGCATCGACGACGCGCGGGAGAACCGCAGCGCCACGACGGCCATGAAGCCGAGGTAGAGCACCAGCAGCGTGACGTTGAGCGCGGCCATGGCGGGAGCCTAGATGCAATATTCGTTGCAGACCAGGGCTGCTAGTCGTCCTCCACGATCCCGAGCGAGCCCCAGAGCCCGTCGAGCTCGGCGAGCCGGGCCCGCGTCGTCACCGGATCGGCGTCGGCGAGCAACCGCAGGATCGTCTGGGTGACGCTCACCGCGCAGACGATCGAGGGGACGAAGCCGCGGCCCTCGCTCGGGACCGTCACGACGACGTCGGCGAGCTCGGCGACCGCCGAGCGGCGGTCCACCACGGCGACGACGGTCGCGCCGGCGCGCCGGGCCACCTCGGCCGCCTGCCGCACGGTGACCGAGGTGCGCCAGAGGCTGAAGGTGAACAGGCAGTCCCCCTCGCCGAGCAGCCGGGCGCTGTTGAGCATCGCGGTCGCGGCGCCGTTCTGGACGGTCACGTCGTGTCCGAGCATCTGGGCGACGTGCGCGAGCTGGATCCCCGGTGCGGCGTAGGTGCCGGTGGCGAACACGACGGTCCGGCGGGCGGTGCGGACGGCCTCGGCGGCCCGGTGCACGGCCGCGGGATCGGTGCTCGCGAGCATGGTGTGCAGCAGGTGCAGGTCGTGCCCGACGACCCGGCGGACCACGTCGTCGCCGGTCCCGGGCGGTGCCGACCTCGCGGGCTCGTCCGCACCGGCGGGACCGGGGTCGACACGGCCGGGGCCGTCCGGGTCGTCGGCGTACCGGTCGTCGGCGTAGAGGTCGTAGATCCGGTCGACGGCCAGCGACGACAGGTAGCGGCTGCGCAGCTCGGTCGCGAACTCCGGCCAGCCCCCGAAGCCGACCGCCTGCGCCGCCCGCACGACGGTCGCCGGATTCACCCCCGCCGCACGCGCGACCGCATGGGTGGAGGCGTAGGCGCACAGCTCGGGGTCGGTCACCGCGGCGTCGAGCACCGCGCGGACGCCCCGGCCCGGCACGCGATCACCCACCAGGCCGTCGAGCCACCGCCGCAGATCGGCCATCGCCGTTGTCCTCTCGCGTCCCCGTCGTCTGCAACATATATTGCAGTGAAGTCACTGTTCCGTGTCGCTGGAGGCATCGTGCACCTGTCCCCCGTGCTGTCGGCCGTCCGCAACGCCCGCGTCGCCGATCCGGAGACGGCGACGGTGAGCGAGCCGCGTGACGTCCTGATCCGGGAGGGTCGGATCACCGAGGTCGCGCCGGCCGGCACCGCCGGGACCGAGGACGACACCCTCGACGCCGGCGGCCGGACCGTCCTTCCCGGACTGATCGACGCGCACGTGCACGTCACCGCCTCCACCGCCGACCTCGCGACCCTGGGCGACACCTCGCCGTTCCTGGTCGCGGCGCAGGCGCAGCGGCTGCTGAACGGCATGCTCGCCCGCGGCTTCACCACGGTCCGTGACGCCGCCGGCGCCGACCACGGCATCGCCGAGGCGGTCCGCCGCGACCTGTTCGTCGGACCGCGGCTGTTCTTCGGCGGCAAGGCGCTGTCCCAGACCGGCGGGCACGGCGACGTCCGCGGCCCCGGCACCCAGGTGCTCGACCAGCACGTCTGCTGCCCGCACCTGGGCATCGTGTGCGACGGCGTGAGCGAGGTCCGCCGCGCCGCCCGGGACCAGCTCCGCACCGGTGCCGACCACATCAAGATCATGCTCTCCGGCGGGGTCGCGTCCCCGACCGACCGGATCGACTCCACCCAGTTCTCCGACGACGAGGTCCGCGCGATCGTCGAGGAGGCCGAGGCCGCCGACCGCTACGTGCTCGGGCACGCCTACACCGCCCGCGCCGTCGACCGCGGGCTCCGGCTCGGCGTGCGCTCGATCGAGCACGGCAACCTGATCGACTCCGGCAGCGTCGCGCTGTTCCGCGAGCACGACGCGTTCCTGGTCCCGACCCTGGTCACCTACGACCGGCTCAAGGCCGAGGGTGCCCGGCACGGCCTTCCGGTCGCCTCGCAGCTCAAGATCGACCAGGTACTCGCCGGCGGGCTCGACGCGCTGCGGCTGGCGACCGAGGGCGGGGTGAACGTCGTGTTCGGCACCGACCTGCTCGGTGAGATGCAGTCCCACCAGTCCGCCGAGTTCCGCATCCGGGCGCAGGTCGTGTCCTCGGCCGACGTGCTGCGCTCGGCGACGACGACGGCCGCGCGGCTGCTGCGCGCCGAGGGCGAACTCGGCGTCGTCGCGCCCGGTGCGCATGCGGACCTGGTCGTCGTCGACGGCGACCCGCTCGACGACGTCACCGTGCTCGCCGACCCGGCGCACGCGCTGCACACGGTGGTCAAGGGCGGCCGCCCGGTCGTCGACGACGCCGGGCTCGTCCGGACCGGCTGAACGCAACCCCCTTCACCCTGTGTCATCACTCATCGCGGGGTGACGGCGTGTCCGCACGGCTGGCGCGTCCGGATTCGCGAGGATCTCCCCTCGTGCGAGTCCGACGGTGGAAGCAGGTCGCGCTGGCGGCCACGGTGCTGGTGACGGTGTCCGGATGCGGGTCGCCGGGGGCGTTCGCCGACGCCCTGGACTCGGCGATCGAGGCGGGCGTGTTCGACCCGGCGGAGTCCGGCGCCGGTGACTCGGCCGGGACCTACGCCGTGTGGGCCGACGGCCGGGAGGCCGCCCCCGGCAGCGCCGCCGCCCAGGTGACCGGGCTGGAGGTCAAGGGGCGCGCCCCGAAGACCGGCTACTCGCGCGACGAGTTCGGCCGCCGCTGGGCCGACGTCGACCGGGACGGCTGCGACCAGCGCAACCAGGTCCTCGCCCGGGACATGGACGGCGAGACCTTCAAGCCGGGCACACGGGACTGTGTCGTGCTCACCGGCGTCCTGCAGGGCTCCTACACCGGGAAGACCATCGAGTTCACCCGCGGGCAGGACACCAGTACGGCGGTACAGATCGACCACGTCGTCGCGCTGTCCGACGCCTGGCAGAAGGGCGCCCAGCAGCTCGACCCGCAGACCCGCGAGATGATCGGGAACGACCCGCTGAACCTGATCGCCGTCGACGGCCCGACCAACGCCCGCAAGGGCGACGGCGACGCCGCCACCTGGCTCCCGCCGGACGCCGGCTACCGGTGCGCCTACGTCGCCCGGCAGGTCGCGGTGAAGGCCAAGTACGACCTCTGGGTCACCGCCGCCGAGCGGGACGCGATGAACCGCGTGCTGGGCAGCTGCCCGGACCGGGCCTCCACCACCGACGCCGACGCGGCGCAGCCGGCGCACACCCTGCGCTGAACGGCGCCACCCCGTGCCACGCCCATGATCCCTCTCCGCGGAATCCGGTGAGTACTGCACTGCCCGCGAGGTTCCACAGACAGGGATCACTCTCATGATCCGTCTCTATGGAATCCGCGTCGCACCGCACCGCTTCCCGGGTTCCGTAGAGAAGGATCATGCGCCCATGAACCTTCTCCGCGGAACCTGCGCGCGACTCCACCTGCACGTGGCTTCCACAGAGAAGGATCATGGGTGAGGCTCGCGCCGGGCGGGCCCGACACGGCCGGGGCGGCTCAGGAGGGGCGGCACAGCTCCCGGTGCCAGGCCACGGCGTGCGCGTCGGTGAGCAGCGCGACCTGGTCGATCACCACCCGGAGCCGGGCCGCGTCGTCGCCGGCGCGCACCCAGTCCTCGGCCCGCACCGGGTCGAGGACGTCCGGGGCGCGGGCGGTCAGGGCCGCGACCAGCTCGGCCAGCAGCTCCCGCTGCCGCGCCTGCATCGCGAGGCGCTCCGGGTCGCTCATCACGTAACGGGTGGCCAGCGCCTTGAGCAGCACGACCTCGGCCTCGGCGCCGGCCGGGACGACGAGGTCGGCGCGGTGCCGGGCGAGCGGGGCGTCGCCGTAGGTGTCGAGGGTCGCGTCGGTGGCGGCGTGCGCGAACCGGCCCACCAGCTCGCTGGTCATCCGCTTCATCGCGACGAGGTCGTCCCCGGCGGCGGCGCGGACGTCGAACCCGCGGACCGCCCGCACCACCGGCAGCGCGTCGAGCCGGGCGGCGGCCTCGGCGCACGCCCCGGTCTCGGGCCCGAACAGCCGCGCGGCCTCCGCGGCGAGCGCGGCCCGCTCGACCGGTGAGGACAGCACGGCGAGGTCCATCCGGCCGGCCAGCACCGCGTCCTCGACGTCGTGCACCGAGTAGGCGACGTCGTCGGCCCAGTCCATGACCTGGGCCTCCATGCTGCGCACGCCGGGACGGGCACCGATCCGCACCCAGTCCAGGGCGGGCACGTCGTCGGGGTAGGCGCCGAACTTGCGCTCCGCCCCACGACGCGGCCACGGGTACTTGGCCGACGCGTCCAGCGTCGCCCGGGTCAGGTTGAGCCCGCCGGGGACGCGGCCGTCGAGCGAGCGGGCCTTCGGCTCGAGCCTGGTGAGGATCCGCAGAGTCTGCGCGTTCCCCTCGAACCCGCCGCACCCGGCCCCGGCCTCGTCCAGGGCGCGCTCGCCGTTGTGCCCGAACGGCGGGTGGCCGATGTCGTGGGCGAGCCCGGCGGCGTCGACGACATCAGGGTCCAGCCCCAGGTCCTCGGCGATGCCGCGGCCGATCTGGGCGACCTCCAGCGAGTGTGTGAGCCGGGTCCGCGGGATGCCGGTGACCTCGGCGCCCTCCCCCGGCCCGACGACCTGGGTCTTGCCGGCCAGGCGGCGCAGCGCCGCCGAGTGCAGCACCCGGGCGCGGTCCCGGGAGAACGGGCTGCGCCGCTCGACCCGCCCACGCTCCCCCAGCCCGGAGCCCTTCGGCGGCTCCGGATGCGGCCGCTCGGCATCGGCAGATGTGTATCCGGGTTCGGCGGAGGTGGCGAACGCGCTCATCCCAGCCCGCTGCTCGCGGTGTCGACCGAGGCGTGGGTGAGCTCGTAGAACAGCATCGCGCCGGTCTCGCGGTAGATGTAGCGGGCCTGCGTCTCGCGGGTCTGCACGATCGGCCCGCTACGGGTCGGCGACGTCCAGGCCTCCAGCCCCGCGTCCCGGGCCATCGTCCGGGCGCGCAGGCTGTGCCACGGGTCGGACACCAGCAGCGCCGAGGACCAGCCCTGCTCGCGGGCGTCCGCGGCGACGGCCTCCAGGCTGCCGAGGGTGTCGACGCCTTCGGGGACCGCTTCCACCGCCGAGGCCGGCACCCCACGGCCGATCAGCCAGTCGCGGCTGGCCTCGGCCTCGGTGTAGCGGTCCCCGGTGCGGCCGCCGCCGACCGTGACGATCCGAGGCGCGATCCCGTCGGCGTAGAGCTGGGCGGCGTGCCGCAGCCGCGCGGCCAGCACCGCGCTCGGCTCGCCGTTGTACTGCGCGGCCCCCAGCACGACGACGGCGTCCACCGGGCGCTGGTCGTCGACCCGGGCGACCTGCCAGACCCGCAGCGCCGTCACCCCGACCACCGCGACGATCATGATCAGGCCGCCGACGAGCAGCCGGGCGCCCCAGGTCAGGCCGCGGCGCACCGGGGTCGGCCGCGGCGGCGCCGGTGGGCGCGGCACGGGGGGCGCGGCACCCGGCCCGCCCAGGCCGCGGCGCGAGGAGGGAGCGCTCATCCGCCGATCCGCCCGGCCGACGCCGCGAGCGCACCGGCGGTCCGCCCGGCCCGGCGCGCGATCACCTGCGCGACGATCGACACCGCGGTCTCGGCCGGGGTGCGCGCGCCCAGGTCCAGCCCGACCGGGCCGTGGATCGCGGCCAGCCCGGCCTCGTCGACGCCGGCGGCGACCAGCCGGCCGCGGCGCGCGGCCTGGGTGCGGCGCGAGCCCAGCGCGCCGAGGAAGCCGCGGCCGTGCGCGAGCCCGTCGCGCAGCACCGCGTCGAACGCCGGGTCATGGTCCAGGAGCACGAGCACGTCGGCGTCGGTGAAGCCGGCGACCGCCGCGCGCGCCTCGTCGAGCGTGGTGACGGTGCGGGTGGACCAGCCGAGCAGGCCGGCCTGGGCGTCCAGCGCGGCGCCGAGCGCGCCCGCGCCGACGATCAGCATCGACGGCACCGGCACCCAGACGTCGAGCAGCACGTCGGTCCCGGCGGCGGAGAGGCGCTCGGTGGCCGTCGCGCCGCGGCGCAGCAGGTCCCGTGCCGCCTCGGTGGCCGCGGCCGTCGCATCCGGTTCACCGAGCCCGCCGAGCCGGTCGGTGAGGTCGTCACCGGTCAGCAGCAGCACCGTCCCGCCGCCGACGACCGACGCCAGCGCGGCCGGCCGGGCCGCCTCCAGGGCCTCGCCGAGCCGGACCGCGACGTCGCCGGGCAGCGGGTGCCCGACCAGCGTCGCCCCACCGGCGCAGGCCAGCCCGGCGTCCAGGGCCGCGGTCTCGGCGACGTGCGCCTCGCGCGTCGTGCCCGCCCCGTGCGCGGCCTCGGAGACCAGCGGGCGGGCCGTGTCGTCCAGCGCGCCGGCGTAGAGCAGGCCGCTGAACTCGCCGTCCCGCGTCCCGGCCAGGATCTGCCCGGACTCGACCGAGCCGAACCCGTGCCGCTCCAGTACCCGGACGACGCCGATCCCCGAGGGCCCCGGAGCTCCGCCCGCGGACCAGCGGCGCAGCGCCGCACCGAGCAGGCGACGGGACTGTGCCGGCACGCTGCCGCCCGTCTCCGGGCTGTCGGCCGGTGGAGTCGCGGTGGTCACGGTGGCCAGGGTAGCGACGGGCCCCGACATTCCACGCGCAGGCGCGGCCGCGAGTCAGGCGATCGGGCCCGCCAGGTTCAGCGTGTTGCCGTCCGGGTCCGTGACGTGCGCGACCCGTTGACCCCACGGCATGTTGTTCGCCTCACCCTCGGCCGTCCCGCCGAGCTCGCGCACCCGCGGCAGCAGCACGTCGACGTCCGCGGCGGAGTCCAGCTCCGCGGACAGCAGGAACCGCTGCGGACCGGCTTGGGCGCCGGCGTCGCACACGATCCCCAGCCGGGTCCCGCCCAGCTCCAGGCCCAGGTAGAACGCCGGTCCCTCGGCGGGCTGGCGGACGGTCTCGACGGCGCCGAGCAGCTCTCGGTAGAAGGCCGCGAGCCGCTCGCCGTCGGTGCTGACGATCATCGGGTCGAGTCGGGGAACCATGCACGTACCGACCGCGTGGTCGATCACATCTCATCGGTTCCCAGGTGACGATTCGGCGTGATAGGCGTTACCAACGAGACGTGTGCAGGCCGGAACCGTACGATCCGGGCACGCGTTGTACGCGTCGAGACCTACCGCATCGCGAGTGAAGGAGTCATGGACCCCAGCGACAGTCCCGGCGCCGTCCGGCCCACACCCGGACGGCGACCCCGCATCGCCCCCGTCCCCGCCCGTGAGCAGCACGGGCCCGAGACCCGGGCGGTGACGCTCCGGTGATCGGCACGATCCTGGGCATCCTGCTCGGCATCCTGGTCGTCCTCGCCATCACGGCCCTGACCGGGTACTTCGTGGCGCAGGAGTTCGGCTACATGGCCGTCGACCGCTCCCGCCTCAAGGCCCGCGCCGCCGAGGGTGACACCGGCGCGGTCCGCGCCCTCGACATCACCCGCCGCACGTCGTTCATGCTCTCCGGCGCCCAGCTGGGGATCACGGTCACCGGTCTGCTCGTCGGTTACGTCGCCGAGCCGCTGATCGGCAACGGGATCGCCGAGCTGCTCGGTGTCGTGAACGTGCCGTCCGGTATCGGCCTCGCGATCGGCATCACGTTCGCGCTGCTGCTCTCGACCGTGGTCCAGATGGTGTTCGGCGAGCTGTTCCCGAAGAACCTCGCCATCGCCCGTCCGGAGCCGGTCGCGCGCTGGCTGGCCCTGTCGACCAAGACCTACCTGGCGCTGTTCGGGTGGATCATCCGGATCTTCGACGCCGCGTCCAACGCGCTGCTGCGCGCGCTGCGGATCGAGCCGGTGCACGACGTCGAGCACTCGGCGACCCGCCGCGACCTCGAGGCGATCATCGACGACTCCAAGGACTCCGGCGACCTGGACCCGGAGCTGGCGACCCTGCTGGACCGGGCGGTGGACTTCTCCGACCGGACCGCGCGGGCGGCGATGATCCCGCGGCCGCGGGTGTCCTGGGTGCGCGACGACGCCACCGTCGAGAGCCTGATCAGCCAGATGGCGGCGCAGCACTCCCGCTACCCGGTGCTCGGCACTCCGCCGGGCGCGACCGACCCGGACAACGCGCAGGAGCTCGTCGGCGTGGTGTGCCTGAAGGACGTGCTCGCCCTCGGCGACCGTCCCGAGGTGGACCCCGCGCAGGTGCGGGTCTCCGAGCTGATGCGCACGCCGGTGCTGGTGCCGTCGTCGCTGCCGCTGCCGCAGGTGCTGGCCCGGCTGCGCGAGGCCGGCGAGGAGCTGGCCTGCGTGCTGGACGAGTACGGCGGGCTGGCCGGGGTGATCACCGTCGAGGACGTGGCCGAGGAGCTGGTCGGCGAGATCACCGACGAGCACGACCAGGCCGGTACCGACCAGGCCCTCGAGGCCGACGACGGCTGGGTCGTCCCCGGTGACCGGCACATCGACGAGGTGGGCCGGCTGATCGACGCCGAGCTGCCGGAGGGCGAGTACCAGACGATCGGCGGACTGGTGATGGCCGAGCTGCAGCGGCTGCCCGAACCCGGTGACGAGGTGGTGCTGACCCTGCACACCGACAACCCGGACGACCCGGACCGCGCACTGCGGCTGACCGTCCAGGACGTCGACCGCCGGGTGCCGTCCGCCGTGCGGCTGGCCTGGACCGAACCGTCGTCGCCGGAACAGGACGACGAGTACGACGAGCAGGAGGTGCGGGCATGAGCGTCACCTCGATCGTCGTCTCGATCGCCCTGGTCGGGCTGAGCGCGTTCTTCGTCGCCATCGAGTTCGCGCTGATCGCGGCGCGGAACTACCGGCTGGAGGAGGCCGCGCAGACCTCGGCGTCGGCGCGGGCCGCGCTGCGCAGCTCGAAGGACCTGTCGCTGCTGCTGGCCGGGTCCCAGCTGGGCATCACGCTGTGCACGCTGGGCCTCGGTGCGGTCGCCAAACCGGCCGTCGACTACGCCCTGCGTCCGGTCCTGGAGGGCTGGGGGCTGGCGTCGGGCATCGCCACGGTGCTCTCGTTCATGCTCTCGCTGATCATCGTCACCTTCGTCCACCTGGTGGTGGGTGAGATGGCGCCGAAGTCCTGGGCGATCTCGCACCCGGAGAAGTCGGCGATCATGCTCGCGCTGCCGATGCGCGGGTTCATGGTGCTGACCCGGCCGCTGCTGGTGATGCTGAACGGGATGGCGAACCGGTGCCTGCACGCCGTCGGCGTCACGCCGGTGGACGAGATGGCATCCGGCCGCAACGCCGACGACCTGCGGCAGCTGGTCGACCACTCGGCGAAGGCGGGCACCCTGGACCAGGGGCGGCGCGACCAGCTGGTCACCGCCCTGGAGCTCGAGCGCACCCCGCTCTCCGAGCTGGCGCACGAGCCGTCCGGGGTCGGGGCCGACGACGACGTCGCCACGATCCAGGCGACCGCGCGCCGGACCGGGCACCTCCGGCTCATCGTGCGCGACGGGGACACCCCGATCGGCTACGTGCACGTCCGGGACACGCTGACCCGCGAGCCCGGCACCCGGGCCCGCGAGCTGATGCGCCCGGTGCTCACGCTGTCGGCGGACACCGCGTACCACTCCGCGGTGAACACGATGCGCGAGCAGCGGGCGCACCTGGCGCTCGTCTCCGACGACGGTCGGCTGGTCGGCATCGTGACGCTGTCCGACCTGGTGGAACGGCTGCTGCCCGAGCCCGTCTGAGGCTGTTCCCCGGATCGGGCGCACGAGCTGCGCCCGGTCCGGGGCGGTCCTACCCTCGTGAGTAGCCGCGCTCGTGTTGTCGCGCAACCCCGGGAGGACCGGCGATGACCACACCGTCCCTGCACCCCGCCGAGCTCGACGACGTCGCGCTGTCCCGCGTGCGGGATCTCGAAGCGCACATCGGCGTCGCGCTCGTCGCCTACCGTCCCGAGCCGCCGTACGCGGCGCTCAGCGCGGACCAGCTCGCCGAGGTCCGCCGCGCCGAGGCCGAGCTCGGGGTGCAGCTGCTGGCCTACCGGCCCTGAGGAATCAGCAGCCGAGCAGCCGCGTCGCCAGGTAGGTCTCCACCTGGTCGAGCGCCACCCGCTCCTGCGCCATCGAGTCCCGCTCGCGGATCGTGACGGCCTGGTCGGTGAGGGTGTCGAAGTCGACCGTGATGCAGAACGGCGTGCCGATCTCGTCCTGCCGGCGGTAGCGGCGGCCGATGGCGCCGGCGTCGTCGAAGTCGACGTTCCAGTGCTTGCGCAGCTGCGCGGCCAGGTCCTTCGCCTTGGGCGACAGGTCGGCGTTGCGCGACAGCGGGAGCACCGCGGCCTTGATCGGCGCGAGCCGGCGGTCCAGCTTCAGCACGACGCGCTTGTCGACGCCGCCCTTGGCGTTCGGCGCCTCGTCCTCGACGTAGGCGTCGATCAGGAACGCCATCATCGAGCGCCCGACGCCGGCCGCCGGCTCGATCACGTACGGCTTGTACCGGGTGTCGCTGGCCTGGTCGTAGAACGACAGGTCGACGCCCGAGTGGTTCGAGTGCGACGTCAGGTCGAAGTCGGTGCGGTTCGCGATGCCCTCGAGCTCGCCCCACTCCTGGCCGGTGAAGTTGAACCGGTACTCGATGTCGACGGTGCGCTTCGAGTAGTGGGAGAGCTTCTCCTTGGCGTGCTCGTAGTGCCGCAGGTTCTCCGGGTCGATGCCCAGGTCGGTGTACCAGCGGGTGCGCTCGTCGATCCAGTACTGGTGCAGCTCCTCGTCGCTGCCCGGCTCGACGAAGTACTCCATCTCCATCTGCTCGAACTCGCGGGTCCGGAAGATGAAGTTGCCCGGGGTGATCTCGTTGCGGAAGCTCTTGCCGATCTGGCCGATGCCGAACGGCGGCTTCTTGCGCGACGTCGTCTGCACGTTCAGGAAGTTGACGAAGATGCCCTGCGCGGTCTCCGGACGCAGGTAGGCCATGCCCTCCTCGGACTCCACGGGGCCGAGGAAGGTCTTGAGCATCATGTTGAAGTCGCGCGGCTCGGTGTACTGGCCGCGGGTGCCGCAGTTCGGGCAGGGGATCTCGGAGAGATCGTTCGGGTCGGCCTGCTCCGGGTCGCGGCCCTTGCGCGAGGCGAACTCCTCGGCCAGCTGGTCGGCGCGGAAGCGCTTGTGACAGGAGGTGCACTCCACCAGCGGGTCGGTGAAGGTGCCGACGTGGCCGGACGCCACCCAGGTCTCGCGGGGCAGGATCACCGACGAGTCGAGGCCGACGACGTCCTCCCGGCCGGTGACCATCGTCTTCCACCACTGCCGCTTGATGTTGTCCTTGAGCTCGACGCCGAGCGGCCCGTAGTCCCACGCCGACCGGGTTCCGCCGTAGATCTCGCCGGAGGCGAAGACGAATCCGCGCCGCTTGGTCAGCGCAACGATGGTCTCGATCTTGGCGGAGGTGGGCTTGCTGGCCACGGGCGGCACTCCAGAAACGTGGATCGGATTCTCCCCGGCAGGGGCCCCCAGGCTACCGACCCCCCACCCCCGGATCCCGCCCGCCTCGCCCCACCCCGGTCCCGGTGAACGCGATCGGGTTGTGAGAACGCGCGTCCGATCGGGATCGCATTCTCCGAGCCCGATCGCGTACACGATCACGAGTGGGGTCGGGCGGTGGCCAGCAGGTGGTGTAGGCGGGTGGCTACGGCGTCGAAGTCGTCGAGGTCGTGCCAGGTCCATCGGACGACGTGACGGACCGAGGGCTGTGCCCGCAGGGCGTCCTCCCGGCGTTTCTCCCGCTCGACCGCGTCGCCGGGCTTCTCGTCCGGGCGCAGCGACCGGCCGTACTTCTCCATCCCGTCGAACTCCCCGACGACACCGGCCTCCTTCCACCAGAAGTCGACCTGCCCGACGTGCCGGCCACGCACGTCACGGACGACGTGCTGCAAGGTCGGCGCAGGCACACCGAGCCGCCCCATCCGGACCCGGCTGCGCGACTCACCCGGGCCGCCGGCGCGCCCGTCGGCGAAGGCCAGCACGGCTCGTGCGCGGGCGATTCCCCTCCGTCCGGCAGCCGCCTCGACCGCGCCGTCGAACTCGACGACGGTCATCCGTCCGGAGAACAGCGCCGCATCGGCGACGGCGACCGACGCCTCGAAGGAGCAGCTCCGCGCCACGTCGACGACCGTCCGGGCGATCGAGGTCACCCGGAGCGCGTCGACGCCGACCACGTCGCCCTCGCTGAGCGGTGCCGCGTGCACGGTCACGTGCCGGCTCGTCCGCCCTCCGGAGGGTAGGTCCCTCGTCGCGTGGACGCGTCGCAGCCCTATCCCCCACGACGGCAGGGCATGCACGACGACCGCTGACGCGTGGCTGAGCACAGCGTCCCGCGCGAGCAGCGGATGGGTCGCCTCGACGAGCGTGCGATGCCGGGCGTCGGCGTCGGGGCGGCCCCGATCGTCCGGCTCGACATAGGCACCGGGTCGCACCCGGGTCAGCTGACCCGCCCGGATCGCGCCACGGACGGTCTCGTCCGTGTGGCCCTCGCCGAGCAGGTCGGATCGACGGTGCAGCGTCCCCATACCCGTGACCCTGCCCGCCATCCGGGCCCCCGCACCCCCGAATCCCACCCCTGTGGACACCCACCCCGACTCCCCCGCCCCGGTGGACAGCTCCCATAGGCGATCGGCTTCGGAAAACGCGCGCCCGATCGGGAACGCGTTCTCCGATCCCGATCGCGTACTCGGAGGAGTCAGGTCAGGAGGGTGGGGTGGTGTCGGGGCGGCCGGCCGGGGGTGGCCGTGAGGCGGGTTTCGTGGGTCATCTCGGTCGTCGTGTCCGCTTCGGCCAGGAGGGGATGGACGTGTTCGCGGACCTCGAAGGGGCTCAGGGCGCGGCGGTAGGCGTCGACGGAGTCGAAGCGGACCGTCAGCACCCACTGTTCCCGGTCCTCGATCGCCTGCCCGGCCTCCCCGCCCCGGCAACCGGGCCGGGCCGCAAGGAGTTCCAGGGCACGGGCCGCGCGGGTGACGAAGGTGTCCGCGGTGGGGACCGGCACGGTGAAGCGGCAGACCAGCAGCACGACGCGACGATAACGAACACGCCTATCATGACGGGTGCGGCCGGTGACGGCATGCAGCCAGGGGTGTGGCCGCCGCCCCCGGGGACAGGACGAGTGATGTGATGGCGACCCCCGCGGAGACCACCCGGATCGAGGAGCCCGACGGGCACCCCGGGGACCGTCCCGCGCCCGTGCCCGGCCCGATCCGGGACCCGCGCACGCTGACCGCGGCCGGTGACCTGCTGCGCGCGCTGGCCGCGCCGGTCCGGATCGCGATCGTCCTGCAGCTGCTGGAGCACTCGCGGTGCGTGCACGACCTGGTCGACGCGCTCGGTGTGACCCAGCCGCTGATCAGCCAGCACCTGCGGGTGCTCAAGGCGGCCGGGGTGGTCGAGGGCGAGCGCAAGGGACGCGAGGTGCTCTACTCCCTGGTGGACGACCACCTCGCCCACATCGTCGTGGACGCGGTCGCACACGTGGAGGAGGACTCGTGACCGATCAGGCGCTGCAGGACGAACCCGTCCGGTCGACGGCCGGGCCGCGCGGCATCCGCGCCACCCGGCAGCGGGCCGCGGTGACCGCGCTGCTCGACCGGATCGAGGACTTCCGTTCCGCCCAGGAGATCCACGAGGAGCTGCGCCGGGCCGGTGAGGGCATCGGCCTGACCACCGTCTACCGGACCCTGCAGACCCTCGCCGAGGGCGGCGAGGTCGACGTGCTGCGCACCGCGTCCGGGGAGGCCGTCTACCGGCGGTGCGCCACCGACCACCACCATCATCACCTGGTCTGCCGGCGGTGCGGCGCGGCCGTCGAGATCGAGGGCCCCGCCGTCGAGTCCTGGGCACAGTCGATCGCCGAGCAGCACGGGTACACCGAGCTCTCGCACACCCTGGAGATCTTCGGGCTGTGCCGGCGCTGCGCGTCGGCCCGGGAGTCCTGATCCGGCACGGCCCCGTCTCATAACGCGACACCGTGTCCGCGATCACACCGATACGGTCCCGGTATGAGCGAGACGCAGTCGCCGACGGCCGTACGGCGGATCGACGTCCCCGAGTCCGGTGGGCTGGCCCAGCTCGCGGCCGTCTTCGACGATCTCCAGTACGTGCTGCGCTGCTGCGAGCACCTGGTCACCGCGCTCGGCGCCCCCGATGCGGGCCCGGCCCGGGTCGACTCGGACCCGGCGCTGGTCGAGGCACTGTGGACCGGCGCGGTGCTGGGCTACGTCCGCTGCTTCAGCGGGCGCACGAAGACGCTGACCCGCGACGACCTGACCGAGCTCGAGCTCGACGGCGACGTCACCGGTTTCCACGACATGGTGCTGAAGCTGCGCGACCACTACGCGTCCCGGCACGTGAACCCGCGCGAGTCCTACGAGGTCGGCGTCGCCCAGTCCAACGACGGCTCACCGCGCGGTGTCGCGGTGATCTCGACGCCGCGCCCGCTGGTCGACGAGACGACGGTCCGGTTGCTCGGCCGGGTGGCCTACGCGCTGTCCGCGCTGGTCGACGCCCGGATGACGAAGGCGCAGAACGACGTCCTCGGCGTCGCGCACGGGATGACCGCGGCACAGCTGGCGGAGCTCCCGATCGTCCACCTGTCCGGCGACGCCGGGGAACACGACGCCGAGGAACACGACGACTGAGTGCATGATCGGCCGCACACCGGCAACCCTCCTCGGAACACGATCCCGAGGAGGAGACAGCATGACGTCCCGCACGACCACACCCGATGCCGTCCGCGCCGCCCTGCAGGGCGTGAGGTTCCCGGCCGGCAAGGACGAACTGGCCGCCGGTGCCGAACGCAACGAGGCCGACGCCGCGACCGTCGAAGCGATCCGCGCGGTGCCCGCGGAGGACTACGGGTCGGCGGCCGACGTGGTGGCCGTCGTCGACACGGCCGACGAGTCCGGTGAGGAGACCGAGCAGCTCCGCAAGCAGCGGCGGACCGAGCACACGCACAGCAGCCTGTCGGAGGGGACGAAGGACGTCGACCCGGTGAACCCGATCGAGGAGGAGCTGGGGACCAACCGCAAGAAGTAGTCAGCGGGCCGGGCGGCGGAGCAGGCCCAGCGCGGCCGCGCCGGCGAGGACGGAGACGAGGATCGTCACCGCCATCGCGACGGCCGTGACCCCGCCCAGCGACACCACCGGCGGGACCACGGCGCCGAACCCGAACTGGGCCAGTCCCAGCACCCCGGACGCCGTCCCGGCCCGCTCGCGCTGCCCGTCCAGTGCGAGCGCCGTCCCGTTCGGCAGCACGAAGCCGACCGCGGCCACGACCAGGAACAGCGGCACGAGCACCGCCCACACCGACGTCGCGAACAGCGTCCCGGCGAGCAGCCCGAGCGCGCCGGTCAGCGCGACCGCCACCCCGGCGAGCAGCAGCCGGCGCGGCCCGGTCCGGTCGACCAGCGCGGCGCTCACCCGGCCCGCGGCGACGATGCCGACCGCGTTGACCGCGAACACCGCGCCGTAGGCCTGGGCGCCGAGCCCGTAGCCGTCCTGCAGGACGTAGCTGCCCATCGCGATGTAGACGAACATCCCGGTGCAGGTCAGCGACAGCACCAGGGTCGGGCCGAGGAAGCTGCGGTCGGCCGTCACCACGCGGACCGACCGTGCCGTCGCCGGGAGACCACCGGCCCGGCGCCGGTCGGCCGGCAGCGTCTCCGGCCGGGTCAGCGCGGCGGCGAACAGCACGATCCCGATCGCGGCGAGGGCCCAGAACAGCCCGCGCCAGTCCGTGATCCGCAGCAGCTGGCTGCCGAGCACCGGCGCGACGACCGGCGCAGCCCCGCTGACCAGCAGCAGCAACGCGAACATCCGCGCGGCGGCCGCGCCGTCGTACAGGTCGCGGACCATCGCCCGCGCGCAGACGATCCCGCACGCGCCGGCCAGCCCCCCGAGCAGCCGCAGCACCAGCAGCAGCTCGATCGACGGGGCGAGCGCGCACAGCGCCGCCGTCACCGCGAACGCGCCGACGCCGATCAGCAGCGGAGCCCGGCGGCCGTACCGGTCCGACAGCGGGCCGAACAGCAGCTGCCCGGCGGCCAGCCCGAGCATGCAGACCGACATGGTCGCCTGGCCGAGCGACTCGGTGGTGCCGAGGTCGCGGGTCAGTGCCGGGAGCGCCGGCAGGTAGAGGTCGAGCGCCAGCGGGCCGAACGCGGTCAGCCCGCCGAGCACCAGCACCTGCGATGCCGGTACCCGGGCCATCAGTGCCGCCGCTTCGGCTCTCGACCGCCGGGCCTCACTCGCTCACCAGCTCCGCGCGCATCGACGACGCCGAGGACACGACCAGCATCAGCAGCGTGCCCATCGGCTGCTCGTCCAGCCCGGCGGCCGGGAACGCGTAGCGCAGCGTCACGTCCCAGCCGTGCTCGCCGCGGACCACCCGCGGGGTGCCGAACAGCCCCTCGCCGACCCCCAGCCCCACCCGGGCGGGGATGTCGTCGTCGGGCAGGTCCCACGCGACGACGCAGGTGATGTTGAGGACCGGCAGGCCCTCCTCCAGCTCGGTGCCCTGCACGACGCACAGCACGCCGCCGTGCGCGAAGGTGAGCGCGCCGTCGTCGTCGACCTGGACGTCGTGGAAGCGTTCCAGCGCGGCCTGCGCGGTGGCGAGCATCCCGGGGATCACGGTGCCGGTCACGGGGCACCCGCCGTGTCGATGGCCCCGCCGAAGCGGCGGTCCCGGCGGGCGTAGATCTCGATCGCCTGCCAGATGTGCCGGCGGTCGAAGTCCGGGAACAGCGTGTCCAGGAAGACCATCTCGGCGTAGGCGGACTGCCACAGCAGGAAGTTCGACGTCCGCTGCTCCCCCGACGACCGCACGAACAGGTCCACGTCGGGCATGTCCGGCTCGTCGAGGTACCGGGCCAGCATCCGCTCGTCGATCTTGTCCGGGTTGATCCGGCCCTCGGCGGCGAGCCGGGCGATCTGCCGGACCGAGTCGACGATCTCGGCGCGGCCGCCGTAGTTCACGCACATCGTCAGATTCAGGACGTCGTTGTGCCGGGTCTTCTCCTCGGCGACCTCGAGCTCCTTGATCACCGAGCGCCACAGCTTCGGACGGCGGCCCGCCCAGCGGACGCGCACGCCCATCGCGTGCATCTCGTCCACCCGGCGCCGGATGACGTCGCGGTTGAAGCCCATCAGGAACCGGACCTCGTCCGGGCTGCGGCGCCAGTTCTCGGTGGAGAACGCGTACGCCGAGAGCCACCGCACGCCGACGTCGATGCAGCCGCGCGCGACGTCCATCAAGGACTCCTCGCCGCGCTTGTGCCCCTCGGTGCGGGGCAGGCCGCGGGCGTTGGCCCAGCGGCCGTTGCCGTCCATCACGAGGGCGACGTGCCGGGGCACCAGCTCCGGCGGGATCACCGGTGGCCGGGCGCCCGACGGGTGCGGCGGAGGGGGCTGGAACGGCACGTACCGCACCCTACGTCCGCGGAGACCGGGCGCCGCCGCGGGAGGCTCAGATGCGGAACTTCTCGTCCGGCTCCTCGCGGTGCGGCCACGCCGGCACGTCCGGGTCGTCGAGGCGCTCCATCGTCTCGCGCAGCTCGCGCATGCCCCGGTGCCCGCGGACCCGGTCCTGCTCGGTCAGCGACTCGCCCTCGTCGGGGCGGATCACCGGCAGCATCGGGATGCCCGACCAGGATCCGTCCTCGGTCAGGGCTCGGACCTGGCGCATAGCACGGGTCGGTCCGTCCTGCGGCGACTCCGGCAGCGCCTCGGTCCGCACCGGGATCTGCTGGGTGGGCGGCACCGGGATGCGTTGCGTCGCCGCGGGGAGCCTGCGGGTCCGCTCGGTCGTGCCGTCGCTGTCCGCCGGGGTCTGGGGTCGGGTCACGAGCACCTCTCCGTCGGCGGGGCCCTCAGGCCCCCTCGATCATGGGAGATCGTAACGACGTGATCGTCCGGTTGCCCCGTGGAAGCCCGGATCACCCGGCGGAGTCGGTGGGTGTCGCGCGAGCCGCGACCGGCGGCGGACCGGTGGTCACAGGAGGTACGGCGGAACCGTCCGTCGGTGATCGCGGACCGTCCGGCGCCCCGATGTCAGCGGCCATGATCGGCTCCGGGGCGGTCGGGAGCGTCCGCCGGAGCCGGCCCTGCCGGTCCACCAGCGGCAACGACCGCAGCTGCCGTTCCAGGTGCCACTGCAGGTGCGCCGCGACCAGGCCGCTCGCCTCCCGCCGGCTCGCCGCGACCGACGCGTCGGCGGTGTCCCAGTCGCCGTGCAGCAGCGCGTCCAGCAGCGCCACCGTCTCCGCGGCCGGGGTGACCGACCCCGGCGGCCGGCACCGCGGGCACACCATCCCACCGCCGGCGACGGTGAAGGACCGGTGCGGACCCGGCGTGGCGCAGCGCGCGCAGTCCGACAGCGACGGCGCCCACCCGGCGTGGCTCATCGCCCGCAGCAGGAACGCGTCGAGCACCAGGGCCGGTTCCCGCACCCCGTCGGCGAGCGCGCGGGTCGCGCCGAGCAGCAGCAGGTACACCCGCAGCGCGGGCTCGCCCTCCTCGGACACCAGCCGGTCGGCGGTCTCCAGGATCGCGCACCCGCAGGAGTACGCCGACCAGTCCGCGACGACGGCGGGGGCGAACGCGTCGACGGTCTGCGCCTGGGTGACGACGTCGAGCGTGCGGCCGGTGTAGCACTGCACGTCGACGTGGTTGAACGGTTCCAGTCGGGCACCCCAGCGGGACCGGGTGCGGCGCACGCCCTTCGCGACGACCCGGATCTTGCCGCGCTGCTTGGTCAGCATGGTGATGATCCGGTCGGCCTCGCCGAGCTTCTGCACGCGCAGCACCACACCGGTGTCGCGGTACAGCTGGGCCATGGGAGGAAGTCTAGAACCCCAGCTTGCGCAGCTGCTTCGGATCCCGCTGCCAGTCCTCGGCGATCTTCACGTGCAGGTCGAGGTGCACCTTCGTGCCCAGCAGCTTCTCGATCTGCCGGCGCGCGTCGGTACCGACCTGCTTGAGCCGGGCCCCGCCGCGTCCGATCACGATGCCCTTCTGGCTGGACCGCTCGACGTAGATGATCGCGTAGATCTCGAGCAGGTCCTTCTTCTCGATCGTCTCCTCGACGACGACGGCGATCGAGTGCGGCAGCTCGTCCCGCACACCCTCCAGGGCGGCCTCCCGCACCAGCTCGGCGACCAGGACGTCCTCGGGCTCGTCGGTCAGATCACCGTCCGGGTAGAGCTGCGGGCCCGCCGGCAGCTGGGCGACCAGCAGGTCCGAGAGCAGCTGCACCTGGAACCCGGACTGCGCGCTCGTCGGCACGACCTCCGTGAAGTCCATCAGCGCGGACACCTCGGTGAGCCGCTCGGCGACCTGCTCGGGGCGGGCGACGTCGGTCTTGGTGACGATCGCGATCACCGGGGTGTGCGCGGCCACCTTGCGCAGCTCCTCGGCGATGAACCGGTCCCCCTTCCCGACCTTCTCGTTCGCCGGCACGCAGAACCCGACGACGTCGACCTCGGCCCAGGTCTCGCGCACCACGTCGTTGAGCCGGGACCCGAGCAGCGTCCGCGGCCGGTGCAGGCCCGGCGTGTCGACCAGCACGATCTGCGCGTCCTCGCGGTGCACGATGCCGCGGATCGCGTGCCGGGTGGTCTGCGGCCGCGACGAGGTGATCGCGACCTTCTGCCCGACCAGCGCGTTGGTCAGCGTGGACTTGCCGGCGTTCGGCCGGCCGACGAAGCAGGCGAAGCCGGACCTGAAGCCGGGCGCCGTCACGCGGAGTCCGCCCCGAGCCGGGTGAGGATCTCGCGGCCGATCGGCAGCGCGGCGGTCGCGGCCGGGGACGGCGCGTTCAGCACGTGCAGGATCGAGCCCGCCCCACCGGCGCCACCGGGTCCCGGCTGGTCGAGGAACAGGAAGTCGTCGACCAGCGTGCCGTCGGCCTTGACCGCCTGCGCCCGGACGCCCGCGCCGGCCGGGTGCAGGTCCTCGGCCTGCACGTCGGGCAGCATCCGCTGGATCTGACGGACCATCGCCTTGCGCGACAGCGACCGCTGGACCTCGCCGATGCCGTAGCGCCAGTGCGTCCGCGCGACCTTGAGCATGCCCGGGTAGGTGAGCGTGCCGAGCAGCTCCTTCGGCTTGATCGTGCCCCAGGAGTAGCCCTCCCGGGCCATCGCCAGCACGGCGTTCGGGCCGGCGTGCACGTGGCCGTCGATGCCGCGGGTGGCGTGCACCCCGAGGAACGGGAACGCCGGGTCGGGCACCGGGTAGATCAGGCCGCGGACCAGCGACGCCGCCCGCTCGGAGAACCCGGAGTACTCACCGCGGAACGGGACGATCCGCACGCCCGGGTCCGCCCCGGCCATCGTCGCGAGCTCGTCGCAGCGCAGGCCGCCGCAGACCACGACCCGCTTCCCGAGCAGGTCGCCGCGCTGGGTCCGCACGACGACGTCGGCCGGCCTGCGGGCGAACCCGGTGACGGTGCGGCCCAGGTGCACCTCGCCGCCCTGCTTCTCGACCAGCTCGCCGAGCTTCTCCGCGATCGAGCGGTAGTCGCAGATGCCGGTGGACGGCACCCACAGCGCGGCCAGGCCGCGGACGTCGGGCTCGTGCTCGCGCATCCCGTGCTCGTCGAGCCGGTGGTTCTCGACGCCGTTGGCGTCGCCGCGCCGAGCGAGCTCGTCGAGCCGGGGCAGCTCCTCGGGCTCGGTGGCGACGACGAGCTTGCCGCACACCTGGTGCGGGAGCTCGTGCTCGCGGCAGAACGCGACGGTCTCCGCGCAGCCGGCCACCGCGAGGCGGGCCTTGTAGCCGCCGGGGGCGTAGTAGAGCCCGGAGTGGATGACGTTGGAGTTGTTCCCGGTCTGGTGGTTCGCCAGCCGCATCTCCCGCTCGACGACGGCGACCGAGAGGCCCGCGTTCGTCGCGGCGTAGGCGGTGGCGAGACCGACGATGCCGCCACCGACGACGACCAGGTCATAGGACGGGGTGGGGGGCAGGCTCATGCTCGGTCCTTCATGCTCGTGGCCTCGGGGTGCGCGTCAGCAGGTTCGTTCGGGTCGCCCATCACCGCGGCCGGAACGTCGTGTCCCTGCGAGTCGGACGGCTCGCCCTCCTCGGCCGGATCCAGCGGGCTGACCAGCACCGCGGTGATCCGGACCCGGCCGCGGGCGTCCTTGCCGCCCTCGCCCTGCAGCCGCAGCAGTCCCTCGACCTCGGCGGTCGCGCCGGGCAGCGGCACCTTGCCGAGCCGCTGCGCGAGCAGCCCGCCGACGGTGTCGACGTCCGCGGACTCCAGGGCCTCGCGCAGCTCGTCCTCCCGCGGGGTGCCGCGGAAGCGACCCGCGAACAGCTCCTGCAGGTCCTCGACCGGCAGTCGCGCCGCGACCCGGAACGCACCCTCGTCGGCCTCCGCGACCTCGGGGATCTCCTCGGCGTCGTACTCGTCGGTGATCTCCCCGACGATCTCCTCGAGGATGTCCTCGATCGTCACGACGCCCGCGGTGCCGCCGTACTCGTCGACCACGACGGCCATGTGGTTGCGGGTGCGCTGCATCTCCCGCATCAGCTCGTCGCTGCGCTTGGAGTCGGGCACGAACGCGGCGGACCGGATGATCTCGGGCAGGCTGCGCTGCGGGGCGCCGCCGCGCTCGACGTCGTCCCGGGCCCGGATCAGGTCCTTGAGGTAGGCCACGCCGATCACGTCGTCGATGCCGTCGCCGAGCACCGGGATCCGCGAGTAGCCGCTCTTGAGCGCCAGCCGCAGCACCTTGTCGACCGGGGTGTCCCGCTCGGCCCACACGACGTCCGGACGCGGCACCATGATCTCCCGGACCGGGGTCTCCCCCAGCTCGAACACCGAGTGGATCATCTTGCGCTCGCCCTCGTCGACCACGCCGCGGTTGCTGGCCATGTCGACGAGCTCGCGCAGCTCGATCTCGGTGGAGAACGGGCCTTCCCGGAACCCGGGGCCCGGGGTGATCGCGTTGCCGAGCAGGATCAGCAGCTTCGCCAGCGGCGACAGGACCGTGCCCAGCGCACGCACCGGTCCGGCGAGCGCCAGGCCGATCCGGTACGGGTGCTGCCGGCCCAGGGTGCGGGGCCCGACGCCGACCAGCACGTAGCTGGCCAGCACCATGATCACGCCGGTGATCAGCAGGCCGATCCACGGCGAGGAGAACAGCGGAGCCAGCGCCACGGCGAGCACGATGATCGCGGCGACCTCGCAGATCACCCGCAGCAGCATCAGCAGGTTGACGTGCTTCGGCCGGTCGGCGACCACGGCGGCGAGCGCGCGCCCGCCGCCCCGGCCGGACCGCACGACCTCCTCGACCCGGGCGCGCGAGATCGACATCAGGGCGGAGTCCGCGGCCGCGGACACCCCGGCGACCAGCACCAGCCCGACAGCGGTGGCGATGAGCCAGACGGTGGTCACGTCGTCAGCGCTCCGGCTCGTCCTCGAAGCCGGCCGCGCCGAGCAGCCGGTCGTCGCTGCGCTTCTGGGCGTCCCGGGCCGCGGCCTGGGCCCGGTCCGAGCGCCAGCGCACCAGCAGCCGGTTCTGCAACGCGAACATCTCGCGCTCGTCCTCCGGTTCGAGGTGGTCGTAGCCGAGCAGGTGCAGGATGCCGTGCACGGTCAGCAGGTGCAGCTCGTCGGCCAGGGTGTGCCCGGCCTTCTTGGCCTGGTCCCGGGCGAACGCCGGGCACAGCACGACGTCGCCCAGCAGCGACGGCCCCAGGTCCGGGGCATCCGGACGGCGGCCGTCCTCGGCCACCGAGTCCATCGGGAACGCCATCACGTCGGTGGGGCCCGGCTCGTCCATCCAGCGGACGTGCAGCTCCTCCATCGCGTCCAGCGGAACCGCGGTGACGGCCAGCTCGGCCGCCGGGTTCACCTTCATGGCATCCAGCGCGTACCGGGCGACCGAGGCGATCTGTGCCTCGTCGATCGCGACCCCGGACTCGTTGACGACCTCGATACTCACGCCGCCGGCGCCCCGTCCCCACCTGTCTCGTCCATCAGATCGAGCCCAGGGTAGACGGGGCCACCGACACTATCGGCGGCGACCGCCGTGCCGGATCGGCGGACCGTTGCGCGGCGCGGAATTACCGCTGTTCACCGCGGCCCGGCGGTTCGACACGGCGTCGAAGCGTGCGTAGGCGTCGACGATGTCCGACACCAGCCGGTGCCGGACCACGTCGGCACTGTCGAGCTCGGAGAAGTGCACGTCGTCGACGCCGTCGAGGATGTCCTGCACCACGGCGAGCCCGGACCGGGCGCTGCCCGGCAGGTCGATCTGGGTGACGTCACCGGTCACCACGATCCGCGAGCCGAACCCGAGCCGGGTGAGGAACATCTTCATCTGCTCGGGCGTGGTGTTCTGCGCCTCGTCGAGGATGATGAACGCGTCGTTGAGCGTGTTGTGCGTGACGATGAAGTCCTCGGTCACGTACAGCGAGTCCTGCGCGGCGACCGAGATGCAGACACAGTCGGCCTCACCCGCCGGCTCGATCGAGGAGATGAAGCGCATCGGACGGCCGCCACCGTCGCAGTCGTAGGCGTCCCGCTTGCGCGCGAGCCGGAACGGTGCGAGACCGGCCGGCAGCCGGATGTCGAGGACATGCGCGTCCGCGCGGTACCCCACCGGTCGCCCGTTCACGGAGCCGGGCGTGCGCCCCTCGGCCCTGCGCGTCCGTGTGTACGCCACGCCACCCAGCGAGCGCACCAGGTACACGACGTCGTCGCGGAGCCGGTCCGAGCACGTCGTGTACTGGATCCGGCACGAGCGGCCGCTCTGACGGACGGGTCCGCCGTCGGTGTCCAGCAGCCCCTGCAGGACGGCCAGGCGGGTGTCCGCGTCGTTGTCGAGGTAGGCCCCCGGCACGAACTTCGTCGTCGAGCGCGTCCCGGCCAGCCCCAGGTCGCGGACGATCTCGGTCACCGGGTTGGCGACGATCACGCCTCCCCGGCCGCCGCCCGCCCGGTTCAGCACGTAGTCGAACTCCGACCTACGCCGGACCTCGACACCTGGCAGCGCCGCGCCGAGGGCCTCGGCGAGTTCGGGGTCGCGCGTGCTGAACGACGGCGTCGTGCTCGTCGTGATGCAACCGTCACCGAGCAGCAGGCCGACGGCGTACGGGTCCATCGGGACCTCGTGCGCGGGCATCTGCACCGGCTCGACGAGCGGGAGCTCGTAGCGGTGCGCGTGCGACCACCGCAGATTCCCGATCATGTCGGTCGTCTGCAGCACCCGCCCAGGCTTGTCGCGCCTGCGGTCGTCCGGGGTCCGGACGGTCCACAGGTGCTCGCCGCACGCCAGGGTCGACGCGCCGTCCTGGGTCGTGACGCGGTAGATGTCCTTGATGCCCTGCGGGTGCACCCCGAGTACGGGGGTCGGGCGCCCGTCCCGTCCGGTGACCAGGTCGCCCACGCGGAGGCTGCCGATCCTGCGGTAGCCGTCCGGTGTCAGTACCGGCGTCTCGACCGGCTGCGCGCGGCCCCGCATGTACGCCAGCGGCGCGACCTCGATCGTCCCGGCCGCCATCAGCTTCGGGATGGACTCCGGGTCGAGCATGTCGTGCAGCGCGTCGTAGAGCGGGCGCAGGTACGGGTCGATCTTCTCGTAGAGGGTGCCGGGCAGATACCCCAGTCGCTCCCCCGCCTCGACCGCCGGCCGGGTCAGGATGATCCGGTTGACCTGCTTGGCCTGCAGCGCCTGTACCGCCTTGGCCATCGCCAGGTACGTCTTGCCGGTACCGGCCGGACCGATCCCGAAGACGATCGTGTGCGAGTCGATGGCGTCGACGTAGCGCTTCTGGTTGAGCGTCTTGGGCCGGATGGTCTTCCCGCGCCGGGACAGGATGTCCAGGCTGAGCACCTCGGCCGGGGACTCCGCCAACCGGTCGTCGGGACCGGAGGCCTCGTCGCTGTCGGCCAGCATCTGCACGGTCCGCCGCACGGTGTCGGCGCCGACGAGCTGACCGCGCTGGGCCAGCGTGATCAGTTCGGTGAAGACCCGCTCGGCGAACGCGACGTCGCCGGGATCCCCGGACAGGGTCAGCTCGTTGCCGCGCACGTGGACGTCGGCGGTCAGCTCCTCCTCCGCGGCGCGCAGGCTCTCGTCGCGGGAGCCGAGCAGGGCGAGCAGGGCGGTGTCCGGCACCGACAGCTTCGACCGGACGGTCCCGCCCGGTGCTGCGTGCACGCCGACCGTGCCGGTCGGCGGGGTGGGGCCGGGTTCGGTTCCGGTCAAGAGTGTGATCGCCTGCCTCGAGATGTCGCCGGATCGGTTCGGATGAGGATGGTACCGGTGAAACGCCCGGGCACACCCGCCGATTCCGGGCGAGCCGGACGTCATCCCGTGAGCCGCTCCAGGCCCGCCAGGGACTCCCGCCAGCCGGGGGTGCTCGCGTCGATCACCGAGATGTGCGTCGCGCCGTCCACGCGGACCAGCTCGGAGCGGTCCCCGGCGGCCGTCGCGGCGGCCAGGAACTCCTCGCTCTGCGCGATCGGCACGACCTGGTCGGCGGTCCCGTGCACGCACACCGACGGCACGCCCGACGGGACGTGCGCGATCGGGCTCGCGACCGCGTACCGGTCGGGGACCTCCTCCGGGGTGCCGCCGAGCAGCGGCGGGACGTTGCTGCCCCGGTGCCCCGCGGCGCTGACCAGGTCCAGCACCCCGGCCTGGCTGACCACACCGGCCGGGGTGACCCGCGGGTCCGCACCGGGCGCTCCCGCCGGCAGCCGCCCGCGCGCGGCCAGCCACATCGCCAGGTGCCCGCCGGCGGAGTGCCCGAGCGCGAACGTCCGGTCCGGGTCGAACGGGACCGCGTCCAGCTCGGTCACGTGGTCGGTGGCCGCGGCGACGTCGGAGAGCGTGCCCGGCCAGCCGCCACCGGAACCGACCCGCCGATACCCGATGTTCCAGGTCGCGTACCCGGCCGCGACCAGGGCGGGGACCACCGAGCGCATGTTCTCCGGACCGACGCCGACCCGCCACGACCCCCCGTGTACGACGACGACGAGCGCGCGCGGCTCCGGCCGGTCCTCGGGCAGCGTGAGGTCGCCGTACTGGTCCGGGTGGTCGCCGTACGCGATCCGCCGGGCCCCGGCCGGCGGCGGCGCCGCGGGTATCGGCGCACTGTCGAACCCGGCGGGACGATCCGGCCCGCAGCCCGCCACCAGCGACGTCGCCGCGACCGCACCGACGAGGCGGCCGAAGCCGCGCCGGTCGAGCCGGCGGGCGCCGTCGGGGATCCTGGCCGGGACGTCCATCCGCCGATCATGTCAGTGCGCCGGGACGGGAGCCGTGGCACGTCCTGCCCCGGTTCTCACCGCCGAGATACGCCTCAGCGGGGATTGTTGATCTCTGTGGCCCGCTCAGCCGTATCTCGGCGGGGACCGGCACCGCGCGAGCGGTTCGGCGGGCCCGGCGTCAGCGGGCCCAGCGCCCGGTGCGCACGGCCAGCGCGCCCAGCGCCACGCAGGCCGCGGTCGAGGCGCGCAGCACCTCGGGCCCCAGCCGCACCGGAACCGCACCGGCGGCGGTCAGCGCGGCCAGCTCGCCGTCGTCGACCCCGCCCTCGGGCCCGACGGCCAGCAGCACCTCGCCGGCGGCCGGGAGGTCGACGTCGGCCAGACCGGTCCTGGCCGACTCGTGGAGCACGAGTGCGGTGTCGGCCTCGGCCACGCGCCGCGCCAGCTGCGGGGTGCTGAGCGGTGCCGCGACCTCCGGCTGCCACGGGCGGCGGGCCTGCTTGGCCGCCTCCCGCACGCTGCTGCGCCAGCGTTCCAGGGCCTTCGCGCCGCGCGGGCCGTCGTCCCAGCGGGCGACGCAGCGGGCCGCCCGCCAGGGCACGAACCCGTCCGCGCCGGCCTCGGTGGCCGTCTCGACCGCGAGCTCGCCCCGGTCGCCCTTCACCAGCGCCTGCGCGACGACGACCCGGACCGCGGGCGCGGGCACGGTCTCGACCGAGGCCACCCGCACCGACAGCGCGTCGCGCCCGGCGGCGGCGACCACCGACGCGTGCGCGACGCCGCCGCGGCCGTCGGACAGCACCAGCTCCTCGCCGGGGCGCAGCCGCCGCACGGTCGCGGCGTGCCGCCCCTCCGGACCGTCGAGGACGGCCTCGGCGCCCGCGGCGGGAAGCGCGTCGACGAGGAAGAGCGGAGCGGTCGTCATGAACCGGAGCCGGTCACCGGGTCCAGGAGTCGCGCAGCCGGGAGAACAGGCCGTGCCCGTTCCGGTTGCCGCCGACCAGGTCCGGCTGCTCCTCGCCGCGCATCTTGGCGAGCTGGCGCAGCAGCTCGGTCTGCTCCTTGTCCAGCTTGCTCGGGACCGCCACCTCGACGTGCACCAGCAGGTCGCCGTAGCCGTCGATCCGCCCGGTGGAGCGCAGCCGGGGCATACCCTTGCCGCGCAGCGTGCGGACGGTGCCGTGCTGGGTGCCGGCCTCGACGTCGAGCTCCTGCACCGTCCCGTCGAGCAGCTCCAGCGGCAGGGTGGTGCCGAGCGCGGCCGCCGTCATCGGCAGCGGCAGCGTGCAGTGCAGGTCCGCGCCATCCCGGGTGAAGATCTCGTGCGGGGCTTCCTCGACCTCCACGTAGAGGTCGCCGGCGGGGCCGCCGCCCGAGCCGACCTCGCCCTGCCCGGACAGCCGCACCCGCATGCCCTCGGCGACGCCGGCCGGGATCTTCACCGACACCGTGCGTCGGGACCGGACCCGCCCGTCGCCGGCGCACTGCCGGCAGGGTTCGGGGATGACCTCGCCGAACCCGCGGCAGGTGGGGCACGGCCGCGCGGTGACGACCTGGCCGAGGAACGAGCGCTGCACGCTCTGGATCTCGCCGGAGCCGTTGCAGGTGTCGCAGGCGGTGGGGTGGGTGCCCTCGGCGCAGCCGGAGCCCTGGCACAGGGTGCACAGCACCGCGGTGTCGACCGCGAGGTCGCGCTGCACGCCGGCCGCGCACTCCTGCAGCGACAGCTCCATCCGGATCAGCGCGTCCGCACCGGGCTGCACCCGGCTGCGCGGGCCGCGACCGCGGCCACCGCCGGCGGTCCCGCCGAAGAAGGCGTCCATGATGTCGCTGAATCCGCCGAACCCGGCGAACGGGTCCTGGCCGCCGGTCCCGCCCCCGCCGCGCGGGTCCATCGGGTCGCCGCCGAGGTCGACGATCCGGCGCTTCTCCGGGTCGGTCAGCACCTCGTAGGCGGTGCTGACCTCGCGAAAGCGTTCCTTCGCCGCCTCGTCGGGGTTGACGTCGGGGTGCAGTTCACGGGCGAGCCTGCGGTATGCCCGCTTGATCTCCGTCGCGTCGGCGCCCTGCTCGACGCCCAGGATCCCGTAGTAGTCGCGTGCCACCTGGCTTCTCGTCCTCAATGTCCCTCGACAACGCCCGCCCGGGATCGTCCGGGCGGGCGCGGATGTGTGTGTCTCTCCGTGATGTTCAGCGCCCGGCCAGGATCTCACCCACGTACCGGGCGACGGCATGCACCGCCGAGATCGTGCCCGGATAGTCCATCCGGGTCGGCCCGACGACACCCATGCCGCCCAGCGGGGTGCCCGCGCCGTACCCGATCGTCACCACCGACGCCGTCCGCAGGTCCTCGGACTCGTTCTCCTCGCCGATCCGCACCGTGACCAGGCCGGACTCCTGGGACGCGGCCAGCAGCCGCATCACCACGACCTGTTCCTCCAGCGCCTCCAGGACCTGGCGCAGCGAGCCCGGGAAGTCGGCGTGACCGCGGGTGAGGTTCCCGGTGCCGCCGAGCACCATGCGCTCCTCCGGGTGCTCGACGAGGGTCTCGATGAGCACCGTCGCGAGCTGGGTCAGCGGGACGCGCAGGTCGTCCGGCCCGGTCTCGGGCAGCTCGGCGACGGCGACCGAGGCCTCGGCCAGCCGGCGTCCGTTGAGCGCGTTGCCCAGGATCTCCCGCACCCGCGCGAGCGCGGCGTCGTCGAGCACGTCGCCCAGGTCGACCACCCGCTGGTCGACCCGGCCCGAGTCGGTGATCAGCACCAGCATCAGGCGGGCCGGGGTCAGCTGCACGACCTCCAGGTGCCGCACCGTGGACCGGGTCAGCGTCGGGTACTGGACGACGGCGACCTGCCGGGTCAGCTGGGCCAGCAGCCGGACGCTGCGGCGCAGCACGTCGTCGAGGTCCACCGCGCCGTCGAGGAAGGTCTGCACCGCCCGCTTCTCGGCCGCCGAGAGCGGCTTGACCTGCGAGATCCGGTCGACGAACTGGCGGTAGCCCTTGTCGGTCGGGATCCGCCCGGCGCTGGTGTGCGGCTGCGCGATCAGACCGTCGTCCTCGAGGACGGCCATGTCGTTGCGGACGGTGGCGCTCGAGACACCCAGGTTGTGCCGGTCGACGATCGCCTTGGACCCGACCGGCTCCTGGGTCGCCACGTAGTCGGCCACGATGGCCCGCAGCACCGCGAAGCGTCGTTCATCGGCGTTCACTCGGCGCACCTCCCCGGGTCACGCGGACTCCTCGGAACGAACCTGACGTTCCGCCACCATCGTAGGCGTCCCGTGCACCGGACGGCCGAGACCGCGCGTCGGCGCTGCTCACCCCGCCCGCTCGGCGTCCCGCGGGTCCCGGACGCGTCAGCGCGGACCGGACGCCGAGGCCGGCTCGGGCACCAGCAGGTCGGTCACCACCCGGTCGGCCAGCAGCCGTCCCCGGTCGGTCAGCACCGCCCGGCCGGCCGCGTGCGCGTCGTGGACCAGCAGACCGTCGGCGACGGCCCGGGCCGCGGCGGCCCTGGCGTCGCGCTCCAGCAGCTCCAGCGGGAGCCCCTCGGCCAACCGCAGCCGCAGCATCACCCGCTCGGTGTGCCGCTGCTCGTCGGTGAGGTCCTCGCCGCCCGCCTCGGGGCGCTCGCCGGCCTCCAGCATCCCCGCCCAGCGGGCCGGGTGCTTCACGTTCCACCAGCGCCGGCCGGCCAGGTGCGAGTGCGCGCCCGGGCCGATCCCCCACCAGTCGCCGTCGTGCCAGTACCCGAGGTTGTGCCGGCACTCGGCACCCGGCAGCGACCAGTTCGACACCTCGTACCAGGCCATCCCGGCCGCGCGCAGCCGCGCGTCGAGCAGCTCGTAGCGGTGCGCGGCGACGTCGTCGTCGGGGGCCGGGAGCTCGCCACGGCGGACCCGCCGGGCCAGTGCGGTGCCGTCCTCGACGATCAGCGAGTAGGCCGAGACGTGGTCGACCCCGGCCTCGAGTACGGCGTCGGCGGAGCGCTGGAGGTCCTCGTCGCGCTCGCCCGGCGTGGCGTAGATCAGGTCCAGGTTGACGTGCCCGAACCCGGCCGCCCGCGCCTCCCGCGCGGCCTCGACGGCGCGCCCCGGGGTGTGCGTGCGGTCCAGCACCGCGAGGACGTGCCGGGCCGCGGACTGCATCCCCAGCGAGACCCGGGTGAAGCCGCCCTCGCGGATGCGGGCGAAGAACTCCGGCGACGTCGACTCGGGGTTCGACTCGGTGGTGACCTCGGCGTACAGGGCGAGCGGGAAGTGCTCCTTCACAGCGGCCAGCACCGCGGACAGCCGATCGGCGCCGATCAGCGACGGCGTCCCGCCGCCGACGAACACCGTCTGCACGGTGCGGTCGCCGACCGTGCGGGCGGCCAGCGCGATCTCGGCGCGGGCCGCGGCGAGCCAGCCGTCCGGGGACGAGGCATCGCCCGCCAGCTCGGAGGCGGTGTAGGTGTTGAAGTCGCAGTAGCCGCAGCGGGTCGCGCAGAACGGCACGTGGACGTACAGCCCGAAGGGCGGTGGATCGGCGGGGTTCCCGACGGCGGGTGGCACGTCTCCCGAGTCTGCCAGGCGGGTCGATGTGCCGACTCCCACGATCCGGACGTCACGGTGGCCCACGTCCGGACACCGTGCGAAGCTGGACGACGTGCACGCGCTCCGTCTCCGCCTCGTGGCCCGACGCCACGTGGACCTGAACCGGACCCGCAGCGCGCTCTGTCGCCGTCCTTCCTGACGGCCCCGTCTGACATCTCCCGGGTCGCGTCGCGCCCCGTCCCGGGTGTGCCGTGTGCCCGGAACCCGACTCCCGGAGCACCCACCACATGGCGCCCTCGAAGACCGCCCCCGGCCGAGCGAAAGGCCAGGGCCAGTGGAAACTCGGCCACCGCGAGCCGCTCAACCCGAACGAGCGCAGCAAGCGTGACGACAACCCGCTGAACGTCCGCACCCGGATCGAGAACATCTACGCCGAGCGGGGCTTCGACTCGATCGACCCGGCCGACCTGCGCGGCCGGTTCCGCTGGATGGGCCTCTACACCCAGCGCAAGCCCGGGATCGACGGCGGACGCACCGCGGCGCTGGAGCCCGAGGAGCTCGACGACTCCTACTTCATGATGCGGGTCCGGCTCGACGGCGGCGCCGTGAACGTCGCCCAGCTCCGGGCGCTCGGCGAGGTCTCCCAGCGCTACGGCCGGGACACCGCCGACGTCACCGACCGGGAGAACATCCAGTACCACTGGATCCGCGTCGAGGACGTGCCCGCGATCTGGAACATGATCGAGCCGCTGGGCATGCAGACCACCGAGGCCTGCGGCGACTGCCCGCGCGTCGTGATGGGCTCGCCGGTGGCCGGGGTGTCGGCCGACGAGAAGATCGACCCGACGCCGGCGATCGACGAGATCGTCCGCCGGTTCATCGGCGACCGGGAGCTGTCCAACCTCCCGCGCAAGTTCAAGTCGGCGATCTCCTGGCAGCAGGACGTCGCGCACGAGGTCAACGACATCTCCTTCGTCGGCGTCGACCACCCCGAGCACGGTCCGGGCTTCGACCTCTGGGTCGGTGGCGGGCTCTCGACCAACCCGAAGATCGCGCAGCGGCTCGGCGCCTGGGTGCCGCTCGACGAGGTGCCCGACGTGTGGCACGGCGTCGTGCAGGTGTTCCGGGACTACGGCTACCGCCGGCTGCGGCACCGGGCCCGGATCAAGTTCCTGATCGCCGACTGGGGCGCCGAGAAGTTCCGCCAGATCCTGGAGGACGAGTACCTGGGCCGGAAGCTGGTCGACGGCCCCGCGCCGGAGATCCCCGAGCGGCCGATCGACCACGTCGGCGTCCACAAGCAGAAGGACGGCCGCAACTACGTCGGCGTCGCGCCGCCGTCCGGCCGGGTGTCCGGGACGACGCTGGTCGCCGTCGCCGAGGCGGCCGAGCGCGCCGGGTCGGACCGGATCACCTTCACGCCGTACCAGAAGATCGTCGTGCTGGACGTGGCCGACGAGAAGCTCGACGGGCTGATCGAGGACCTCAACACGCTCGGCCTGCCCGCCCAGCCGTCGACCTGGCGCCGGGCCACGATGGCCTGCACCGGCATCGAGTTCTGCAAGCTCGCGATCGTCGAGACCAAGGAGCGCGCGATCCGGCTGGTCGAGGACCTCGAGAAGCGGCTCGCCGACGTCGTGCCGGACGTCCCGATCTCGCTGCACCTCAACGGCTGCCCGAACGCCTGCGCGCGCACCCAGGTCGCCGACATCGGGCTGAAGGGCCAGATCGTCACCGACGCCGACGGCAACCAGGTCGAGGGCTTCCAGGTGCACCTGGGCGGCGGGCTCGGGCTCGACGCCGGCTTCGGGCGGAAGCTGCGTGGCCTGAAGGTGACCAGCGCGGAGCTGGGCGAGTACGTCGAGCGCGTCGTGCGGAACTTCGCCGACCAGCGCGACGGCGACGAGCGGTTCGCGCAGTGGGTGCTGCGGGCCGACGAGAACGATCTCAAGTAGGGGCGCCCGGAATGAGCGAGCGAGCGGCACCGTTCTACTGCCCGTACTGCGGCGAGGAGGACCTGCGACCCGCCCAGAGGTCGGAGAAGGTCCCCGGCGCCGCCTGGTGGTGCGCGGGCTGCCTGCGCACCTTCGTCGTGTCCTTCGTCGGGATCGGTGTGCCCTCGGGCCCCTCGTCCCCCACGGTCCCCTCGGGAACGGAGCCGTCATGAGTGTTGCCCTCGAGACCGACCTGCGCACCACCGCCGAGCGTGGCGCCGACGAGCTCGGGCCGGACGCGACCGCCGAGCAGCTGCTCGCCTGGGCGGCGGAGACCTTCGGCGACGAGCTGATCGTCGCGTCGAACATGCAGGACGCGGTGCTGATCGACCTGGCCCACCGCGCCAAGCCCGATGTGCGGATCCTCTTCCTGGAGACCGGCTACCACTTCGCCGAGACGATCGGCACCCGCGACGCCGTCGACGCGGTCTACCCGGAGCTGTCGATCGTGAACGCCACGGCCCGGCAGTCGGTCGCCGAGCAGGACGCCGAGTACGGCAAGGATCTGTTCGCCCGCGAACCCGACCGTTGCTGTGCGCTGCGGAAGGTGGCGCCGCTGCAGGACACCCTGTCCCGCTACGACGCCTGGGTCACCGGCGTCCGGCGGGTGGAGGCCCCGACCCGGGCCGGCACCCCGCTGATCACCTACGACGACAAGTTCGGGCTGGTCAAGATCAACCCGATCGCGGCGTGGAGCGACGAGCAGATGGACGCCTACATCGCCGAACACGGCGTCCTGGTCAACCCGCTGGTCGACGCCGGCTACCCGAGCATCGGCTGCGCGCCCTGCACGGCGAAGCCCGCACCCGGTTCCGATCCGCGTTCCGGTCGCTGGTCCGGCCGGGCCAAGACCGAGTGCGGCCTGCACGGATGACCACCCCGACGTCGATGAAGGAGAGCCCGTGACCACCGCTGTCACGACCCCGACGCTGGACGCGCTCGACGCACTGGAGTCCGAGGCGATCCACGTCTTCCGCGAGGTCGCCGGCGAGTTCGACCGCCCGGTGATCCTCTTCTCCGGTGGCAAGGACTCGACGCTGCTGGTGCACCTGGCGGTGAAGGCGTTCGCGCCGGCCCCCGTGCCGTTCGGGCTGCTGCACGTCGACACCGGGCACAACTACCCGGAGGTCATCGAGTTCCGGGACCGGATCGCCGCGCAGCTGGGCCTTCGCCTGGAGGTCGCGCGGGTCGAGGACTACCTCGCCGACGGCCGGCTGGTCGAGCGCGCCGACGGCACCCGCAACCCGCTGCAGACCCAGCCGCTGCTCGACGCCATCGCCGAGCACCGGTTCGACGCCGTGTTCGGCGGCGGGCGCAGGGACGAGGAGCGCGCCCGGGCCAAGGAGCGGATCATGTCGCTGCGCGACGCGTTCGGCCGCTGGGACCCGCGCAAGCAGCGCCCCGAGCTGTGGAACCTCTACAACGGACGGCACGCCCCCGGCGAGCACGTCCGGGTGTTCCCGATCTCGAACTGGACCGAGCTCGACGTCTGGCGCTACATCCGCCGGGAGAACATCGAGCTCCCGTCCATCTACTACTCCCACCAGCGGCCGGTGTTCCGCCGCGACGGGATGTGGCTGGCCGAGGGCCCGTGGGGCGGCCCGCGCGACGGGGAGACCCTCGAGACCCGCTCGGTGCGCTACCGCACCGTCGGCGACGGCTCGTGCACCGGCGCCGTCGAGTCGACCGCGTCCACTCTGGACGAGGTGATCGACGAGGTGACCGCGTCCCGGCTGACCGAGCGCGGCGCCACCCGGGCCGACGACCGGCTGTCCGAGGCCGCCATGGAGGACCGCAAGAAGGAAGGCTACTTCTGATGGGGCGTGACCTTCTCCGGTTCGCGACGGCCGGCTCGGTGGACGACGGCAAGTCCACCCTGGTCGGACGCCTGCTCTACGACACCAAGTCGGTGCTCGCCGACCAGATCGAGGCCGTCGAGCGCGCCTCGGTCGACAAGGGAATGTCCACACCGGACCTCTCCCTGCTGGTCGACGGCCTGCGCGCCGAGCGCGAGCAGGGCATCACGATCGACGTCGCCTACCGCTACTTCGGCACGCCGACCCGGGAGTTCGTGCTCGCCGACACCCCGGGCCACGTGCAGTACACCCGCAACACCGTCACCGGGGCCTCCACCGCCGAGCTGGCGGTGCTGCTGGTCGACGCCCGCAACGGCGTCGTCGCCCAGACCCGCCGGCACGCCGCGGTGCTGTCGCTGCTGCGCGTCCCGCGCCTGGTGCTCGCGATCAACAAGATCGACCTCATCGACTACGACGAGGACAAGATCCGCACGATCGCCGCCGAGTTCTCCGAGCTCACCCGCTCGCTGGGCTTCGACGACGCGTCGATCGAGGTCATCCCGCTCTCCGCGCTGGTCGGCGACAACGTCGCGTTCCGGAGCGCGCACACCCCCTGGTACGACGGCCCGACGCTGCTCGAGCACCTGGAGTCGGTGCCCGTGGAGGGACCGGACGCCGACGCCCCGTTCCGGATGCCGGTCCAGTACGTGATCCGTCCCCGGACCGAGCAGCTGCACGACTACCGGGGTTACGCGGGCCAGGTCGCGTCGGGCACCGTCCGGGCCGGCGACGAGGTCGTCGTCCTGCCCGAGGGGCAGCGCACCACGGTCTCCGAGGTCCGCACCGCCGACGGCCCGCTCGACGCCGCGAGCGCCGGGCTGAGCGTCACCGTGCTGCTGACCGACGACATCGACGCCCCGCGCGGCGCGCTGATCGCCACCGCGGCCGATGCGCCGGAGGTCGTCTCCGAGCTCGACGCGACGCTGTGCTGGCTCGCCGAGAAGCCGCTGACGCCGGGCGCCCGGCTGCTGCTCAAGCACGGCACCCGCACCACGCAGGTGATCGTCGGCGGGCTGGCGTCCCGGCTGGACACCGAGACGGTGTCCTACACCGACGCCCCGGAGCGGCTGGAGATCAACGACATCGGGCGGGTGACGCTGCGCGTCGCCGACCCGCTGCCCGTCGACCCCTACGCCCGGATCCGGACGACCGGCGGGTTCCTGCTGATCGACCCGCCGACCGGCAACACCCTCGCCGCCGGTCTCGTCGGCGACCCGCTGGCGGCGGTCTCCGCCGGCTGAGCGGCGTGCACCCCGGGCCCCATCGCGTACGGCGCGGTGGGGCCCGTCGCTATCGGGCGGCCGCCGTCGCCCCCCGAGCCTCTCCACCCCGGGTGTCCGGACAGGTTCCGGCCCGTCCCGCCCGCCGGACACCGAGTTGTCGCGACCGGTGGACCGACTCACGATGGAACGATGCAGGACGCCACCGACCGCGCCGACCGGACGCCCCCGTCCGGCCGCTCGGCGTCGGCTCCCGCGGTCTCCTGGCACCTCGTCGCGCACCTCGAGCGCTTCTGGCCCTCGCGCCGCCTCGACGCCTTCGACGAGTTCTGTCGCCCCTGCTGAGACTCCGCCTGCCACCCCGCTCGTTCCGGCGGGTCACCTGTCGTGCCCGCCGCCACCTCACCAGGGATCACTCGTGCGCACGCTCATCGTCTTCGCGATCGTCGGCTTCGCCGCCCAGATGGTCGACGGCGCCCTCGGCATGGCCTACGGCGTCACCTCGACGTCGCTGCTGCTGGTCGCCGGCATCAACCCGGCCACCGCCAGCGCCTCGGTGCACCTCGCCGAGGTCGGCACCACGCTGGCCTCCGGTGCCGCGCACTGGCGGTTCGGCAACGTCGACTGGAAGCTGGTGCTCAAGCTCGGCGTCCCCGGCGCGGTCGGCGCCTTCCTCGGCGCGACGATGCTGTCGGCGCTGTCCACCGAGTCCGCCGCCCCGTACATGGCCGGCATCCTGCTCGCGCTGGGCGTCTACATCCTGCTGCGCTTCTCGATCCGCCCGCCGAAGGTCGCGACGGCCCGGCGGTCCCCGCACGGCGCGCGGTTCCTGTCCCCGCTCGGCCTGGTCGCCGGCTTCGTCGACGCCTCCGGCGGTGGCGGCTGGGGCCCGGTGTCCACCCCGGCCCTGCTCGGCGCCGGCAAGACCGCGCCGCGCACCGTCGTCGGCTCGGTCGACACCTCGGAGTTCATGGTCGCCGTCGCCGCCAGCATCGGGTTCCTGATCGGGCTGGGCCACGAGGTGCTCGACCCGTACACGATCGGCGGCCTGCTGATCGGCGGCGTGCTCGCCGCGCCGCTCGCGGCCTGGCTGGTCACGAAGATCCCCGCGCCGGTGCTGGGCACCGCGGTCGGCGGGATCATCATCCTGACCAACGCGCGCACCATCCTGCGCACCCTGGAGGTGGGCACCGCCACGACCGTCGCCACCTACGTGGTGGTCGTCGCCGCGTGGATCGCCGCGATCTCGGTCGCCGTCACCCGGCTGCGCCGCAGCCGCGACGAGGGCGCCGCGCAGCCCGAGGAGGTCGGCGCGCAGCCCTGACCGACCACCGGCGACGCGGTTGTCCGGACAGTCGTCCGCCGGGTGGACGCCCGGTTGTCCTGATCGTGCTCGCCGCTCACGATTGCCGGGTGAGGTGTTCGGACTCCCGTGCCGGTGCGACGCACCCGGCCGCCGCCGGGCACCTCGTCGTGCACCTCGAGGAGTTCTGGCCGTCGCGCCGCCCCGCCGCCTTCGACGAGTTCTGTCCGGGCACCGGCCCGCGCCGCTGACCCGCGCGCGGCCGGTCCACGCCCACGCGTCCGAACTCCTCGAAGGAACTCCCGTGATCCGCATGCCCCGCACCGGGGGGCGCTCATGAGCGCGCCCGGCACCCCCTCCGACCCCGAGCCCGACCCCGTCGGCGAGGAGGTCTCCACCCAGCGTCGCCTCGCCCTCAACGAGGACTGGGCGGCCACGATCGTCGGCCTGCTGCTGCTCGTCCTGGTCCTCGCCGGACTCTGGCCCGGGTGGCTGGTCCCGTGACCGACCAGCAGACGACGACCCGCTCGACGACGGCGTGGGCGCTCGGCGGCGTCGCCGTCGTCCTGGCCATCGGCGCGCTCGTCCGCTTCCTGGAACAGACCGTCCCGGACGCCGCCGAGGGCACCGCCTGGGCCGAGATCGCCGGGGCGATCGAGTACCCGGTCTACGCGATCCTGCTCGGCCTGCTCGGCAACGTGCTGCTCACCGTCACCGGGCTGCGCGAGCGGCTCTCCGGCGGCTTCCGTACCGAGTTCTTCATCAAGACCGGGCTGGTCCTGCTCGGCGCCTCGATCGACTTCTCGGTGATCGTCGGCGCCGCCGGGCCCGCGGTGCTGCAGGCGTTCGTCCTGATCACGGTGGTGTTCGGGTTCACGTGGTGGCTGGCCGGGAAGCTCGGCGTGGACGACAAGCTGCGCGCGTTACTGGCGTCCGCGGTGTCGATCTGCGGGGTCAGCGCCGCGATCGCCGCGGCCGGTGCGGTGCAGGCGAAGAAGGAACAGCTCGCCTACACCGCCAGCCTGGTGATCATCTTCGCGCTGCCGTCGATCTTCCTGCTGCCCGCCGCGGTGCAGGCGATGGGCCTGTCCCCCGCCGTCGCCGGTGCCTGGATCGGCGGCAACATCGACACCACCGCGGCGGTCAGCGCGGCCGGGGCGATCGTCGGCGAGGAGGCGCTGCAGATCGCCACCATCGTCAAGACCACGCAGAACGCGCTGCTCGGCGTGGTCGCGGTGGCGCTCACCGCCTACTTCGCGCTGAAGGTCGAGCGCGCCGGGGCCGCGACGCGTCCGGGGCTGCGCGACTTCTGGGAGCGGTTCCCGAAGTTCGTGCTCGGCTTCCTGGCCGCCTCGGTCGTCGCGACCGTCTTCGTCGCCGCGGTGGGCGAGGACGTGGCCGACCCGCTGATCAGCGACGTCAACGCGTTCCGGACGACGTTCCTGATCCTCGCGTTCGTCTCGATCGGGCTGGAGTTCCGGGTCGCGCCGCTGCGCGAGGCCGGCTGGCGGCCGATCGGGGTGTTCGCCGCCGCGACCGGGATGAACCTGGCCGTCGGCCTGGGCCTGGCCGTGCTGCTCTTCTCGAACGTCACGGTCTGACCCCACCCCAGCCGTCCCACCCCAGCCCGGACTCATGGAGCTTGAGTTCGGTGGCACCGAACTCAAGCTCCATGAG
>NZ_JBEDNQ010000017.1:0-97551 GCF_040105385.1 Pseudonocardia nematodicida
CTGCGCCGATGGTACTGCACTCGACAGGGTGTGGGAGAGTAGGTCGCCGCCGACATTCAACGTGAAAGATCAGAGACGCCCCCGGACTTGTAGTCCGGGGGCGTTTTCTGCGTTCGGGGTAGGCGCATGAAGGGTTCACCAGGGCTGTCGGGCGTGCGCGGACAGCGAGGTGGCCGGCAGCTCCCACCAGCGGCACCCGCTGCAGGACCGGCAGAGGGGTGCGCGCGCTCGCAGTGCGGCAGCGTCCCGCTCGAGGGGTACAGGAGAGTTGTCTTTTCATGATCAAACAGCTCTGGGGTGCCCCTCGCCGAAGCCCTCGCGGGCTGCGAGGACCGGCGCACTCGTAGTGAGGAGTACGGCTCACCCGCCGTCGGCTGGCGAGGCGGTCTCGTGGCGGTCTCGTCAGCCGAGGGCTCCGGGATCCCCGGACAGGTGTACACCACCTCGGCGACGGCCACGCCGCACCGTCGATCGTCACGCCGCAGGGCAGGGGGCCGGATGCCGGATCCGCCCGTCAGCGTGTCGATGCCGGCTGCTCGGGCACGAGCGGTGCGAGGCGAGGTGAACCCGAGCCGCGGTCCGCGTACAGGCGTCCGGCAGTGCCCGGGGACGGTGGGCGTCGGGTGCGGAGTTCCGGGGCGCTACCACGACAGCCCGACGATCTGGGCCCGGCGCGTGGCGAGGACGGCGTATTCATCCCCAGGTGCGCGAACGATCCACAGCCGGGAAAGACGGTCCGCCGGACGTCGTCCGCCGCGGGATTCTCGAGAGGACCGCACCGCAGGAGCGACCCCGGGAGGACCCCGTGACCGTCAACCAGATCACCGTCGTCGGCAACCTGACGCGCACGCCGACGCTGCGCTACACCCCGAGCGGCCATGCCGTCACCGAACTGACCGTCGCCGAGAACTACCGCCGCATGGACCCGACCACGCGGGACTGGCGTGACGTCTCCAGGACCTACTACTCGGTGACGTGCTGGCGGAACCTCGCGGAGCACGCCGTGCAGACCCTGCACAAGGGGCACCCCGTCATCGTCGTCGGACGGCTGTACCAGGACGAGTGGATCGGCCGGGACGGTTCGATGCGCCGCACCCTGCGCATCGACGCGGCCAGCGTCGGATACGACCTGAAGTACTCCGCCGCGCTCGTGCCGCAGCGGTCCGCGGCGCTCGTCGAGCGGGAGCAGCCGCCGGTCGGGGTGACGCCCGGGCGTAGCTGGGACGGCCTGCCCGAGGAACCGCCGGCCGAGCCGGTCGACGGCGAGGAGCAGGAAGAGGTCCTCGACGACCTGGACGCCCGGCACGACCTCGACGGGGACGCGACGACCGTCGGGCGCGAGCTCGCAGCCGTACCGGGCTCCGGCGACCGAGGGTGAGCGAACTACCATCGCTATCGTGGCAGACCTGATTTACACGATGCGGAACGTGCGCAAGGCGCACGGCGACAAGGTCATCCTGGAGAACGCGTCGATCAGCTTCCTGCCGGGGGCGAAGATCGGCGTGGTGGGCCCGAACGGGGCCGGGAAGTCGACCGTCCTGAAGATCATGGCCGGGCTGGAGAACGCGAACAACGGCGACGCGTTCCTCAAGCCTGGTGCGACGGTCGGCATCCTCCAGCAGGAGCCGCCGCTCAACGAGGAGAAGACCGTCCTCGGCAACGTCGAGGAGGGTCTCGGCGAGGTCAAGGTCAAGCTCGATCGGTTCAACGCGATCGCCGAGGAGATGGCGACCAACTACACCGACGAGCTGATGGAGGAGATGGGCAAGCTCCAGGAGGAGCTCGACCACGCCGACGCCTGGGAGCTCGACTCCCAGCTCGAGCAGGCCATGGACGCGCTGCGGTGCCCGCCCGGCGACGCCATGGTCACCCAGCTCTCCGGTGGTGAGCGGCGCCGCGTGGCGCTGTGCAAGCTGCTGCTGTCCCAGCCCGACCTGCTGCTGCTCGACGAGCCCACCAACCACCTGGACGCGGAGAGCGTCCTGTGGCTGGAGCAGTTCCTCGCGAACTACGGCGGTGCCGTCCTCGCCGTTACGCACGACCGGTACTTCCTCGACAACGTCGCCGGCTGGATCCTCGAGCTCGACCGTGGCCGGACCTTCCCCTACGAGGGCAACTACTCCACCTACCTGGAGAAGAAGGCCGAGCGGCTGGCCGTCCAGGGCAAGAAGGACGCGAAGCTGCAGAAGCGCCTGAAGGAGGAGCTGGCCTGGGTCCGCTCCAACCCGAAGGCCCGGCAGGCCAAGAGCCGGTCCCGGCTCGACCGCTACGACGAGATGGCGGCCGAGGCCGAGCGGCACCGCAAGCTCGACTTCGAGGAGATCCAGATCCCGCCGGGCCCGCGACTGGGCAACCAGGTCGTCGAGGTCTCGCACCTGGACAAGGGCTTCGAGGAGCGGCAGCTGATCAAGGACCTGTCCTTCACGCTGCCGCGCAACGGCATCGTCGGCGTCATCGGTCCGAACGGGGTCGGCAAGACGACGCTGTTCAAGACGATCGTCGGGCTGGAGAAGCCGGACTCCGGCGACGTGCGGATCGGGGACACGGTCCGGCTGTCCTACGTCGACCAGAACCGCGGCGGGATCGACCCGAAGAAGACCGTCTTCGAGGTCGTCTCGGACGGGCTGGACTTCATCCAGGTCGGCAACGTCGAGATGCCGTCCCGGGCCTACGTCGCCGCGTTCGGTTTCAAGGGCCCGGACCAGCAGAAGCCCGCCGGCGTCCTGTCGGGTGGTGAGCGGAACCGGCTGAACCTGGCCCTGACGCTCAAGCAGGGTGGCAACCTGATCCTGCTCGACGAGCCGACGAACGACCTGGACGTGGAGACCCTCGGCTCGCTGGAGAACGCGCTCGAGCAGTTCCCCGGCTGCGCCGTGGTCATCTCCCACGATCGCTGGTTCCTCGACCGCACCTGCACGCACATCCTGGCGTGGGAGGGCACCGACGAGAACCCGGCGGCCTGGTACTGGTTCGAGGGCAACTTCGAGGCCTACGAGAAGAACAAGGTCGAGCGGCTCGGCGCCGAGGCGGCGCGACCCCACCGGGTCACGCACCGTAAGCTCACCCGCGACTGAGCACCACCCCACCGGGCCACCACCCCAGTGGTCCGAAGTGGCGCGACGACGCGGCGCGGGCGGACCGGGCCCGGCGGTGTCACAGGAGGCGATGTGACGTCCGACCTGGTCCTCCGCGCCGACGGCGCGACCATGGCCGAGCTGCGGACCGCGGCGGCCCTGCGCTGGCAGCGGCCGCTGCTGACCGCAGAGCTCGCGACGCAGGCGTGCGCGCGTGCCGTCGCGGACGGCGACGACCGGCACTGGCTCCGCGCAGCCGGTTGGCTGCTGGACGGGCACGCCGCCGGGGGAGACGGCCGGGACGTCGCTGCGTCGCTGCTGGACGGGCTCACCGGACGGGTACGGGCGGACGAGCCCCCCGTCCCCGTCCCGTCGCGGCCGCCCGGCGGCGCGATGATCTTCGGCGAGGCCGGGGCCCGGCTGCGGGTCGGCCTCGCGGCCGTGGCCCAGGCCGACGGCGAGCTCGACACCGCGCGCGCACTCGTCGCGGACCTGCCGGAGTCGGGTCCCGACGAGGAGCCCGGGCTGCTGTTGCTGGACCGGCTGGCCGTCGAGGTGCGGTGTGCGCTCGCCGAACCACCGGGACCCGAGCTCGAACGGCTGCGTGGCGAGGTCGAGCGGTGCGGGGCACGGCTCGGCGGGGAGGCGTCCGCGCTGGCCGACCTGGTCGTCGGGTCGGTGCACCGGGCCGGCCGGGACCACGATGCCGCGGTCGCCTGCGCCCTGCGCGGGCTGGAACGGCTCGGCTGGTCCCCGGAGCGCACGACGGCGCGCCCGCTGTCGGCGCACCTGGCCGCGTCCCTGCTGAGCCAGTGGATCACCGCCCTGCTGGACGCGGGCCGTGACCCGCTCCGTGCGGTCGCTGCCGCCTCCGCCCACCGGGACACCCCGGGGGCCGGCCGGCAGGGCGTCCTCCTGCGGCTGACCCTGGCCCGCGCCGGAGCCGGCGGCGCGGACCACGCCGCGCGGGCACTGTCCGAGGCCGCCGCCGGAGCCGAGACGGCGGGCGTACCCGCACTCGTCGCCGCGTGCCGGACGGCCCAGTCGGAGCTCTTCGAGGGGTCGGGCCGTTATCGCGAGGCGCTCGGCGCGATGCGCGCCGCCGTCGAGGCCGACCAGCTGGACCGGGGACGCGGACGGCGCTTCCGTCAGGCCGTCGGCGCTCTCGAGCCCGCCGGCGGAACCGGTGCGTTCCGGCGGTCGCCCCGTCCGCGCACGGTCGAGCACCGTCCCGAGGGCGAGGACCACCGTCCCGTGACCGAACACTCCCGCTCGGCTCCGGCGATGACGGCGCTCCCGAGCTCGGCCGACCCCGCCGTCCCCCCGACCGGGACCGCCGTGAACGGAGCGGGACCCGCCGGTGGCGCGTCGGCGGAGCCGGGAGCCGGGAGCCGGAACGGGACGGCACACAGGACCGACGACCGACCCCGCAACGGGACCGGTGAGGTCGCCGTCACCCAGCGCATCGTGCTCGGTGCGAACGGCGCCGAGACCCGGCTGCGCGGCGTCGTCGGGTCGGGAGAGGACGTGGCCACGCAGGGCGGTGCCGGCGCGGACGTCGCCGCGACGGGCCGGATCCTCCGGGGATTCCGTGGGCCGGACGAGTCCGGGGTCGGTCCCGGGGGCTCGGAAGGTGCCCGGGCGGCGATCTCCGACGACGCCGGCACCGGCGGGACGTCCGGTGCGCGAGCGGGGCACGGCGCGCCGGCCGGCGCGAGCGGGATGCGGTCCTCGCGGCCGGGTGGATCGGACATCGACCCGGACGACCCCCTCGGCGTCGCCGGGCTGTTGCCGGCCGGCGGCGGGGCGGAACCACACCGGGACGGCCCGGACCCGGCATCCGGCGACCGGCCCACCGCCGGTGACCCCGGCGCTGCCGACCGTCCGGAGGACGATCTCACCGGTGCGGAGGACGGTGACCGGGACGGCGCCGCCGACCGGCCACCGGCGCGCTGGGACGAGACCGGCACGGGTTCTCCGCTCGCGGACGCACTGGTCGCCGAGCTGCGCGTCCGGGCGGCGGGTGCCGACGACCCGCTCACCGGCCCGCTGTCCGCCGCGCCCGCTCCCGTCCCGGCACCCGGCGCGCCGGTCGAGCGGGGCCCGGGCCGCGCGCACGACGGGGAACCGCCGCCCCGGACCCGTCCGGGCGGCGGGGCCGAGGACTGCGCCCCGGGGCGGGAGCTCGGCTCGACCGGCTCCGCCCGCAGTGCAGATTCCGGCGCGGGCGACGGAGGAACGGACCCCGGCGCCGGCCAGTCCGCCGGGGAGCAGGAGCGGGCGATCGTCGTGGATCTCGTCGACCCGTCGGGGAACCCGGTACCGGCCGACGTGGCCGGCGGAGCCCTGCAGGAGATCGCGGTGCGATCCCGGCGCCTGGTCCCGCCGTCCGGGACGACGGACACCGATTCCGATGCGGTGCGGATCAGCCTCCCCGACGCCGACCGGGTCACCGTCCTCCTGTGGGCCCGGTCGCTGGCCACCCACCTCGCCGACCGGGTGCGGCGCGGCGGCCTGCCCGACGACACGTCCCTGCGACTGCGTGCCGTCGGGCCGCACGGCGCGGAGGGCGACCCGGTCGTGCGCGAGCTGACCGGGCCCGACGAGCCCGCGCCGGTCGCCGGCCCCGCGACCGAGGAGCCGTCATCCGTGGCCACGCTCGCCGACGCCGGGCGCGGGCGGCGACGTCGCGCGACCGGTGAGGATGCCGGCGACCGGACCGGCGGGACGACGTCGGCCCTGGCCGCGGCGGGGGTCACGGTGCGGCCCGGTAGCGGCGGGCGCCGGCGCGCGGCCGATCGCGCGGACGGGGCCGGGCGGGACCTGCCCGGTCCCGACGGGGAGACCGGGGACGGGCGACTCGACGGAACCCGGCCGGACCCGGCGGACGCGCCCGCACGGACCCGGACCGGAACCGAGGAGGCGACGGGGGAGCAGCGGCCGGGCGACGTCCGGCCGGACTCGACGGGTCCGCGGGACGTGCGGTCCGGTGTGGACTCGACCGTATCGATCCGCACCGACGACGCCCGGTCCGGTGTGGACCTGTCCGCATCGATCCGCTCGGGCGCACTGCGCTCCGGTGCCGGCTCGTCCGGATCGGATGGTGCCGCCTCTGATCAGTCCGATGTGGACTCGACCATGAAGATCGCCCGGCGGACCGCGGGGCACGACGCCGAGCAGCGCGAGGACTCGGCCGAGCCGCCCCGGCGACGGGCACGACGGCGCAGTGCCGAACGCGGCGACGAGCGCGGTGCGGAACGCCCCGACGAGCGCGGTGCCGATCGCGGCGATGGGCGCGGTGCGGAACGCGGCGACGAGCGCAGTGCCGACGGTGGGGTGGACGCGACCGGGCGGCTGCCCCGGAGGGCGGGCGTCGCCTCCGTCACCGCCGTGCCGACCGCGGCCGTGCCGCCCGCCGGCGGATCGGCCGGCGGGACGACGCCCGGCGCCGCGACTCCCGATCCGGACGAGCGAGCCGAGCCGGGCACCGCCGCTGCCCCGGAGACCGGGTCGGCGGGCACCTCGGACGCGTCGGGGACCGCCGCGTCCGCGCCGTCGCCGGAGACCGGTGGACCGTCCGACGACGCCACGGGCGCCTCCGACGATCCGACGACGATCCCGGAGGACATGGGGCTGGCGGATCTCCTCGCGGGTGCGCTCGCCGCCTACCGCGAGATCTGACCCCGACCTGCGGACACGGCCGTCGGCGACGATCACGCGGGTCACCCGGCGGTCACCCGATCGTGTCGGACCCGGGCGTTAGGGTGGGATCGTCAACACACGCGTGGGGCCGGGGTGGAACGTGAGCAGCGGTACGAAGGGCGACACACAGGACACCGACGCGCGGGCCGGTGGTGATCCACGTCCGGGCAGCAGCGGCGCCGCCGAGCTGGTCCGCCTCTACACGCGGCACGTGCCGTCGGACGCGGAGCACGCCCCGGGGCCGGAGCTGCCGGGCACCGCGTCGGTCGTCGACTCCCACCTCGCGCTCGGGGCGCACCGGGAACCGGGCCGCGCGGTCGTCGCCGTGACCGGCGGGTCGGGTGACACGGTGACCGTGGAGATCGTCACCGACGACATGCCGTTCCTCGTCGAGTCCGTCCTCGCCGGGATCGGGCGCGCCGGCGGCACCGCCCGTCGCGTCCTGCACCCGATCCTCGTCGTGCGGCGCGACGCCGAGGGCGTGCTGACCGGTGTCGACGTCGACGCCGACCCGGCCCACCCCGGCGACGGGCTCGCCGAGTCCTGGATGCACCTCGACGTCGCCGCCGCGGAGGCCACCGACCCCGAGCAGTTGCGCGCCGAGCTGGAACGCACCCTGTCCGACGTCCGGCAGGTCGTCGACGACACCGCGGCGATGACCCTGCGCGCCCGGGTGCTGGCCGACGAGCTCACCGGCGCGGGGCCCGCGATGCACGCCGGCACCGGGGACGACGTGCAGCTGTCCGAGATCGCCGAGCTGCTGCGCTGGCTGGTCGACGACCACTTCGTGTTCGTCGGCTACCGGCACTACCTGCGCCGCGACGGCCGTCTGGAACCCGACACCGAGACCGGTCTCGGCGTGCTGCGCCCCGGGGACGCCGGCGCGGGCGCCTTCCTGCCCGAGCGGTCCGGCGGCGACACCGCGGGCGGGACGCTGCTGATCACCCGGGCCAGCGAGCGCAGCCGGGTGCTGCGGCCGGTGCACCCGTACTACGTCGGCGTCCGCACCCGGGACGCCGACGGCACCGTCACCGGCGAGCACCGGTTCCTCGGCATGCTCACCGTCCCCGCGCGACACGAGTCGGTGCTCGACATCCCGGTCGTCGCCGGCCGGATCCGCGGTGCCATCCGCCGGGCCGGGCTGCCGCTGGACTCCTACTCCGGGCAGCAGATGCTCGAGGTGTTCTCGGTGCTGCCCCGCGCGGAGCTGTTCACCTCGTCGGCGGAGCGGCTGCACGACACCGGCGTCGGGGTGCTGGAGGCCTCGGCGCGGCGCGGGGTGCGGGTGTTCGTCCACCCCGATCCCTACCGCCGCTTCCTGTCCTGCCTGGTCTACCTGCCCCGGGACCGCTACACCACCGACACCCGGCTGCGGGTCACCGAGATCCTGCGGCGCGGCCTCGGCGGGACCGACGTCACCTACACCGCGCAGATCGGTGACGCCGAGCTGGCGATGCTGCACCTGACGATCGGCACCGACCCGGATGCCGAACAGGTCTCCTACGACCTCGCCGCGCTGCAGGACGAGGTCGCCGAGGCGACCCGGAGCTGGGACGACCTGCTGGTCGCCGCCCTCGGCGACGCCGGGCCGGCCGCGCGCCCGCTGATCGCGGGTGTTCCCGAGTCCTACAAGGCGGGCGTCGCGCCGCACCGCGCCGTCGAGGACCTCCGCCGGCTGATGGCCCTGCCGGGCGAGGGGCCCGGCGCGTTCGACCTGCGCCTCTACCGCGACGGCGACGGCGAGATCCGGTTCGCGCTCTACCTCGGGGACGCGCCGGTCACCCTGACCCGGGTGCTGCCGCTGCTGCAGCAGCTCGACGTCGACGTCGTCGACGAGCGGCCCTACGAGTTCCGCCGGCCGGACGGGCGCCGGTGCTGGCTCTACGACTTCGGGCTGCGGACCCCCGAGCCGGCCGCGGCACCGGCGGTGCCGACCGTGACGGTCGAGGACGCCGGGACCCGGTTCGAGGAGGCGTTCGCCGCCACCTGGCGCGGGGACGCCGAGTCCGACCGGTTCTCCGCGCTCGTCCTGCGGGCCGGGCTGCACTGGCGCGAGGCCGCCGTGCTGCGCGCCTACAGCCGCTACATCCGCCAGGTCGGCGGTCCCTTCACCCTGCAGTACACGGCGAACGTACTGCTCGCCCACCCCGCGGTCGCGCAGGCACTGATCACCCTGTTCCGGACCCGGTTCGACCCCTCCCGCGCCGACGCCGGGGAGCGCGAGGCCGCGCACGCCCGCGCGCTCGACCACGTCACCGCGCTGATCGAGGAGGTCAGCGGGCTGGACGCGGACCGGATCCTGCGCGGCCTGCTCGCCGTCGTCGAGGCCACCCTGCGCACCAACTGGTTCCGCGGCCGGTCGTTCTTCTCGTTCAAGCTGGACCCGGCCGCGGTGCCGGACATGCCGCTGCCGCGGCCCCGGTTCGAGATCTTCGTGTACTCGCCGGCGATCGAGGGGGTGCACCTGCGCTTCGGGCCGGTCGCCCGTGGCGGGCTGCGCTACTCCGACCGGCAGCAGGACTACCGCACCGAGATCCTCGGCCTGGTCAAGGCCCAGGCGGTGAAGAACGCGGTGATCGTGCCGGTCGGGGCGAAGGGCGGCTTCGTGGTGCGCCGGCCCGCGCCCGACCCCGAGCACGTGCAGGACTGCTACCGGACCTTCATCTCCGGACTGCTCGACGTCACCGACAACCTGCGGACCCACCCGGACGGCAGCACCGAGACGCTGCCCCCGCCGGAGGTCGTGCGGCACGACGGCGACGACTCGTACCTGGTCGTCGCGGCCGACAAGGGCACCGCCACGTTCTCCGACCTCGCCAACTCGGTGGCCGCCGACTACGGGTTCTGGCTCGGCGACGCGTTCGCCTCCGGCGGGTCGGTCGGCTACGACCACAAGGCGATGGGCATCACCGCCCGCGGTGCGTGGGAGTCGGTGAAGCGGCACTTCGCCGAGCGCGGGGTGGACACCCAGACGTCGGAGTTCACCGTCGTCGGCGTCGGGGACATGTCCGGTGACGTGTTCGGCAACGGGATGCTGCTCTCCCGGCACATCCGGCTGGTCGCGGCGTTCGACCACCGGCACGTCTTCGTCGACCCGACGCCGGACGCGGCCACGTCCTACGCCGAGCGGCGCCGCATGTTCGACCTGCCGCGCTCCTCCTGGGACGAGTACGACCGGTCGGTGATCAGCCCCGGCGGCGGCGTGTGGCCGCGGACGGCGAAGTCGGTCCCGGTCGGGCCGGAGATCCGGGCCGCGCTCGGTCTCGGCGACGACGTCACCCGGCTCTCGCCGCCCGAGCTGATCCGGGCGATCCTGCTCGCACCGGCCGACCTGCTGTGGAACGGCGGCATCGGCACCTACGTCAAGGCCTCCGACGAGACGCACGCCGAGGTCGGCGACAAGGCCAACGACGCGATCCGGGTGGACGGCCGCGCACTGCGGGTGCACGTCGTCGGCGAGGGCGGCAACCTCGGCCTGACCCAGCGCGGGCGGATCGAGTTCGCCCGGCACGGGGCGCGCGGCGACGGCGGCCGGATCAACACCGACGCGATCGACAACTCCGCCGGGGTCGACTGCTCCGACCACGAGGTCAACATCAAGATCCTGCTGGACCGGCTGGTCGCCGACGGCACCCTGGACCGGCCCGCGCGCAACGAGCTGCTGGCCTCGATGACCGACGAGGTCGGGGAGCTCGTGCTGACCGACAACGTCGCGCAGAACGCCGTGCTCGGGGTGTCGCGGGCGCACGCGTCCGAGATGGTCGGCGTGCACGGCCGGATGGTGTCCGACCTGGCCGAGCGCACCGGGCTGGACCGCGAGCTGGAGGTGTTCCCGGACGAGGTCGGGTTCGACGCGCTCGCCGCGGCCGGGCTCGGGCTCACCGGGCCCGAGCTCTCGACGCTGCTCGCGCACACGAAGCTGGACCTGACCCACCGCCTGCTGCAGACCGACCTGCCGGACCGGCCGGCGTTCGCCGACCGGCTGCCCGAGTACTTCCCCCGGCCGCTGCGCGAGCGCTACGACCACGCCGTCCGCACCCACCCGCTGCGCCGGGAGATCACCGCGACCTCGCTGGTCAACGAGATGGTCGACGGCGCCGGGATGAGCTACGCGTTCCGGCTCGGGGAGGAGCTGGCCGCGGGCCCCGACGACGTCGTGCGTGCCTGGACCGTCACCACCCGGGTCTTCGAGCTGCCCGCGCTGTGGGCGGCGGTCCGCGACGCCGACGTGCCGGTCGAGGTCGCCGACGCCGTCGTCATGGAGTCCCGCCGGCTGCTCGACCGGGTCTCCCGGTGGTTCCTGACCAACCGGCCGCAGCCACTCGCGGTCGGGGCGGAGATCAGCCGGTTCGCCGCGCCGATCGCGGAGCTGCGTGCCGCCCTGCCGGAGCTGCTGCTGGGCCGTGAGCTGGGTGCCGTGGAGGACCGCGCGGGCTCGCTGCGCGCGTCCGGGGTGCCCGAGGCGCTGGTCGAACCGGCCGCGCTGTCGCTCTACGCCTACGGGCTGCTCGACGTCGTCGAGCTGGTCGAGCTCTCCGACCGGGAGAAGGAGCCGCGCCCGGCCGCCGAGGTCGCCCGGCTGTACTACGCGCTGTCCGAGCACCTCGGGATCGACCGGGCGCTGACCGCGACGAGCCGGCTCGACCGGGGTGACCGGTGGCACGCGCTGGCCCGGCTGGCGCTGCGCGACGACCTGTACGGATCGCTGCGGTCGATCACCCTGGACGCGCTGCGCGAGACCCCGCCCGGCACCGAGGTCGAGGAGGCGATCGCGGCCTGGGAGCAGGCGAACGCGTCCAAGCTGGCCCGGGCGCGCACCGCGCTGGAGGAGATCGGGGCGTCGGCGTCGCTGGACCTGGCGACGCTGTCGGTGATCTCCCGCCAGCTGCGTGGCCTCGCCCGCTGACCGTCGGGGAGACTGGACGGCATGGCACCGTTCGTCGCGCAGGTTCCGCTGCGCTGGACCGACCAGGACGCGTACCGGCACGTCAACCACGCCCGGATCGTCACGCTGATCGAGGAGGCCCGCGTCGCGCTGGCCTTCACCGGCGCCGGGGCGGAGGGGCTGACCGGCTTCGCGTCCGGGCTGCTGGTGGCGAACCTGCAGGTGGACTACCGTCGCCAGCTGCCGTGGCGGGCCGAGCCGGTGCGGGTGGAGATCACCGTGCGGGAGCTGCGCGCGGCGTCGTTCACGCTGTACTACGAGCTGCACGACGGTCCGGGCGCCGACGACCCGGTCGCGGTCACCGCGTCGACCCGGATGGCGCTCTACGACCTGGACGCGCAGCGTCCGCGGCGGCTCACCGAGGACGAGCGCGACTACCTGAAGCGACACCTGGAGGAGGTCTCGTGACGCTCCGGCTCGCCGATCCGACCGAGCGCGACGACCTGGGCGCCTTCACCGCCCGGGTGGTGCGGCTCGACCAGACCGCGGCGATCCGGCTGACGGCCTCGGCCGGGAGGGTCAGCGCCTGGGCGCGGACCCCGTTCGACGTGCTCGTGACCCGGTCGGTCGCCGGGGAGCTGGACCCCTCCGGCGCGGTCTCGGCGCACGCGTCGTCGTTGCTGACCGCGCTCGCCGTGGACCGCGCCGAGGCCGTCGACACCGGGCCGCCCGCGGTGTGGACCGACGAGCTTCCGCCGGTACAGGGCTGGGAACGGGTCGACGACGTCCCGGCCGACGAGCTCGACGGGCTGGCCGACCGGGGGCTCGCGCTGGCCCGCGAGCACGCCGGGCCGATGGGCCCGCCGGCGTCGCTGCTGGACCAGACGGTGCTGACCGTCTCGCCGCAGTCGGCCGGACGCCCGGTCACGGTGCCGATGCGGGTGCTGTTCGCGATGTCCGGGATGGGGTTCCTGGGTGCGGGCCCGGACGGCGGCGACGCGGGTGGCCCGCGGGTCCGGGTGTCGGCGGCCGGGTCGTGGGTGCGGCTCGACGCCCGCTACGGCGCCGTCGTGCGACGGCGGATCGTGTCGCTGCCGCTGATCGGGGCGACCTGAGCCGGCCCGGGGTGGCCTGAGCGGGTCCCTGTCCGGCGCGCTCAGGCCAGGTCGAGGACGCTGATCTCGCCGCGGCCGGCGACCCACCCGGTGCCGCCGTCCGGCGAGACGGCGACCCCGGCGGGGGACTCGGCCACGGCGACGGTGCGGACGACCTCCCAGGTGGCGGTGTCGACCACCCGCAGGCCCAGCCCGGTGCTGACGTAGAGGTGCGCGCCGTCCGGGGCGAACGCCAGACCGGACGGGCCGCCCGTCGTGCGGACGGTCGCGACCTGGGCGCCGTCGAGCGGGTCCAGCACCGTGACCGTGCTCGAGTCGGGACCCGCCAGCGCGACCAGGGGCTCCGGGAGCTCCGCGCCGGTGATGGCGACGAACTGCGCGCCGCCCGCGGCCGGGTACTCACCCGCGACGGCGAGGGTCTGCGGGTCGAGCTCGGCCAGCCCGCCGGCGTCGTCCCCGGTCGCGACGTGGATCCGCGCGGCCCGCTCGTTCGCGGTCGCGGCGAACGGGGTGCCGGCCACCGGGACGGACCGGGTGACGACCCCCGCGTTCGGGTCGACCTCCTCGACGACGCCGCCGGCGCGGGACGGCACGTAGAGGAAGCGCCCGTCGGCGCCGGTCACGGCGCCCGCGGGATCGCCGGCGACCGGGACGGTCGCGACGATCTCGCCTGCGGCCAGGTCGACGACGGCGAGCTGCCCGGCCGGGCCGTCGGCGAGGCTGACGTAGGCGAGGCTGCCGTCCGGCGAGGTCGTCACACCCTGCGGCGCGCCCGGCAGGGCGATCTCGGCCGTCACGGTGTCCGTGCCGGTGTCGAGCACGAGCAGCCGCGGGTCGTCGGCGACGGCGACGAGCGCGCTGCGGCCGTCGGGCGCGGCGGCGACGGCGACCGGGTCGGCCCCGCCCGGGACGGTCGCGCGCACCGTCGGGAGCTCGACGCTCGCCTGCACCGGGCCGATCTCGGGTCGGGGACCGAGGCCGGGTGCCGGTGCTCCGAGGGCAGGCTCCTCCGCCCCGGTGGGGGCGTTCTGCGGGGCCGGGGAGAACATCGCCCAGAAGGTCAGGCCGCCCAGCAGCAGGATCGCCAGCGCGATCGCCAGGCCCGCCGGCGACGGCGCGCGACGGCCGTTCCGCGGCGTCGCGCCCATGATCGCCTCACGGCGCGGGGTGATCGGCTTGGCCTGCGGCTCGGGCGCCGCGGTGGTCTCGGCCTGCACCGACGTCTGCGGTCCTGTCGTGGTGACGGTCCCGGGGTCGTTCCCGGCCGCGGCCCGGGCGGCGGCGACCGAGACGGCACCGACCGCGGCCGCCGCGGCGGCGTTGCGGGCGACGGGGTCCTGGCCGTCGTCGGTGCCGTCGTCCTCGGGCGCGGGGTGCGGTGCCATCCGGGCGGTGCCCTGCTCCGGTGCGCCCGGCACCGGTCCGGGCCCCTGCCCGGGCGGCGGCGTGGCGGGGCCGCCGTGCCGGGCGTGCCCGTCGGCGCCGACCGGCCGCATCACGACGGTCGTCTCGTTCGTCGACGTCTCCGTGAACGGGCGGCCGGGAGCGTGCGACGGTGCCGGCGGGCCATGGGCCGACGGTGGGGCCCAGGGCGAGCCGCCGGTCGGGGGGCCGCCGGGGTGTCGGTGCCCACCGGTGGCCGGGCCGCCCGGTGCGGGCGGGGCTCCGATCCCGGGCCGCCGGACGGGAACGGACCCGGTGGTGCTCTCGGTGCCCGGCCCGCCGTCGGTGCGGAACGCTCCGGTGCTGCCCGCGGCGGGTGCGCTGTGGCCGGGTGTGGAGTGTGCCCCGGTTCCGGCGCCGGCGGGTCCGTCGGCGGGTGCGTGGTGGCCCGGGGCGGGGTGCGCCCCGGTACCGGCGGTGGCCGGCCCACCCGCGGGGGAGCGGTGGCCGGTGGCCGGGTGCGACCCGGTGCTGCCGGCGCTGGGCACGCGGTACGGGCCGGTGGGCGCGCGGTGGCTCCCCGGACGCGTCGCCGGGACGTCGCCGCCCGGGCCGGTGCCCGCCGCGACATCGGTGTGGCCCGGTGCGGGGCGTCCGGTCCCGGAGTCACCGGTGGCGGGGCCACCACGTCCGGGGTCTCCGGTCGCGGGGTCGCCGTCGGCGCCGGAACGGTCTCCGGGCGGACCGGCCTCGCCCGGTGACCGGGCGTCGTCGGACCTCGGAGCGGCGAGCTCCTGCCGGGGCCTGGCGGGCAGGTCGCCGAAGCCGCGGCCGCTGCGCGCGCCGCCCGGGGCGGAGAAGAGCTCGTCGCCGGACAGCCCGGCCATCGCCGGTCCTCCCGCGCCACCGCCCATCGCCGGGCGGGGCGCCGCGGACCGGCCGTCGTCGGACGGGGTGGGCCTGCGGCGCCCGGGCATCGTGGGACGTCCGCTCCCCGCCGGTCGCTGCTCGTCCCGGTCGACCGGCTCGGGGGTCGCGCTCGGGTAGTGCCCGATCAGGGCGCCGGGCGGGAGGACGAGGGTCTCCGGTCCGTCGGGATCCGCGGGGCGTCCGAAACGCGGGGGCCACCGTTTGGTGGTCGCCGGGGCCCCGGCCCCCGTCGGCGTCCCGGCCGGGTCCGGGGTGCTCGGCCCGGAGCCGTCGACGTCCTCGGGCTCGTCGATCGGGCGGGGAGGCGGTGCGATCGGCGGTACGACCGTGGGCGTGCGCGCGGTGACGGGCACGCCGTCCGTGCCGGGGCCGGCGCCCATCCGGGGGCGCCCGGCGGCGGGGGTCTCCTCACCGGCCGGGCCCGGGTCGGTGCGGCTCGTCCCGGGGTCGGTGCCGTCGGTGGTGTGCGGGTCGTCGTGGCCGTCGGGGTGGGCCTCCGGGTCGCCGGGCCGGTCGTCCGCCGCCGTCCCGCGGCCGGCCGGTGCCCCGGGGTCGGCCGGTGCTCCGGGGTCGGCCGGTGCTCCGGGGTCGGCCGGTGCTCCGGGGTCGGTCGGGACGGCACGCTGGTCGCGGGACTCGCGGTCGTCGCCGCCGGGGGCGCCGCCGCTGCCGGTGTCGTCGCCGTGCCCGGTCGCGGGGCGGTCGGTCGCGTGGTGCTCGGGCGCGTGCGGGCCGGTTGCGTGCGGCTCGGCCGCGTGGGTGCCGGGGTCGGCGGTCGCGGCCGCGTGGTCGTCCGGCCCGGGGGTGCGGGAGTCGTCGTCGCCGGTGAGCGGGGCGAAGGCCGGCGGCGGGGCGAACCGGTCGGCGGGGGTGTGCAGCGGGTCGTCCGCGTGCGTGCCGGAGCGGTCCTCGCGGGCGGCGTCCCGGCCGTCGTCGGGCCCACATGTCGTCTGCTCGCCGGCGAGGGGCTGCGCGCCGGCGGCCGGGTCCGCCGTGTCGAGGACGGGGATCGGACCGACCCCCAGCGGGTCGTCGCCGAGGTCGCCGAGGTCGGCGTAGGTGTCGTCGAGCTCCGCGGGCTCGTCGGCCGGCGGGGTCGGCGTCGTGGCCCGCTGGTCCACCGGGGCCGGCTCCCGGTCCGGGTGGCCGGCGGGGCCGGAACCACCGGTCGTCCCCCGGTCCGGTCCGGAGCGCTCGTCGCCGTTCGCGGAGGCGGGACCGCTCGCGCGGTACGGCGTGTGGGCGACGAGGTCGGCGAAGCCCGTACCGCCGGGCGCGGTGGTCCGGGTGCCGTTCGACGGCCGACCGGTCCGGCCGGGTACGGGAGGTGCCGCGCCACCCGGCGCCGCACCCTCCTGGCGGTCCGAGCGGTCCTCCGAGCGGCGGTCCTCGGTGCGGTCGTCGGACGTCCCGGGGGTGCGGGCGGGACCCGACCGCATCACCAGGTCGACCAGCGAGCCGGGGACCACCGGTACGCGGCCGGTCCGGATCGCCTCGCCGAGACCCTCGGGGTCCGGTTCGCCTCCGTCGTCGGGGCCCGGGTGACCGGGCGCCGACGTCATGCGTTCTGCGACGGTCGGGTGCACATAACGATCTGATTATCGCGAGCGCCGCCCGGGGCCCGTACCCCGGGTCGGCCCCCGGTGCGTCCGGGACGCACCGTTCACCCCGTCCGTCCTGGTCCGGGCGTTGTCGCGCCCGGTGCCGAGCTCGCCGAACGGCAGTACCCCGATCGAGGTCAGCGAGACCGGCGGGATGTACCCGATGGTGGTGTTCTCGGGGTCCTCGTCGGCGGAGCCACCCGAGGCGGTCGCGTCACGGCGACCCGGCCCGGCGAGAAGCGTGCCGGGCGGGGTGTCCCGGTCCCCGCCGGCGGGGGAGTCGTCGCGGGAGTCGCCGGCCGGATCGCCGGCGTCGACGGCCGGTCCGGAACGGTCCGCGGTGTCCGGGCGGGTGCCGCGGCCCTCGGCGGTGCGGTCGGTCCCGGCGCCGTCCTGCGGAGCGCGGGCCGAGCGGGTGGCCGAGCCCCGCGCCGGGGTCAGCGTCGAGACGGTGGCGACCGCGCCGGTGTCGCCGGGCTCGGCCTCAGCCCGGGACGCCGGTGACGGGCCGAAGAGGGCGTCGTCGAGCGCCGCGGAGACCGGCTCGCGGGCCAGCTCGGCCGACAGCGTGCGCTGGACCCGGGTCAGCTCGGTGCGCACCTCGTCACGCAGCGCGGCGAGCCGTTCGACGTCCCGGACCACGCCGGCGCGGCGGTCGGCCGCGTCCCGCTCGGCGTCCCGGCGCACCGCGGTGGCCTCGTCACGGGCCGCGGTGAGCACGTCGTCGGCGTCGGTGCGGGCGGCGACCACGATCCGGTCCGCTTCCTCGACGGCCACCCGGACCCGCTTCTCGACGCCTTGCTCGCGGTCGTCGAGATCCTGCTCGCGACGGTCGACGGCGGTCTCGCGCTCGTCCATCGCGGTGCTGCGCGCGGTGAACTCGCGGTCCAGGGTGGCGGCCCGGCCGAGCAGCGCCTCCTCGGTCCGGGTGCGCCGCTCGTCGGCCTCGGCGCGGGCCCGCTCGACGATCTCCTCGGCCTCGGCCGTGGCCCGGTCGCGCAGCTCGGCGGCCTCCTGCTCCGCGGCCTGCAGGACGCGCTCGACGCGGCGTCCGAACCCGGCGTCGCCGCCGCGCTCGGTGGTCGCCGCCTCGACCTGCTCCTGCAGCCGTCGCACGTGCGCGCGGGCCGCGGACAGCGCGGACTCGGCCGACTCGGCACGCCGGATCTCGTCGTGGATCCGCCGGTCCAGGTCGGTCAGCCGGGTGTCGACCTCGGCCCGGTCGTAACCACGCAGGACCACGGTGAACCAGGCGCCGTCCTCGGGCGTGCCGCGGTCCGGCGCGGCGGCCCGGCGGGAGTGCCGGGACACGCCGCCGTGCACCGGATCCGGACGCTCCGGACCGGACGACGACGGCGAGGGCGATGCGCTCACGAGAGAACCCCCCAGACGGGTGACAGCATGCCGCCCGGAGTGCCCGCGGCGACGTCCCGTTCAACGAGGGCGTACGCGTTCGGTCACGACGACCGCCGGCGTCAGTGTCGCCCAATCTCCAACATCATCCATATGGCCGCATGACCGACGGCGCACCGTGCACGCCAGGTGACACGCTGGTCAGAACTCGGAGTTCTGCATGCTCAACGCCGCGTACTGCATGTAGTTCCACAGCTGCTCGCGGTGCTCGGGGGAGAGGTTCTCCTCGTCGACGGCGACCTGCATGCAGCGCAGCCACGCGTCCCGCTCGATCGGGCCGATCCTGAACGGGACGTGCCGCATCCGCAGCCGCGGGTGCCCGCGCTGGTCGGAGTAGGTCCGCGGGCCGCCCCAGTACTGCTCCAGGAACATCCGCAGCCGGTCCTCGGCCGGGCCGAGGTCCTCCTCCGGGTACAGCGGTCGCAGCACCTCGTCCTCGGCGACCTGCTCGTAGAAGCGGCGGACGATCCGGTGGAAGACCGGGGCGCCGCCCACCTCGGCGTAGAAGTTCTGCGGTGCACTCACGGACGCCATCGTCGCACTCCCCGGCCGTGCTCCCGGGTCTCAGCCCTGTTTCTGGATCGCCGGTCCGGCGGGGAACAGCATCGGGCGCGGGATGCCGTGGTCGTCGAAGGCGTCGGTGATGGCGCCGTTGAGCGCGCGCTGCACGGCCCACTGCCGGCCGGGGCTGGTCCGGACCGTGATCCGCAGGGTGATCCCCTCCGGCCCGATCTTGTCGACGCCGAGGACCTGCGGTGTCTCCAGCACATCGCCGGCGATGTCGTCGCGGGCGGCCCGCTCGGCCGCGGTGCGGCCGGCGAGGCTCGTGGCCTCCTCGACGTCGGCGCTGTGCGCGACCGGGAGGTCGATCACCGCGACGGCGTGTCCCTGGCTCATGTTCCCGACCCGCAGGATCTCGCCGTTGCGCACGTACCAGACGGTGCCCTGCAGGTCGCGGACCGTGGTGATCCGCAGACCGACGGCCTCGACCGTCCCGACGGCCTCGCCGAGGTCGACGATGTCGCCGACGCCGTACTGGTCCTCGAGCAGCATGAACATGCCGGACAGGAAGTCGCGCACGAGGTTCTGCGCGCCGAAACCGATGGCCAGGCCGAGCACGCCGGCGCCGGCCAGCAGCGGCCCGAGCGGGTACCCGAGCTCGCTCATGATCATCATGACGCTGACCAGCAGGACGACCGCCGAGACGATCGAGCGCAGCACCGAGCCGATGGTGCGGGCCCGCTGCATCCGCCGCTGCACCCCGGGCGGGGCGCCGGACCGGTCCGGCGCGTCGTCGGCGCGCCCGGACCGCCGGACGCGCCCGACCATCGTGGTGAACCGGCCCTCGGTCGCCCCGGCGACCAGCCGGGCGATCCCGCGGTGCGCGAGCCAGCGCAGCAGCACCGCGAGCACCACGATCACGGTGATCGAGACCGTGCGGTCGACGATGACGTCCGCGGAGCGCGCGAGGAAGTCGCTGTGCGTCCAGTCGTAGAAGACGGCACACCAGGACCCGGCGTCCTCGGCACAGGCGGGCATCAGCGCGGCGGCGTCGAACGACACCGGCGGATCGATGGGCACGCGTCCTCCTCGGGCGCATCGGGGAGTGCCGAACCGGCGCGGGACCGCCCGGGGAACGGGGGTGCCCGGCGTCCTCGGTGGACGAGGCTACGTCACCCGTACCGGTGATCGACCGGGTCCCCGGCGCGGTCGAGGTGTGCCGGCAACCGATGGTGTCCGCCCAGGTCAGGAGCGGGTTCCGGGGAGCCGGTCACGGTCCGGACCGGGACGACGCCGGCCCAGGCGAGATCGGCGGTGACGTCCGCCTCGTCGTCGGACGGCGGGCCGCTGCGGGTCTTCACCGAGGCCTCGCCGAGGTCCAGCGCGAACACCGCGGTGGCGGCCAGCTCGCGCCGCGAGGGGCGTCGGGCGTGGTCCCACGCGCCGGGGGTGAGGTGCTCGATGATCGTGCGCAGTCCGTGCAGGTGCCGCTCCGGGTCGTGGACGCGGTGGGCGACCCCGTGCACGACGGCGCTGCGGTAGTTCATCGAGAAGTGCATGACGGCACGCGCGTGCACGATCCCGTCGAGGTGGGTGACGGTCACGCAGCACGGCAGCTCGTCGTCGCGCAGGTAGCGGGCACCGGTCGAGCCGTGCAGGTAGAGGGTCTCGCCGTCGCGGCCGTAGGCGGTGGGCAGGACGACCGGGGCGCCGTCCCGGACGACGCCGAGGTGGCAGACCCAGCCCTCGTCGAGGACGGCGTGCAGGTCCGCCCGGTCGGTGGCGGCGCGGTCGGGCTTGCGGCCGAGGGTGCTGCGTTCGGTGGCGGAGAGGTTCACGCCGATCAGGCTCGCGCGTCGAGTGGCATCCTGGAACGGCCACTACGGACCGGAACGGGAGGGCCGATGGACGTGCCGCCGATCGCGCTCGACCGGGCGTCGCGCACCCCGCTGGCGGTGCAGCTCGCGGACGGTCTGCGCGCGTCCGCGGCCTGCGGGACGCTGCGGCCGGGGGACCGGCTGCCGTCCACCCGCGCGCTGGCGACGGCGCTCGGGCTGAGCCGCACCGTGACGGCCGCCGCCTACGACCAGCTGCTCGCCGAGGGCTGGGTCGCCGGCCGGGTCGGCTCGGGCACCTATGTGACGTCGGTTCCCGGCCGCGGAACCGCCGAGATACGGAGCAGCGGGAGTTCTCGATCTCCGGGGTCCGCTGGGCCGTATCTCGGCGGGGCTCGGCGGAGCGGCGGGGCGGCTCGGGGTGGCGTGCCGGAGGAGCGGTGGGTGCTCGACCCGGGCCGGCCCTGTGTGGCGGCCCTGGACCGCGCGATGTGGCGGCGCGCCTGGCGCGCCGCCGCCGACCCCGATGCGGACGACCGCCCCCGGCCCGGCGGGCTACCGGAGTTCCGGGGTGCCGTCGCCGAGCACCTGCTGCGGCACCGCGGGCTGGCCTCGGGCGCCGACGACGTCCTCGCGACCGCCGGGACCTCGGCCGCCGTCGCCGAGCTGGCCCGGCTGCTGCCGCCCGGCGCGGTCGTCGCGGTCGAGGAGCCCGGCTACCGGCGCGCCGTCAGCGCGCTGCGCGCGGCCGGATGCGTGATCGCCCCCGTCCCGGTCGACGACGACGGGCTGGTCGTCGACGCGATCCCGGCCGGCTGCGCGGCCGTCTACACCACGCCGGCGCACCAGTTCCCGACCGCGGTGCGGATGGCCGCCGCCCGGCGGGTCGCGCTGGTCGAGCGGGCCCGCGCGGAGAACCTGCTCGTCATCGAGGACGACTACGACGGCGAGCTCCGCTACGACGTCGCCCCGTTGCCGCTGCTCGCCTCGCTGGCACCCGGGTACGTCGTGCACCTGGGGACCGCGAGCAAGATCGTCAGCCCGACGCTGGGCGCCGGCTGGGCGGTCGCGCCGGAACCGGTCCGCACGGCGTGGCGGGAGCTGCGGTCGCGGACCGGGACGCGGCCGTCGCCGGCCGGGCAGCGGGTGTTCGCGGCCCTCGCGGCGCACGGTGACCTGGCCCGGCACCTGCGGCGGCTGCGGCGCGAGCTGAAGGAGCGCCGCGAGCTGGTGCTCGACGCCGTCGCGGCCGCCGGCTGGGCCGCGCACGGCGACCCGGCCGGGGCGCACCTGGTCGTGCGGGGGTTCGCCGGGGCCGAAGAGGAGATCGTCGCCGCGGCGGCCCGGGCCGGGGTCGGGGTGCGCGGGCTGGCGGGCTACCACGAGGGCCCGCCGCGGACGTCCGGCGTGGTTCTCGGCTACGCCGCGGGCACCCGGGCGGACCTGACCACCGCCCTCACCCGCCTCACGAGCCCCACTGGCCCCGCAACCGCCTTCTACTCATGACGCTTTAGCCCGGTCATGCCGGGCTAAAGCGTCATGAGTCGGGGCACGGGGCGGGGGAGCGGAGGTTGCCACGGGGATGGCGCCTACCCTCGGGGGCCATGAGCTCCGACCGGGTGAGGGTCGCCGTCGTCTTCGGCGGCCGTAGTTCCGAGCACGCCATCTCGTGCGTGTCCGCAGGCAGTGTGCTGACCCACCTGGACCCGGAGCGTTTCGAGGTCGTCCCGGTCGGGATCGCGCGGGACGGGGCCTGGGTGCTCGGCCCCGGCGACCCGCAGCAGCTGGCGATCTCCGGCCGCACGCTGCCCGAGGTCGACGGCTCCTCGGACGCGCTCGTCCTGCCCGGCGAGCCCGGCCGGGGCCTGGTCCGGCTGGACCGCGGCGCGGCGGGCGAGGCGCTGGGCCGGGTCGACGTCGTCTTCCCGATCCTGCACGGCGCGTTCGGTGAGGACGGCACCATCCAGGGCCTGCTGGAGATGGCGGGCGTCCCCTACGTCGGGGCCGGCGTGCTCGCCTCCGCGGTCGGGATGGACAAGGAGTTCGCCAAGAAGCTGCTGCGTGCCGAGGGGCTGGACGTGGCCGAGGGCGTCGTGCTGCGCCCGGGCACCGACATCGGGTTCGCCGACCGCGACCGGCTCGGGCTGCCGCTGTTCGTCAAGCCGGCCCGCGCCGGCTCGTCGATGGGCGTGACCCGGGTGACCGACCCCGCCGCGCTGGACGCCGCGATCGCGCACGCCCGCGAGCACGACCCGAAGGTGCTGGTCGAGGCGGCCGTCCCGGGCCGCGAGGTCGAGTGCGCGGTCCTGGAGTTCCCGGACGGCAGCGTCCGCGCCAGCCTGCCCGCAGAGCTCAGCTACCACGGCGAGTTCTACGACTTCGAGTCCAAGTACCTCGACACGTCCGAACTGGACATCCCGGCGAAGCTCGACGACCAGGTCACCGAGTCGGTGCGCGCGCAGGCGGTCACCGCGTTCCGCGCGCTGGACGTGCAGGGCCTGGCCCGGGTCGACTTCTTCGTCGACGACGCGACGGGCGCGATCACCGTCAACGAGGTCAACACGATGCCCGGTTTCACCCCGACCTCGGCGTTCCCGAAGATGTGGGCGGTCACCGGCCTCGACTACGGCGAGCTGCTGTCCACGATGGTCGAGACCGCGCTGGCCCGCGGCACCGGCCTGCGCTAGCGCACAGCGCCTACCGCACCTGGACGGGACGGGCCGGCAGCTGCGCCACGACCGCGTCGGAGACGGCCTGCAGCGGGCCGGGCCCGGTCTCGGCCGGGGCCGTCAGCTCGAGATAGACGTCCCGGTCGACGACGGCGTAGGTGGTGGACAGCGCGCCCTCCGGAGTGGGCAGCGGCAGCCAGTCCACCCCGTTCACCACGATCAGCGGCGACGACGGGCCCAGCTCCGGCGGCCGTTCGGTGCCGCAGCGCAGCACCACCGGTTCCGGCTCGGCGGCCCAGGCGCGGGCCCCGGGCGCGGCCGGGTCGAGCTCCCGGGGCTCCAGCGGGGCGGCGTCGCCGGGGAGTTCGGCGGGAAGGGCCGCGACGAGCGCGTCGCACCCGGCCGAGCCGGCCTGCGGCGCCGGCAGCGGCGCCAGGGTGAGCGGGCCGGTGTCCGGCCCGGCGGTGACCCGGCTGTAGATCCCGAGCCCGGCGACGACGAGGGCGAGCAGCAGGGGCAGCGCGATCGCCACCGCGACCGGTGGCGACACGCGCCGGACCCCCGCTGCCACGCCGGTTCTCAGCTCAGCTTGACGACGGGGCAGGTCAGCGTGCGGGTGATCCCGTTGACGTTCTGCACCCGCGCCACGACCAGCCGGCCGAGCTCGTCCACGTCGTCCGCCTCGGCGCGCACGATGACGTCGTACGGGCCGGTGACGTCCTCCGCGGAGACGACCCCCGGCAGCCCGCCGATCTCCGAGGCGACGGAGGCGGCCTTCCCGACCTCGGTCTGGACGAGGATGTATGCCTGCACCACGGCGTGCCCCTTTCCGGTTCGTGCCGACCTGCCGGATGGTTGGCGGCAGGAATATCGGACGCAGAACTTACCGGAGGCGGCAGCCGTGACCCCATCCCAGATGACGTCCGACAGCGGTGACGAGGCGAGCGTCTCACTCCGGGAGGCGGGCGAGTTCCGGATCATCGACCGGGTCACCGCTGGACGGGTGCAGCCGGGCACGACCCTGCTGGGGCCGGGGGACGACGCGGCGGTCGTGGCTGCGGCCGACGGCCGGGTGGTCGGCTGCACCGACGTCCTCGTCGAGGGCGTGCACTTCCGGCTCGACTGGTCGTCGCCGGAGCAGGTCGGGCGCAAGGCGGCCGCCGCGAACCTGGCCGACATCGCGGCCATGGGGGCGGTGCCGACGGCGCTGCTGGTCGGGCTCGCCTGCCCGTCGACCACGCCGGCGGCGCGGGCCGAGGCTCTCGCCGACGGGCTGTGGGCCGAGGCGTCCGCGGTCGGGGCCGGCGTCGTCGGCGGGGACCTGACGTCCGGGCCGGTCGTGGTGCTGTCGGTGACCGCGCTCGGCTCGCTGGAGGGGCGCGCGCCGGTGCTGCGTTCCGGGGCCCGGCCCGGTGACCGGGTCGCCTGCTGCGGCCGGCTGGGCTGGTCGGCCGCCGGCCTGGCGGTGCTGGGACGCGGGTTCCGCTCGCCGGTCGCGCTCGTGGACGCGCACCGGGTGCCGGCCCCGCCCTACGGTGAGGGCCCCCGGGCGGCGGATGCCGGCGCCACCTCGATGATCGACGTCTCGGACGGGCTGCTGGCCGACCTCGGGCACGTCGCGCGGGCCTCGGGGGTGTCGGTGCGGCTGCACTCGCGGGCCTTCACGGTGCCCGACCGGCTGGCCGAGATCGGCTCGGCGCTGGGCGTCGACCCGATGGACTGGCTGCTCACCGGGGGTGAGGACCACGCGCTCGTCGCCACCTTCCCGGTGGACGGCGAGCTCCCGGCGGGCTGGACCGAGATCGGGGCCGTCGAGCACCCGGGCGACGACGGACCGGTCGTCACCGTCGACGGTCAGGTCCACGAGGGCGACGCCGGGTGGCTCCACTTCGCGAAATATTGATTCCGTTCGGCTCTTGCGATGATCCGGTCCTGCTGACAGGGTCCGGATGTTCGTGCGCCGCCGGGGTTTTCGTCCCGTGGTGCCCGTGTCTCTCAGAGGAATGTCACCGTGGACAACCTGGGCGTTCTCAGCCTGCTCGCACTGACACCGATCCTGGTCGTCGCGATCCTGCTCGTCGGCCTGCGCTGGCCTGCCAAGTACGCGATGCCGTTGGGATTCGTCGCCGCCGCCCTCGTCGGAGCGCTGGTCTGGGGGATGAACACCACGACCATCCTGGCTGCAACGATCGAGGGCCTGATCATCGCGATCGGGCTGCTCTACATCATCTTCGGCGCGTTGCTGCTGCTGCAGACCCTGACCCAGAGCGGGGCGCTGGCCACGATCCGGGCCGGATTCACCAGCATCAGTCCGGACCGCCGGGTGCAGGCGATCATCATCGGCTGGCTGTTCGGGTCCTTCATCGAGGGCGCGTCCGGGTTCGGGACGCCGGCCGCCGTCGTCGCGCCGCTGCTGCTCGCGCTGGGCTTCCCGGCGCTCGGCGCCGTGCTGGTCGGCATGGTCATCCAGTCCACACCGGTGAGCTTCGGCGCGGCCGGTACACCGGTTCTGACCGGTGTCGGGCAGGGCCTCGCCGGGTCCGGTGAGGTCGAGGCGCGGACCGCGCTGCTGGGCCTGGACCAGGCCGGTTACCTCGCCTCGATCGGTCTCGAGATCGCGGTCCTGCACGCGATCGCCGGCACGCTGATCCCGCTGTTCATGGTGTGCCTGCTGACCCGGTTCTTCGGCGCCAACCGCAGCTTCGCCGAGGGTCTGGGCGTCGCGCCGTTCGCGATCTACGCCGCGTTCGCGATGACGGTGCCCTACGTGCTCGTCGCGGCGCTGCTCGGACCGGAGTTCCCGTCGCTGCTCGGCGGTCTGATCGGGCTCGCGCTGGTGATGTTCACCTCGAGCCGGGGCTTCCTGATGCCGAAGCAGACCTGGGACTTCCCGCCGCGGGAGAGCTGGCTGGACCGCTGGACGGGCACCATCGAGCCGGACACCTCGGTCGCCGGCGCGCGGATGAGCATCTGGCTGGCCTGGTCGCCCTACGTGATCGTCGCGGCGATCCTGGTGCTGACCCGTACCGTCGAACCGGTCAAGGACTTCCTGAGCGGGGTGACCGTCGGCCCGAGCGACATCCTCGGCACCGGCATCGACGAGACGCTGCAGCCGCTCTACTCGCCGGGCGCGGTGTTCCTGGTGGCCTGCCTGATCACCTACGGACTGCACCGGATGACCGGACGGCAGATCGGGACGTCCTGGGCGGTCTCGGCGAAGCAGCTCGCCGGCGCGGCGGTGGCCCTGCTGTTCGCGCTCCCGCTGGTCCGGATCCTGATCAACTCCGGGCCGGACTTCAACGACACCGGGCTGGCGTCGATGCCGCTCACCCTCGCCGAGGGCGCGGCCACGATCGCGGGGCCGGCCTGGCCGATCCTCGCCCCGTGGATCGGGGCGCTGGGCGCCTTCGTCGCGGGGTCGAACACGGTGTCCAACCTGACGTTCTCGCTGTTCCAGTTCGCGACCGCGGAGAACATCGGGGTGTCCCCGGAGACCGTCGTCGCGGTCCAGGCGGTCGGCGGCGCGGCCGGGAACATGATCACCGTGCACAACGTCGTGGCCGCCTCGGCGACGGTAGGCCTGCTCGGCAGGGAGGGCGACGTCATCCGGATGACGATCATCCCGACGACCTACTACTGCCTGCTGGCCGGCGGGCTCGCCTTCGTGATGATCTACGGCGTCGGGTTCAACCTCGGCACGTCGCTGCTGGTGCTGCTGCTGGTGGCCCTGGCCGCGGCCGTGGTCGGCATGAAGCGGTCGATGCCGGACGCGACCGCACCGCGCAGCTGAACGCGGACGGCGGGCCGGTCACCGAGGGGTGACCGGCCCGCCGTCGTGCCGGGCTCAGGCGCCGCGGCGCCAGAACAACAGGATCTGCCGCAGCCTGCGGCGCAGCGACGGGTGGCCGGGCTCGGACCGCTGCGGGACCGGGAAGTGGCGGAACTCCGCGGGCGGCGCGGTGAGGGCCGTCGCCGGGATCGTCGGCGGGTCCATCGCGACCAGGGTCGGCGGGAAGTGCCGGGCGGAACTGCGCGGGGTAGGGCTCGGGGGGTGCGGGCTCGGCTTCGGGGACTTCTCCTCCACGGCCGGTCCATCGCCGAGAGTCGTTGCTCCGTTACCGGGGTACTGCAGCACGTCCAGCCTCCTCACCGGGGACCCACGCGTGGCTCGTCGCGCGGGTGTCGTCGACACGCCCGCGCCCCGGATGCCCGGAGAGGGCGGTGCCGGAACGTGCGGTGACGCACGGCACGCCCGAGCGGACCGGCCGTGGCCGGCCCGGCGCCCGGGGAACGCGGAGGGCGGGGTCGCGGTCCAGGTTAGCGAGCACCCGTCGCCACCCGGTCGGGGTGGGGGCCCGCCCCCGGAGGACCGGGCGTCGCGCGCGTTCCGGCTACCGTGAGTGCGCCCCGGCCGAACCGGGGCGGGGAGCGGAGCGGTCGTGTCGGGTGTGGTGGCGGTGGTGGCCTGGGCCGCTCTGGCCGGGTGGATCACCGCCGGTGTGCTGCTCGTTCTCGCGCACCGCCGGCTCGAACGGCTGGAGCGGGCGCAGACGCTGCGGAAGTGGGAGATCGTCACGCTGCGTGCTGATCTCGGGCGGCTGCTGCGCGGGGCGGGCCACGCCGACGGAGTCGCGACCGGTCCGGTGCCGGACGGGTGCGGGGCGGAGGGCGATGCGGCCGGCCCGCCGGACCTGCCGGAGGCCCCGGAAAGTCCGCACGGCAATGGAGCGGTCGGCCCCGTCGGCCACGGAGCGGTCGGCCCCGTCGGCCACGGAGCGGCCGGCCCGTTCGGCAACGGCGTGGTCGGTCCGGATGACCCGGAAGCTCCGGAGGGCCACGGTCCCGTCCCGGTCGGCTCGAAGCAGGCCCCGGACGCGTCCGCCGGTCGGGGCGACCCGATCGCCGCGGCCGTGCCCGCCGAGGACGCCGGTCCCGGCGCGGTCCGCCGGGCGGTCGGCCCGAGCGCCTGGCGGAGGGCGCGCCGCGGGGTCGTGCGCCGCCGCCGTCGTCGCACGTACTGACCGCAAGTCGCACGTACTGGCCGGACGTCGGACGGACCGGGTCAGGGCAGCATCCACCCCAGCACCGGCGTCGCCTGCAGCGCGATCAGTGCCGACAGCACCACCAGCATGGCGAGGCTCCAGCCCAGCACCCGGCGCAGCAGCGTCCCCTCCTGACCCTCCAGGCCGACCGCGACGCAGGCGATCGTCAGGTTCTGCGGCGAGAGCATCTTGCCCAGCACGCCACCGGAGGAGTTCGCCGCCGCCAGCAGCTCCGGCGGCAGCCCGGCCCCGTTCGCCGCGGTCACCTGCAGCGACCCGAACAGCGCGTTCGCCGAGGTGTCCGACCCGGTGACGGCGGTCGCGAACCAGCCCAGCACGGGGGAGAGGAACCCGAGCGCGGCGCCCGCGCCGGCGATGAGCAGGCCGATCGCCGTCGTCTGCGCGGACGCGTTCATGACGTAGGCCAGCGCCAGCACCGCGGCCACCGTCACGATCGCCCACCGCAGGTCGTACACCGTGCGGCCCCAGACCCGCAGCGCGCGGGCGGCACCGACCCGCAGCAGCACCGCGACGATCACGCCGGCGATGACCATCAGCGTGCCGGCGGTGGACAGCCAGGTCAGCGAGTACGACATCGTGCTGGACGGCCGGCCCTGCGGGGTCAGCACGTTCAGCCCGGGCACGGTGAAGGCCAGCTTCAGCGAGTCGAGTGCGCCCTTGAGGCCGGGGATCTGCGCGACGGCGAACACCGCGACGATCACGACGTAGGGCAGGTAGGCCAGGCGGACGTCGCGCGGGGAGTCCTGCGGTTCGCGTTCCGCTCCGTCCGCCCCGCCGGACGTGCCGGGACCATCGGAGCCGCCGGCTCCACCCCGTCCGGCGTCGCCACCCGGGCCGCCGTCACCGGTCCCGGCGACGGCGGCGACCGGCGTCGTCCGCCGGGCCGCCCACACCGCGTGCGGCTGCAGCCGCGCCAGCCCGACGACGGCCAGCGCCGCGGCCAGCGACGCGACGATGTCGGTCAGCTCCACCGAGACGAAGTTCGACGTGGCGAACTGCCCGAGCGCGAACACGACGCCGGCGACCACCGCGGGCGGCCAGGCCTCCCGGATCCCGCGGGTACCGTCGACCAGGAACACCAGCAGCAGGGGCACGAACAGCGCCAGCAGCGGGGTCTGCCGTCCGACCACCGACGCGACCTGGTCCAGCGGCAGCGCCGTGACCTGCGCGAGTGTGATCACCGGGACACCCATCGCGCCGAACGCGACCGGCGCGGTGTTCGCGACCAGGGCCAGCACCGCGGCCTTGAGCTTGTCGAACCCGAGTGCGATCAGCATGACCGCGGTGATCGCGACCGGGGCGCCGAACCCGGCGAGGGCCTCCAGCAGCGCGCCGAAGCAGAACGCGATCAGGATCGCCTGGGTCCGCCGGTCCGAGGTCAGCGAGCCGAAGCTGCGCCGCAGCACGTCGAAGTGCCCGGTCGCGACCGTCATGTTGTAGACCCACAACGCGTTCACGACGATCCAGAGGATCGGGAACAGCCCGAAGAACGCGCCGTGCGCGGCGGCGAGCAGCGACTGCCCGACCGGCATCGCGAACCCGGCGACCGCGACCACGAGTGCCACGACCAGCCCGGACAGCGCGGCCCACTGGGCCTTCAACCGGAACACGCCGAGCAGCACGAACACCGTCGCCAGCGGGAGCACCGACACCAGCGCGGAGGCGACGAGCGAGCCGGCCACGGCCTGCGGGTCCTGCTGGTAGGGCGGGACCTGGAGCACCACGGACACCATTGACCGTTGCAGCATGCACCGCAGTGTGGCACTTGTGAGTGGTTGTCGCGGTCCCAGCCGCGACAACCACTCACGAGCGCGGCAGCGCCCTCCCGGGCAGCACCAGGTTCAGCCCGACGGCCACCACCGCCGCGACGACGACCCCGGACTCCAGCAGCGGCCGCACCTGGCCGGGCAGCACGTCCAGCAGGTCCGGCACGCTCGCCAGCCCCCGGCCGAGCCCGACCGACAGCGCGACGATCACCAACGCGCGCTGGTCCAGGCCGTCGGTGGTCAGCATCTGGATGCCGATCGCGCAGACCATCCCGAACAGCAGCACGACCCCGCCGCCGAGCACGGCCGGCGGTGTCGCGCCGATCACCGCGGCGGCCTTGGGCAGCAACGCCATCGCGACGAGGACGCCGGCCGCGATCGTCACCACGTGCCTGCTCATCTGCCGGGTGAGCGCGATCAGCCCGATGTTCTGGCTGAACATGGTGGTCGGCAGCGCGGAGAACATCGCTCCCAGTGCGGCGCTGCCGCCCTCGGCGAGGATCCCGCCGCGCAGCTCACGGCGGCTCGCCGGACGCCGGGCCCCGGCCTGGGTGACGGCGTTGACCGTGCCCACCGAGTCGACCATGTTGACGACGCCGACCACCGCCATCGTCAGGATCGCGACGACGTCGAAGCTCAGCCCGAACGCGAACGGGGTCGGCACCGCCACCCAGCCCGCCGGGCCGACACCGGCCAGGTCCACCCGGCCGAGCGCCAGCGCGACCAGGTAACCGATCACCAGCGAGATCAGCACCGCCGCGGTCCCCAGCAGGCCCCGGCCCCACCGGTTCAGCACGACCGCCAGCACCAGCACGAACGCGGCCAGACCCAGGTGCCCGGCCGCACCGAAGTCGTCGGCGGCGGCGCCGCCCGCCGACAGGGTGAGCGCCGAGGGCAGCAGCCCGAGCCCGATCACCAGGATGATCGTCCCGGTGACCAGCGGCGGGAACATCCAGGCGATCCGGTGGATGTTCAGCGCGATGACGACCTGGACGACGGCGGTGACCAGCACCGCGCCCCACACCGCCGCGAGCCCGCGCTCGGCGGCCAGCGGCACGGCGACCGAGATGAAGACGAACCCCGAGCCCATCATGATCGGGAGCCGGCCGCCGACGATCGAGACCCCGATCGTCTGCAGCAGGGTCGCCAGGCCCGCGCACAGCAGCGCACCCTGCACGAGGAGGGTGCGCTGTTCGGGCGTCGCCTCCACCGCCGTGGCCAGCAGGAACGCCGGGGTCAGGTTGCTCGCGAACATCGCGAGCACGTGCTGGAGCCCGAGCGGCACCGCCTCCTTCCACGGCGGCATCCGGTCCGGATCGGTCTGGAGCGTGGTCGGCTCGGTCGCGGTCATCGGCGATCAGTCCCCTCTGCTGGGGGATCACCGTCCCGTCCCTGCGTCACGACGACGTAACCGCTGGTCACCCGTCCGCAAGGGTGTGACTGTCTGCCGAACCGGACGGCCGGAACTCGTGCCGTGTGCCCTTGACCGCCCGTGACTACCGGTGCGGCACCGCCGCCCCGCGGATGCTCGCGTCGAGCAGTTGGACGGGGTGCAGCAGCGGCAGGTCCGGGGTGTCCCCGCCGTCTTCGGAGGGCAGGTACTTCGCGATCTGCAGCAGGCATCCCGGGTTCGCGGTGACGACGACGTCCGGGCGCGCGTCCCGGATCTTCGCGGCCTTCCGCTCGCCGAGCTCACCGGCCGCGTCGGGCATGATCATGTTGTAGATGCCGGCCGAGCCGCAGCACAGCGCGGCCTCGGCGATGTCGACGAGCTCGACCTCGGGGATCGTGCGCAGCACCTCGCGCGGCTGGGAGCGGACGCCCTGGGCGTGCCCGAGGTGGCAGGCGTCGTGGTAGGCGACCCGGCCCTGGACGGGGGTGCGGGGGGCGCGGGGGCCGCCGTCGTCGGACTCGGGGCGGGAGTAGAGGTCGGCGAGCACCTCGTGCACGTCGCGGCAGCGCGCGGAGAACGCGGCGGCGCGGTCGGCCCACTCCGGGTCGTCGGCGAGCAGGTGGCCGTAGTCCTTCATGGACGACCCGCAGCCGGCGACGTTGGTGACCACGGCGTCGACGTCGAGGGTCTCGAAGCGCGCGATCGTGCGCCGGGCCCGGTCCAGTGCCGACTCCTCGCGCCCGGCGTGCACCTCGAGGGCCCCGCAGCACTGCTGGTCGCGCGGGACGAGCACGTCGCAGCCCTCGGCGGAGAGCACCCGCACGGTGGCCTCGTTGACCCGGTGGAAGAACACGTCCTGCACGCAGCCGGTGAGCAGCGCGACCCGGGCCCGTCGGCGGCCGACCGCGGGGGTGTGCACCGGCAGCGTCGCGAACGCCTCGCGCACCGACACCGGCGGCAGCAGCGACTCCAGTGCGGCGAGCCGGCCGGGCAGCTTCTCGGCCAGCTTCCGGATGGCCGGGACGGCGCGCAGCTTCTGGTAGAGCGCGCCGGGCAGCGCGGCCACCCGCAGCCGGCGCTTGTAGGGGAACAACGCGAAGATCGCGTCGCGGAAGAGCTTGTCGGCCTTCGAGCGTGGCACGTTGCGCTCGATCTGCGGGCGCACCGACTCGAGCAGCTTGTCGTACTGCACCCCGGACGGGCAGGCGGTCACGCAGGCCATGCAGCCCAGGCAGGCGTCGATGTGCTCGGTGAAGGGGCCGTCGAGGGTGATGTCGCCCTTCTCGGCCAGGTCCATGAGCAGGATCCGGCCGCGCGGGGAGTCCATCTCCTCGCCCCACAGCACGTAGGTGGGGCAGGTCGGCAGGCAGAAGCCACAGTGGACGCAGTCGTCGAGCAGCTCGCGCTGCGGCGGGTGGACGTCGTCGAACGCGCTGGGCGCCGTCTGCGGGATCTTCGTCTCGGCCGAACCGGCGGGTGTGCCCTCGGTCCCGGGCTCGTTCGCGGTACTCGTCACGGGAGTCTCACATCCAGGGGTCGAAGCGGCCGGGGGCGAACCGGGCGTCCGGGTCGAGCCGGTCCTTGATCGCGCGCAGTACGGGCAGTGCGGACGGGGCGGGGCCCCAGGCGGGGGCGTCGAGCGTGCCGGGGCGGTCGCGCAGCACGCTGGTGCCGCCGACCGCGGCGACCGCGTCGTGCACCTCGCCGACCGACGCACCCGGCACGGTCACCGTGGCGACACCCGTGGCCAGGCCCGCGGTGACCGCGGTGGCGGGCAGCGCGGCGACGAGACCGGGGAGCGTGCGGGGCGCACACCCGATCCGGACGACGGCACCGTCCGGCGCGTCGGCGGCCGCCGGGTGCGCGGGCGAGCCGGTCCCGCCCTCGCCGGGCAGGCCGGCCGTGAGCGCGGCGTGCGCGTCCCACTCCCCGGCGTCGACCTCGCGGGCATCCTCGCCGAGCAGTTCGACGACGCGCTCGACCCGGGCCGGCAGGGTCTTCTCGCCGCCTTCGAGGCGGACCAGCAGGCGTCCCGGGTCGCCGGAGAGCCACTCGGCGGCGATCGGCTCCAGCGGGCTGGCCATCAGCGCGGCGACGTGCCCGGCGGCGGCGTCCACCGGCCCGTCGACGGCGACGCAGGCGCTCGCCTTCGGTACCGGGTGCAGCCGCAGCACGACCTCGACGACGACGCCGAAGGTGCCGTACGAGCCGTGCATCAGCTTGGCGACGTCGTAGCCCGCCACGTTCTTGATCACGTGCCCGCCGCTGCGGACCATCGTGCCGTCGGCGAGCACCGTCGTCGTGCCGATCACCAGGTCCCGCATCCCGCCGTAGACCAGCGCGGACGGGCCGGCGTCGGCGGTGGCGAGCAGGCCGCCGACCGTGGCGCCGCGGCGGGCCCGGGGAGCGTCGAGGGCGAGCCGCTGGCCGTGCCCGGCGAGCTCGTCCTGCAGGCTCCGCATCGGGGTGCCGGCGTGCACCGACACCGTCATGTCGCCGGGGTTGTGGGCGATCACCCCGGACAGTGCGGAGAGGTCGATCGTGGCGTCCACCTCGCCGAGGCGACCGGCCCAGTCGCGGGCCGTCCCGGCGCCGGTGATCGCGAGCCGGCCGGGGGTGTCCAGGACGGCGTCCCGAACCTCCTTCGCCGAGGTGGGGCGCAGCGTGGTGGGTGCGGCGCGGGTCATGGGTGTGGGGCCTTTCGGTGGTGGCGTCGCGGGCGTCAGAGGCGGTCGATCAGGCCCGCTTCCTCCAGGGGATGCGGCCGGTAGCGGCCGGGCTTCTCGCCGCACAGCCTCGGCGTCGGCAGCAGCTTGCCCGGGTTGCAGATGTGCTCCGGGTCGAACCCGGAGCGGATCCGGTCCATCACGGCCAGGTCGTCCTCGCCGAACATCTTCGGCATCGAGCAGGCCTTGTCGGTGCCGATGCCGTGCTCGCCGGACAGCGACCCGCCCATCTCCACGCAGAGCTCGGCGATACCGGCGGACAGGTCCTCGGCGCGCTCGGTCTCGCCGTCGGCGGCGGAGAACAGCACCAGCGGGTGCAGGTTGCCGTCGCCGGCGTGGAACACGTTCGCGACCCGCAGCCCGGCCTCGTTCCCCATCCGCTCGATCCGTTCCAGGACCTCGGACAGCCGGGTCCGGGGGACGACGCCGTCCTGCACGATGTAGTCCGGCGAGATCCGGCCGACGGCGGCGAAGGCGGCCTTGCGGCCCCGCCAGATGTTCGCGCGCTCCTCGGGGGAGGCGGCGACGTGCAGCCGGGTGCAGCCGTGCTCATCGCAGATCTCCTTGACCTGCGCGAACTGCTCGTCGCACTCCTCGACGGTGCCGTCGAGCTCGACGACCAGCGCCGCGGGGGTGTCCAGCGAGTAGCCCGCCCCGGTGGCGCCCTCGGCGGCCTCGATCGCCAGCGCGTCCATCATCTCCACCGCGGCCGGCACGATCCCGGCGGCGACGATGTCGGACACCACCTGCCCGCCGGCGGCGACCGACGGGAAGTCGGCCAGCAGCGTCCGCATGACCTCCGGGGTGCGCAGCAGCCGCACGGTGATCTTCGTGACGATGCCGAGGGTGCCCTCCGAGCCGAGGAACACCCCGCGCAGGTCCGGCCCGGACTGCTCGGCCGAGTCCGAGCCGAGGGTGACCAGCGAGCCGTCCGGCAGCACGACCTCCATCGACAGCACGTGGTTCGTGGTGAACCCGTACTTCAGGCAGTGCGCGCCGCCGGAGTTCTCCGCGACGTTCCCGCCGATCGTGCAGACCTGCTGCGACGACGGGTCCGGCGCGTAGTAGAGCCCGTGCGGCGACGCCGCGCCGGTGATCTCCAGGTTGGTCACCCCCGGTTCGAGGACGGCCCGGCGGTTCTCCGGGTCGATCTCCAGCACCCGGTTCAGCCGGTTCAGCCCGATCACCACGCCGTCGGCGACCGGCAGCGCGCCCCCGGACAGCCCGGTGCCCGCCCCGCGTGCGACGAACGCGATGCCGTGCCGGGCGCAGATCCGCACGCACCCGGCCACGCCGTCGGCGTCGCGGGGGAGCAGCACCAGCTCGGGGACCACCCGGTTGCCGGTCAGGCCGTCGCACTCGTAGGCGCGGGTGCGGACCGGGTCGTCGATCACGTCCGCGGCGCCCAGCAGGGCGACGAACTCCTCGCGGACGGGCGCGTCCAGGGGCATCTCTGCACTCCTCCGGCTCGGTGCGTCAGGCGTGGCGGGGCTCACGCGAGGGTACGTCGGCACGGTGGCCGATCGCCTGTCCGGCGCCGACGGTGATCTTCACACAGCTTCCATGATGCGGAAAAGATAATCCACTGGTAGAAATGAGCCAGCTTCCGCACACCACAGAGAGGGTGGTCACCGATGGCCGACAGCGCCGGGCTGCAGGTCGACCCGCACCTGAAGTCGTTCGTCGAGGACGAGCTCCTGGCCGACGTCGACGTGACGGCCGCCGACTTCTGGTCGACAGTGGCGCAGCTGCAGGAGCGGTTCGCGCCGAAGATCGCGCAGGCGCTGACCCGCCGCGACGAGATCCAGGCCGCCATCGACGCCTGGCACGCCGAGCACGGCGCCGGATCGCGCGACGACTACGAGAAGTTCCTGACCGACCTCGGCTACCTGGCGCCCGAGCCGTCGTCGGTGCGCATCGCCGTCGACCGGGTCGACCCGGAGATCGCCGAGATCCCGGGACCGCAGCTCGTCGTCCCGTCCACCGTCCCGCGCTACGCGCTCAACGCCGCGAACGCGCGCTGGGGCTCGCTGTTCGACGCCTTCTACGGCACCGACGCGCTCCCGCAGTCCGGCGAGCTCGCCACGGGCTACGACGAGCGCCGCGGCGCGCAGGTCATCACCGCCGCCGACGAGCTGCTCGACGAGCTCTTCCCGCTGGCGACCGGTTCGCACGCCGACGTCACCGCCTACCGGGCCGGGACCGACGGCCTCGTCGCGGACACCGCGAACGGCACCGTCGGGCTCGCGGACGCGGCGCAGTACAAGGGCTTCCGTCCCGCCGACGACGCCGGTCGCGCCGCCGTCCTGCTCGCCCGCAACGGCCTGCACCTCGAGCTGACCATCGACCCGACCGCACGGGTCGGGAAGCAGCACCACGCCGACGTCGCCGACATCGTGCTGGAGTCGGCGATCACCACGATCGTCGACCTGGAGGACTCGGTCGCCACCGTCGACGGCGAGGACAAGGCGCAGGCCTACCGCACCTGGCTCGGGCTGCTCACCGGGAACCTGGTCGCCGAGTTCGACAAGGGCGGGAAGACCGTCACCCGCCGGGTGAACCCGGACCGCTCCTACACCGCGCCCGGCGGCTCCGAGCTCACCCTGCCCGGGCGCTCGACGATGCTGGTCCGCAACTGCGGCCACCACATGACGACGAACGCGGTGCGCACCGCCGACGGCACCGAGGTCGCCGAGGGCGTGCTCGACGCGCTGGTGTCCGCCGTCGCCGGGCTCTACGACCTGCAGGGGAAGGGGCCGCACACCAACTCCCGGGCCGGCAGCGTCTACATCGTCAAGCCCAAGCAGCACGGCCCGGAGGAGGTCGCGCTGACCGTCGAGCTGTTCGCCGCCGTCGAGGAGGCGCTCGGGCTGGCCGCGAACACGCTCAAGATCGGCATCATGGACGAGGAGAAGCGGACCTCGGTCAACCTCGCCGCGTGCGTCGCCGAGGCGTCGCAGCGGGTCATCTTCGTCAACACCGGGTTCCTGGACCGGACCGGCGACGAGATCCACACCTGTTCGAAGGCCGGCCCGGTGCTGCGCAAGGGCGACATGAAGTCGACGACGTGGCTGCAGACGTACGAGGACCGCAACGTCGACGTCGCGCTCGCCGCGGGCTTCTCGCACGCCGCGCAGATCGGCAAGGGCATGTGGGCCAAGCCCGCCGCGATGGCCGAGATGCTCGAGCAGAAGGTCGGGCACCCGAAGGCGGGCGCGAACTGCGCCTGGGTGCCGTCGCCGACCGCGGCCACCCTGCACGCGCTGCACTATCTGCGGGTCGACGTGCACGGGGTGCAGCGCGAGATCGCGTCCCGCCCCGTCGCGGACCGGTCGAAGCTCCTCGAGCTGCCGCTCGGTGACGCGTCGGCGCTGTCGGCCGACGAGGTCACCCACGAGCTGGAGACCAGCGCGCAGTCGATCCTCGGCTACGTGGTGCGGTGGGTCGGGATGGGCATCGGCTGCTCGACCGTGCCGGACCTGTCCGGGGTCGGGCTGATGGAGGACCGCGCGACGCTGCGGATCTCCGCCCAGCTGCTCGCGAACTGGCTGGCCCACGGGGTCGTCGACGAGGCGACCGTGCGGGACACCTTCGCGCGGATGGCGGCGGTGGTCGACGACCAGAACGCCGGCGAGCCGGGTTACCCGCCGATGGCCAAGGACCTCGACGGCAGCGAGTCGTTCCAGGCCGCGCTGGAGCTGGTGTTCACCGGGGCGACCGAGCCGAACGGGTACACCGAACGCACGCTGACCCAGTGGCGGCAGCGGGCCAAGGCGAACGCCTGACGCCGCTACTCCGTACGCCCCGATCGGGCGTCACGATCTGTCCCTGCCGGGGCGGGAACGTGGCGCCCGATCGTCGTTGCGGGCCGGTGACCCTTCTCCGTGGAAGCCGGATGCCGGTGGACCGGCACCCGGGTTCCACGGAGAAGGATCATGGGCCGCGCCGACCGGCGTTGCCTCGCGTAACGTCGCAGGTGTGACCGCCGACACCACGGACGCCGACCTGCCTCGGCTGCCCTTCCCGCGCGACGACGTCGTCGACCCGCCCGCGCTGTTCGCCGAGCTCCGGGCGCGGGCGCCGGTCACGCCGGTGCGTACACCGGCCGGGGACGTGGCCTGGCTGGTGACCGGCTACCCGGAGGCGCGCGAGCTGTTCGCCGACCCACGGCTGGGGCGCAGCCATCCCGACCCGGACCGGGCGCCCCGGATCTCCGGCTCGGTGATCTTCGGCGGGCCGTCGGGGGGCTCGCCGGAGACCGAGCGGGAGCAGCACATGCTGATGCGCAGGCTGCTCGCGCCGGCGTTCTCGGCACGGCGGATGCAGCGGTTGACCGGCCACGTCGCCGAACTCGTCGCCGAGTGCCTGGACGCGATGGAGCGTGCCGGGCCGGGGGTGGACCTGCACGAGACGCTGTCGTTCCCGCTGCCGGTGCTGGTGATCTGCGAGCTCCTCGGCGTCCCGTTCGCCGACCGCGACCGGTTCCGGGAGTGGTCCGAGGGCCTGTCCCGGCTCGACGACCGGGGCCACGCCGAGGACTCGGCCGTCAAGCTGCACCGCTACGTGCGCGAGCTGATCGACCGGAAGGCGACCCGGCCGGGGGAGGACGTGCTGTCCGACTTCGCCGCGCTCGCCACCGACGACGCGGCGCGGGACCGGCTCGCGGGCCTGGGTTCGGGACTGCTGTTCGCCGGGCACGAGACGACGGTCGGCCGGATCGACGCGGGCACGCTGCTGCTGCTCGACCGGCCGGACGAGTGGGCCGCTCTGGCGGCGTCGCCGCAGCCGGCCGTCCCCGCGGCGGAGGCGGTGGCCGACGACGTGCCGGCCGGCTCGCCCGCGGCGGACCGGGTCGCCGCCGTCGTCGAGGAGATCCTGCGGATGGCCGCGCCGGGCGGCGCCGCGGGCGGCGTGCCGCGCTACGCGCACGCCGACCTCGACGTCGCCGGGGTGCGCGTCCGGACCGGCGACGCGGTGCTGCTCGCCCCCGGCGCGGCGAACCGGGACCCGCGGGAGTTCGCCGACCCGGACCGTTTCGACGCCGCCCGCCGGCCGGCCCACCTGGCGTTCGGGCACGGGCCGTACTTCTGCGTCGGCGCGAGCCTGGCCCGGGTCGAGCTCACCGAGGTGTTCCGCGCGCTGCCCGCCCGGTTCCCGACGCTGCGTCTGGCGGTGCCGCGGGCGGAGCTGCGGCCGCGTGCGGACGTGCTCACCGGTGGCCTGCGCTCGCTGCCCGTGGAGTGGGACCGATGATGTCCGGGTGCTCGAACTGCGTGTCGCCGCCCTGGACCATCCCGACGCCGTGCTCCTGAACGACGAGGTGCAGGCCTGGTACCGGCAGGTCTACGGCGACGGCGACGTCAGCCTGCTCGGCGTCGCGCAGTTCGCCGCGCCGCAGGGGGTCTACCTGATCGGCTACGACGAGCACGGCCGCGCGGTCGCGTCCGGCGCCTGGCGCCCCGTGGACGCCGACCCGGGCGACCCGGCCGTCCGCGACGGCGACGCGGAGATCAAGCGGATGTACGTCGTGCCGTCGGCGCGCGGACACGGACACGCGCGGACGGTGCTGGCCGAGCTGGAGCGCACCGCCGCGGTCGCGGGCCGGCGGCGCGCGATCCTCGAGACCGGAACGGAGCAGCCGGACGCGATGCGGCTCTACGCCGCGAGCGGGTACCACCCGATGCCGAACTTCGGTGCCTACCGAAACGATCTTCGCTCACGGTGTTTCTGCAAGCCCCTGGCGGAGTGAGCCTCGGTACGGTGGCGGGCGAAACGTCTGGTTGCGCCGATAGGATGACCGCGGCGTCGCCGGCGTGCCCCCGCCGGTGGTCGGCCGATCGTTCCGAATGGCGTTGCTCGCCGCTCCCCGGTTCCGGCCGCGACCCCGCCCGTTCGACCGACCGACCCTGACCCCCAGGAGGTGCCGGTGCTCGCCCTCGTGGCCGCCCATCTCGTCCTGGCGCTGTGCCTGCCCGCAGTCGCCCGGTACAACAGACGGCTGGCCTTCGCCGCCGGAGCGGTACTGCTGGCGGTGACTCTCGTCTGGGCGATGACCCAGGCGCCGGAGGCACTCGGCGCCGGCGTGACCGACGAGCTCGCCTGGGCGCCCGAGCTGGGACTCTCGCTGAGCCTGCGGCTGGACGCGCTCGCCCTCGCGATGATCGTCCTGGTGTCCGGGGTCGGCGCCCTGATCCTGATCTACGCGGCCTGGTACTTCGGCCCCCGCTCCACCGACGCCGCCCGGTCCGCGGCGCTGCTGGTGACCTTCGCCGGGATGATGCTCGGCCTCGTCCTGGCCGACGACCTGCTCACGCTCTACGTCTTCTGGGAGCTGACGTCGCTGACGTCGTTCCTGCTCGTCGGCCAGGGCGGCCAGTACCGGGAGAACCGCCGGGCCGCGGTGCAGGCACTGGTGGTCACGGTGTTCGGCGGGCTCGCGATGCTGCTGGGCATCGTGCTGCTGGGCCAGCTGGCGGGCACCTACCGCATCCCGGAGATCACCGAGGCGGCGCGGGCCGGCACGCTCGCCGTCGACCAGCCGGTCGCCCTGGGCGTCGCGCTGGTGCTGATCCTGCTCGGCGCGCTGACCAAGTCCGCGCAGCTGCCGTTCCACCCGTGGCTGCCCTACGCGATGGCCGCGCCGACACCGATCAGCGCGTACCTGCACGCCGCGTCGATGGTGAAGGCCGGCGTGGTGCTCGTCGCGCGGCTGTCGCCTGCGTTCTCGGCGTACGCGGTGTGGTGGGTGCCGGTGATGGTGCTCGGCCTGGCGACGATGCTGCTGGGTGGCTGGCGCGCGATGCGCCAGACCGACCTCAAGCGGCTGCTGGCCTTCGGCACCGTCAGCCAGCTCGGTTTCCTGATGGTGCTGTTCGGCGCGGGCTCGCGGGTGGCCGCGCTGGCCGGCATCGCGATGCTGCTCGCGCACGGGCTGTTCAAGGCCCCGCTGTTCATGGTCGTCGGCGCGATCGACAAGTCCTGCGGCACCCGTGACCTGCGCGAGCTGTGCGGGCTCGGGCGGCGCCGGCGCGACCTGGCGCTCGTCGCCGGGCTGGCCGGGATGTCCATGGCGGGCCTCCCGCCGCTGCTCGGCTTCGTCGGCAAGGAGGCCGCCTACGACGCGTTCGTCCTCGAGGGCGGCGCGCGCGGCTGGGTCGTCGCGATCGGCCTGCTCGCCGGGTCGCTGCTGACCGTCGGCTACACCGCCCGGTTCCTCTGGGGCGCGTTCTCCACCAAGGGCCTCGTGCCGACCGGCGGCGCCCCGGTGTCGCTGGGGCTGTCCGGCCCGGCCTGGGTGTGCGCGCTGACCGGCCTGGCCGCCGGCTTCTCGGCGCCGCTGGTGCAGGCGCTCGCCGGGGCGTACGCGGCACCGTTCCCCGCGGTCGGCGACGGCTACGCCGCGCAGTACGAGCTGGCGCTGTGGCACGGCTTCGGGATCGCGCTGCTGTTCTCCGCGATCGCCGTCGTCGGCGGTCTGCTGCTGCACCGCTACGGATCCGGCCTGACCGGGCACGCCAGCGTGCCGGGGGTGTCCGCGCAGCGCGGGTACGAGACCGTGGTGACCGGGCTCGAGCGGTTCGCGATCGCCGTCACCGGCCGGCTGCAGATCGGTTCCCTCCCGGCCTACCTCGCCTTCATCCTGATGACCCTGATCGCGCTGCCGGGGACCGTGCTGCTGCTGGCCGGCGAGCTCCCCGCGTCGCAGAGCCTCTGGCACTCGATCATGCAGGTGCCGGTCGGTCTGATGGTGATCATCGCGGCGATCGCGTTGACCCGGGCCCGCCGCCGGTTCACGGCGGTCGTGCTGGTCGGAGCGGTCGGTTACGGTATCGGCGGTCTGTTCATCATCGACGGCGGGCCGGACCTGGCGCTCGCGCAGTTCCTGGTCGAGACGCTGACGGTGGTCGTGTTCGTCTTCGTGCTCCGCCGGCTCCCGGCACACTTCGACGAACCGGACTCCGAGCGCCGCGTACGCCTGCCGAAGGCCGTGCTGGCCTCGGTCGGCGGGCTGCTCGTGGCCGGGATGGCCGTGGTGCTCTCCGGGGCCCGGACGGAGCCGGCCGCGACGACCGAGTCCTTCGTCGCGAACGCGCCGGAGGCGGGCGCGACCAACCTGATCAGCGCGATCCTGGTCGACTTCCGGGCACTGGACACGATCGGGGAGATCACGATCCTGCTGATCTGCGCGGCGGGCGCCGCCAGCCTGGTGCTGGCCACGCGCTACGACCGCAAGCGCGACGGACGGGTCACCGCCAGTGGATCCGGTTCGCCGCAGCACGAGAAGGAGGTCCTGGGATGACGACCGGGTCCAGAGGAGCTCCGGCGGAACCGGAGTCCGCGGCGCGTGGAGCGTCGGCGGGAGCCGACGGCGCCGCGGCGACGCAGGTCGCGGACACGTCGTGGGCCCGGTGGGACCAGCCCAGCGGGCGGTTCATGCTGCCCGGCAGGTGCGAGGACACCCGCGAGCGGACGCTGGTACTGGAGGCGGCGGCCCGGCTGCTGTTCCCGACCGTCCTGGTCTTCTCGGTGTACCTGCTGTTCGAGGGCCACTACGGCCCGGGCGGCGGGTTCTCCGGCGGGCTGGTCGCGGGACTGGCGTTCGTGCTGCGGCACATCGCCGGGGGCGACGACAACCTGGGGTCGAAGTTCCGGATCCGGCCACCGGTGATCGTGGGCACGGGGCTGAGCATCGCGGTCGTCACCGGTCTGGTCCCGGTGCTGTTCGGCGGGGCCGTGCTGGAGAGCGGGAAGATCACGCTGACCTTCGGGTCGTTCGGGTACATCGACATCGTCTCCAGCCTGTTGCTCGACGTGGGCGTCTACCTGCTGATCATCGGCGTGGTCTTGGACCTGCTGCGCTCGCTCGGATCGGGGATCGCCCGGGACGCGCGCGAGGCCGGCGAGATGACCGCGGCGGGCCGCGCGGACGGCACCGCGGCGGGCCGCGCGGACGGCACCCTCGCCGAGGACCCGGCCGCTGCCGGGACGACCGACGGTGCCCGTGCGCACCGGAGCGGGGGCGACCCGTGGACGTGACGATCAACCTGAGCATGGCGCTGGTACTGGCCGTGCTGTACTCCGTCGGCTTCTACCTGCTCATGCAGCGTTCCCTGATGCGCATCCTGATCGGGATCGTCGTGCTCGGGCACGGCGCGAACCTGCTCCTGCAGCTGGCGGGCGGACCGCCCGGCCGGGCCCCGATCGTGGGCCTGGTGGGGACCGCCGAGATGACGGACCCGCTGCCGCAGGCGCTGGCCCTGACCGCCATCGTGATCACCTTCGCGCTGACCACCTACCTGCTCGCCCTGGGCTACCGCTCCTGGGTGCTGAGCGGACACGACGAGGTACAGGACGACGTGGAGGACCGCCGGATCGCGGCCCGCCAGGCACCGGCCGGTGCGATGGAGGAGGGCACCGCCGAGGAGACCGAGCGCGGTCCCGAGGACACCGCCGACTCGCACGAGCTCGAGGAGGGCCGCAAGTGACCCTGCTCCAGGCACTCGTCGCGCTGCCGGTGCTGCTCCCGATGCTGGCGGCCGCGCTGAGCGTGATCGTCAGCCGCCGGGCGTCGCTGCAGCGCGCGGTCGGCGTGGTGACGCTGGCGATCGTCAGCGTGGTCGCCGGCATCCTGCTGGTGGCCGCGGACCGGTACGGCCCGGTCGTGGCCGAACTCGGCGGCTGGACCCCGCCGACCGGTATCGCGCTGGTCGCCGACCGGATGTCGGCGCTGCTGCTGCTGATCTCGACGCTGGTGACCCTCGCGGTGCTGGTCTACGCCATCGACCAGCGGATCTCCGACTACGGCCGGGACACCGCGAGCACGACCTTCCACCCGATCTTCCTGCTGCTCTCCACCGGTGTCTCGCTGGCCTACCTGACCGGTGACCTGTTCACCATGTTCGTCGCGTTCGAGATCATGCTGGCGTCCAGCTACGTGCTGATCACGCGGCGGACCTCGGTGTCCCGGGTCCGGTCCGGGATGACCTACGTGATCGTGTCGCTGATGTCGTCGCTGCTGTTCCTGACGGCGATCGGGCTCGTCTACGCCGCGACCGGGACGGTCAACCTGGCCGAGCTGTCCGGCCGGATCGAGCAGCTGCCGGACGGCCTGCGTTCGGTGCTGGCGCTGCTGCTGGTGGTGGTGTTCGGGATCAAGGCGGCGATCGTGCCGCTGCACTTCTGGCTGCCGGACAGCTACCCCAACGCCCCCGCGCCGGTGACCGCGCTGTTCGCCGGCCTGCTGACCAAGGTCGGCATCTACGCCCTGCTGCGCACCCAGACCCTGATCTTCCCGCAGGACCATCCGTCGATGCTGCTGCTGGTGATCGCGGCGATCACGATGGTGGTCGGCGCGCTCGGCGCCGTCGCGCAGGACGACCTGAACCGGTTGCTGTCGTTCCTGCTCGTCAGCCACATCGGCTTCATGGTGTTCGGGCTCGCGATCTACACCCCGGAGGGGATCGCGGGAACGGCGCTGTACGTGGTGCACCACATCACGGTGCAGGCGACGTTGTTCCTGGTCAGCGGTCTGATCACCCGGCGTACCGGGACCACGTCGATCAGCCAGATGGGCGGGCTGGCCCGCACCTCACCGTGGCTCGCGGTGCTGTTCGCCATCCCGGCGATCACGCTCGCCGGGCTCCCGCCGACGTCCGGGTTCGTCGCGAAGCTCGCCCTGCTGCAGGCCGGTGCCGGAGCCGGGCTGTCGACCGAGATCGTCGCCGGGTTCGTGGTGCTGGCCAGCCTGCTGACCCTCTACGCGATCGCCCGCGTCTGGGTCCGGGTGTTCTGGGGGACGCCGAAGGAGCCGATCGCCGACAACGACCCGAACGACGAGCTCGTGGTCGGGACCGCGCGCAGCGCGCGCGGGATGTACGTCGGTGCCGCGTCGCTGATCGGGGTGAGCACCGTGATCGCGGTGTTCGCCGGGCCGCTGTCGAGTGTGACCGCCCGTGCCGGGGAGGACCTGGACACCCGCGAGGGATACGTGGTCGCCGTGCTCGATCCCGGGGTCGGCACCGGTGCGCCCGTGACGACGGCGGACGCTCCCGGCGCACCGGACGGCGAGGGCCCCGCAGCGCCGGACGGCGGCGAGGGCCCCGCAGTGCCGGACGGCGGCGAGGGCACCGCAGTGCCGGACGGCGGCGAGGGCACCGCGATGGCCGAGCAGGCGCACGGGACCGCGGAGGTGACGCCGTGAGCGAGGAGCGCAGGGACGTGAGCCGCAGCGCCGAGGACCACACGCCCGCCGGTGTCCCACCCGCGCGCCCGGAGACGACCACCGAGCCGATGGGCGGCGGCGGCCGGATCGGGAGCTGGCGGCGCCGGATCCCGCAGGTCGTCACGCTCGCCGTGGTGTGGGTGCTGCTGTGGGGCAGCCTCACCCCGATGGCGATCATCGGCGGCCTGCTGATGGGGCTCGCGGTGACGGCGCTCTTCCCGCTGCCGCTGCTGCCGGAGCGGCTGCCGGTGCGGCCGGTGAAGCTGCTGCGGCTGGCCGGGTTCCTCGCGGCCGACCTGGTCGTGTCCGGGATCCGGGTGAGCCTGGTGACCCTGCTGCACGGCCGGCGCGCGACCGCGGGGATCGTCGGGCTGCCGCTGTGCACCGGCTCGGACCGCACCGTCACGACGATCATCGCCACCTGCGCGCTGTCCCCGGGCAGCTTCACGTTGCAGGTCGACCGGCAGCGTCGTCGCTGGTACGTCTACGCGCTCGGGCTGCACCGCGACGGTGCGGTGGAGCGGGTCCGGCGGGACATGATGAACCTGCAGATGCGGGTGATCGACGCGATCGGCAGCGAGGAGGACGTCCGGCGCTGCCGGGTCGCCGTCGAGGAGGTCGCCACGGGCCGGGACCCGGGGCGCGTGGCGGGGGAGGGAACCCGGTGAGCGTCGTCTACGCAGTCGTCCTGGCCATGCTGGTGACGGGTTCGGCGATGGTCCTGTGGCGGCTCATGAAGGGGCCGACCACGCTGGACCGGATCGCGGCCCTCGACGTCTTCGTCGTGCTGATCGTGGCGGCCGCCGCCGTCTACGCCGCGATCTACACCGACGGCACGAACATCCCGCTGCTGGCCGCCGTCGCGCTGATCGCCCTGGTCGGCTCGGCGACGGCGGCCCGGCTGGTCGAACAATGGGAGCGACACCGGTGAGCGTGGCCGACATCGTCTCCGCCGTCCTGATGCTGGTCGGCGGGCTGTCCTGCCTGCTCGGCGCCCTCGGCCTGGTCCGGCTGCCGGACCTGCCGGCGCGGCTGCAGGCCACCACGAAGCCGCAGACCCTGGGCCTGCTGCTGATCCTGCTCGGTGTGGCCGTGCAGCTGGAGTTCGAGAACTCCTCGACGCTGCTGCTGGTCGTGCTGTTCCAGGTGCTGACCGCGCCGGTGATCTCGCAGGTGGTCGGCCGCTCGGCCTACCGCAGCGGGGCCATCGACCGGGACTCGCTCGTCGTCGACGACCTGGCCGACCGGATGGCCGCGGACGCCCGCGCCGTCCCGGCTCAGTCCGCGTCGGAACGGCCCGGGGTGTCGACCGACGGGGGCTCTCCGGAGTCCTCCCGCAACGTCGACGGGGTCGACGGGGCCTCCGACCGATAGGCGGCGTGCCCGATCGCGAAGCTCGCGATCGGGATGGTGAACAGCTGCAGGGCGATCGCGACGCCCAGGACCATCAGCACCCCGGGTTCCGGCACGAGCACGGCGGCCCCGACGAGCAGCGCGACGATCCCGAGCCCGGCCGCCTTGGTGACGGCGTTGGTGCGGTTGTAGACGTCGGGCAGCCGCAGCAGCCCCACCGCGCCGGCGACGATCAGCAGCACCCCGGCGCCGGCGATGATCCCGCCGAGGGTGTTCTGCACGAGCCCGCCGGTCACGCGTTCGCCCAGATCAGCCGGGCGAACGCCACGGTGGCCAGGAACCCGACCAGGGTGGCGACGACGACCAGGTCCAGCATCGCCGCCGAGTCCAGCCGCAGCGCGAGCAGCACGACGAACGCGACGACGACCACGAACCCGTAGTCGACGGCCAGGCCGCGGTCGGCCTCGGTCGGTCCGGCCAGGACCCGGTACAGCGCGACGAGCAGGCTCGCCGCGAGCAGGACCAGCCCGGCGTCGAGCAGCAGGATGCCGATCACGGGGTCTCCTCCTCGTCCTGGTGCTCGTCGGCCGGGGTGCGCAGGCAGGCCAGCAACCGGTCCTCCAACTCCCGCACGCTCGCCCGGAGCGTCTCCGGGTCCGCGGCGTGCATGCCGTGCACGGTCAGTTCCGGGGACCGCGACCCGGTGGTGAGGTTCAGCGCCAGCGTGCCGGGGGTGAGACTGAGCAGGCTCATCAGCGAGGCGATCTCGATCCGGCTGCGCGAGCGCAGCGAGACCAGCACGATCGCCGGCTCGACCGAGTGCCCCGGGGTGAGCACCTCGCGCAGCACCACGGCGTTGGCCCGGACGAACTCGGCCGAGAACCAGCCCAGGAAGCTCAGCCCGGCGGTGATCCGGTTGCGGGGCCTCATCCGCCCACCGCCCCGGCGTAGGTCGTGGCGTCGACGAGCCCGTCCGCGGCGACCAGGCACAGGCTCAGCAGCGGTTCCGCGGCGAGGCCGAGCAGCAGGCTCAGCCCGCCCAGCGCCAGCGCCGGCGCGACCGCGCGGGCGGGGACCCGCAGCGACACCACGGTGCCGGTCGACCCGGCGGACCCGCCGGCCTCCCCGGGATCGGGGGCCCGGTCGCCCCAGAACACGCCGTTCCAGATCTTGAGCATCGACAGCAGGGTGACCACGCTGACCCCGATCGCGACGAGTGCGGCGACGATCCGCCCGGCGTCCACCGCGCCGACGACGAGCACGAGCTTGCCGACGAACCCGGACAGCGGCGGGATGCCCGCCAGCGACAGCGCCGACACCGCGAACGCGACCGCGGCCGCCGGGGAGTGGGCGGCGAGCCCGCCGAGCCGCGCGAGCTCGCCGGTGCCGGCATGTTGCTCGACCGCGCCCGCCACCATCAGCAGCGCGGCCTTGACCAGCACGTACTGCACCATGAAGAAGATCGCCGCGGCCAGCCCGAGCGGGGTGAAGATCGCCAGGCCGAGGACGATGTAGCCGATCTGGCTGACCATGTGGAAGGTGAGGATGGTGCGCATCCCGCCGGCCCCGACCGCGCCCAGGACACCGATCACCATGGTCAGCAGCGCGGCCACGAGGATGATCGGCAGGAAGCGCGGGTCGCCGTCGTAGACCACGGCGTAGATCCGGAACAGCGCGTAGACGCCGACCTTGGTGAGCAGGCCGGAGAACAGCACGGTCACCGCCGCCGGTGCCGCGCCGTAGGCGCGCGGGAGCCAGTTGTGCACCGGCACCAGGGCGGCCTTCACCGACAGCGCCAGCAGGATCACCGCGGTCGCCGCGGCGAGGGCCGGGTCGTCGGCGGCGGCACCGGCGAGGTCGCCCAGCTGCACGGTGCCGGCCACGCCGTACACCAGCCCGAGCCCGGCGAGGAACACCGTGGAGGCGAGCAGGTTCACGGTGAGGTAGAGCCGGGACGCGGCGATCCGGTCGGGGCCGCGGCCGGTCGCGATGAGCACGTAGCTCGGGACCAGCATGACCTCGATGAACACGAACAGGTTGAACAGGTCCCCGGTGAGGTAGGCGCCGTTCACCCCCGCCAGCAGCAGCAGTGACTGCGGCAGGAAGGCGCGGTCGCCGTCGGCGTCGTTCAGCGCGGCGTAGGCCAGGCAGGCGATGCCCAGCACCCCGGTGACCAGGAGCATCACCGTGCCGAACGCGTCCGCGACCAGCGGGACGGCGATGCCGTCCGGCCAGCCGCCGAGCCGCTGGACGATCACCTGGCCGTCGGAGGTGGCGGCGAGCAGTACCGCGGCGACGGCGGTGCCGGCGACGACCGTGCTGAACGCGACGGCCCGGCGGGCGGCCGCCGTCATGCGGATCCCGAACAGGATCAGCGCGCCGCTCGCGGCGAGCGGGACGGCGATCGGCGCGATCAGCAGCGCCTCGAGCCCGGTCATCGGTCGCCCCCGTTCGCCCCGGCGGATCCGTCCGCGGTTCCGGTGTCGCCGGCCGTGTCCGGGCCGCCGTCCCCGTCTCCGGAGCCGTCCGGCTCGGCGCGGCGGCCGTCGTCGTCCGCGTCACCGGCCTTGAGCAGGGACAGCAGGTACACGGTGATCGCGAAGGCGATCACGATCGCGGTCAGCACGAACGCCTGCGGGAGCGGGTCGGCCATCGCCGCCCGGTCCTGCTGCCCGAGCAGCGCGGGCTCCCGGTTCGCCATCCCGCCCGCGGAGATGATCACGACGTTGACGCCGTGGCCGAGCAGGATGAACCCGAGCACCACGCGCAGCAGCTCGCGCTGCAGGATCAGGTACACCCCGCCGGAGACCAGCACGGTGACGACGAGCGCGGCGGTCACCGGCCCACCTCCGGCCGCGCGCCGTGCCGGTCGGCCTGGTCCTCGCGGACGTCACGGTGGTGCACCGGGCCGAGTGAGGACCCGGCCCGGGTCCCTCCACCGAGCCGGTCGACCGCGGCCACCATCAGTCCCACCACCATCGAGAAGATCCCCAGGTCGAACACGAACGACGACAGCAGCACCTCGCCGGGCAGGTACACCGGTGTCAGGAAGGGCAGGCCCAGCGGCATGACCGCGAGCCCGGTCAGCAGGCTGAGCAGCAGCCCGGCCCCGACCAGCGGCTCGGGCCGCAGCCGCAGCGGCCACGAATCGCCGCGGTGCGCCAGCCGCAGGAACAGCACCGCGACCCCGGCGACCAGCGACGCGATGAAACCGCCGCCGGGCTCGTCGTGCCCGCGCCAGAGCAGGAACAGCGACAGCGCGCCCATCAGCGGGGCCAGCACCAGGCTGCCCACCCGCATCACGACGGTGTCCGCGGGGCCGTCGCGGGCCACCCGCGGCCGGGCGTCGGCGCCGGCCTCGGTCCGCCGGATCAGCACCAGCAGCCCCAGCGCCGCGGCCCCGACGACGACGGCCTCGCCGAAGGTGTCCATCCCGCGGAAGTCCACCAGGATCGTGTTGACCACGTTCGTGCCGCCGACCGCGGGCTCGGCCGTGTCCAGGAGGTAGTTCCCGACCGCCGACGGTTCCCGCCGTCCGGTCAGCGCCAGCGTGCCGGCGCCGAGGGACAGCCCCGCGGCCAGCGCGGTGACCGCGGCCGGGATCCGGCGCCACCGGGTGGGCCGGTGCAGCCGCACCCCGCGGCCGCGCAGCACGAGCACCGCGACGACCGTCGTGAGGATCTCGACCAGCAGCAGGGTGAGCGCGACGTCCGGGGCGCCGGCGAGCAGCAGCCACAGCGCCGTCGTCAGCCCGGCGAAGCCGGTGGTGGCCAGCGCGGCGACCGGCGAGCGGGTGAGCGCCGCGCCCAGCACCACCGCCAGGACCAGCCCGAGCACCACCCAGTCCAGCCCGCGCACGACGGGGCCGGGGTAGGCCGGTACCGCCGGCAGCAGGACGCCGGCGGCGACGGCGAGCACCGGCAGCAGCAGCACCGGCCGGACCAGCACCGCGGCCGGGGCCGGGTCGGTGTCCGGCCGCCCGACGAGCGCGCCGAGATCGAGAACCCGGGCCCGGATCCGGTCGAACACCGCCGCGCCGTCGGGCACCCACAGCCGGCCCAGGAGCGCGTCGACCCGGTCCCGCCAGTGGAACAGCGCGTACCCGGCGGCCACGGTGACCAAGGACAGGAACAGCGCGGGGGTGATCCCGGGCCAGAGCTCGAAGGTGACGGGCTCGGCGCCCGGGTCGAGATCGGTGGTGGCCCGATCGGTCAGCGGGTTCAGCACGGAGACGAGCGGGCCGAGCAGCACCCCGAGCAGCGCGGCGACCGCGGCCGGGGCGAGGAACGCGTACCGCGGCTCGTAGAGGTCCGGCTGGGACAGCGTCCCGAAGAACGCGCCGTAGACGATCCGCGCGCTGTAGGCGAAGGTCAGCACCGAGGCGATCACCGCGGCCGTCGCGGCGACCGGGCCGGCGCCGGGCGCGAAGTCGGCCTCCAGGAAGCCCTCGAACAGCGTCTCCTTCGACACGAACCCGATCAGTGGCGGGATCCCGGCCATGGACAGCGCGGCGATCCCGGTGAGGGTCGCGGTCACCGGCATGACCTGCCGCAACCCGCCGAGCTCGCGGACGTCGCGGCTGCCCGCCTCCTTGTCGATGATCCCGACGAGCATGAACAGGGTGGCCTTGAACAGTGCGTGCGCGAAGGTGTGCAGCACCGCCGCGGACAGGGCGTAGGAGGTCCCGACGCCGATCGCGGCGGTGATCAGGCCCAGCTGGCTGACCGTGGAGTGCGCGAGGATCGCCTTGAGATCGTGCTCGCGCAGCGCCAGCACGGCCCCGACCACGGCGGTGAGCAGGCCGAGCGGCACCAGCACGGTCGACCACGCCGTCGTCGGCACGTAGACCGGGGAGAACCGCATCAGCAGGTAGATGCCGGCCTTCACCATCGTCGCGGCGTGCAGGTAGGCCGAGATCGGGGTCATCGCGACCATCGCGCCGGGCAGCCAGAACGTGAACGGCAGCTGCGCGGACTTGGTCGCCGCGGCCAGGATCAGCAGCGCCGCCGCCGGCACCGCCAGCGGGCTGGACAGCACCAGCGCGGGGTCGGCGGTGATCACGCCGAGGTCGGTGGTCCCGGCCGCGACGCCGATCATCACCACGGCGCCGAGCAGCGCGAACCCGCCCATCGCGGTCACGATCAGCGCCCGCCCGGCCGGTGCGGCCGCCTTCGGCCCCGCCGTGTTGATCAGCAGGAACGACAGGACGGTGGTGAGCTCCCAGAACACGTAGAGCAGCACCAGGTCGTTCGCGGTGACCAGGCCGATCATCGCGGCGGCGAACCCGGTGAGCAGCCCGTAGACGGTCGCGACCGGGTAGTGGTCGTCGAGGTAGCTCGGGCAGTAGGCCAGCACCAGCGCGCCGACGCCGAGCACGATCGTCACGAACAGCAGGCTCAGCCCGTCCATCCGCAGCCCGAACGAGATCCCCAGCGAGGGCATCCAGGCGTAGGAGGCGGTGAGCACGTCGCCGTCGACGATCCGGCCGGCGGAGGTGTTGGCCAGCACGGCGAGCGCGGCGAGCCCGGCCGCGATCGGGTATCCGGCGTTGCGGCCCATGAAGCGGGCCAGCAGCGGGCCGAGCAGCGCGAGCGCGGCGGCGCCGCCGAGGACGATCAGGGAGATCACCGCGGGAGATCCTCGGGGTGGGACGGGGGCGTCGGCACGCGGCCCTGTACCCGCGGCGCGGCTGCGGAAAACCGGACGAAGGGGGCATTGCGGTCCGGCTCGTTTTGTGTCACCGGATCGCCGCAGCCATCTCCCCCGCGGATGGTCATGATCGGAATCATGCGCTTCACGGAACGTGCCCCGCCCGACAGGCTGAACCGGCCGGCGCCGGTGGACACGGAGGTTCCCGGCCGTAGTCGAGAGGAACCCGCGCACTCATGGCCACTGTGGACTTCACCGGGATCATCCCGCCGATCGTGACCCCCTTCCACGACGACGAGACCGTCGACACCGAGGCGCTGCGCCGCGAGGTCGACCACCAGCTCTCCGCCGGGGTGCACGGCATCTGCGTGACCGGGACGACCGGTGAGGGGCAGACGCTGTCGGTGACCGACAGCACCGAGGTGGCCCGCACGGTCGTCGAGCACGTCGGCGGCCGCGTCCCGGTGATGGCCGGGATCATCCAGAACTCCACCCGCGCGTGCGTCGAGTACGGCCGGGCGCTGGCCGACGTGGGCGTCGACGGGCTGCAGGTGACGCCGGTGCACTACCTGTTCCAGCCGGGCCAGGACGAGATCATCGGGCACTACCGCGCCGTCACGGAGGAGACCGGCAAGCCGGTCATCATCTACAACGTCGTGCCGTGGGCGATGGTCGACGTCCCGACCCTGGTGCGGATGGTCACCGACGTGCCGGCGGTCGTCGCCGTCAAGCAGAGCGGCGGGGACCTGCACAAGGTCGCCGACCTGCTGGCCGCCCTCGACGGCGCCCCGACCCGGGTGCTCTCCGCGGTGGACGACCTGCTCTACCCGTCGTTCACGCTCGGCGCGCACGGCTCGGTGTCCGGGACGTCCTCGCTCGCCCCGGGCCTGGTCGTCCGGCTGTGGGAGGCGGTCCGGGCCGAGGACCACGCGACCGCCCGCGAGCTGCACCGGGTGATGCTGCCGCTGTGGCGGTCGGTCGAGGGCGCCAACATGCCCGCGCTGATCAAGGAGTGCCTGCGCCTGCAGGGCCGTGTGGTCGGCGTCCCGCGGCGCCCCTGCGACCCGCCGACCCCCGAGCAGACCGAGCGGCTGCGTGCCGCCGTCTCCGGCGCCGGCCTGCTCGCCGTCGCCGCCTGAGCCACTCGTCCCGACCCGCTCCCGTCCCGCTCCGACCCGCTCCGTCCCGCTCCCCGAGAGCTCCCCCCAGAGAGGTCCCCCGATGAGGCACCGGACACTGGCGTCCGTCGCGCTCTCCGCCGCGCTCGCCATCACCCTCACCGCCTGCGGCTCCGGCCCCGCCGGAGACGGCACCGTCTCCATGCGGTTCGGCCACCTGTACGAGGTCGACCACCCGTTCCACCGGTGCGGTGCCGAGCCGCTCGCCCAGGCACTCGCCGACGACGGCATCGACCTGCAGATCTTCCCCGGCGCGCAGCTCGGCGGCGAGCAGGAGCTCGTGCAGTCCACCGAGTTCGGCGACCTGGACATGAGCATCGCCGGCCCCGGCGCGGTCGCGAACTGGCACGCCCCCTGGGGCGTGCTGGACGCCGCGTACGCGGTCGACGACTGGGACCACATGGAGCAGGTGTGGGCCGGCCCGGTCGGCGAGGAGCTCCGGCAGGGGCTGACCGAGGACAGCGGGATCCGCGCCGTCGACCTGTGGCTCTACGGCACCCGGCACCTCACGGCCAACGTGGAGGCCCGCTCCCCGGCCGATCTCGCCGGGCAGAAGATCCGCGCCATCGACACCCCGGTCAGCCTGGCGAACGCCCGCGCGCTGGGCAGCGAGCCGGTCCCGGTCGCGTTCGCCGAGCTGTACCTGGCGTTGCAGCAGGGCGTCGTCGACGGCCAGGAGAACCCGATCCCGACGATCCAGTCCGGACGCTTCTACGAGGCCCAGAGCACGCTGAACCTCACCGGTCACCTGGTGCAGGCCACCGTGCTGATGGTGTCGCCCGACGCCTGGGAGTCGCTGAGCCCGGCGCAGCAGGAGGCCTTCGGCGCCGAGCTGGAGACCGCCGGTGCCGCCGTGCGCGAGTGCGTCGAGACCGAGGAGCAGGAGCTGCTCGCCGAGTGGGAGGGCTCCGGCGCGTTCGGCACGATCGTGACCGCCGACGAGATCGACCGCGACGCCTTCCGGGCGAAGGCCGAGGCCGAGGTGCCGGGCCAGTTCGAGGCGCAGTGGGGCGAGGGCCTCTACCAGCGCGTCCGGGAGACGGCGTCGTCGTGAGCAGCCCGACCCGGCCGGCCCGGCGGCGCTGGGACGAGCGGCTGATGACGGTGGAGGCCTGGGTCGCGACGGCGTTCCTCGTCGCGCTCGTCGTGCTGGTCGGCACCCAGGTCGTCACCCGCTACGTCCTGGCGCGGCCACCGGTGTGGACCGAGGAGACCGCGCGCTACACGCTGATCTGGCTGACGTTCGTCGGCGCGGCCCACCTGGCCGGCCGGCGACGGCACCTCACCGTGGCGACGTTCGACCGGTTCCTGCCGCCGCGCGTGCTGGCCTGGACGATCGCCGTCGCGGATCTGGTGATCGCCGGGCTGGCCGGGTTGCTGGTGTACGCCAGCATCGACTACCTCGAACGGGTCTCCCGCCAGACCACCGCCGCCGGTGGGCTGCCGATGAGCTGGGTCTACGGCGCGCTGACCGTCGGCCTCGCCCTGGTCGCCCTGCACTGCGTGGTCGGCGCGGTCCGCGACCTGCGCGTCCTGCTCACCGGCGGGATCCCGGTGCTGCCCAGCGCGGCCGAGGCCGCCGAGGAGGTGGCGGCGTGACCGTCGCGCTGCTGGTCCTCGGGCTGTTCGTCGGGCTGTTCGTGCTCCGGCTTCCGGTGGCGTTCGCGCTGCTGCTGCCGTCGGTGGGCTACATCCTGCTCACCGGCAACGTCTCGTTCTCGATCGCGTTGCAGCAGGTCACCGGCGGGATCGACAGTTTCGTCCTGCTCGCCATCCCGCTGTTCATCCTGATGGGCAACCTGGCGAACGCCGCCGGGGTGACCGACCGGATGTTCAGCGGCGTGCAGGCGGTGATCGGGCACGTGCGGGGCAGCTACGGCTACACCAACGTGCTGGTGTCGCTCGGGTTCTCCTGGATGAACGGCTCCGCGCTCGCCGACATCGCGGGCGCCGGGAAGATGCAGGTGCCGGTCATGGTCCGGGAGGGCTACGGCCGGCGCTACACCCTCGGGCTGACCGGTGCGGCGTCGATGATCGGCCCGATCATGCCGCCGAGCATCCCCGCGGTGCTGTTCGCGCTGACCGCGGGCGTCTCGATGGGCGGCATGCTCATCGCCGGCGTGCTCCCGGCACTGCTGATCACCGTCGTCCTGCTGGTCACCGTCTGGTGGATGTCGCGGTCCTGGGAACACCTGCGCTCGCCCCGGCCGGCGCCGCGGGTGGCCGCGCGCCGGGTGCTCACCGCCGCGCCGGCGCTGATCACCCCGCTGATCCTGCTGGGCGGCATCCTCGGCGGCGTCTTCACCCCGACCGAGGCGGCCGCCGCCGCGGCGGCCTACATGCTGCTGCTCGGCGTGGCCTACCGGTCGTTCTCCTGGTCGGCGCTGCGCGACACCCTGCGGTCCACGGCGGACACCACCGCCGGCGTCATGGTGATCATCGCGTCCGCCACCCTGTTCGCGTGGATCCTGTCGCTGGAGCGCGCTCCGGACCTGCTGGCGCAGTACCTGGTCGGTGCGATCGACCAGGCCTGGGTCTTCCTGCTGGTGGTGAACCTGCTCCTGCTGCTGTTCGGCGCGGTGATGGAGACCGGCGCGCTGATCCTCATCCTGGTGCCGGTGCTCCTGCCGGCCGCGGAGGCGTTCGGCATCCACCCGCTGCACCTGGGCGTCGTCGTGGTGTTCAACCTGATGCTCGGGCTGCTGACGCCCCCGATGGGGCTGGTGCTGTTCGTGCTGGACGCGGTGACCGGGTCCGGGTTCAACGAGGTCGTTCGCGGGGTCGCGCTGTTCGCGGCGCCGCTGCTCGGCGCGCTCGCCCTGGTGACCTACGTCCCGGTGCTCAGCACCGGGCTGCCGGGCCTGCTGGGATTCTGAGGTGACCGGCGGGAGCGGCGCGCAGACCTGGTGGAGCGCGCGGAACATGACGCTCGACTCGCTGATCAGCTTCCTGGCGGTGGTGGAGTTCGAGGGGTTCGGCCGCGCGGCGCAGGCCCTGCACCGGTCGCAGTCCCGGGTGAGCACGCACGTGTCCGAGCTGGAGCGGGCGCTGGGGGCGCCGCTGTTCGACCGGCGGACCCGGCCGACCGCGCTGACCGACACCGGAGAGGCGTTCGCCGAGCACGTCCGGGCAGCGCTCGGCCATCTGGAGTCCGGCACCGAGCACGTGCGCGCGCTGATCGACGTCGAGCAGGGCGAGGTCCGGATCGGCAGCTACGCCAGCGCCAGCATCGGGTTCGTGCCCGGCGTGCTGGCCGAGTTCACCGGCCGGTACCCCAAGGTGCAGGTCGTCCTGCACGAGGCCGGGGTGCGGGAGCTGGAGGAGGTGCTGCTGGAGGGCGAGGTGGGGCTGGCCGTCCGGCCGGTGCAGCCCGAGCGGCTGCACCGCGACCTGGCCGAGGAGTCGCTGTGGCGCGAGGAGATGCAGCTGGTGCTGCCCGCCGACCACCCGGCGGCGGGCGAGCGGGACCCGGCCGGCGACGACGACGCGGTGGCCCGGCTGCTCGGTGACCGGGTGATCTCGGTCGGCAACCCCCGGCGGCGCAGCGCGATGGCGGCGGAGTCGCTGGACACCGACGTCGTGCTGGAACGGGCCGGGGTGGACCGCTCCCGGGTGCTCTACACCCAGCACCCGCAGGCCGTCGTGGCGATGGTGGTCGCCGGGCTGGGGGTCGGTGTCGTGAACGGGCTGGCGCTGGCGACCAGCGACACCGGCGGCGTCGTGGTCCGGCCGGTGCTGCAGCGCGAGGTGCACCGCGACGTCGCGCTGTGCTGGCACCGGCAGCGTTACCACTCCGCCGCCGAGCGCCGGATGATGGAGATCGTCCGGGCGGCCCCGGCTCCGCCCGGCACCCGCTCGCTCCGGCCGATGGGCCCCGCGGCGCCGGCCGTCTGATCGCTTCGTACCCTGCGGGTGTGCCTGTGTACGCGCTCGGTGACGCCGAACCGGACATCCATCCGACCGCCTACGTCCATCCGGACGCCGTCGTGATCGGCAACGTGACGATCGGCCCGGAGTCGACCGTCTGGCCGACCGCGGTGCTGCGCGGCGACGACGGCCGGATCGAGATCGGCGCCCGGACCAGCGTGCAGGACGGCACGATCGTGCACACCACCCTGCGCGCGCCGACGATCATCGGCGACGAGGTGACGGTCGGGCACAACGCGCACATCGAGGCCGCGACGATCGGGAACCGCGCCCTGATCTCGTCCGGCTCGGTGGTGCTGAACGGCTCCCGGATCGGGGAGGGCGCGATCGTCGCCGCCGGCGCGGTCGTCTCGCCGGACGCCGACATCCCCGCCTACCGGATGGCGCTCGGCGTCCCGGCCCGGGTCCGGGAGTCCTACGAGGTGCCCGCCGACCGCTGGCGGCACTCGGTGGAGTCCTATGTCGACCGCGGACGCCGGTTCCGCGCGCAGCTGCGGAAGCTGGAGGGCTGATGGCCAAGCCGTTGCACGAGGTCGTCGAGGCCGGCTGGGCCCAGGCCCTGGAGCCGGTCGCCGAGGCGGTCACCGGGATGGGCGAGTTCCTGCGCACCGAGATCGCCGCCGGCCGGCGCTACCTGCCCGCCGGGGCGAACGTGCTGCGCGCGTTCCAGCAGCCGTTCGACGCCGTCAAGGTGCTGATCGTCGGGCAGGACCCGTACCCGACGCCGGGGCACGCCGTCGGGCTGTCGTTCTCGGTCGCGCCGGAGACCCGGCCGCTGCCGCGCTCGCTGCAGAACATCTTCCGCGAGTACGCCGAGGACCTCGGGCACCCCGCCCCGTCCTCCGGTGACCTCACCCCGTGGACCGAGCAGGGCGTGCTGCTGCTCAACCGGTGCCTGACGGTCGCGCCGGGTGAGCCGGGCTCGCACCGGAACAAGGGCTGGGAGGAGATCACCGAGCAGGCGATCCGGGCGCTGGTGGACCGGGACGCCGAGCCGATGGTGGCGATCCTCTGGGGCCGCGACGCCCGGAACCTGGTGCCGCTGCTGGAGGACGTGCCCACCGTCGAGTCGGCGCACCCGAGCCCGATGTCGGCCGACCGCGGGTTCTTCGGGTCCCGGCCGTTCAGCCGGGCCAACGACCTGCTGGAGGAGATCGGCGGGGAACCCGTCGACTGGAAGCTGCCCTGAGGGTCAGCCGCAGGTGCCGTCGTCGGTGCGGCCGTGCCGGAAGAACTCGATCGCCCGGGCGCCGCAGTCGGGGATGCGGCTCAGCGTGCCGTGGCCGTCGTCCTCCACGGTGAGGAGCGACCCGCCGATCCGGCGCTGCATCTGCCCGGCCCACTCGTACGGGGTGACCGGCTCGTGCCGGTGCCCGGCCAGCTGCAGGGCACTGTCGCCGTGGGTGAGCTCGTGCCAGGGCTGCGCGGGCAACGGCCAGCCGGCGCACCAGTTCTCGTAACCGGCCGCCCAGCCGAACAGCGGCGACGCGGCCCGGCGCTGCTGGTGCTCGTGCCACAGCGTGCCGGCGTCCGGGTCGGGGCCCTGGTCGTTGCAGAACACCGAGACCTGCATGAACCGTGAGCCGCGGGGGTCGTCGCGCAGGCCCAGGCCCGGCGTGCCGTGCGCGGGGTCGAGCAGCGGCGGCAGCTCCCCGTCGCGCAGCGCCCGCACGCTCCCGGCGATCTCCGGCCAGTCCCGCTGCGGGTGACCGAGCATCATCCGCAGGTCCCCGCCGTCGATCTCGACCTGCTCGCCGTCGGGTGTGGTGACGACCAGTGGTGTCGCGTCGAGCTCCCGGACCAGCGCGTGCACCGTCGCCGAGACCTCCGCCGCGGTGTCGCCGAGCCCGTCGTGCCCGCCGCCGGCGACCCAGCCGGTGAAGCGGTCGAGGTTCGCGTCGGCGGCCCGGGGCACGGCGTCGTTCATCTCGCGCAGCGAGAAGTCCGGCGTGATCACCGAGTCGAGCAGCATCCGGTCGACGTGGTCGTCGAACAGGCTGCGGTACACCGCCCCGAGCGCGGTGCCCCAGGAGACGCCGTAGAAGCTGATCCGCTCCTCGCCGAGGGCCTGCCGGATCGCGTCCACGTCCCGGGCGACGGTGTTCGTGGACAGGCCGGCGACGAACTCCGGGTCGGCGCCGGCGCAGGTCGCGTTCCGGTGGGCGAACTCGGCGTGACTCCGGCGGAAGTCCTGTTCGGACACCGGCGCCGGGTCGAGGTCCCCGCCCGCCCGCAGGTCGCACTCCTTGCCCTCGCTGGTGTGGACGCCGCGCGGGTCGAACCCGATCAGGTCGTGGTCGGTCGCGAGGTCGCCGACGGCCGACCCGGCCAGCGTCGCCGGCATCGAGAGCCCGGGGTGACCCGGGCCGCCCGGGTTGGTGACGATCACTCCGCGGCGCCGCTCCGGGGAGGTGGCCGGGCGCCGGCTGACCATCAGGTCGAGGGTGCGGCCGTCCGGGGCGTCGTAGGACACCGGCACGGTGACCGTCCCGCACCCGGTGCGCGCGTCGCCGGCGTCCCAGTCCTCGACGACGTCCCGGCACGGGGCCCAGGAGATCGCCGTCGGCGGGGCCGGTGCGGCCGTCGGCGCGGGTACCGCGGCGAGTCCGACGCCGGCCGCGGCGGCCAGCAGGGCACCGAGCAGCGGTGTGGGGGGCATGGGGTCCTCGTCTCGCTCGCCGGAGGTCGGTCGGGCGCAGCCTGCCGCCGCGGGCCCCTGTCCCGCCTCGGCCCGGGAGCCGATCATCTCCGGTCGCGGCTCGTCCTCACGGCCGATGCCGGGGCCGGGTCCGGCCGGTCGACGGGGGTCCTGAATTAGGGTGGTCGGTGTGACCGATCCGGGGGAGATGCGCATATCCGACGCCGACCGGGAGGCGGCCGCGAAGCGGCTGCACGACGCGGTGGGCGAGGGCCGCATCACCCTGGCCGAGCTCGAGGAGCGGCTCGACGTCGTCTACGCCGCCCGCACCGCGAACGAGCTGCGCCCGCCGCTGGCCGACCTGCCCGGGGCTCTGCCGGGGACCGTCGTCCCCACCGGGCCCGCCGCGGCCCCCGTGCCCGCCGGGCAGCGGGTGCACCTGCGGACCGGCGGGGGGTCGCTGAAGCGGACGGGTGACTGGCGGGTGCCGGCCGCGCTGAAGCTGACGACGAGCATGGGGTCCATCCACCTGGACCTGTCCGAGGCGCGGGGGGTGCCGCAGCGGATCGACGTCGAGGTGGCCGTCGGGATGGGTGAGGTCGTGCTCGTGCTGCCCGAGGGCGGCACCGCCGACGTCGACGGGGTGAGCGGCTCGTGGGGCGAGGTGAACTCGAAGGTGCCGCAGACGGCCGGTACCAGCGGGCCACACCTGGTGGTGCACGGCAAGGTCGGGATGGGGTCGCTCACCATCCGCGGCACCCGCACGGGGTGGTGGAAGACCGTCCTCGGCTGAACATTCCCCGGACATGACGAGAGGCCCGGTCCCTGGGGACCGGGCCTCTCGTGTGGTTCGGGGTCTCGCCGCGTCGCGGCACCACCCGTCAGACCTTCGCGACCTTCCCGCCCTTGATGCAGGAGGTGCAGGCGTTGATGCGGCGGCGGTTGCCACCGTTGATCGCGGCCCGGACGGTCTGGATGTTCGGGTTCCAGCGGCGGTGGGTGCGGCGGTGCGAGTGCGAGACGGACATGCCGAAGCCCGGACCCTTGCCACAGACGTCGCAGACGGCAGCCACGTCGGACACTCCTCAGGTTGGGAATACTTCACGAAGCCCGGGTGTGCCGGGGCTCGGCCGTCGAGTCTAGCCGCCCGTGCACCGCCCTCCACCCCGGGGCCCGTGGTCCGACCGCGGCCCGGCCCGCGCACCTACCCTGGAGGGGTGCCCCCGACGTTCGACCCCGCGCTGCTGCGCCGCTGGATCGACGCCGTCGCCGAGCGGCTGACCGCCGGCCGGGCCGAGATCGACCGGATCAACGTCTTCCCGGTCGCCGACCACGACACCGGGTCGAACCTGCTGCTGACCGCGCGGGCGGCCGCGACGGCGCCGCTGTCCGGCGGCCCGGCCGGTGCGGCGGCGGCGCTGGCGGCCGCCGCGGTCCGGGGTGCGCGGGGCAACTCCGGGATCATCCTCTCCCAGCTGTTCCGCGGGCTGGCCGAGGAGCTCGCCGCCGTGCCACGGACGTCCGGGGCGGCGGGGGAGCTGGCCGGGGCGCTGCGCCGGGCGGCCGCGCTGGCCACCACGGCGATCTCCACGCCGCGGACGGGGACCGCGCTGACCGTGCTGGAGGCGGCGGCCGCGGCGCTCGCGACCCGCGCGGGGGCCGGGGCCGGCACGTCGTCGACCGCGGAGACGGAGGCGGCCACATCGCCGCCTGCACTGCGCCCGCCGCAGCGGGGTTCGGTCGCGTCGCCGCCGGAACCGGGTTCCGCCGTGTCGCCGGCGGGGCCGGCCGAGGGGCTGGCCGAGGCCGCACACCGCGCGGCGGGTGCGGCCCGGGCCGCGCTCGCCCGGGCGGCCGGGCGCCCGGCGGAGCTGGTCCGTGCGGGGGTCGTGGACGCAGGCGGGCTGGGGCTGGTCGTCGTGCTCGACGCCCTCGTCGCCGCCGCGGGCGGCACCCCCGCCCCCGCACCCCCGACCACACCCGCCTCCGCCCCCGGCACCGAGCCCGCCGTCGAGCCCGCCGCCGCGCCCAGGCCGGGGTCCGGGGGACCGGGTGCGGTGCACGAGGTGACCTATCTGCTCACCGTTCCCGCCGAGGGGGCGGCGCCCGCCGTGGCGGCGCTGCGGGACCGGCTGGCGGAGCTGGGGGACTGCGTCGCCGTCGCCGAGGACGGCGAGGGCGGCCGGGTCGTGCACGTCCACACCTCCGACGCGGGGCCCGCGATCGAGGCCGGGCTGGCCGCCGGGCGGGTGTCCGGGATCCGGGTCGAGGCGCTGCCGCCGTCCGTGCCGTCCCGGGCCCGGGCGGTGCTGCTGCTCGTCGAGAGCCCGGGCGCGGGGGACCTGGCCCGGCAGGCGGGCGGGGACGTCCTGGCCGCCGACACCGACCCCTCCGCCGACGACGTGCTGGCCGCGATCCGCGCCACCGGCGCCGCGCACGTCGCGGTGCTGCCCTGCGCGGAGCACCGCCGGACGGTCGCGGAGACCGCGGCCGGGCGGGCGCGCGGGGCGGGCGTGGAGGTCGTCGTCGTACCGTCGGTGTCGGTGCCGCAGGGCCTGGCCGCACTCGCCGTGCACGATCCGGACCGGCGGGCCGCCGACGACGTCGTCGCGATGGCCGAGGCCGCGGCCGGCACCCGCACCGGTGGCCTGCGGATCGCCGAGACCGAGGCGCTCACCTGGGCCGGCCCCTGCCGGCCCGGGGAGGTGCTCGGCCTGGCCGACGGCGAGGTGGTGCTGATCGCCCCGGATCTCGCTGTCGGTGCCCTGTGGTTGGCTCACCGCATGCTCACGGCGGGAGGGGAGCTGGTGACCGTGCTGCTGGGTGCGGCGGCGGAGGACGGGCTCGGGGAACAGCTGGCGGAGGACCTGCGGCGCACCCACCCGGAGGTGGACGTCGTGGTGCACCGCGGTGGGCAGACGGACTTCCCGCTGGTGCTGGGGGTGGAGTAGATGGAGCGCTGGGACCTCGACAGCACGCTGGTCGGCCCGATCGGGAAGAAGGGCGCGGACCCGCTGGCGACGCTCGGGCTGGAGACGGTCGGCGACTTGCTGCGGCACTACCCGCGCCGGTACGTCGACCGGGGCCGGCTCTCCGACATCGAGGGGCTGGTCGTCGGCGAGCACGCGACCGTCGTCGCGAAGGTGGCGAAGGTCGAGATGCGCGACATGCGGCAGCGGCGCGGGAAGATACTCAAGGCCGTCGTCCGGGACGAGAAGGGCGGCGAGCTGGACTGCACCTTCTTCAACGGGTGGAAGCTGCAGGGCTTCGTCAAGCTCGGGGCCGTCGGGGTCTTCTCCGGGAAGGTGGGCGTGTTCAACAAGCGCCTGCAGCTGACCCACCCGCAGTTCGAGGAGATCGACGAGACCGAGTCGCTGCGCCCGTTCCTGTCGGTCTACCCGGCGAACTCGAAGATCTCCTCGCAGGCGATCGCGCGCTGTACGCGACAGCTGCTGGAGCAGGTCGACGCCCCCACCGACCCGCTGCCCGAGTCGTTGCGCGAGCGGGAGAAGCTGCCCGAGCTCGGCCAGGCGCTGCGGCGGATCCACGTGCCGGAGTCCGAATCCGATCTCTACGCCGCGCGGCACCGGCTGGTCTGGGACGAGGCGCTCGGGGTGCAGCTGGCGCTGGCCCTGCGCCGCCAGGACGCCGTGTCCCGCCCGGCGCCGGCCTGCCCGCGGCTCGACGGCGGGCTGCTCGACGCGTTCGACGCCGACCTGCCCTTCCCGCTCACCGAGGGCCAGGAGACGGTCGGACAGGAGATCGCCGCCGACCTCGCCCGCGAGCACCCGATGAACCGGCTCGTGCAGGGCGACGTCGGCGCCGGCAAGACGATCGTGGCGCTGCGCGCGATGCTGCAGGTCGTCGACGCCGGCTCGCAGGCCGCGATGCTCGCCCCCACCGAGGTGCTCGCCGCCCAGCACGCCCGCTCGCTGCGCGCGATGCTCGGCGCGCTGGGCCGGGGCGGGGAGCTCGACGGCGCCGAGGGCGCCACCGCGGTCACCCTGCTCACCGGGTCGATGAACGCCAAGGCGCGGCGCAAGGCGCTGCTGGACGCGCAGTCCGGGGCGGCCGGGATCGTCGTCGGCACGCACGCGCTGATCCAGGACACCGTCGGGTTCGCCGCCCTCGGGCTGGTCGTGGTCGACGAGCAGCACCGGTTCGGCGTCGAGCAGCGGGACGCGCTGCGCGCCCGGGGCGAGCAGGCCCCGCACATGCTGGTGATGACCGCGACCCCGATCCCGCGCACGGTGGCGATGACCGTCTACGGCGACCTCGCCGTCTCCGAGCTCAAGGGGCTGCCGCGCGGCCGGTCCCCGGTGACGACGACCGTCGTCCCGCTCGCCGAGCACCCGAAGTGGATGGACCGGGTCTGGCAGCGGATCAGCGAGGAGGTCGAACGCGGTCACCAGTGCTACGTGGTGTGCCCGCGGGTCGGGGACACCGAAGCCACCGACGCGGAGCTGGACGAACCGCCGCCCGACGAGGGTGACGAGGACCGGCGGCCACCGCTGGCCGTCCTCGACGTCGGTCCGATGATCTCCGAGAGGCTGTCCGGGCTGCGGGTCGGGATCCTGCACGGCAAGCTCCCGGCGGACGAGAAGGACGCCGTGATGCGGGCCTTCGAGCGGGCCGAGCTGGACGTGCTGGTCGCGACCACGGTGATCGAGGTCGGTGTCGACGTGCCGAACGCCACCGGGATCGTGCTGCTCGACGCCGACCGGTTCGGCCTGTCCCAGCTGCACCAGCTGCGCGGCCGGGTCGGCCGGGGGAGCGCACCCGGGATCTGCCTGCTGGTCACCGAGATGCCCGCGGCGACGGCGTCCCGGGAGCGCCTGGACGCGGTCGCCTCGACCACCGACGGGTTCGAGCTCGCCCGGCACGACCTGGAGCTGCGCCGCGAGGGCGACGTGCTCGGCGCCAGCCAGTCCGGGTCCCGGTCCGGGCTGAAGCTGCTGTCGCTGCTGCGGCACGAGGAGGTCATCGCGAAGGCGCAGGTGTACGCCCAGGACCTGGTGGCCCGGGATCCCGGCCTGCACGAGCACCCGCGGCTGCGGGCCCTGGTGGGGGAGACCCTGGGCGACGAGGAGCGCGCCGCGTTCCTCGACAAGACCTGAGACAGGCCCCGAGACGGGACCTGAGCCGGGCTCAGGAGCCCGGCAGCTCCCCGCGGGCCCGCGCGTCGAGCTCGGCCCGGGCGGGCCGGGGCAGGTGGATCACCCCGGCCCGGTCGAGCCGGGAGAGCTCGGTGCGGGCCCGGGAGTAGGCGGCGAGGCGTTCCGGCTCGGAGTCCGAGTCGCGGGCGGTCGTGAGCAGCTTGAGCACCCGCTCGACGGTGCGCCGCTCCTCGGGCGAGAACCCGGCCAGCCGGATCCGGTCGGCCGCCTCGGTCGCCGCCTCCCAGGAGCGCCGCGCCTGCTCGGCCGCCCGGACGTAGGAGGTGGCGGTGTGCTCGCCGGGGAAGTCGTCGGTGTCGAGGGCCTGCGCGGCGGCGAACGCGTCGACGAACCGGGCGGTGCTGGGCACCGACACGTCGGACAGCGCGGGCCGGCGCAGCACCTCGGACGGGTCGATCTCGTGCGCGGCGTAGGCGGCCCGGACCTGCGCGAAGTCGGACCGCGCGCGTCTCCATGCCTCCTCGGCGCGCTCCCGCCGGTAGCGCAGCGCGTGGTCGGACTCGGTGTCGGTGTCGGCGGCGGGGGACGTCGCCGCCCGCAGCGCGTTGTGGATGCCGAACGCCAGCAGGCCCACGACCAGCAACAACATCACCTGGGCGACCACGAATGCCACCGCCATTCCCACCGCACTCCCGACCAGGACGACCGCGCCGGAGACGATCACCATGCGGACCAGCGGCGCGGGCGGTCCGGGCGGACCGCCGCGCCGCCGGAGCCGCCGCTCGCGGCGGTGGTCGTACCGGGCCGCCCGGTACGCGTCCCGCGCCGCCCGCCGGGCGAGACGTGCCCGGTCGCCTCCGTGCCCCCAGGACCCGCCGTAGCCGTACGACCCCGCGTGCCCGTGGCCGTACAGGTGGCCGAGCCGGCCGTGCCCGCCGCGTCTCATCTCTCCTTGCTACCCCAAGTCGGGTCGCCGTGGTGTGAGCCGGACGGGCGGTCGGACGTCCGCAATCCGCGGTTCACCGCGGAACGGACCGGGCACCCGTCCCGACGGGTGGTCGGATGGTGGTCCCGCGGCCGTCCCACGTGCCAGGATCACGCGTCCGGTGCCTGGGAACCCCAGCGCCGGGCGCCATCTGGAGAGCTGAGGAGACACATGTTCCGCAAGGTTCTGGTGGCCAACCGGGGTGAGATCGCGATCCGCGCGTTCCGGGCGGCGTTCGAGCTGGGGATCCACACGGTCGCCGTGTTCCCGTACGAGGACCGCAACTCGCTGCACCGTGCGAAGGCCGACGAGTCGTACCAGATCGGTGAGCCCGGCCACCCCGTGCGCGCCTACCTCTCGGTCGACGAAGTGATCAAGGCGGCCAAGAAGGCCGGTGCCGACGCGGTGTACCCGGGCTACGGGTTCATGTCCGAGAACCCGGACCTGGCGCGGGCGTGCCGCGAGGAGGGCATCACCTTCGTCGGGCCGCCGACCGAGGTGCTGCACCTGACCGGCAACAAGTTCCGGGCCGTGGCCGCCGCCCGCGAGGCCGGCGTGCCGGTGCTGGAGTCGTCGGACCCGTCGTCGGACGTCGAGGAGCTGCTCTCGGCCGCCGAGGGCATCGACTTCCCGGTGTTCGTCAAGGCCGTCGCCGGAGGCGGCGGGCGGGGCATGCGCCGGGTGAGCGAGCCGGACGCGCTGCGTGACGCGATCGAGGCCGCGATGCGCGAGGCGGAGTCGGCGTTCGGCGACCCGACGGTGTTCCTCGAGCAGGCCGTGGTGAACCCCCGGCACATCGAGGTGCAGATCCTCGCCGACGCCGACGGCAACGTCGTGCACCTGTTCGAGCGGGACTGCTCGGTGCAGCGCCGGCACCAGAAGGTCGTCGAGATCGCCCCGGCGCCGAACCTGGACCCGGAGATCCGGGAGCGGATCTGCGCGGACGCGGTGAACTTCGCCCGCCAGATCGGCTACGTCAACGCGGGCACCGTGGAGTTCCTGCTCGACGAGCGCGGCAAGCACCACTTCATCGAGATGAACCCGCGGATCCAGGTCGAGCACACGGTGACCGAGCAGGTCACCGACCGCGACCTGGTGATCGCCCAGCTGCGGATCGCCTCCGGCATGACGCTGCCGGAGCTGAACCTCACCCAGGACGAGATCACGCTGACCGGTGCGGCGATGCAGACCCGCATCACCACCGAGGACCCGGCCAACGAGTTCCGGCCCGACGTCGGCACGCTGTCGGTCTACCGGTCCCCGGGCGGCCCGGGCGTGCGCCTGGACGGCGGCACCGTGCACGTCGGCGCGGAGGTCTCGGCGCACTTCGACTCGATGCTGGTGAAGCTGACCTGTCACGGGCACGACTTCGCCAACGCCGCGCGCCGGGCCCGCCGGGCGCTGGCCGAGTTCCGGATCCGCGGCGTCGCCACCAACCTGCCGTTCCTGGCCGCGGTGCTGGAGGACGACGACTTCAAGGCCGGCCGGGTCACGACGTCGTTCATCGAGGAGCGCCCGCACCTGCTCAAGGCGCGGCCGTCGGCGGACCGCGGGTCGCGGATCCTGCAGTACCTGGGCGAGGTGACGGTCAACCAGCCGAACGGGCCGCGCCCGGTCGTCGTCGAGCCGGTGGACAAGCTGCCGGTGATCGACGTCGAGGCGCCGGTGCCGGACGGGTCGGCGCAGCTGCTCCGTGAGCTGGGCCCGGAGGGTTTCGCGGCCCGGCTGCGTGCACAGGCCGCGGTGGCGGTCACCGACACCACGTTCCGGGATGCGCACCAGTCGTTGCTGGCCACCCGGGTCCGGACCCGCGACCTGGTCGCGGTGGCGCCGTACGTGGCGCGCACGATGCCGCAGCTGCTGTCGCTGGAGTGCTGGGGCGGGGCCACCTACGACGTGGCGCTGCGGTTCCTGGCCGAGGACCCGTGGGAGCGTCTGGCCGCGATCAAGGCCGCGGCGCCGAACATCTGCACCCAGATGCTGCTGCGCGGGCGTAACACCGTCGGTTACACGCCGTATCCGACGGAGGTGACCGACGCGTTCGTCGCCGAGGCCGCCGAGACCGGGATGGACATCTTCCGGATCTTCGATGCGCTCAACGACGTCTCCCAGATGCGCCCGGCGATCGACGCGGTGCGCAGCACCGGGACGGCGCTGGCCGAGGTGGCGCTGTGCTACACCGCGGACCTGGCCGACCCGGCCGAGGAGCTCTACACCCTCGACTACTACCTGCGCCTGGCCGAGCAGATCGTCGACGCCGGCGCGCACGTGCTGGCGATCAAGGACATGGCCGGGCTGCTGCGCCCGCCGGCGGCCCGGAAGCTGGTCACCGCGCTGCGGGAGCGGTTCGACCTGCCGGTGCACCTGCACACCCACGACACCGCGGGCGGGCAGCTCGCCACGCTGGTCGCGGCGATCGACGCCGGGGTGGACGCGGTCGACGGTGCGGTCGCGTCGATGGCCGGGACGACGTCGCAGCCCTCGCTGTCGGCGCTGGTGGCGGCCACCGATCACACCGAGCGGGAGACCGGGTTGTCGCTGCAGGCCGTGGGGGACATGGAGCCCTACTGGGAGGCGGTGCGCAAGGTCTACGCGCCGTTCGAGTCCGGGCTCGCCTCGCCCACGGGCCGCGTCTACCACCACGAGATCCCCGGTGGTCAGCTGTCCAACCTGCGCCAGCAGGCGATCGCGCTCGGTCTGGGGGACCGGTTCGAGCTGATCGAGGACTGCTACGCCGCCGCGGACCGGATGCTGGGCCGGCTGGTGAAGGTGACGCCGTCGTCGAAGGTGGTGGGCGACCTGGCCCTGCACCTGGTCGGGGCCGGGGTCGACGCCGCGGACTTCGAGAAGGACCCGGCGTCGTTCGACATCCCGGACTCGGTGATCGGGTTCCTGCGCGGGGAGCTGGGTTCGCCGCCGGCCGGGTGGCCCGAGCCGTTCCGCACCCGGGCCCTGGAGGGCCGTAGCCCGGAGGCGGAGAAGGCCGAGCTGACCATCCCGGACCGCCGGGGCCTGCGCGAGGAGCGCCGCCGCACCCTGAACCGGCTGCTGTTCCCCGCCCCGACCAAGGAGTTCGACTCCCACCGCGAGCACTACGGCGACACCGCGGTGCTGTCGTCGAAGGACTTCTTCTACGGGCTGGAGGAGGACCTCGAGCACACCGTCGAGCTGGAGCCCGGGGTCACCCTGCTGATCGAGCTGGAGGCGGTCTCCGAGCCCGACGAGCGCGGCTACCGCACCCTGCTGACCACGCTCAACGGGCAGCTCCGCCCCGTCGCGGTGCGCGACGAGTCGGTGGCGACCGAGGTCAAGGCCGCGGAGAAGGCGGACAAGGGCAACGACGCGCACGTCGCGGCCCCGTTCGCCGGGGTGGTCACCGTGGCGGTCGGCGAGGGCGACACCGTCGACGCCGGGCAGACCGTGGCCACCATCGAAGCGATGAAGATGGAGGCCTCGATCACCGCGCACCGGGCCGGGACCGTCAAGCGGCTCGCGATCGGGGAGGTGCAGCAGGTCGAGGGCGGTGACCTGCTCGTCGAGTTGGAGTAGGCGGCTGCGCCACCTGTGAGTACTTTTCGGGGTCCTGACCCCGAAAAGTACTCACAGGCCCGCAGGGCACCATGGGCCCGTGACGAGGTTGATCGCGGGACGCGCGGGCGGGCGGCGGCTGGACGTGCCGCCGTCGGGCACCCGGCCGACCTCGGACCGGGTGCGGGAGGCGCTGTTCTCCGCGCTCGACCACGACCCGGGGCTGGACGGGATCGCCGTGCTCGACGTGTGTGCCGGGTCCGGGGCGCTCGGGCTGGAGGCGCTGTCCCGGGGCGCCGTGGACGCGGGGTTCGTCGAGTCCGACCGGCGGGCGGCCGGGGTGCTGCGGCGCAACGTCTCCGCCGTCGGGCTCGGCGGGACGGTGCTCGCCGGGAAGGCCGGCGCCGTGCTGGCGCGGCCGGCGCCGCGGGTCTACGACGTCGTGCTCGTCGACCCGCCCTACGCGGTGGCCGACACCGAGATCGCCGGCTGGCTGGTGACGGCCGCGCGGAACGGCTGGCTGGCCCCGGACGCGGTCGTGGTCGTGGAGCGGCCGCGGTCGTCCGGGGGGTTCGGCTGGCCCGCGGGCTTCGAGGCCGGTCGCGAACGGCGCTACGGCGACACCGTGCTGCACACCGCGCACCGGCTGCCGACGGCGCCGTCCGCCGGCGCCTGCCACCCGGCGACCTGATCGCCCGGAGCGGGCCCCGGCCGGCGTGCCCGATCACGGGCGCGTCCGTTCAGTCCGCGGGGGCGAGCAGCCGTCCGGGGGCCAGGTCCGGGACCGTCCGGTGCGCCCCGGCCGCCTCCAGCCCGGCCGCGCCGGTCGTCGTGCGCACCCCGACGACCGTCCCGATCCCGGCCGCGACCACGGCGGCGACCCCGGCGGGGGAGTCCTCGAAGGCGACGCACCCGGCCGGGTCGACGCCCAGGGACCGGCACGCGGTCAGGTAGCCCTCGGGATCGGGTTTGCCGCGGACGACGTCCTCGGCGGCCACGACGAGCTCGATCAGGGCCGCCACCCCGAGCACGTCGCCGAGGATCTTCTCCGCCCAGCCACGGCGGGCGCTGGTCACCACCGCCAGCCGGTGCCCGCGGGCGGCCAGGGCCGTGACCAGCTCCGTCGCCCCGGGGACGGCCTCGACCGCACCGGCGAGTGCGGTGCCGTGCGCGACCAGCTGCCCGGTGAGCTCGTCCGGGTCGGCGTCGCGCCACGGGCCGTCGACCTCGCGCAGCGCGTCGTCCGCCCGCCGGCCGAGGAACTCCCGCCGGTAGGTGTCCTCGTCGACGGCGGCGCCCCAGTCGTCGAAGAACCGGAACCAGGTCCGCCGGTGGACGTGCTCGCTGAGCACCAGGGTGCCGTCGAGGTCGAACACCACGGGCGCGCCGGGAGCCGGGAAGGCCGGCGTCACGGCGTCCAGCGGGTCACAGCAGGTCCCGGATGTCGTCGCAGAGGTTCTCGGCCTCCGGCCCCAGCACCACCTGCACGACGGTCCCTGACCGGACCACGCCGTGCGCTCCCGCGGCCTTCAGCGCGGCGTCGTCCACGAGCCCGGGATCGCCGACCTCGGTCCGCAGCCGGGTGATGCACGCCTCGATGTCGGTGATGTTGGTGGCCCCGCCGAGGCTGGCCACGATGTCGTCGGCCCTGCTCATGTCGGCTCCTCGCGCTTCGCGACGGTCCGTCCGGAACCGTCGCCGTTGCCGGTAACAACTGGTTCCTACCAGTGTCTTGACAGTAGGTCCAGCCATCCGCACCCTTACTGGTTATAACCAGACCGTACCGGCCGTCGCGGCCGGCCGGTTCCGACCATCCACACCCGACCAGGAGTGCGTGACCATGAGCGCAGTCACCTCCGCACCGGAACCGGTGAAGCGACGAGCCGGACTCGCCGGGCTGCAACGGCTCGGCCGCAGCCTGATGCTGCCGATCGCCGTGCTGCCCGCGGCCGGCCTGCTGTTGCGGCTCGGCCAGGACGACCTGCTCGGCCGGTTCGGGCCGCTCGAGCAGGTGGCGGCCGTGCTGGCCGCGGCCGGCGGGGCGCTGTTCGACAACCTGCCGATGATCTTCGCCGTCGGCATCGCGATCGGCTGGGCCCGCAAGGCCGACGGCTCCACCGCGCTGGCCGCGCTCGTCGGCTACCTGGTGATGGACGGCGTCTTCACCGCGATGAGCCCGGTCGTCCTGCCCGGGGTGCTCGACGCCGACGGCGAGCAGGCGACCGTGAACTTCGGGGTGCTGGGCGGCATCGTCGCCGGTCTGGTCGCCGCGCTGCTGTGGCAGCGCTTCTACCGGACCACGCTGCCGACCTTCCTCGGCTTCTTCAACGGCCGGCGGCTGGTCCCGATCCTCACCGCGGCGACGATGATGGTGATCGCGGCCGCGCTGAGCCTGATCTACCCGGTGTTCAACACCGGCCTGACCGGCCTCGGCGACGCGGTCGGGGAGAACGCCGTCGTCGGCGGCGGGGTCTACGGGTTCGTCAACCGGCTGCTGCTGCCGGTCGGCCTGCACCACATCGTCAACTCGGTGGTGTGGTTCGTCCTCGGCGAGTACGAGGGTGCCCAGGGCGACCTGAACCGGTTCTTCGCCGGCGACCCGGCCGCCGGCGCGTTCATGACCGGCTTCTTCCCGATCATGATGTTCGCGTTGCCCGCCGCCGCGCTCGCGATCTGGCACGAGGCCCGCCCGGAGCGGCGCAAGCTCGTCGGCGGGATCATGGTCTCGGTCGCGCTGACCTCGTTCGTCACCGGCATCACCGAGCCGCTCGAGTACGCCTTCGTCTACGTGGCCTGGCCGCTCTACCTGATCCACGCGCTGCTGACCGGTACCTCCCTGGCCCTGGTGAACGCGCTCGACATCCACCACGGGTTCGCCTTCTCCGCCGGTGCCATCGACTACGTGCTGAACTTCGGCCTGGCCACCCGGCCGCTGCTGCTGATCCCGATCGGGCTCGGGTACGCCGCCGTCTACTACGTGCTGTTCCGGTGGGTGATCCGGCGCTGGAACCTGCGCACGCCGGGCCGCGAGGACGACGAGGCCGTCGCGACCACCGAGACCACCGAGACCACCGAGACCACAGCGACCACAGCGACCACCGCGACCACCGCGACGTCGCCGGCCGGCGCCGACACCGCCCGCACCGGCACCGCCGGCACCACGGACGCCACCGTGGAGCCCGGGCGCGGGACGGGCGACGGCCCGTCCGACCGCTCGTGAACCGTTCCGACGAGAAGCCGCAGGAGACCGTCATGCACTCGCGCACCGCCGTCGTCGCGTCGAAGGTGGGCCTGCACGCCCGCCCGGCCGCCCTGTTCGCCAGGGCGGCCGGCGCCGCCGGGGTCCCGGTGACCCTCTCGGTGCCGGGCAAGGACCCGGTCGACGCCCGCAGCGTGCTCGCGCTCATGACGCTCGGTGTCGGGCACGGACAGCAGGTGGTGCTCGCCGCCGACGGCGAGCACGCCCCGGCCGCCCTGGACGAGCTCGTCGCGATGCTCGAGACGGATCTCGACGCGTGATGGACGTCGTCGTCCGGCCGGATCCGGCCGCGTGCGGGCGCGCGGTGGCCGATGCCGTGGCCGGTGCCCTGGCCGCCGCGGCCGGCCGGCCGGTGAACCTCGGGCTCGCCACCGGCAGCTCACCGGTGCCGGCCTACGCCGAGCTCGTCCGCCGGCGCCGGGACGAGGGGCTGAGCTTCCGCGCGGCGCGGGCGTTCCTGCTCGACGAGTACCTCGGCCTGCCCGCCGGCCACCCGGAGTCCTACCGCCGGGTCATCCGGCGCGAGCTGACCGACCACCTCGACATCGACCCCGGCGAGGTGCACGCACCGGACGGCGCGCGCGCCCACCCGGCCGCGGCCGCGGCCGACTACGAGCGCCTGCTCGCCGCCGCGGGCCCGATCGACGTGCAGGTCCTGGGCATCGGCACGAACGGCCACATCGGCTTCAACGAACCGGGCTCGCCGCGGGACTCGGGGACCCGCGTCGCGACACTGACCGAGCGGACCCGGCTCGACAACGCCCGGTTCTTCGGCCGGCTCGACGACGTCCCGCGGCACGTCCTCACCCAGGGGCTGCGCACGATCACCGCGGCCCGGCGGGTGGTCCTGGTCGCGACCGGGCCCGGCAAGCGCGCGGCGGTCGCGGCGGCGGTCGACGGCCCGGTCACGACGGCGGTGCCGGCCTCGGTGCTGCAGGAGCATCCGCACTGCACCCTGGTGCTGGACCGGGACGCCGCGGCGGGCCTCACCCGGACGGTGCCGGCCGGTGTGGTGTCCGGGCCCTCGCGCGCCGGCGGCGACTACCGTTGATCGGGCACGCGTCGGCGTCGCCGGGCCGGGGAGGAACGATCATGAGCCGCGCAGTCCGGATCGGGGACGGGATCGTGCCCAAGCACGAGCAGCTCCGCACCCTGCTCTCCGAGACGATCGCGCGCGACTTCGCCCCGGGCGACCCCTTCCCCAGCGAGCGGCAGCTGTGCCTCGACCACGGGGTGAGCCGGGTGACGGTGCGGGCCGCGGTCGGCGAGCTCGAACGGGACGGGCTGCTGACCCGGGTGCGGGGCAAGGGCACCTACGTCGCCGCCCGGACCGCGCGCTCGCGGCTGCACCTCGCGTCCTTCCACGACGACATGCGCCGGCTCGGCCTGACGCCGAGCACGGTGGTGCTGGAGGTGGACCACACCGTCCCGCCGCCGGACGCGGCGCGGGCGCTGGCGCTCGGGCCGGGCGGGCGGTGCTACCGGGTGCGCCGGTTGCGGGTCGCCGACGGTGTGCCGATGTCGATCGACGACGCCTTCTACGACGCCGAGCGCGTCCCCGGCCTCGACGCCCACGACCTGAGCCGCTCGATCTATCAGATCCTGCAGGAGCACTACCAGCTGCCGATCGACCGGGCGGAGCAGACGGTGGCCGCCCGGGAGTCCGACGAGGCGTCCGCGGTCCTGCTCGGGATCCCGCCCGGCTACCCGATCCTGGTGTTCGACCGGACGGCCTCCTCCGGTGGCCGGCCGGTGGAGTACACCGTGTCCCGCTACCGCGGCGACCGCTACGAGCTGCACATGTCGCTCGACCGCGACTGGACCTGATCACCGGCTGGTACGTTCCGCCGCATGACCCAGGTCCGCCGTGCGGTGTGCCCCGGTTCCTTCGACCCGCCGACGGTCGGGCACCTCGACGTCGTCGAACGCACGGCCGCGTTGTTCGACGAGGTCTACGTCGCGGTCCTGGTGAACCCGCGCAAGCAGGGCCTGTTCACCGTCGCCGAGCGGGTCGAGATGCTCGCCGAGATCACCCTGCACCTGCCCGGTGTCCGGGTCGAGGCGTTCTCCGGTCTGGTCGTGGACTACTGCCGCGAGCGCGGTGCGGAGGCGCTGGTCAAGGGGCTGCGCGGGGCCACCGACTACGACTACGAGCTGCCGATGGCGCACATGAACCGGCACCTGAGCGGCGTCGAGACGTTGTTCCTGCCCGGGGCCGCCGGCCAGGCCTACGTGTCCAGCTCGCTGGTCAAGGAGGTCGCCCGCGGGGGCGGCGACGTCACGCCGTTCCTGCCGCCGTCGGTGCACGCCCGGCTGGCCGCCCGGCTGGAGGGTTGAGTCCCGCAGCGTGATCCCGCTCGTGTGGGGGTCACTCGATGGCGACTTGACACGCGCGACCGGCGCGTAATAGCGGCCGCAGCGGCGGTCGCGGGGGACAATCACCGGCGTGTACCGGGTCTTCGAGTCGCTGGACGCGCTGGTGACGATCGTCGAGGAGGCGCGCAGCGTCCCGATGACGTCCAACTGCGTCGTGCCGCGCGGCGACGTGCTGGAACTCCTAGACGACGTCCGCGAGGCCATCCCCGGCGAGATGGACGACGCGCAGGACGTCCTCGACCGCCGCGACGAGGTCGTCTCCGAGGCCGATCGGGAGGCCGAGGAGACGCGCTCGGCGGCGTCGTCGGAGGCCGAGGAGTCCCTGGCGAACGCCCGCACCGAGGCCGAGCGACTGGTCTCCGAGGCCCAGGAGGAGGCGGCCCGGACGCTGGCCGAGGCCCGGCACGAGGCGGAGCGCGCCGTCGCCGAGGGCCGCCGGCAGTACGCCGAGCTGACCGACCGCGCCCGCGACGAGGCCGAGCGGATGACCCACGCCGGGCGCGCGGCGCACGACCGGCTCATCGCCGACGGGCAGAACGAGCAGATCCGGCTGGCGTCCGAGACCGAGGTGGTCCGGGCCGCGCACGCCGAGGCCGGCCGCACCGTCGACGCCGCGCACGCCGAGTCCGACCGGCTCCGGCGCGAGTGCGACGACTACGTCGACGCCACGCTCGGCGAGCTGGAGACCACGCTGAACAACGCCCTCGGTGTCGTCGGTCGGGGGCGCAGCCAGATCTGGCGCGGCGGCGGCCAGCACGGGGGCGGGCAGTACGCCGGGGGGCGCTACGACTCCTACGACGGCGGCTACCCGGCCCACGGCAAGAGCGGCACCGGGATGGACCTGATCGACTGACGCCGGGTGTCCGGCCCGGAAATCCCTCCGCCGGTGATCTAGGCGCGGCGCCACTCCCGCGCATAGGTTGACCACACGGTCGTCGGACGAGGGCGGTGGTCATGGGCAACCCGCACGGGGCACCGTTCGCAGGCCGCGTCGGCTGGGGCTCTTCGCCCGCGCTCGTGGTGGTCGACCTGGTCCGGGCCTACACCGAACCCGGTGCCCCGTTCGACCTCGGTCGTGCGGAGGTCCGTGACCGGGTGGTGTCCGGCTGTGCGCAGGTCGTCGACGCGGCCCGGCGCGGCGACCGTCCGGTGATGTGGACGGTGGTCCGCTACCGGCCCGATCTCTCCGACGCCGGGCACTTCGCGGCCAAGGTCCCGGCCCTGCGCTGCTTCGCCGACGGTGCTCCGGGCGGGTGGGGTGAGCTCGTCCTGACCCCGGGCCCGGACGAGCCGGCGGTGGTCAAGCAGCACGCGTCGGCGTTCGCCGGCACCGCACTCGCCGACCGGCTCCGGGAACGGGACGTCGACACCGTCGTCGTCGCCGGGGTGTCCACCTCCGGCTGCGTGCGGGCCACCGCGACCGACGCGCTGGCCGCCGGGTTCCGGCCGATCGTCGTCGCCGATGCGTGCGCCGACCGTTCGGCCGACCTGCACCGACGCAACCTCGACGACCTCGACGCCAAGTACGCCGACGTCGTCGACCTCGCCACCGCGGTCCGGCATCTGTCCTGAGCAGGAGGAAGCATGCAGTTCGGTGTGTTCATCCCCAACGCCACCAACGGCTACATCATCTCCACCGGCAGCCCGCAGTACCGGCCGAGCTTCGCGCACAACGTCGCCATCGCCCAGGAGGCCGAGCGGCAGGGGCTCGACTTCCTGCTGTCGATGATGAAGCACCGCGGCACCGGCGGGCCGTCGGACTTCTGGGGCGAGTGCCTGGAGTCCTTCACGCTGTTCGGCGGGCTCGCCGCGGTGACCGAGCGGATCGGGCTCTATCCCTCTGTGACGACGCTGGCCACCCACCCGATCATGGCCGCCCGGATGGTCGCGACGATCGACGAGATCTCCGGTGGACGCTGCGGGCTCAACATCGTGACCGGCTGGAACAAGCCGGAGTACACGCAGATGGGGTTGTGGCCGGGCGACGACTACTTCGACCGGCGCTACGAGTACGCCCGGGAGTACGTCGAGGTGCTGCGGGCGCTGTGGAGCGAGGGCCCGACGACGTTCCACGGCGAGTTCTTCGACTTCGACGACGCGGACATGCGCCCGAAGCCGCTGCACACCCCGACGGTCGTCTGCGCCGGGCAGTCGCCCGCCGGCCAGGCCTTCACCGCCCGGCACGGCGACCGGAACTTCATCATGGCCGAGCGCTCGCAGGTCGGGGACATCGCGGCCGGGGTGAAGCGGCTCGGCGGTGAGCAGGGCCGCGACGTCGGCACCTACGCGCTGTACTGCATCATCGCCGAGGAGACCGACGCCGAGGCCGACCGGCTCTGCGCGCACATCGTCGAGAACGCCGACCTCGACGCGATCGCCCACATGACCACCGGGGCGTCGCTGGACAGCAATCCGGACGGCACCTCGGCCCGGCTGCTGGAGTCGCTGGAGCGGCCGGCGGCGGAGGGCAACATGGCGTTCCTGTCGCTGCCGGTGGTGAAGGGGTCCTACGAGCGGGTCGCCGCCCAGCTCGACGAGATCGCCGTGACCACCGGCATCGACGGCGCGCTGCTGACCTGGCCGGACTTCGTCGACGGGGTCACGAAGTTCGGGGAGCGGGTGACGCCGCTGCTCCGGGACGCGGCGCAGCCGGCGGCGTCCGGATGAGCGCCGCTCAGCCCTGCTGCGCCGCCCACTCGGCGACCCGGCGCCCGCTCTCCTCCGGGGACAGGTCCTCGACCCGGGTCATCACCGCCCAGCGCACGCCGTAGGGGTCGACGACGGAGGCGAACCGGTCACCGGACACGAACGTCGTCGGCGCCTCCCGGATCGTCGCGCCGGCCTGCGCCAGGACGGCGACGGCCGCGTCGACGTCGGGCACGTAGACCGCCAGCGACATGCTGACCGGGTGGTCGCCGGGCTCGGCGGCGACCAGGCCGTATCCGGGCATCGGGTCGCTGACGGTGAACCGGCCCGCCGCCAGCTCCAGCTCGGCGTGCCCGACCAGCCCGCCCATCTCGGTGGTCGAGACCACCCGCGCGCCTTGGGAGTGTCTGCCGGATCTTGATCGGCGGTGTCGGTCATGATGTTGATCGTGAGTGGTCGACAGGTGGTCTCTGACAAGGCTTGGGCGGTGCTGGAGCCGTTGCTGCCTGACCGGACACCACGTCGTGGTGGGCGGTGGCGTGATCATCGGCAGGTGATCGAGGCGATCGCGTGGAAGTACCGGACCGGGGCGGCGTGGCGGGAGATACCGGTCGAGCGGTTCGGGCCGTGGCAGACCGCCTATGAGCGGCTCAACCGCTGGAGCCGGGACGGCACGTGGGCGCGGGTGCTGGCCGCGGTCCAGGCCCGCGCCGATGCTCGGGGCGAGCTGGACTGGGTGGTGGCCGCGGACTCCTCGATGGTGCGCGTGCACCAGCACGGTGCCGCGGCGCGCCGCTTCGGCGGCAACGCCGCGACCGCGCCGGGGCCGGGCCCGGACACTGCCGCGCTGACTGGTCCGGACACAGGAGGCTCGGTCGAATCACAACAAATCTCGCGGTGATCAACGATCGCACCCGTCGGTGGTCGAGCCCGCGGATCGTGCGATCGGCCGGTCCCGGGGCGGGTTGACCACGAAGGTCCACGCCTTGGTCGATGGCCGGTGCCGTCCGCTGGTGCTCACCTTGACCGCCGGCAACGTCAACGACACCACTCAGTTCGGCCAGCTCATGGACGGACTACGCGTGGCTCGGCCCGGTCGCGGGCGCCCTCGGACCCGCCCGGATTACCTCCTTGCCGACAAGGGCTACAGCTCACGCGCCAACCGCGAGGTGCTGCGCCGGCGCGGGATCGCCCACACGATCCCCGAACCGGCCGACCAGCAGGCCAACCGGCGGCGCCGTGGCAGCAAGGGCGGGCGCCCGGCCGGGTTCGACCGGGCTCGCTACAAGCACCGCAATGTCGTTGAGCGAGGCTTCTGCCAGCTCAAACACTGGCGAGGTCTGGCCACCCGCTACGACCGTCTTGGCCGCAACTACCTCGGCGGGGTCCAACTGGCCGCGATCCTGGCCTGGCTTCCATGATCCGGCAGACACTCCCTAGGGCCCGGGAGTACAGTGCGATCGCCTCGCGGGCGGGGGAGGCGACGACGTGCGGGGTCAGCGAGGTGCTGACGTGCGGGCGGCCGTCGGTGGTGTGCGTGCCGGTGGCGGCGACGGTGTCGGTCATTCCCCGAGCCTCCTCGGGAGTGGCGCCGGGTTCTTGAAGATTCCCGACAGGGGGCGAGCGATGGTCGACTCGCGCGGGCACCTGAACCCCGGGGACCCGGACGTCCGGCTGTCCCGGTTCCCGATCGGGCTCGACGAGCTCGTGCGCTGGGTGTGGGTCTCCCGCTGGGACGTGCCGCCGGGCCGCACCCGGCCGCAGCGGGTGCTGCAGTACCCGGCGTTCAACCTGGTCACCGATCCGGTCGCGGCGACCCTGTACGGGCCGCGGACGGTCGTCGACGTCCGGGAGCTCGCGGGGACCTCATGGGTGGTCGGGGTGCTGCTGCGCCCGGCGGCGACCCCGTTGCTCACCACGACGGCACCGGCGGCGCTGCGCGGCGGCGAGGAGCCGTTCCCGCAGGCTCCGGTCGGCGAGGTGGCGGCGGCGGTGCACGACGATCGCGCGGTCGCCGACGTGGTGCGAGGGTGGCTGGCTCCGGACGCGGGCCGGGTCGGCGACGCCGGGCGGCTGGTCAACCGGGCCTGTGCCCTGGCCGAGGAGCGGCCGGACATCGTGCGTGCCGACGAACTGGCGGACGCTGTCGGTGTCGCCCCGCGGACCCTCGAACGGCTGGTCCGGGCGCACATCGGCCTCACCCCGTTCTGGCTGATCGAGTGCCGCCGGCTGCAGCACGCGGCGACGGTGCTGCGTCGCGAACCGGACGCCGACCTGGCGGGGCTGGCCGCCGACCTCGGCTACGCCGACCAGGCGCACTTCACCCGCCGCTACCGCGCCGTGATCGGCGAGACCCCCGGCACCACCCGCCGCCTCGCCCGCGCCGCGGTCGCCCGGACCTGAGAACGCGCGCGAGATCGGAGAACGCGCGCCCGATCGGGCGCGCGTTCTCGGAACCGGCGCGCGTTCTCCGAAGCGTTGCGCGGGCCGATGCGATCCCGTGTCGCAAGGGATCTTCACCGGGGGCGATGATCGTATTACGCTCCGGAGATGCCGAGCCGGCCCGAGCCCGATCCCTCGACCTGGTGGGAGCGGTACGGGCACCGGTTGGAGGGATCGCCCGTGCCACCGCGTCCTGCCGAGCCGGAACAGCCCGGGGAACCGGAGGAGCTCCTCGAGGACGAGGTGCTCCGCCCCCAGACGGACCGGCCGCGCAGCGGGTGGCGGCGCGCCCTGCACGACGTCACCGGCGGGCGGATCAACCCCGGCCCCGGGGCGGCGGAGGAGCTGCGGACCGGGCTGCTGCACCGGGTCCGTGGCCCGCTGCCCGGCGCGCACCGGGTGGCGGTCATGTCGGTCAAGGGCGGGGTCGGCAAGACCACCGTCGCCGCCGGGCTGGGGCTCACGCTCTCCGAGCACCGGGGTGACCGGGCCGTCGTGCTCGACGCCAACCCGGACGCCGGCACGCTCGCCGACCGCCTCACCGGCGACTCCCGGGTGACGGTGCGGGAGCTGCTCGACGACCTCGACGAGGTCGCCACCTGGACCGACGTCTCCCGCTACACCAGCCTGGCCGGCCGGCTGCAGGTGCTCGCCTCCGAGCAGGACCCCGCCTCGGGCGACGCCTTCCGCCGCGACGAGTACGAGCGGGTCTGCGACCTGCTGGGCCGCTTCTTCAACATCATCGTCACCGACTCGGGCACCGGGCTGGTCCACTCGGCGATGGCCGGGACACTCGCGCGCGCCGACTCGGTCGTCGTGGTCGGCGCCCCCACCGTGGACGGCGCCGGGCGGGCCGCCAAGACGCTGGACTGGCTGGTCGCGCACGGGCACAAGGGACTGGCCCGCGACGCCGTCGTCGTGCTGACCTGCGACCGGCGCAGCCCCGAGGTCGACGCCGGCCGGATCGGCGACTACTTCCGCGGCCGGACCCGCGGCGTCGTCGAGGTCCCGCCGGACCCGCACCTGGCCACCGGCGGCCGGATCGACCCGGCCCGGCTGCGGCCGGCGACGGCGGACGCCTTCCTCGAGCTGGGCGCGCTGGTCGCCGACGGGTTCGACGTCCGCCGGAGCGCCTGAGAACGCACTGGACTCCGCGCGTACCGTGGTACCGGTCATGAGCACCAAACATCCCCGCCCCGACGACAACCCCTGGGTCTTCAGCACCCGCGAGCTCGGTCGCCGGCCCGGTACCCAACGCACCGTCCAGCGCACGGTCCCGGCCCCCGACGGCGACGCGGAGATCGGCCTGGCCGGCGTGATCACCATCCCCGGTGGGTCGGACGTCGAGCTCGACCTGTCCTTCGAGTCGGTGACCGAGGGCGTCTACGTCTCCGGGACCGCGCACGCGCGGCTGGAGGGCGAGTGCTCCCGCTGCCTCGACCCGATCTCCGACGAGGTCGACATCCGGATCGGCGAGCTGTTCGCCTACCCGGACTCGGCCACCGAGGAGACCACCGACGCCGACGAGATCCCCCGGCTGGTCGAGGAGCGGATCGACCTCACCCAGCAGGTGCGCGACGCCGTGGTCACCGACCTGCCGATGGCGCCGCTGTGCACGCCGGACTGTCCGGGACTGTGCGCCGGCTGCGGCGCCCGGTGGGCCGATCTCCCGCCGGATCACGGGCATGAGACACTGGATCCTCGTTGGGCCGCGCTCACGGAGCGGCTGCCCACCACCGAGTGAGGCGTTCCCGCGCCTCCCGCGTGATTACCTGATCGTTCGAAGTACCGAGGAGTGTCATCATGGCCGTTCCCAAGCGCCGGATGTCGCGGTCCAACACGCGGGCTCGCCGGTCGCAGTGGAAGGCCACTGCGCCCGTGCTGGTCGCCTGCAACAACCGCGCCTGCCGCGAGCCGAAGCTGCAGCACATCGCCTGCCCGACCTGCGGTCAGTACGACGGCCGGCAGGTCACCTCCCCGGCCTGATCCCGGGGTGGGCGACAAGAGCGTGACCGGTCCGGTGACGGACCGGTCTCCTCTGCTGTCCGCACTCGGCGTCGAGCTGGACCCCGAGCTGCTGACCCTCGCGCTCACGCACCGCTCGTACGCCTACGAGCACGGTGGCCTGCCCACCAACGAGCGCCTGGAGTTCCTCGGGGACTCGGTGCTCTCCATCGTCGTCACCGAGCGGCTCTACCGGGACCACCCGGACCTGCCCGAGGGTCAGCTCGCGAAGCTGCGCGCCAGCGTGGTGAACATGCACGCGCTGGCGGGCGTCGCCGCCGCGTTGCCGGCCCCGGAGGGACCCGCCGGGACGGGCCTGGGTGCCTACCTCTCCCTCGGCCGCGGCGAGGAGCTCACCGGCGGCCGGACGAAGGCCAGCATCCTGGCCGACGCCACCGAGGCGCTGCTGGGTGCGGTCTACCTCCAGCACGGCCTCGAACCGTCCCGCGAGCTGGTGCACCGGCTGTTCGCGGACCTGCTGCACGGCGCGCCGCTGCTCGGCGCCGGCCTCGACTGGAAGACCAGCCTGCAGGAGCTCACCGCCGCCGGCGGGCACGGCGTGCCCGAGTACCGGATCGACGAGGAGGGCCCGGACCACCTCAAGGTGTTCACCGCGACCGCCGTCGTCGGCGGGCGGGACCTCGGCAGCGGGGAAGGGCGCACCAAGAAGGAGGCCGAGCAGAAGGCGGCCGAGATCGCCTGGCGCGCGCTGTCCGACACCGGCAGCGAGGCCCCGGCCGGGCAGTGACCCCGGTCGTCCCGCCGTGCCCGAGCTGCCCGAGGTCGAGGTCGTCCGCCGTGGTCTGGCCGACCACGTCCTGGACCGGCGGATCTCCGCCGTCGAGGTGCGGCACCCACGTGCGGTCCGCCGGCACCCGGCCGGGGCCGAGGACTTCGCCGCCCGGCTGACCGGGCGGACGATCACGGCCGCCGTCCGCCGGGGCAAGTACCTGTGGCTGGAGCTCGACACCCGCGAGCCCGGCGACGACGCGCTGCTCGCGCACCTCGGGATGAGCGGGCAGATGCTCGTCGCGACCGCCGACTGGCCCGACGAGAAGCACCTGCGTGTGCGGCTGCGGTTCGACGACGACGGCCCCGAGCTGCGGTTCGTCGACCAGCGCACCTTCGGCGGGCTCTCGGTGCACCCGCTGGCCCCCGCGACCGGCGGCGGGCTCGTCCCCGAGCCGGTCGCGCACATCGCCCGCGACCCGATGGACCCCGCGTTCTCGGCCGAGGACGCCGTCGCCGCGCTGCGCCGGCGGCGCACCGAGATCAAGCGGGCGTTGCTCGACCAGACCGTGGTGTCCGGGATCGGCAACATCTACGCCGACGAGGCGCTCTGGCGGGCCCGGCTGCACGGCACCCGGCCCACCGACCGGCTCACCCGCGCGCAGGCGCACGCCGCGCTCGACGCCGCGACGACGGTGATGACCGAGGCACTCGCCCAGGGCGGGACGTCGTTCGACGCGCTCTACGTCAACGTCAACGGGGCGTCGGGCTACTTCGACCGCTCGTTGAACGTCTACGGGCAGGCGGATCGGGCCTGCCCGCGGTGCGGGACGCCGATCCGGCGCGACCCGTTCATGAACCGGTCGTCCTACACCTGCCCGCACTGCCAGCCGGCCCCACGCCCGCGCCGCAGCTGAGCCCCGACGCCGAATCGTGATCCGCCGGATGGTGCAGCGCTGTCGACGGTACTGCGGATCGCGTAGTACTGTGTGGTGCGGTACTGCGGTGCGGTCCGGAAGAAGGAGGGGGCTTGGACACCAGTCAGCTGCTGAAGGGGGTCCTCGACCTGGCGGTCCTCGCGGTGCTGGATCAGCAGGACGGCTACGGCTACGAGGTCGTCCGCGCGTTGCGGACGGCCGGGCTCGACGAGGTCGGGGACGCGTCGGTGTACGGCACGCTGCGCCGCCTCTACGGGGCCGGCCTGCTGACGTCGTACGTGGTCCCGAGCGAGGAGGGGCCGAACCGGAAGTACTACGCGATCAACGAGCCCGGCCGGGAACGGCTGCGGGAGACGACCGAACGGTGGCGGCGATTCGCCACGACGATGGAAGGCCTGGTGGCGACACGATGACCGGGGAGACCGACATGAACGACTCGACGACCCGGATCGCGGACCCGACCACCGGCCGCGACGTGACCACCGCGGAGTACCTCGGCGGGCTCCGCGCGGCGCTGCACGACCTCCCGGCCGTCGAGCTGGAGGAGATCGTCGAGGACGCCCGCACCCACCTCTCGGACCTGGCCGCCGAGCTGGGCGAGGGGTACGACCGCGACGCCGTGCACGCCCGACTCGGGACGCCCGTCTCCTACGCCGCCGAGCTGCGCTACGCCGCCGGGTTCCCGGCGCCACCCGCGCCGCCTGCGCCGCCCGCGCCGGGCGGGAGCCGGTCGAACCGCAACGCCTGGATCGCGCTGCTGGCCCTGGCCGGTGCGACGTTCCTGGCCGCCGTGGCCGGCGCACCCGGTGCGGGCGGCGCCGGTGGGATCGTGCTGCTGTTCCTCGCGCTCGTCGTCGCCGGGGCCGGCGTGCTCGCGGTGCAGGCGGACGGGCCGCGGTTGCCCTCGGTCACGGCCGTCGACGTCGTCGACCGGTTCCGCCGCGGTGTCGCCTCGGGCACGCGGGACGGTCTCGGGTCGTTCCTGGCCGGCCTCCAGCCCGCGTGGTGGGTGCTGCGCGGTCTCGCGGCGGCCTGGTTGCTGGCCTCGGTGTTCTTCACGAGATCCGGGGTGACCGGGTTCGTGTTCCTGGTGATCGTGAGCCTGGTCGCGGTACCGGTGTCGGTGCTGCTGGGCTCCCGCACCCGGGCCGACCGGCGCCTGCTGTGGCTCGTCGTCCCGCTGAACGCGTTCGCTGCCACGGTGCTGATCGCCGCCGCGAGCGACCTCGTGTCCGGGCCGGGGAGCACCGCGGGGACGCAGGACTTCACGCCGTCGGGGCTGATGCTGGACGGGACCTACATCTCCGACATCCGCCCGTTCGACGCCGAGGGGAACCCGCTGGAGGGGGTCTACCTGTTCGACCAGGACGGCCGGCCGATCAGTGCGGAGAACTACGGCGACTGCACGGTCGGGGAGCGCGCCGCCGACGGGCCCGGCCCGTACCCGCGCGGCGAGCAGACGCTCGACCCGCAGACCGGGGAGTGCGTGACGACCCCGCCGGCCCCGCTCGTCGTGACGATCCCGGGAGATGCCCCGACGACCGCGTCCGCGACCCCGGAGACACCCGCTCCGGACGCACCGGCTCCGGACGCACCGGCTCCGGAGGAGCAGACCACCGGCTGAGGGGAGCCGGTCGAGAAGGCCGGGCGCGCCGCTGGGGAGCGGGCGTGCCCGGCCCGTCTCACAACCAGTCGTTGTGCTTGAACCAGGCGTAGAGCCCGACGGCCAGCAGCACCATCAGCCCGAACGCCATCGGGTAGCCGTAGGTCCAGTGCAGCTCCGGCATCAGGTCGAAGTTCATCCCGTAGACGCCGGCGATCAGGCTGGGCGCGAACAGGATCGCCGCCCAGGACGACACCCGCTTCATCTGCTCGTTCTGCTGGTACCCGGCCTCGGACAGCCGGGTCATCTCCTCGTTCTGGCGCTGCGCGACCAGCGTGGAGTTGACGGTCAGGATGTTGCCCAGCAGGTCCCGGAAGCCGTCGACCCGCTCCCGGACCCGGGTGGCGTGGTCCATCACGTCGCGCATGGCGCGGCGCAGCTCCAGGTCGGGGGTCGCCCCGGTCTTGCCGAACCGGCCGCGCAGCTCCAGGAACAGCTCCTGCAGCGGCTCCACCGCCCGCTGGAAGGTGATCACCTGCCGGGTGAGCTCGTAGATCCGGCGGGACACCCCGGGGTCGCCGTGGAAGACCTGCTCCTCGATCTGGTCGATGTCGTCCTGCAGCCCCTCGACGACGGGCGCGTAGTCGTCGACGACCCGGTCCAGGATCGCGTAGAGCACCGCCATCGGGCCGTGCGCGAGCAGGTCCGGGTCGGCCTCCAGCCGCTCGCGGACGGTGCCCAGATCGGGCTCCTCGGCGTGCCGCACGGTGACCACGAAGTCCGGTCCGAGGAACAGGTGGATCTCGCCGATCTCCACCGTCTCGGCGGCGTCGACGTAGCGGGCCGGTCGCAGCACGACGAACTCGGTGTCGCCGTAGCGCTCCAGCTTCGGCCGCTGGTGGGCGTTGACGGTGTCCTCGACGGCGAGTGCGTGCAGCTGGAATTCCTCGGCGACCGCCTTGATCTCCGACTCGTCCGGCCGGAGCATGCCGATCCAGCAGAAGCTGTGCGGCTCGCCCTCCCCGGAGACCGCGTGGTCGCGGCGGCAGCGGTGCAGGTGCTCGAGCGCGCCGTCGACCGAGTCGGGCGCGGCGGCCCGCTTCCCGTCGACGTACACCGCGTTGTCGATCACCGACATGCGGACCAGCGTAGTCGCGCCGGGTGGACCCGGCCCCGCGAGCGGACCATGACGTGGGAGGGACGCCCGCGGGGCCGGAGTTCTGTGCGGGTTACCGGCCGAAGTTCTGGGTCCAGTAGCCGTCGGCCAGGCCGACCCCGATCGTCGTCAGCGAGCAGTTCAGGATGTTCGCCCGGTGCCCCGGCGAGTCCATCCAGGCCTGCACGACGGACTCGGCGTCCGGCTGGCCCATCGCGATGTTCTCCGCGCCGGGGGAGGGGTAGCCGGCCTCGGAGATCCGGTCGGCGAAGTCGCGGCCGTCCCGGCTGTCGTGGTCGAAGTAACCGTTGCGGGCCATGTCCTCGCTGTGGCCCTGCGCGGCGGCGTTGATCCGCGGGTCCACCCGCAGCGCCCCGCAACCGGCGGCGGACCGCTGGGCGTTGGTCAGCTCGACGACCCGGGCGAGCTCGCCGGACAGGCCGGCGGACGGGGCGGGCGCGGCCGGCCGGGGACCCGTCGTGGACCGGTCGTCGGCGCGGTCCCCGGCCCCGCCGCCCGCCCCGTCGGCCCCGGCCGCAGCGGACCGGGCCGCGGCCGTCGCGTCGCGGTAGGAGTCCAGCGCAGCCAGCGCCGCGGACGCGGCCGAGCCGGGATCCGGCGGCACCACGGCCAGCGCCATACGGGCGGCCGAGGCGATGTCGAGCGCGTCCGGGACGTCGGCCAGGGCGGCCGGGCCGGGTCCCGCGGTGAGGGCATCGGCCGTGGGGAGTGCGGTCGACGCGGCACCGGCCAGCCGTAGCGGGGCGGTCCGCTCGCCCGTGCCCGGATCGGGGAGCGACGCGCCCAGCGGGGCGAGCGGCGCGGTCATGGCCAGCATCGCGCCGGCCCCGACCCCGCCGAGCACCCGGCGCGCGGGGCGCGGAGCACGGCGTCGTGTCACGGGGAGCGTCACGACCGGGTAACGTACCAGCACTGTGAGTAGCAGCACAGATGCGTCCGTTCGGCTTACCGTGTGGGTCCAGGGGGAGGTGCAGGGCGTCGGTTTCCGCTGGTGGACCCGGTCACGGGCGCTTGAGCTGGGGCTCACCGGGCAGGCGCGCAACCTGTCCGACGGGCGGGTGGCGGTGACCGCGGAGGGTGAGCGCGCCGCCTGTGAACAGCTGCGTGACCTGCTGCGCGACGGCGACACCCCGGGCCGCGTCCGCTCGGTGTCCGAGCAGTGGGGCGACGCCACCGGATCCTTCACCGGATTCGTCGAGGCGTGAGCGATGAGTTCCGGGCGGGACCCCGGTCAGCAGCGGTGCACACCCACTGAACCAGGAGGCCCGCGATGACGGTCCGGCTCAACCCCTACCTGCACTTCGACGGCAGCGCGCGGGAGGCGATGGAGTTCTACCGCTCGGTGCTGGGCGGGGACCTGCAGGTCATGACCTTCGGGGACATGGGCGCGGAAGGGCCTGTCCCGCCGCCCGAGGGCGTCATGCACGCCCAGCTGGACACCCCGGACGGCTTCGTCCTGATGGGCTCGGACGGCGGTGACGCGACGACCGAGGGGAACGGGGTGTCGGTGAGCCTGTCCGGCGACGACCTGCCGACCCTGGAGCGCTGGTTCGCCGCGCTGTCCGAGGGTGGCGTCGTCGACGTGGCCTTCGAGAAGCAGATGTGGGGCGACGTGTTCGGCCAGGTGACCGACCGCTTCGGCGTGCGCTGGCTGGTGAACGCGGCCGGCTGAAGCGCTGCGCGCCTGTGAGTACTTTTCGTGGTCAGGACCACGAAAAGTACTCACAGGCCGCGTGCGGCACACTTCCCCCCGTGCACCTGAAGACGCTGACGATGAGGGGCTTCAAGTCCTTCGCCTCGGCCACCACGTTCCGCCTGGAACCGGGGATCACCTGCGTCGTCGGGCCGAACGGGTCGGGGAAGTCGAACGTCGTCGACGCGATCAGCTGGGTGCTCGGCGAGCAGGGCGCCAAGGCGCTGCGCGGCGGCAAGATGGAGGACGTCATCTTCGCCGGCACGTCCGGGCGCGCGGCGCTGGGGCGGGCCGAGGTCACGCTGACCATCGACAACTCCGACGGCGCGCTCCCGATCGACTACTCCGAGGTCTCGGTGACCCGGCGGATGTTCCGCGACGGCGCCGGCGAGTACGAGATCAACGGTTCGCGGGCCCGGCTGCTCGACGTCCAGGAGCTGCTCTCGGACTCCGGCATCGGCCGGGAGATGCACGTCATCGTCGGGCAGGGCCAGCTCGACGGGGTGCTGCAGTCGCGGCCCGAGGACCGGCGCTCCTACATCGAGGAGGCGGCCGGGGTCCTCAAGCACCGCAAGCGCAAGGAGAAGGCGCTGCGGAAGCTGGACGCGATGCAGGCCAACCTCACCCGGCTGACCGACCTGACCGCCGAGCTGCGCCGCCAGCTCAAGCCGCTGGGCCGGCAGGCCGAGATCGCCCGCAAGGCGCAGTCGGTGCAGACCGAGCTGCGCGACGCCCGGTTGCGGCTGGCCGCCGACGACCTGGTGACCCTCCAGTCCGAGATCACCCGCGAGGAGGCGGACCAGGACCAGGCCCGCCGGCGCCGCGCCGAGGTCGAGGAGCAGCTCGCCACCGCGCGGGAGCGCCAGCAGGAGCTGGAGACCGCGCTCGCCGCGGACGCCCCGCGCCTGGCCGCCGCGCAGGACACCTGGTATCAGCTCTCCGCGCTGGCCGAGCGGCTGCGCGGCACCGTCCGCCTGGCGCAGGAGCGGGTCCGGCACCTCGACTCGTCGGCGGCGGCCGAGCGCACCCCCGGCCGGGACCCGGACGAGACCGAGGCCGAGGCCGACGCGATCGCCGAGCAGGAGGAGGAGCTGGTCGCCGGCGTCGCCGAGGCCCGTCGCCGGCTCGACGAGGTCGTCACTGAGAAGGCCGAGCGCGAGCGCACGCTGGCCGCGGCCGAGCGCGAGCACCTGGCGGCGGTCCGCGCGCTCGCCGACCGCCGGGCCGGGATCGCGACCCTCGCCGGGAAGGCCGACGCGCTGCGGTCCGGGGTCGCCGCGACCGCCGAGGAGATCGAGCGGCTGTCCGAGGCCCTCACCGAGGCCGGAGCCCGCACGTCCGAGGCCGAGACCGAGCTGGAGGCGGCCCGGGAGGAGCACGGGATCGAGGGCGGGGACGACGCCGGGGACGCACTCGCCGGCCGGGTCGAGCAGGCCGAGTCCGCGCTGCGCGTCGCCAAGGACCGGGTCGCCGAGCTCGCCGCCGCCGAGCGGGACGCCGAGCAGCGCCGCACGCACTGGCGGGCCCGGGTCGACGCGCTGGGAGTCGGGCTGGTCCGCCGGGACGGCGCCGGCGCGCTGCTGGAGTCGGGTGACGCGGACGGGGTGCTCGGCGCGGTCGCCGAGCTGGTGGTCGTCGAGCCGTCCGGCCGGGCGGCGGTCGCCGCCGCGCTCGGGGAGGTCGCCGAGGGCGTCGCGGTGTCGTCGGTGCCGTCCGCGGCCGCGGCGCTGCGCGCGCTGCGCTCCGGCGACGCCGGCCGGGCGGCGCTGCTGGTCGGCGCGCCGGGAGGTACCGGTCCCGCGACGCCGGTGCCGGTCCCGGACGGCGCCCCGCCCGCCGGGCGGTGGGCCGCCTCGCTGGTCACCGCCCCGCCCACCCTGGGAGCGGCGCTGGCCGCGCTGCTGCGTGACGTCGTCGTCGTCGACGACCTGGACGGTGCGGCCACCGCGCTGGCCGCGCGACCCGAGCTCACCGCCGTCACGACCGACGGCGACCTGCTCACCGCGCACTCCGCGCACGGCGGCGCGGACGCCGGGCAGGGCGCACTGGAGCTGCAGGCCGCGGTCGACGACGCGATCGCCGCCCGGGACGCCGTCGACACCGAGCTGGAGTCGCTGCGCCCGACGGCCGAGGGCGCGCGGGCCGAGGAGCAGGCCCGCGCGGCCGACCTGGAGCAGGCCCGCGCCGCCGTCGCCGACGCCGACCGGCGCCAGGCCGCGGCCGCCGCCCAGCTCGGCCGTCTCGAGCAGGTCGTCGCCTCGGCCCGCGCCGAGGCCCAGCGGCTGCGGGAGCGCCGCGACGCCGTGGAGTCCCGCCGGTCGGACTCGCTGCTGGAGCTGGAGGCCGCGGAGCACCAGCTCTCGATCGCCTCCGACGCCCCGGTCGACGACGAGCCGGACACCGAGCTGCGCGACGAGGCCGCCGAGCGGGTCGAGGAGGTCCGCTCCGAGGAGGTCGAGTGCCGGCTCGCGCTGCGCACCGCCGAGGAACGCGCCCGCGCGATCGCCGGGAAGGCCGAGTCGCTGCGCCGGCAGGCGCACTCCGAGCGGCTGGCCCGCGAACGGGCCGCGGCGGCCGCCACCGAGCGGGAGCGGGCCGGGGAGATCGCCCGGCTGGTCGCCGACTCCGGCTCGGTCGCGACCGAGCGGATCGAGGTGTCGCTGGCCGCGGCCGCCGCCGAGCGGGACGAGGTGCAGGCCGCCCGCGCCGAGCGGGAACGTGGGCATGCCGAGGCCCGGGACGCGACGACCCAGCTCACCGCGCTGCTGGAGAAGCTCACCGACGCCGTGCACCGCGACGAGATGGTGCGCCAGCAGACCCGGATGCGGCTCGAGCAGCTGACCGAGAAGATCCTCTCCGACCACGGCATCGGGGTCGACGACCTGGTCGCCGAGTACGGGCCGGACGAGCCGGTGCCGCCGTCGGAGGCCGACGTCGCCGAGTACGAGTCCGCCCGCGAGCGCGGCGAGCAGGTCGCCGCACCGACCGGCGTGCCCTACGACCGCGCCAGTCAGCAGCGCCGGCTCAAGCGGGCCGAGAAGGACCTGTCATTGCTCGGCAAGGTCAACCCGCTGGCGCTGGAGGAGTTCGCCGCGCTGGAGGAGCGCTACCGGTTCCTGTCCACCCAGCTCGAGGACCTCAAGAACACCCGGCGCGACCTGCTGACCGTGGTCCGCGAGGTGGACGACCGCATCCTGGAGACGTTCACCACCGCCTACCACGACGTCGCGCGTGAGTTCGAGACCGTGTTCGCGACGCTCTTCCCGGGTGGCGACGGGCGGCTGGTGCTCACCGACCCCGAGGACATGCTGACCACCGGCATCGAGGTGGAGGCCCGGCCGCCGGGCAAGAAGGTCAAGCGGCTCTCGCTGCTGTCCGGCGGGGAGCGGTCGCTGACCGCGATGGCGCTGCTGGTGGCGATCTTCCGGGCGCGGCCGTCGCCGTTCTACGTCCTGGACGAGATCGAGGCGGCCCTCGACGACGTGAACCTGCGCCGGCTGATCTCGCTGATGGAGGAGCTGCGCGCGACCAGCCAGCTCATCGTCATCACCCACCAGAAGCCGACGATGGAGGTCGCCGACGCGCTCTACGGCGTGTCCATGCGCGGCGACGGCATCACGCAGGTGATCTCGCAGCGGCTGCGGCCCGCGTCCTGAGCGGCTACCCGGGCGGTGCGTTCGGGTAGGTGTGCCCGGTGGGCGTGGTCGTCTGGACGCCCTCGGGGGTGTGCTCGACGGTCCAGCCGGGTTGTTCGCGCAGGTAGTTGTGGAATTCGCAGGTCCCGCGGCCCTGGTCGAGGGTGGTGGTTCCGTGGTCGGCGGCGCGGGTGATGTGGTCGATGTGGTGGATGGGGGCGTCGCAGTAGGCCTCGGTGCAGCGGTTGCGGGTGCGGGCGCGGATGAGTTCGTCGAGGAAGCGGGTGAAGCGGCGTTGGCGGGTGTCTCCGCCGATGACGATGCCCTGGCGGGTGATCAGCCGGCGTAGCGTCGTGCGGCCGCCCGCGGTGGCGAGCAGGTCGGCGGGGACGGGTCCGTAGCCGGGGATCTCGGCCGGGAGCGGGGACTCGGGGTCGATCAGCGCCTCGACCGGCACCATGACCTGCACGTGCAGGTCGATGTCGGTGGCGTGGGTCTTGCCGGTGAGGCGTTCGACGAGGGTGTCGGCCATGACCTGCCCACGGGTGCGGGTCAGCGGCTCGGGACTGGCCGAGAGGTCGCGGTGAGCCTTGTCCAACGCGGCCACGCAGCCGACGGCCTGCTCGACCGGCAGGTGCGCGGTCAGGAACGCCATCCCGTCCGCGGCGGGGCGCACGGTGACCCGGCGCGTCTTCTTCGCCGCCTCGCACCGCTTCGCGAAGTCGGCGGGGGCGATCTCGGCGACCAGCCGCCGGGTCAGATCCCGCAGGCGTCCGATCCCGAGGCGGGTGAGGTTGTGTTCGGCCAGGCGCCGGTCGAGTTCGGCGCGCTGCTCGCGGGTCAGGGTGTCGGCGGCGGTGACGATCGCCGAGACCTTGTCGGCGTCGAGTTCGCCGGCGAGGAACAGGGAGTGCAGGTGGTCGAATCCGTTGTGCAGGTCCCGGGCGACGCGGATCCGGGTGCGGCCCTGGTGGACCGAGGTGCGGCAGGCCAGCGCGATCTGGGCGGCGACGCTCTGTTCGAGCTTGTCCGGGTCGAGTGTTTCGGCGGCCTGGGCGCCGGCGGTGTCGATGCGCGCGGCGACGTGGGTGCGTGCGAAGTCGTGGGCGGTGTCGTGCAGGGCGGCGTCGAGGCGGTTGAGCTGGGTCTTGATCCGGCGGATCCGGTCGATGCTCTCGGGGGCGGTGCGCCCGGCGCCGGCCGAGGCCAGGAGCCGATCGAGGGCTGCTTCGACGAAGACCAGGTCGAGGTCGTCGTCGGGGAAGGTGGGCAGCTCCTCGTCGTCCGGGTCGAGTGCCCAGATCGGGGGTTCGAGGAGCGCGGTCATGGACCTCATATTACTCGAACGTGTGTTCGCCGTCGCGCGATACCCGAAAATGTTTGCGATCGCAAAGACGGGCTGAGCTGCGCGAACCCGCCTGCCCGAGCCCGGCGAGCGGCGGGCCGGCGTCAGGGAACCGGGCCGCCGCCGCTGCCGCACGTGGCGACCCCCGCTCGGCCGCGGTGTCGGGCGCATCGGGCCGGACCCGGCGTGGCACTGTGGTGCGGTGACCACGCAGACCCTCTGGATCATCGTCGCGGTCGTCGTGGCGGTGCTGCTGATCGCGGTCGTCGCCGGGGTGGTGATCGCCCGCAAGCGGCGGATCAGCCTCCGCGCCGACGACGAGCGGCGCGAGCTCGAGCAGAAGGAGCCGCCCAAGGGCGGCAGCTACCAGGCCGGTGGCGGGTTCTCCTTCGCCTCCGGCACGGCGACCGCCCCCGAGCGACCCCGGGGTCCGGACGCCGGCGCCCCGCCGGTACCGGCGCCGGACACCGTCACGGGCAGCGGCCCGGAGGCGACGCCCGTCGAGGACACCACGCCGACCGCGGACGAGGTCCGCACCCCGCCCGGCGGCACTCCGGTCGTCGGCGGCGCCACCGAGGCCCGCACGCCGCCCGGCGGCATCCCGGTGAGCACCGCGCCGCCGGTCACCTCCGACCGCGGCCCGAGCGGACCGACGGTGCCGACCGAGCGCCGCGACCCGGGGGCGCCCGCGGCGCCCACCGAACCGAGGGTGATCGACACCGAGGAGGCCAGCAAGGATCCGGCCACCCGGCAGATCCGGCGGCCCGGCGGGGCCGGGGGAGCCGGTGCGGCGACCGAGCAGCTCCCGACCGGCGCCGAGGCGACGACGACGGCGATCCCGGCCCCCGCCGCCACCGAGGCCCCGACTGCGCCGACCGAGGCTCCGACCACCGCGATCCCGGCCCCGGGCAGCACCGGCGCCCCGACCACGGCGATCCCGGCGCCCGGCACCACCGAGCCCGGCACGGCCGCCCCCGCCGCCGACCCCGCGGCACCGGTCACCCCCGGCGCCCCGGCCGAGGAGATCGCCCCGGCCGAGGGCCGGATCGGCCGGCTGCGCGGCCGGCTGTCCCGCTCCCGTTCCGGGCTCGGCCAGAGCCTGCTGGGCCTGCTCGGCGCCGGCGACCTGGACGAGGAGTCCTGGGAGGACGTCGAGGCCACCCTGCTCCAGGCCGACCTCGGCCCGGACATGACCGCCGAGATCACCGCGACGCTGCGCGAGCAGCTGGCCACCCGCGGCGTCCGCACCGCCGACGGGGTCCGCCAGACCCTGCACGACGTGCTCAGCGAGGCCCTCGACACCGGCCAGGACCGGTCGGTGCACGCGCTTCCGCACGAGGGGCGCCCGGCGGTCCTGCTGGTCGTCGGCGTCAACGGGACGGGCAAGACGACGACCACCGGCAAGCTCGCCCGGGTGCTCGTCGCGGGCGGGCACCGGGTCACCCTCGGCGCCGCCGACACCTTCCGCGCCGCGGCCGCCGAGCAGCTGGTGACCTGGGGCGAGCGCTCCGGGGCGGGCGTCGTCCGCGGTCCGGAGGGCTCCGACCCCGCCTCGGTCGCGTTCGAGGCGGTCAAGCGCGGCACCGACGACGGCGTGGACGCCGTCCTGCTCGACACCGCGGGCCGGCTGCACACCAAGACCGGCCTGATGGACGAGCTGGGCAAGGTCAAACGGGTGGTCGAGAAGCAGGCCAGGGTCGACGAGGTGCTGCTCGTGCTCGACGCGACCACCGGCCAGAACGGGCTCACCCAGGCCCGGGTGTTCGGCGAGGTCGTCGACGTCACCGGGATCGCGCTCACCAAGCTCGACGGCACCGCCAAGGGCGGGATCGTGTTCCGGGTGCAGCGCGAGCTGGGCGTGCCGGTGAAGCTCGTCGGGCTCGGCGAGGGTCCGGACGACCTCGCCCCGTTCGAGCCGAAGGCGTTCGTCGACGCGCTGCTGAACTGAGCACCCCGCGCTGGAGTGATCTGACCCACACCGGAGCCCCCGTGGCTTGAGCGTGCCGCAGCGGCACGGACTTCCCTCGCAGAGGTACGACAGCGAGGGAGGACTCCATGACGACGCCGCGGACCGTGCGGTCCAGTCCCGCACTCTGGTTCGTCTCCTACGGGTTCACCCTGCTGGGGGCCGGGATCGGTGCGGCCGTCCTGCCACTGCTGGTGCTGGAGCGCACCGGCGACGTCCTCGCCGCCGGTGTGCTCGCCAGCGTCACGACCGCGGCCTCGGCCGCCACCGGGCTGGTGTCCGGGCTGCTGGTGGACCGGATCGACCGGCGGACCGTCGCCGTCGTGTCCGGGCTGATCGGCGCGTCCGCGACCGCCGCGCTGCCGGTCGTCGACGTCCTGTGGGGCCTGGACATGACCTGGTTCCTGATCCTGGGCGTGCTCGGCGCGGTCGCCCGGCTGCCCGGCATGACCGCGCAGGAGACCCTGCTGCCGGTCCTCGCCCGGCTCGGCGACCCACGCCCCGGCCGGCTCGACCGGCTGATCGCGGCGCGGGAGAACGTCGGCAACGTGCTGCTGCTCGCCGGCCCCGGCGTCGGCGGCCTGCTCGTCGCGCTGCTCGGCCCGTCGTCGGCGGTGCTGCTGGTGACGGCGGCGACGAGCCTGCTCGCCGCGCTCACCACGCTCGCCGTCGACCCGCGGGCCGGTGCGATCCCGGTGCCCGAGCCCGGACCGGCCCGGGGCGCGGTCCGGCGGGCCGTCGGCGACCTGGTCGCCTCGTGGCGGTTCCTCGCCCGGACCCGGATCGTGCTCGGTGCGACCCTGGTGTCGGCGGTTCTGGTCGCGGTGATCGCCTCGTTGCAGACCACCGTGATGCCCGCCTACTTCGTCGCCGCGGACCTGCCCGCGCTGACCGGTCTGACGCTGAGCGCGCTCGCCGCCGGCAGCGTCGTCGGCTCCGCGCTCTACGCCGCCCTGATCGGGCGGGTGTCGCGGCGGACCTGGTTCGTCCTCGGCATGGTCGGGTTCGGGATCGGGTTCGCCCTGGTCGGGAGCCTGGCCGCGCCGTGGGTGGTGCTCGCCGCGGCCGCGCTGGTCGGGCTCACCAACGCGCCGGTGTCCGCCGTCCTCGGCATCCTGATCATCGAGGCGACGCCGGACGCCATGCGCGGCCGGGTGCTCGGTGCCCAGAACACCCTGCTGCTGGCCGCGCCGGCACTGACCAGTGTCCCGATCGCGGCGGTCGCCTCGGGGGCGGGGCTCGGCACGGCCGGCGTGCTGCTCGCCGGCGCGGCCGCGTTCACCGCGGTGCTCGCGCTGCTCGCCCCCGTCTTCCGGAACCTCGAGAGCGTGCCGGCCGAGGAGCCCGTACCCGCCGGTGCGCCCTGAGGGGATCAGGAGCGATCGCGCCGGATGGCCGCCTCGACGGCGGTGCCGATGCGCTGCAACGCGGCGAGGTCGTGCGGCCCGAGCTCGTCGACGAGGAGCCCGTCGGACTCCAGGCGTCCGGCCACATGGGACAGCCGGGACTGCGACGCCGCGGTCCGGCCCACGTCGCCGAGATGATCGTGCTGATGCGGAGCGGGGCCATCGCCCGGACGTCCGACGACCTCGCGACCGTCCTGGGCGGGCACCCCGCACGTTCGAGGACTACGTGCCGCGGACCGCGGTGACGGGCGCCTGGGGACGCTGAGGCGTCACGTCCGGGTCCGCCCGCCCAGGTGCTCGGCCAGGTGCCGCTCGATGGCCCGGTAGAGCCGCAGGCGGTTCTCCGGGTTCTCGAAACCGTGGCCCTCGTCCTCGGCCAGCAGGTACTCCACCGGCACCCCGCGCTCGCGCAGCGAGGCCACGATCCGGTCGGACTGCTCCTGCGGCACGCGGACGTCGTTGGCGCCCTGGGCGACCAGCAGTGGCGTCCGGATCTCCTCGGCCATGGTGATCGGCGAGCGGGCGGACAACTCGGCCTCCTGCTCCGGGATCTCGGTCAAGTCCTGTGGCGTGGTGTGTGACGGCTGACGCGTGATCTTGCTGGGTCAGGCGCTCAGCGCCGGGATCGTCGGGGTGGGTGCAGCCTCCTGCTCGGTGGTCGGTGAGGGGTCAGTGGCGGC
>NZ_JBEDNQ010000018.1:0-86118 GCF_040105385.1 Pseudonocardia nematodicida
GCGGTCATCGCGTGATCTCGCTTCTTGGGTGCTGTGAGAGGTGTTCAAGAAGATCACGCGGTGGCCGCCCTACACGAGGTTCCGCCCGTCGCCGGGCCGGTCACACACCACTCTGCTGGACGCCACTGGGATCTCCGGGTCGCCGAGGTAGCCGTACCAGCTGTTGGCGTTGTAGGCCCGGGTGAACGGCGGCAGCGCCCGCAGCGCGGCCACGAGGTCGGAGACGCCCACGTAGTCGATCGCGGCGGCGAACCGCTCGGGTTCGGTGGCGATGGCGAACAGGGTGGCGTAGCCGCCGTAGGAGACCCCGGAGATGCCGATCCGGTCCGGGTCGGCGTACCCCTGCGCGATCGCCCACTCGACGGCGTCGACGAGGTCGTCGTGCATCGCCCGGCCGGTCTCGCCGACGGCCGCGGTCAGGTGCCGGCGGCCGTACCCGATGGAGCCGCGGTAGTTGACCTGCAGCACCGCGTAGCCGCGGTTGGCCAGCAGCTGGACCTCCGGGTTGAACCCCCAGAAGTCCTGCGACCACGGGCCGCCGTGCACCAGCAGCACCATCGGCAGGTCCCGGGGCTCCACGCCGACCGGCAGCGTGAGGTAGCCGGGCAGCTCGAGCCCGTCGCGGGCCGGGACGCGCACCGGTGTCATCGGGGCCATGTCCTCGGGGTCCAGGTCCGGGAACGGCCGGCCCAGCCGGCGCCGCTCGCCGGTGGCGTGGTCGTAGAACCAGGTCACACCCGGCTCGCGGTCGTGGCCGAAGGTCGCGACCCAGCGCCGGCCCTCCTCGTCCGACGACAACGTCCCCAGCACCCCGTCGGACAGCGTCGCCAGCTCGGCGTAGACCTCGGCGAACCGCGGGTCGAGGACCTCGATGTGCGGACGGTCGTCGGCGAAGCGGGCGGCGATCGGCTCACCGGTGCGCCGGTCGGTGTACACGACGGGCGGCAGGACGCCGGGGGCCATGATGCCCATGACGTCGAGACTGCGGCCCCGGGCGGCGGCGACGACGGTCTCCTCACCCGTCTCCCGGTCGAGGCGGACCAGCCGCAGGTCGTCCCCGTCGGGGGCGTACGAACCCAGCAGCAGCCCGTCGCCGTCCGGGGTCACCAGCTGCGGGTGCACGCCCAGCGGGTACTCCGTCCCGCCGATCCGGCGCAGCAGCCGGGCGGCCCCGGTGGTGCGGTCGACCCCGGAGACGGCGATCGTGCCGTCGGGCTCCGTCACCACCTCGAACGCCGGGCGGCCCTCGCGGTCGAGCAGGACGCCGACCTGCGGGTCGGCCTGCTCCTGGTGCAGCGTGACCTCGCCGGTCGCGACGTCGACGCGGAACACGTCGAAGTGGGCCGGGCGGCGGTTCATCGTGACCAGCACGCTGCCCGGGACCGAGGGCAGCGGCTCGACGGCGAACACCCGCGACCCCGGGTCCATCGGGGTCAGGTCGACGGCGGGCTCCTCCGGCCGGTCCAGGTCGACCCGGTGCAGGTGGAAGTCCTCGTTGCCGTCGGTGTCCTGCAAATAGAGCAGCCGGCGGGGGTCGTCGGTCCAGTAGTAGGTGAAGATCCCGCGGCGGGTGTCGTGGGTGACCGGCACCGCGTCGTCGTGGGTCTCGTCGATGCCGCGGACCCAGATGTTGCGCCGCCCGCGGTGCGGGGCGAGGTACGCGAGCCGGGTGCCGTCCGGGGAGATCTGCGGGACGAGGAACCCCGGGTCGGCGAAGAACTCCTCGACCTCGATCAGCTCCGGGGGCGCGCTCTGCGGCGTCGACGTGGTCATGGTCGCCACTGCACACCGTGCCGCCGCGGCACGGTCAAGCAGTCCGATGCGGACGTCGTTGCGCCGTGTGGGGGCTCACAAAGAAGACCGTCCGGGCGACAAAGCGTCCCCGGAGCGCAGTTGTGTAACAGAACCGTCATGCATAAACCGGGCCTGTTAACCGGTGTGAAACGAATCGGCGCCCAGCGCGAAACACGCGATCACCATTCTTCCCACCCAGTCAGACATGACAGACGTGGGAGGGATGGAAGCTCGTGGAAGGGCTCAACAGCGGTGATACCGCATGGATCTTGACGTGTGCGGCGTTCGTCATGCTCATGACGCCGGGCCTGGCACTGTTCTACGCAGGACAGGCCGGGGCCAAGAGCGTCCTGAACATGATGATGATGGTCTTCAGCGCGCTCGGCGTCGTCGGCGTCCTGTGGATCCTGTACGGCTACTCGATGGTGTTCGGTCCGGACATCGGCCTCGGACTGCTCGGTAACCCGGCCAGCTACTTCGGCCTGACTGCCATCCTGGAGAACGACGAGGCCTCCGAGCTGGTTCCGACGCTCGCGATCGTCGGCTTCCAGGCGATGTTCGCCATCCTCACCACCGCGCTGATCGCGGGTGCGGCGGCGAGCCGGATGAAGTTCGGCGCCTGGATCCTGTTCTCCGCCCTGTGGGCGACGCTGGTCTACTTCCCGGTCGCGCACTGGGTCTTCGACCTCGACCAGGGCTGGATCGCCACCAGCCTGGGCGCCCTGGACTTCGCCGGTGGTACCGCGGTCCACATCAACGCCGGTGTCGCCGCCCTGGTGCTCTGCATCATCATGGGCAAGCGTCGCAACTGGCCGCGGGAGGCCGCCCGCCCGCACAACCTGACCATGGTCATGCTGGGTGCCGGCCTCCTCTGGTTCGGCTGGTTCGGCTTCAACGCCGGTTCCGCCGGTGCGGCCGACTGGGCCGCGGGCTTCGCCTTCACCAACACCGTCGCCGCGACCGCCGCCGCCATCCTCGGCTGGCTGCTCTACGAGCGGATCCGCTACGGCAAGGCCACCTCGCTGGGTGCCGCCTCGGGCATCGTGGCCGGTCTGGTCGCCATCACCCCGGCCGCCGCGGCCATCTCGCCGATCGGTGCGCTGATCGTCGGCGGTATCGCCGGTGTGCTGAGCGCCTGGGCGGTGGGCCTGAAGTACAAGCTGGGCTACGACGACTCGTTCGACGTCGTCGGCGTGCACCTGGTCGCCGGCCTCTGGGGCACCGTGGCCATCGGCTTCTTCGGCACCGCGGTCGCGCCGGACGCCACCGACGGCCTGTTCTACGGCGGCGGCGTGACCCAGCTGGGTATCCAGGTGCTCGCCGCGCTGGCCACCATCGTCTACTGCGCCGTGGTCACCACGATCATCGTGCTCGTCGTCAAGGCCACCCTGGGCCTGCGGGTCGACGACGACGAGGAGCTCGCCGGCATCGACGAGGGCCAGCACGCCGAGACCGGCTACGAGTTCTCCGGCCTGCGGGGCGGCAGCGGTCTGAGCACCGCCACCGCGCCGACGACCGGCTCGGCGCCCTCGGAGGCCCCCACCGCCACGAAGGAGGGCTGAGCCGATGAAGCTCGTCACCGCCATCGTCAAGCCGTTCGTCCTCGAGGACGTCAAGGGCGCGCTGGAGCAGATCGGTGTCCTCGGACTGACCATCAGCGAGGTCCAGGGCTACGGTCGCCAGAAGGGTCACACCGAGGTCTACCGGGGTGCCGAGTACTCCGTCGACTTCGTCCCGAAGGTCCGGGTGGAGGTCGTCGTGGACGACGCTCTGCTGGACAAGGTGGTCGACGGGATCGTCGAGGCCGCCCGCACCGGCAAGATCGGTGACGGCAAGGTCTGGGTGACCGCGGTCGAGACCGTGGTGCGCGTCCGGACCGGCGAGCGCGGCGCCGACGCCATCTGAGTCGGAGTTGCTCCGTCTCCTGTGACAGACGCGAGACCGGACGGGCCCGTCGTTCCCCGCAGGGAGCGGCGGGCCCGTCCGCCGTCCGGACCCGATCCGGACATCGGACCCGGAACCGGGCCGATCGGTGCAAGACGACAGGGAGTGCGATGACGGTCCTCGGGTCGGGCGAGGCGGCGGACCTGGTCAGGGCGAGAACGGTGCTGCTGGAGTCCAACGGCCGGCACCACCACGGTCCGGAGGCGCTCCGGGCGGCACTGGTGGACCTGCACGACTTCTGGCTCTCGTCCCGTTGCGCCACACTCGGGTTCGGCGGCGACGGCAGCGGAGCCGCCCTCGTCGCCGTCGGGGCGCTCGGCCGCCGCGAGCTGTGCCCGTACTCCGATCTCGACCTCGTCCTGCTGCACGACGGGCGCAAGGGCATCGACACCCTCGCCGAGCAGCTCTGGTACCCGCTCTGGGACGCCGGGATCGGCCTCGACCACTCCGTCCGCACCCCCGGCCAGGCCGTCCAGATCGCCACCACCGACCTGCGGGCCGCGATGGGGCTGATCGAGACCCGGCACATCGCCGGGGACGGCAAGCTCTCGGCGAAGGTCCGCGACGCCGTCCGGCAGGCGTGGCGGGCCGGGATGCGCAGCCGGTTCGACGAGATCGTCGAGACCACCGCCGAGCGGTGGCGCCGCAACGGTGACGTCGCCCACCGCATCGAGCCCGATCTCAAGAGCGGGCACGGCGGCCTGCGCGACATCCAGCTGCTCGACGCCCTGGCCACCGCCCAGCTCGTCGACCGGCCCTCGGCCGAGGTCGTGGCGGCGCGCACGCTGCTGCTCGACGTGCGCACCGAGCTGCACCGGCGGTCCGGCCGGGCGCACGACGTGCTGCGCGCCCAGGACGCCGACGACATCGCGGCCGAGCTGGAGATCGGTGACCGGTTCGAGCTCGCCCGGTCGCTGTCCGGCGCCGCCCGCGCGGTCGCCTTCGCCACCGAGGTCGGGCTGCGCCAGGCCCGCAACGCGCTCCCGAAACGGGGGCTGGCCGCGCTGCGCCGGGCCCCGGTCCGGCGCCCGCTGGACTCCGGCGTCGTCGAGCACGGCGGCGAGGTCGGCCTGGCCCGGGACGCCTCGGCGGCGAAGGACCCGGCGCTCGTCCTGCGGGTCGCCGCGACCGCCGCGCGGACCGGTCTGCCGATCTCGGCGGGCACCCTGACCCGGCTCGCCGACACCGCCCCCGAGCTGCGCACGCCGTGGCCGCGTGCCGCGCTCGCCGAGCTGCTCGCGCTGCTCGGCACCGGCGAGGCGATGGTCGGGGTGATCGAGTCGCTGGACCGCACCGGGCTGTGGGGCCGGCTGTTCCCGGAGTGGGGCGCGGTGCGCGACCTGCCCCCGCGCGACCGCACCCACGTCTGGACCGTCGACCGGCACCTCGTCGAGGTGTGCGTCCGCGCCGCCGCGCTGACCACCCGGGTCCCGCGGCCGGACCTGCTGCTGGTCGGTGCGCTGCTGCACGACATCGGGAAGGGCCGCGGTGGCGACCACTCGGTCGTCGGCGAGTCGCTGGTGCGCCAGATCGGGGAACGGCTGGGACTGCGCGACGACGACGTCGTGCTGCTCGCCGCGATGGTCCGACACCACCTGCTGCTGCCGCACACCGCGACCCGCCGCGACCCCGACGACCCGGCGACGGTCGCCCGGGTGCTGGACACCCTGCGCGGCGCGGTCGGCGACGGCGGCGACCGGGCGGTCGCCGTGCTCCTCGAACTGCTCGACGCCCTCGCCGAGGCCGACTCGCTGGGGACCGGCCCCGGGGTGTGGAGCCCGTGGCGGCGGACCCTGGTCCGCGAGCTCACCGGGCGGTGCCTGACCGAGCTCGACGGGCGCCCGTTCGACGCGCCCGGCCCGGACGACCCGGAGCACGCCGAGCTGGCGCGCTCGGTGCGCGCCGACGGCGGTCCCCAGGTCGTCTTCCACTCGGGCGACGACGTCGCGACCGTGACCGTCGCGCTCCCGGACCGGCGCGGTGCGCTCTCCGCGACCGCCGGGGTGGTCGCTCTGCACTCGCTGCAGGTGCACACCGCGGGGCTCACGGTCGAGGACGGGGACGGGGGACCGGTCGCCATCCAGACCTTCGCCGTCACCCCGCGCTTCGGCGGGCTGCCCGATCCGGCGCTGGTCCGCTCCGACCTCGTCCGGGTGCTCGCCGGGACCCTCGAGCTGGACGCGGCGCTGGCCCGCAAGGAACGGGACTACGCGCCGTCGGCACCCGGGGTGGAGCGGACCGCCCCGCCGCGGGTGCTGTGGTTCGACGACGAGGCGACCGGGGCGGTGGTGCTGGAGCTGCGCGCCACGGACCGGATCGGGTTGCTGCACCACGTCACGGCCGCCCTGGAGCGCAGCGGGGTGGACCTGGTGTGGGCCCGGGTGGAGACGCTCGGCGCCTCGGTCGTCGACTCGTTCGGCATCGCGGGGAGCCCGGACCGGGCCGCGCGCCGGGAGATCGAACGCACGGTCCTCGGGGTCGCCGCGGGCCGGCGCGAACGGGCCCGCGCCGGCGACCGCTGAGCGGCCGGCACCGGGCAGCGGCCCGTACCGGTTGGGTCACGACACGGGGTGCCGGTGGTGATCGTCTCCCGCGATCGGCCGGACGGCGGGATGCTGGCCTCCGCGCCGTCGGCGACGACCGGGCGCACGCTGCCAGGACTCCGGAGGGAGAGCCATGAAGCTGGTGACCGCGATCGTCAAGCCGTTCGTGCTGGGCGAGGTGAAGGACGCCCTCGAGGGGCTCGGCGTGGCCGGGCTGACCACCTCGGAGGTGCAGGGGTTCGGCCGGCAGAAGGGGCACACCGAGGTGTACCGCGGTGCGGAGTACTCGGTCGACTTCGTGCCGAAGATCCGGGTCGAGGTCGTGGTGGACGACGAGCACGCCGAGCGGGTGCTGCAGGCCGTGGTCGACGCGGCACACACCGGGAAGATCGGCGACGGGAAGGTCTGGGTGACCACGGTCGACGACGTCGTGCGGGTGCGGACCGGCGAGCGCGGCACCGACGCGCTCTGACCGCCCGGCAGTCAGCTCGCGGTGTCGCCGGGCTCCAGGCGGTACCCCATGCCCGGCTCGGTCAGCAGGTGGCGGGGCCGGGACGGCTCCGCCTCGAGCTTGCGGCGCAGCTGCGCGAGGTGGACCCGCAGGTAGTTGGTGCGGTCCTCGTAGCGAGGGCCCCACACGTGCGTCAGCATGTCCCGCTGCGACACGAGCCGGCCCGGGTGCCGGGCGAGCATCTCGAGCATGCCCCACTCGGTGGGGGTGAGGTGCACGTTCTCGCCGGCCCGCCGGACCCGCTTGCGTCCGAGGTCGACCTCCACCTCGCCGAAGGAGACGGTGCGCTCGCCGGGCCCCGGCGTCGTGGCCGCGCGGCGGACCGCGGCCCGTAGCCGGGCGAGGAGCTCGGGCATCCCGAACGGCTTGGTGACGTAGTCGTCGGCGCCGGTGTCCAGCGCGGTGACCGTGTCCGCCGAGCCGGTCCGCGCGGACAGCACCACGATCGGCACCTCGGACCAGCCGCGGATCCCGGCGATCACGTCGGTGCCGTCGAGGTCGGGCAGCCCCAGGTCCAGCACGACGACGTCGGGGCGCAGGTCACCGACCGCCCGCAGCGCGGAACGGCCGTCCCCGGCGACGGCGACGTGGTAGCCGTGCGCGGTCAGGTTGATCCGCAGCGCGCGGGCGATCTGCGGGTCGTCGTCGACCACCAGCACGCGCACCGCGCGGCCGTCCGGTCCCGGGCCGTCCGGTCCGGTCACGGCCGGGCCCCGCCGGGCCCGGGCACGGCCGGGACGGCGACCGGCAGCGAGATCACGGTCGTCAGCCCGCCACCGGGGGTGTCCTCGGCGGACAGCGAGCCGCCCATCACCTCGGTGAGACCGCGGGCGACCGAGAGCCCCAGCCCGATCCCGCCGGTACGGCGGTCGCCGAGCCGCTGGAAGGGCGCGAACAGGTGCTCGCGCTGCGCCGGCGTGAGGCCCGGACCGCGGTCGGTCACCCGCAGCTCCGCCCGGCCGCCGTGCGCGCTCGCCCGCAGCGTGACCGGAGCCCCCCGCCCGTGCCGCAGCGCGTTGTCGACCAGGTTCGCGACGACCCGTTCCAGCAGCCCGACGTCGGCCACGACGTCGGGCAGGTCCTCCGCGAGCTCCAGCCCGGCCCGCTGCGCGCCGGGCAGCCCGTGCAGGGCGCGGGCCACGACCTCGTCGTAGCCGACCGCCTCCCGCAGCGGCTCGACCGCGCCGGCCGCCAGCCGCGACGAGTCGAGCAGGTTGCCGACCAGCCCGGTCAGCCGGTCGACCGACTCCTCGACGGTCTCCAGCAGCTCGGCCCGGTCGGCGTCGGGCAGCCGCAGCGCGGGATCGCGCAGGCTCCCGACGGCGGCCTTGATCGAGGTCAGCGGGCTGCGCAGGTCGTGCCCGACCGCGGACAGCAGCGCCCCGCGGGTCTCGTGCGCCTCCGCCCGCCGCTGCGCCCGACGCGCCTCGTCGGCCGCCTTCTCGCCGCGCAGCGCGAGCAGCGCCTGCCCGCCGACGGTCTCCAGCAGCCGCCGGTCCCTGGCCGGCAGCGACCGGCCGTCGCCGACGAGGTGCAGCCCCGGCTCGACGGCGACGTCGACGTCGGCGTCCTCCGGCCGCGCGCACCCCGGGGGACCGGCGCCGGCGACCCGGCTCCACCGGGTGCCGTCGCGCTCGAGCAGGCCGACCGACCGCAGCCCGAACGCCTCGCGCACCTTCTCCAGCAGCCGTGGCAGCGGGTCGGAGCGGGTCAGCACGGTCCGGGCGAACGACGCCAGCAGCGTCGCCTCCGCCCGGGCCCGGGCGGCCTGCTCGCCGCGCCGGGCCGCCCGGTCGACCACCAGCGCGACGAGCACGGCGACGAGCAGCATCGCGACGAGGGTGACGACGTTCTCCGGCGCGCCGACCCGCAGCGAGTACAGCGGCGGGGTCAGGAAGAAGTTGAGCAGCAGCCCGCCGAACAGGGCGGCGACCAGTGCCGGGCCGAGGCCGCCGACGAGCGCCGCCGCGACCGTCGCGAGGAAGAACAGGACGACGTCGGTCGAGAGCCCCACGACCCGGGTGAGAGCGACCCCGAGCAGGGTCGCCACCGGCGGCGCGAGCAGGGCCACGGCCCAGCCCGCGAGGTGCCGGCGGCCCGGCACCTCGCTGCGCAGCGACGGCAGGCGCAGCGCCGAGCCGGCCGCGGCGTGGGTGACCATGTGCACGTCGATCGAGCCCGAGTCCCGCACCACCCGGGCCCCGATGCCCGGGTCGAACAGCCGGGCCAGCCGGGAGCGGCGCGACGTGCCGAGCACGAGCTGGGTGGCGTTGGCGCCACGGGCGAACTCCAGCAGCGCCGCGGTCACCCCCGCCGCGCCGCTGTCACCGACCACGGTGTGGAAGGTGGCGCCGAGGTCGTCGGCCAGGGTCCGCAGGGCGTGCACCGCGGCGACCGGGGGACCGGCCAGCCCGTCGCCGCGCAGCACGTGCACGGCGAGCAGGTCCGCCCCGCCGGCCCGGGTCGCGATCCGCGCGGCACGGCGGAGCACCGCCTCGGACTCGTGGCCGCCGGTCAGCGCGACCACCACCCGTTCCCGGGTCTCCCAGGTCTCGGTGATGTGCTGGTCGCGGCGGTGCCGGCGGAGCGCGACGTCCACCTCGTCGGCCACCCACAGCAGGGCGAGCTCGCGCAGCGCGATCAGGTTGCCGACCCGGAAGTAGTTCGCCAGCGCGGCGTCGATCCGCTCCGCGGGGTAGACGTTGCCGTGGGCGAGCCGGCGGCGCAGCGCCTCCGGGGTGAGGTCGACCAGCTCGACCTGCTCGGCGCGGCGGACGAACCCGTCCGGGACGGTCTCCCGCTGCCGGACCCCGGTGATCCGCTCGACGACGTCGCCGAGGGACTCCAGGTGCTGCACGTTGACCGTGGAGAGCACGTCGATGCCGGCGTCGAGGATGTCCCGGACGTCCTGCCAGCGCTTGGGGTGCGCCGAGCCGGGCGCGTTGGTGTGCGCGAGCTCGTCGACCAGCACCACCTCGGGCCGGCGGGCGAGCACCGCCGCGACGTCGAGCTCGTCGCCGACCGGGGTGTGGCGCCGGGGGAGCAGCTCGAGGCCGTCGAGCAGCGCGGCGGTCCGGTCCCGGCCGTGCGTCTCGACGACCCCGGCGACGACGTCGGTGCCCCGCTCACGCCGCCGGTGCGCCTCGCACAGCATCGCGTAGGTCTTGCCCACGCCGGGGGCGGCGCCCAGGTGGATCCGGAGCGTGCCCGGCGGCCCGGCCGTCATCCGTCCTCACCCGCCCTGTCGTGCGTCCGCGACCGCGAGGTTCAGTTCCGTCACGTTCACGTGGGGCTCTCCCAGGAACCCGAGTATGCGCCCGCTGCTCGCCCGCGCGACGAGGTCCTCGACCCGGGCCACGGGCAGCCCGGTGACCCGGGCGACCCGGTCCACCTGCAGGGCCGCGTACTCCGGGCTGATGTCCGGGTCCAGCCCCGAGCCCGACGCGGTCACCGCATCGGGCGGCACGGCGGCCGGGGCCACCCCCTCGCGGGCCGCGATCAGGGCGCGGCGCCCGGCGACGGTGTCGCGCAGCCGCGGGGAGTCGCCGGCCAGGTTCGACCCGCCGGACGTCGCGGTGTCGGCCGGGCCGAGCGCGCCGTCCGCCGAGGCCGAGGGCCGGGTGTGGAACCACGGGTCCGCGGCGGGGTCGGCCGGGACCGGGTCGACGCCGATCAGCGACGACCCGGCGACCGTGCCGCCCCGCTCGATCACCGATCCCTCGGCGTGGCCGTGCAGCCCCGGGAGCCGGGAGACGCCCCAGACCGCGAGCGGGTAGGCGATCCCGCAGAGCACGGTGAGTACGAGCAGCAGGCGCAGACCGGTGAGGGTCTGCCGGCGCAGTGTGGAGAGCACGTCACATCCCCGGGAGCAGTCGGACCAGCAGGTCGATGAGGTAGATCCCGGCGAACGGCACCAGCACCCCGCCCAGGCCGTAGACCAGCAGGTTCCGGCGCAGCAGGCTCGACGCCGGGCCCGGCCGGTACCGCACGCCGCGCAGCGCGAGCGGGATCAGCGCCACGATGACCAGCGCGTTGAAGATCACCGCGGAGAGGATCGCGGACCGGGGTGAGTGCAGTCCCATCACGTTCAGCAGGCCGAGCGACGGGTACAGGGTCGCGAACATCGCGGGCAGGATCGCGAAGTACTTGGCCAGGTCGTTCGCCACCGAGAACGTGGTCAGCGCGCCCCGGGTGATCAGCAGCTGCTTGCCGATCCGCACGATCTCGATCAGCTTGGCCGGGTCGGAGTCGAGGTCGACCATGTTGCCGGCCTCCTTGGCCGCGGCCGTCCCGGTGTTCATCGCGACGCCGACGTCGGCCTGCGCGAGCGCCGGCGCGTCGTTCGTGCCGTCGCCGGTCATCGCGACCAGCCGCCCGCCCTCCTGCTCGGCGCGGATCCGGGCCATCTTGTCCTCGGGCGTGGCCTCGGCGATGTGGTCGTCGACGCCGGCCTCGGCGGCGATCGCCCGGGCTGTGCGGGGGTTGTCCCCGGTCACCATCACCGTGCGGACCCCCATCGAGCGCAGCTCGGCGAACCGCGCCGCGATGCCGGGCTTGACGACGTCGGACAGCCGGATCACGCCGAGCACCCGGTCGTCGGAGGCGACCAGCAGGGGCGTCCCGCCCTCGTCGGAGACGACCGCGACCAGCCGGTCCACCTCGCCGCTGCGCACCCCGGTCGCCGCGAGCACGGACGAGGCGGCGCCCTTGCGGATCCGCCGGCCGCCGAGGTCGATCCCGGACATGCGGGTCTGCGCGGTGAAGGGGACGAACTCCGCGCGGGCCTCGTCCGGCGACGCCTCCGCGGGTAGCCCGTGCTCCCGCGCACAGAGCTCGACGACGCTGCGCCCCTCGGGGGTGTGGTCGGCCAGGCTGGACCGCCGCGCCGCGACCGCGAGGTCGTGCGCGTCGTGGCCGAGCACCGGGATCAGCTCGGTGGCCCGCCGGTTGCCGAAGGTGATCGTCCCGGTCTTGTCGAGCAGCAGGGTGTCGACGTCGCCGGCGGCCTCGACCGCGCGGCCGGAGGTGGCCAGCACGTTGCGCTGCACCAGCCGGTCCATGCCCGCGATCCCGATCGCCGAGAGCAGGGCGCCGATCGTGGTGGGGATCAGGCAGACCAGCAGCGCGACCAGGACGACGACGTCCTGCGGTCCGCCGGCGTAGGCGCTCATCGGCTGCAGCGCGACCACCGCGAGCAGGAAGATCACCGTGAGCGCGGCGAGCAGGATGGTCAGCGCGATCTCGTTCGGCGTCTTCTGCCGGGCCGCCCCCTCGACCAGCACGATCATCCGGTCCACGAAGGACTCCCCGGGTGCCGCGGTGATCTCGACGACGATCCGGTCCGACAGCACCGTGGTGCCGCCGGTGACGCTCGAGCGGTCCCCACCCGCCTCCCGCACCACGGGCGCGGACTCGCCGGTGATCGCGGACTCGTCGACGGTGGCGATCCCGGAGACGACGTCGCCGTCGCCGGGCACGCTCTCCCCCGCCTCGACGACGACCCGGTCCCCGACCCGCAGGTCGGCCCCGCCGACGCGCTCCTCGCACCCGGCGGCGGTGAGCCGGCGGGCCACCGTGTCCCGCCGGGATCGGCGCAGCGTGTCGGCCTGCGCCTTCCCGTTGCCCTCGGCCACGGCCTCGGCGAGGTTCGCGAACAGCACCGTGAACCAGAGCCACACCGCGATCAGCCAGCCGAACAGCGACGGGGCGACGATCGCGTCCAGCGTGACCAGCACCGACCCGGCCCACACCACGAACATGACCGGGTTGCGCCGCTGGGTCCGCGGGCCGAGCTTGCGCAACGCGCCGGGCAGCGCGGCCACGAGCTGGGCCGGCCGGAACGCGCCGGCCCGCGCGGGGGAGCGGGTGCCCGCCGGTCCGGCCGGGGACCGTTCCAGGGTCGGGGTGGTCATGCGAGTGCCTCCGCGAGCGGTCCCAGCGCGAGCGCCGGGAAGAAGGTGAGGGCGGCGACCAGGACGACCGTCCCGGCGAGCAGCACGCCGAACAGCGGCTCGTCGGTGGCCAGCGTCCCGGCGCCGGGTCCGACGCGGCGCTGCCGGGCGAGCGCACCGGCGAGCGCGAGTACCGCGAGGATCGGGACGAACCGGCCGAACAGCATGGCCAGCCCGAGCGCGACCTGGAAGAAGTCGCCCGTCGCGGTGAGGCCGGCGAAGGCCGACCCGTTGTTGTTGGCCGCGCTGGCGAACGCGTAGAGGACCTCGGAGAAGCCGTGCGCGCCGTCGTTGGTCAGCGCGTCGAGGGTCCCGGGCAGGGCGACGGCGGTCCCGGTGCCGAGCAGGACCAGCGCCGGCATGGCGAGCACCGCCGGCACCGCCGCGGTGACCTCCCGGCGGCCGAGCTTCTTGCCCAGGTACTCCGGGGTGCGCCCGACCATGAGGCCGGCCAGGAAGACCGCGACGATCGCGAGCACCAGGATCCCGTAGAGCCCGGAGCCGACCCCGCCCGGCGCGATCTCACCGAACAGGATGTTCAGCAGGAGCACACCGCCCGCGCCGCCGGTGACGCTGTCGTGCATCGCGTTCACCGCACCCGTCGAGGTCCCGGTGGTCGACACCGCGAACAGCACCGAGCCCGGGATCCCGAACCGGACCTCCTTGCCCTCGGTCGCCGCCCCGGCGGCGAGCGCCGCTGCGCCGTTCGGGTGGGTCTCGGCGAACCAGGCGAGGGCGAGCATCGCGCCCCACAGCACGCCCATCACCGACAGCAGCACCGTGCCCTGCCTGCGGTCGCCGACCAGCCCGCCGAAGGTGCGGGTGAGGCAGACCGGGATCACCAGCATCAGGAAGATCTCGAACACGTTGGTCAGCGCGCTCGGGTTCTCGAACGGGTGCGCGGAGTTGGCGTTGTAGATCCCGCCGCCGTTGGTGCCGAGCAGCTTGATCGCCTCCTGGGAGGCCGTCGGCGCCATCGGCAGCGTGTACGCCGCCCCGTCGACCCCGCGGACGTCGACGCCGGCGCGCAGCGACATCGTCACGCCCATCGCGACGAGCAGCACCGCCGCGACGAGGGAGAAGGGCAGCAGGATCCGGACGACGCCGCGGGTGAGGTCCACCCAGACGTTCCCGATCCGGTCGTCGCCGGACCGGACGAACCCCCGCACCAGCGCGATCGCGACCGCCAGCCCGACCGCGGCCGAGACCACGTTCTGCACGGTGAGCCCGGCCGTCGCCACGGCGTCGCCCGTCGTCTGCTCGGGCACGTAGCTCTGCCAGTTCGTGTTGGTCACGAACGAGATCGCGGTGTTGAACGCCGTCGGCGGGTCCACCGCGCCACGGCCGGACGACAGCGGCAGCAGCGGCTGGAGCCGCTGCACCAGGTAGAGCAGCAGCACCGAGACGAACGAGAAGCCGAGCACGCCGGCGGCGTAGGTCGGCCAGCGCTGCCCGGCCCGCGGGTCGACGCCGGCCAGCCGGTACAGCGCGGTCTCGACCCGCAGGTCCCGCTCGTCGGTGAAGACCCGGGCCATGTGGTCGCCGACCGGGACGTAGCAGGCCCCGAGCAGGACGATCAGCAGGCCGGCCTGCAGGAGGCCGGCGACGACGTCGCTCACCTGGAGAACCTCTCCGGCCGCAGCAGCGCCACGACGAGGTGGACGAGCAGTGCGAACGCGACGACCCCGCCCACCACGTTCGCCACCAGGTCCGGGGCGCCCATCGTGATCACGGCACTCACCGGGATCACAGCCGTTCCAGGCCGCGCAGGCACAGGACCAGGACGGCGAACCCGCCGACCAGCAGCAGTGCGACGACCACATCGGACACCGGAACACCCCTCTCGCTCCGCTCACCGGACCGTCCGGCGAACGGTGCGAGCGTCCCGCCGCGGGAGGGGCCGGACGGGGTGGGTGAACGGAACCCTGACGCCGTGCCCGGGAACCTTGACGCGATCGTGACGCGGCCGCGACGGAGGTCACGCCGGGGGGATGCGGGAACCGAGCGGGATCATCCGCCGTTGTGGCGTTGCACGGAGTGTTCCGGGGGAAGCCGGGGCGCTGAGCGGCGGTCGGGGCGGGCCGTCCGATCCGGACGGCCGGGGTCTCTACGTCCGGCGGATGCAGCGCACCAGCCAGGCCGCCGCGATCAGGGTGGCGATCCCGCCGGTGACGAACGCCCCCACGACCAGCAGCATCACCCCGGCCGCGAGCAGCACGGCGGCGACGATCCACTCCAGCACGAGCAGGGCCACGCGATCCACCATGCCGGATGACGTGTCGCGGCGGAACGATTCGGCGACATCGACCGTTTCGTCACACATGACTACCGGCAGTGCCGACGCCGCACACCCCGTGACCGCCCCGTCCGACGGCGGGGGTGTGCGGCTGGTGCTGCCCGGCCGGACGCTGCTGCTGGTCGCGGGCCTGCCCGGGGCCGGCAAGTCCACGTTGCTGCAGTCCCTCGACGCCCCGGCCGGGACGCGGCTGCTCGACTCGGGCGCGGTGCGGACCCGGCTCGCACGGCTGCTCCCGCCCGGCACCCCGTATCCGGCCTACCGCTGGCTGACCCACCTCCTGCACCGCTCGGCCGTGGTGGCCGCGTGTCTGGGGCCCGCCGACACCGTCATCGTGCACCTGCCGGCGACCTCGGCCCGGGTGCGGACGGCGGTCCGGCTACTGGCCCGCGCCTGCGGGCGCGCGCCGCACCTGCTGTGGCTCGACGTGCCGCCCGACCTCGCCCTGCGGGGCCAGCGTGCCCGCGGCCGGGTGGTGCGGACCCGGCCGTTCGCCCGGCACGCCGCGCGCGCCGAGGGGGTCGGGTCGAGGGTGCGGGACGGCCGGGAACGCGGCTGGGCCTCGGTCCGCTCGACGGACCGGTCCGGCGCCCGCCGCGGCCTGGTACTGGCCAAGTAGGCTGGCAAGGGTGTTCGACTCCCTCAGCGAGCGGCTCGGATCCACGCTGCGCGACCTCCGCGGCAAGGGCCGGCTCTCCGACGCCGACATCGACGCCACCGCGCGCGAGATCCGGATCGCCCTGCTGGAGGCGGACGTCGCCCTGCCGGTGGTCCGCGCCTTCATCACGAAGGTCAAGGAACGGGCCAAGGGGGCGGAGGTCTCCGGTGCCCTGAACCCGGCCCAGCAGGTCGTCAAGATCGTCAACGAGGAGCTCGTCGCGATCCTCGGCGGCGAGACCCGGCGACTGAACCTGGCCAAGGAACCGCCGACGGTCATCATGCTGGCCGGTCTGCAGGGTGCCGGTAAGACGACCCTGGCCGGCAAGCTGGCCCGCTGGCTGAAGGGTCAGGGGCACACCCCGCTGCTGGTGGCCTGCGACCTGCAGCGCCCGAACGCGGTGAACCAGCTGCAGATCGTCGGTGAGCGCGCCGGGGTGCCGACGTTCGCGCCGCACCCGGGCGCCACCGGTTCCGGGGAGCTGCCCGAAGGCCCCGGTGACCCGGTCGGCGTCGCCCGCGACGGCATCGCGCACGCGAGGGACAAGCAGTACGACGTCGTCGTCGTCGACACGGCCGGCCGGCTCGGTGTCGACGAGGAGCTGATGCGCCAGGCGTCCGACATCCGGACCGCGGTGCAGCCCGACGAGGTCCTGTTCGTCGTCGACGCGATGATCGGTCAGGACGCCGTCGCCACCGCCGAGGCGTTCCGCGACGGGGTCGGGTTCACCGGCGTCGTCCTCACCAAGCTCGACGGCGACGCCCGCGGCGGCGCCGCGCTGTCCGTCCGTGAGGTCACCGGGCAGCCGATCCTGTTCGCCTCGAACGGGGAGAAGCTCTCCGACTTCGACGTCTTCCACCCCGACCGGATGTCCTCGCGCATCCTCGGGATGGGCGACCTGCTCACCCTGATCGAGCAGGCCGAGCAGGTCTTCGACGCCGAACAGTCCGCGGCCGCCGCGGCGAAGATCAGCTCCGGCGAGCTGTCGCTGGAGGACTTCCTGCAGCAGATGCTGCAGCTGCGCAAGATGGGGCCGATCGGCAACATCCTCAACATGCTCCCGGGGGCCGGCTCCGGGCAGATGAAGGCCGCCCTCGACCAGGTCGACGACCGCCAGGTCGACAAGCTGCAGGCCATCATCCGCGGCATGACCCCGGCCGAGCGGGACGACCCGAAGATCATCAACGCCTCCCGCCGGCTGCGGATCGCGAACGGGTCCGGCGTCACGGTCACCGACGTGAACGAGCTGGTGAACCGGTTCTTCGAGGCCCGCAAGATGATGAAGCAGATGGCCGGCCAGTTCGGCATGGGCGGTGGCGGTCGCAGCGCCACCAAGAAGGTGCCGAAGAACGCCCGTAAGGCGAAGCAGGCCAAGAAGGGCCGGCGCAGCGGGAACCCGGCCAACCGGGCCGGCCAGGGCGCCCCGGACCTGTCGAACATGCCGCCGAGCCTGCAGCAGCTGCCGCCCGGCCTCGGCGGGATGGACCAGCTGCCGGCCGGGTTCGACCCGTCGAAGCTGAACTTCGGCAAGAAGAAGTGACGCTCGCGTAGGGTCCGCTCGCATGGGTGATCTTCCTGCCGCAGGGTGGCGGCTGCGCGGAACGCTGCTGGGTCCGTCCGGCGCGTCATCGGTGGACCTGTACGTCGACGGCTCCGGGCGGATCAGCCCGGAACCGCTGCCCGGTGCCGAGGACCTGGTCACCTCCGGCTGGATCGTGCCCGGCCTGGTGGACGCGCACTGCCACGTCGGGCTCGGGCCGTCCGGCCCCGTCGACCTGGACGAGGCCGAGGACCAGGCCCGCACCGACCGGGACGCCGGCGCCCTGCTGCTGCGCGACTGCGGATCGCCGGTCGACACCAGCGCGCTGCAGGCCCGCGACGACCTGCCCGAGATCATCCGTGCCGGCCGGCACGTCGCCCGGCCCAAGCGCTACATCCCCGGCCTGGCCCGCGAGCTGGACGACCCGCGGCTACTCGTCGACGAGGTCCGCGCCCAGGCCGCCCGCGGCGACGGCTGGGTGAAGCTCGTCGGCGACTGGATCGACCGGGGTCTCGGCGCGGACGACGCCGACCTCGCCCCGCTCTGGCCGGACGACGTGCTGGCCGAGGCCATCGCCGCCGCGCACGACGCCGGCGCGCGGGTCACCGCCCACGTCTTCGGCACCGACGCGCTCCCCGGCCTGATCCGGGCCGGGATCGACTGCATCGAGCACGGCCCCGGCCTGACCGACGACCTGATCGCCGAGATGGCCGCCCGCGGCACCGCACTGGTCCCGACCCTGATCAACGTCGAGACCTTCCCGTCGATCGCGGAGATGGCGACGAAGTATCCGCGCTACGCCGGGCACATGCGCGACCTGCATACCCACGCCTGGGAGACGGTCGGGAAGGCGATCGAGGCCGGGGTACCGGTCTACGCGGGCACCGACGCCGGCGGCGGCATCGCGCACGGCCGGATCGCCGACGAGGTCGCCGAGCTGGCCCGGGCCGGGCACCCCGACCCGATCGGCGCCGCCAGCTGGGCGGCGCGCTCCTGGCTGGGCCGCCCGGCCGGCCCGGTGCCGGGCGCACCGGCGGACCTGGTCGTCTACGACCGTGATCCACGCGACGACCTCGGCGCGCTGCGGAGCCCGTCGGTGGTCGTGATGCGGGGACGTCCGGTATCTCTGGGGGCATGAGCTCTCCGCCCGGGCCGCCGGGCACGACCGGATCCGGTCCGGCCCCGTGGCCGTGGCCGCCGCAGCCCGGTGGCCCGCAGGGCGCGCCGCCGCCCGCGCGCGGGTCCGGTCTCGACCGGTTCGACCTGCGGCCCTCGCCGACCCCACGGGTCCGCTGGGGGCTGTGGGCCTTCGTGGTCGTGGAGGTCGTCTTTCTCGGCTCGTCCCTGCTGGTGGCGTGGGCGACCGGGGTCGACACCGCGGTGGAGGTGCTGCTCGCCCTCGCCGTCCCGACGATGCTGGCCGCCGGCACCTGCGTCCTGTGGACCCTGTGGCGGGGCGACGGGCCTGCGGTCGATCTCGGCCTGCGCTTCCGCTGGGAGGACGTCGGCGTCGGTCTGCTGATCGGGCTGGCCGGCCTGCTGGTCACCGTGCCGGCCGCGTTCGTCTACCTGTACTTCGTGGGCCCGGACGTCGGCACCTCGGTCGGCGTGGCGTTCGAGGGCATCGTGGCGTCCTGGCCGGTCGCGCTGGCGGTGATGTTCGGCGTCGTGGTGATCGCGCCGGTCTGCGAGGAGATCGTCTACCGCGGCCTGCTGTGGAACGCCGTCGCCAAGTGGGTCGCCAACCGGTGGGTGGTCTTCCTGATCACCACCGCGGTGTTCGCGATCGCGCACTTCGAGTTCCTGCGTGCGCCGCTGCTGTTCGTGGTGGCCCTGCCGCTCGGGATCGCGCGGATCCTCACCGGCCGGGTCACGGCGAGCATCGTCGCGCACGCGGTCAACAACTTCCTGCCCGGCCTGGCGCTGGCGCTGATGCTGGTCGGGGCCGTACCCACCCTCTGAGCGGGCATCTGGCAGAATGACGCGTCGGGCCCGTGGCCGGCCCTCTACCTGCCACGGCCGATGACCTTCGAGTGAGCGAGCCCGTAACCCCACGCGCGGCCGGCTGACTCATCGCAGCACGACACGATTCTCGCGAGGAGCACCACAGCGTGGCCGTCAAGATCAAGCTGATGCGTCTGGGCAAGATCCGCCAGCCGTACTACCGCGTCGTCGTCGCGGACTCCCGTACGCGCCGCAACGGCCGGGCCATCGAGACCATCGGCAAGTACCACCCGAAGAGCGAGCCGAGCCTGATCGAGATCGACTCGGAGCGCGCCCAGTACTGGCTGGGTGTCGGCGCCCTGCCGACCGAGACGGTGCAGAACCTGCTCGAGGTCACCGGCGACTGGCAGAAGTTCAAGGGCCTGCCCGGCACCGAGGGCACCCTCAAGCCGCAGCCGGAGAAGGTCGACAAGCTCGCCCGTTTCCAGAAGGCGCTGGCCGAGGCGAACGACGAGCCGAGCACGGCCGCCACCACGCCGAAGAAGAAGGGTGGCTCGTCCGAGCGCGCCGGCAAGACCGCCGACGCCGCCCCGGCCGAGGCCGCGACGAAGAGCGACGACGTCGCCGCCGCCACCAAGGACGCCGACGCGCCTGCCGCCGAGTCGTGACGACCGGCCTTCCGGGTAGCGGGGAGGTCCTGTCATGACCGTTCTGGCGGACGCGCTCGAGCACCTCGTGCGCGGCATCGTCGACCACCCCGACGACGTGCGGGTCGACCTGGTGACGGGTCGGCGCGGCCGGATCCTGGAGGTCCGGGTGCACCCCGACGACCTGGGCAAGGTCATCGGCCGCGGCGGCCGCACCGCCACCGCGCTGCGCAACGTCATCGGTGGCGTCGGCGGACGCGGCGTCCGTGTCGACGTGGTCGACACCGACCGGTGACGAGATCCACCACCGACGCCGGCCGGGACCCCGGGAACACCGAGGTCCTGGTCGGCGTCGTCGTCCGTGTGCACGGCCTGCGCGGTGAGGTCGTCGTCGAGTCCAGGACCGACTCGCCGGGGGAGCGCTTCGCTCCCGGTGCGGTCCTGCGGGGCCGCCGCCCGCGCGGGGCGGCCGCCCCCGGCACTCTGACGGTGCGCAGTGCACGGGCGCACTCGGGACGCTGGCTGGTCCTGTTCGAGGGCGTCGGCGACCGGAACGGCGCCGAGGAGCTGCGTGGTGTCCAGCTGCTCGTGCCCACCGCCGAGCTGGCCGAACCCGAGGACCCCGAGGAGTTCCACGTCCACCAGCTGACCGGCCTGCGGGCCGAGCTGGCCGACGGGACCCCCGCGGGCTCGGTGGCCGACGTCGTGCACGGGCCGGGCGGATCGCTGCTGGTCGTGCGCAGACCGGCCGGGCACGAGGTGCTCGTCCCGTTCGTCGGGGCGATCGTGCCGACCGTCGATCTCGACGGCGGCCGGGTCGTGCTGGATCCGCCGGACGGGCTCCTCGACCCCGAGGACTGACGCCGGACGGATGGCGGCACAGCCGTCACCGAGCCGAGGCCCGGTGCCCAGGTGGCGCCGGGCCCTTCTCGTGCCGTGGACGTCAACGTGGGTTGACATGACGACTCTGTCAATCTACGTTGACACGCATGAGTGATGCGACGGCGGTGGCCGCGGCGGCGTCGGGCCGGGACCCGGCGACCGGGCTGTCGGCCGTCCGCGCCCTGCGCGTGCTGCAGGAGTCCCTCGAGGAGCTCCAGGTGACCCGTGCGCGGGACCAGGGCTGGTCCTGGCAGCAGATCGCCGACGCGTTGGGAGTCAGCCGGCAGGCGGTGCACAAGAAGTACCGCCGGCTCGGTCTCTAGAGGAGGGGAGTGGCACGTGTTCGAGAGGTTCACCGACCCCGCGCGACGGGCCGTGGTCATCGCGCAGGAGGAGGCCCGGGAACGGAAGGCCGACCGGATCGGCCCGGAGCACCTGCTTCTCGGGATCCTGCGCTGCCCGGGGACGCCGGGGGAGCGGATCCTGCACGAGGCCGGTGCCGGGACGGCCGAGGTCGACCGGTGGCTCGCCGCGGAGCCGGCGCACGACGCCGAGGCTCTGGCGGGGCTCGGCATCGACCTCGACGAGGTCCGCCGGCGCACCGAGGAGTCGTTCGGGCCGGGCGCGCTCGACCGTCGCCGGGGCAGGCGGTGGTCGTTCGGGCACATCCCGTTCGAGAAGTCGGCGAAGAAGGCGCTCGAGCTGGCGCTGCGCGAGGCGATCCGGCAGGGCGACCGGTTCCTCGGCACCGAGCACGTCCTGCTGGGGCTGCTGCACCCGGACACCCCGGCGTCGCGGGTGCTCGACGCGCACGGGGTCACCCTCGCCGCGGCGCGCCGGGCGGTCGCCGAGCGCCCGGGCCGCCGGGCCGGCTGACTCGGCCCCCGTGCCGTGTGCCGCCCGGAGTGTTCGACTCGATGCCCGCCGAGATACGCCTCAGCGGGATTTGTCGATCTCTGTGGCCCGCCCGCGCGTATCTCGGCGGGGATCGGAGGGTGGTTCGGCGCCGGCGGTGCGACGCGTCGCGGCGGTGCAGCGGGGCGGGTCAGCGGTTCGGGCGCGCGGCGTCGCGGCGCTCGATGTCCTCGGGGTCCTCGGGGTCCTCGGGGGCCTCGTCGGACTCCTCGTCCGGGTCCGCCCCGGTCTCCGCGGAGCGGACGCCCGGGGTCTCGGCGAGGGCGGCCGCCAGGGCGGGCAGGTCCCCGCGGCCGTCGAGCCGCAGGGTCAGGGCTGCGACCCGGGCGCCGTCGTCGGCGGTGCTCTCCCGGTGCACCGACACCCCGGCCACCGAGAACCCGGCCGCGGTGCAGCGTTCCAGGATCGCGCGGAGCAGGCCGAGACCGTCGGTGTAGCGGATCCGCAGCAGCGGGGGCATGCGCCGGCGTCGCCGCACCGCCCGGGCCACCGGCTGCAGGCCGCGGGCCACCAGGAAGTGCGTGAGCGTCGCGAGCACCGCCAGCAGCGGCAGGCCGGCACCTGAGGCCGTCCCGACCGCGGCGGCCAGCCAGATCGTCGCCGCCGTGGTCAGCCCGCGCACCACGTCCTGCCGGACGAAGATCAGTCCGGCGCCGATGAACCCGATCCCGGAGACGATCTGAGCCGCGATCCGGGACGGATCCAGCGTTACGTGCGGCGTGTCGAGCAGGTCGGCGAAGCCGTACTTCGAGATCACCATGAACACCGCCGCACCGACGCCGACCAGCACGTGCGTGCGCAGCCCGGCGCTCTTCGCCGCGGCCTCGCGTTCCAGGCCGATCGCGATGGTCAGCACCAGTGCGAGCAGCACCGGCGGGAGCACGTCCCACTGCGCGAGGGTCGACCACGACGGGGCCCACCATCCGTCCGGCATCGCCGCACACCTCCCTCGGTGACCACGGCGAGGCGCCTGCGACGATCCGCGGCGTGCGGATCGACGTCGTCACCATCTTCCCGTCCTACCTCGAACCGTTGCGCGAAGCACTACTCGGGCGCGCGATCGAGCGGGGACTGCTGGAGGTGGCGGTGCACGACCTGCGGCACTGGACCCACGACGTGCACCAGGCCGTCGACGACGCCCCCTACGGCGGCGGACCCGGCATGGTGATGCGGCCGCAGGTCTGGGGGGACGCCCTCGACGAGGTGCTCGGTGGCGCCGCACCCGAGGCCCCAGCACCCGAGGCCCCAGCACCCGAGGCCCCAGCACCCGACGACGCCGCACCCGACGACGCCGTACCCGACGACGCCGCGCCCGCCCGCCCGCCGGCCCGCCTCGTCGTCCCCACCCCGGCCGGGCGGCCGTTCACCCAGGCCACCGCGCGGAGCTGGGCCACCGAGCCGCGGCTGGTCTTCGCGTGCGGCCGCTACGAGGGCATCGACGAGCGCGTCCTGCTCGACGTCCGCAGCCGGGGGGTCGAGGTCGACGAGGTCTCGATCGGCGACTACGTCCTGGTCGGCGGCGAGGTCGCGGTGCTGGTGATGGTCGAGGCCGTCGTCCGGCTGATCCCCGGAGTGCTGGGCAACCCGCGCTCGGCCGCGGAGGACTCGTTCTCCGACGGGCTGCTGGAGGGACCGTCGTACACGCGTCCGGAGACCTGGCGCGGGCTGGCCGTGCCCGAGGTGCTGCGCAGCGGCAACCACGCCGCGATCGACCGCTGGCGCCGGGACCGGGCCCTGCAGCGCACCCGGGACCGCCGGCCGGACCTGATCGACGCCCTCCCCGACGGTGCGCTGGACGCCGCCGACCGCACGGCGCTGGCCGCAGGGCGCACCGACGGCGAGGGCTGACCGGGCCGGGACGGGGGACCCGGACCACCGGGTGTCCGTGGCGATCGGGTCGTCTGGCACTATGGACGGGTTGCCAGCGCCGTGTGCGGTGCTCAGTGACGGCCTCGCGCGCCGGTCGTACCACCTCCGCCGCGGGCCGCGCCGGAGCCCACCGCCCGGACGCGCGTCGGTGCCCCTGGTGCCGCCGGAGTGGGGCGGCCCGGGAGATGTCCCGGGAACGACCGGGTGACCACCGCACGACCTGCACGAACACGAGCACGACACACGAGGACGGACCGTCGACATGAACACCCTGGACGCACTGGACGCGCAGACCCTGCGCTCCGACATCCCCAGCTTCCGCCCCGGGGACACGCTCAAGGTGCACGTGAAGGTCATCGAGGGCAACCGCACCCGGACCCAGGTCTTCCAGGGCGTGGTCATCCGCCGCCAGGGCTCGGGCGCCCGGGAGACCTTCACCGTCCGCAAGATCTCCTTCGGCGTCGGCGTGGAGCGCACCTTCCCGGTGCACACCCCGAACATCGACAAGATCGAGGTCGCCACCCGCGGCGACGTCCGCCGGGCGAAGCTGTACTACCTCCGTGACCTGCGCGGCAAGGCCGCGAAGATCAAGGAGCGTCGGGAGACCCCGTCCGCGTCCTGACCGTCACCCCGTCGTGACTTCTCCGGTGACGTAATCTCGACGCGTGGCCTTTCCCGAGCTCCCCGACGACCGCCGGGCACGCCCCCGGCGGTATCGCGGTGGTGATGCCCCCGAGCACACCGGCCGCCGGCGGGCCCAGGACGCGGCGCCGGAGTACGGCAACGCCGACGAGCAGGACTGGCTGCTGGGCGCCGCACTCCAGCAGGGGGTGCCGGTGAACGAGGGGCAGGACCCCGAGTCCGCCGGCCGGGAGGACCGGGCCGGTCGCGCCCTCCGGACCCGGCACGCGTCCGAGTACGACGAGGACCACGAGGACGACCACGGCGGCTACGACGACCGCCGGTCCCGTCCGCGCCGCCGCCGGGACGAGGATCCCGCCGGCAGCCGGTACGGACGGCACGGCGGCCGGCGCAACGGCGACGAGAGCGAGCCGGGCAACGGGTACGCCCCCGGCCGCAACGGCGTCCCGAACGGCCACCACCGTGCCGCAGCCCCCGACCCCGGCCGGGCCGGGACGAACGGGCACGGCCCCGCGAACGGGCACGGCCCGGAGGGCCCTCCGGGCGGCGCGGGACACCGGGCGAACGGCCGGCCCGGTCCGGGCGCACACTCCGGTGCGCACCCGACGAACGGCGCCGGCCGGCACGGCGCGCCCCGCAACGGCGGCGCCCCGGGTCCGGACGGGCTCGACGCGCTGCGCGCCCGCTACTCCGAACACCTCGGGGACTCCGGCGCCCACCAGGTCCCCGCGGACCCGCCGCGTCCCCCGAACGGACGTCGCCCCACCGGCGACCGGTCCTGGCCGCCTCCCGGCCGACCCCGCGCCGACGACGCCGGGGACCCCCGTCCCGGGCACACCGGCGGGCACTGGCGCGACGCCGGGCCGCCGTCCGGCGCGGTGGCCGGACCCCCGCCCGCCAGATCCCCCACACGCGCTCCCGGCCACGACGCTCCGGCCGGACCCCGGCGCGGCCCCGGCGACTCCGGGCAGACCCGCTACGGGCCGCCCGACGGCGATCCGCGCCGCGTGCCCGGGCCGAGACCGCCACGCGGCCGCGGACCCGACGAACCGCCGGCGCGCACCGGTGGTCACCCGCGGCGCGGCCCCGATCCCCGTGGACCGGCCCACCCGGAGACCACCACGGTGTTCGGGACCGGTGGCCGTCCCGGCGTCGTACCACCGGGAGCACCCGGCGAACGGCCCCGGCGGCGCCCGGTCCCCGACGCCGAGGCGGGCCCCGACGAGGACGTGCCCTACGCCGTCGACCAGCTCTACGGCGGCGACGAGCACGGCCCGGTCCGCCGTCGCGGGCCGGCCGCCGCCGGACTCGCCCCCGACACCGGGGTCCCACCCGGCTACGAGGACGAGGACGAGCGGGACGAGGAGGAGAACCGGGACACCGCGGCGGCCACGGCCGACGACGGTCCGAGCGTGGGGAAGCGCGTCGGGCCGGTCGGGGCCGGGGCGAGGCTCATGGTGTGGGCCGGGCTCCGCAAGGACGCCGACGGCGAGAAGCGCCAGCTGTCGTTCTGGAAGGAGCTCCTGCTCCTCGGCGCCGTCGCGTTCCTGCTGACGATCCTGATCCAGACGTTCCTGGCCAAGGTCTACGTCATCCCGTCCGGGTCGATGGAGACGACCCTGCACGGCTGCAGCGGCTGCAACAACGACCGCGTGCTCGTCGACAAGGTCACCTACAACTTCACCGACATCTCGCCGGGCGACGTCGTGGTCTTCCGCGGCACCGACGGCTGGGCGGCCGAGGTCCCGTCCGACGCGGGATCGTCGAACCCGCTCGTGCGTGGCCTGCAGGGCTTCGGGTCGCTGGTCGGCCTCGCCCCGCCGGACGAGAAGGACTTCGTCAAGCGGGTGATCGCCGTCGGCGGCCAGACGGTGGCCTGCTGCGACGCGCTGAACCAGGTGATGGTCGACGGGCAACCGCTCGAGGAGCCCTACGTCTACTACCTCCCCGAAGCGGGTCCGGCGCGGCAGATCCCGTTCGGTCCGATCACGGTGCCCGAGGGCGAGTACTGGATGATGGGCGACTCGCGGAACAACTCCGCCGACTCTCGGGCGGCCGGACACGGGCCGATCCCGGAGGCGAACGTCATCGGCAAGGCGCGGCTGATCGTGCTGCCGTTCGACCGGTTCGGCCGGATCGACTCGTTCGACCCGCAGACCTCGGCCACCGCCTCGGCGGTACCGGGGCTGCCGGGCACCGTCCCGCTGGCGCTGGGCATGATGGGGACCGTCCCGTTCGCGCTCGGCCGGCGTCGTCTCCTCGCCGCCCGCGCCGAGGCCGAGCGGTTCCTGCCCGCCACGCGCCGCCCACCCCGGTGGCGCCGGAGAACCTGACCGGGAGCAGCGTGCCGGTTCCTCCCATCCGCGCCCGGACGGCCGCGGCGCCCCGGCGTGCCCGGCGCCGCCCGATCCGGGTACTGCCCGACGGCCTGCGACCGCCGCGGGCCGTCGTCCGCGACGCCGGCAGCTGGACCCTGCAGTCGGTCCTGCAGCGCTACGGTCTCGGCCCCGTCGCCGGCGTCGACGAGGCCGGACGGGGCGCGAGCGCCGGGCCGCTGGTCATCGCCTCGTGCGTGCTGCGACCGGCCGACGCCCGGGCCCTCGACGGGCTGACCGACTCGAAGCTGCTGACGGCGTCGGCGCGCGAGTACTGGTACGAGCGGATCACCCGTCGCGCGCTCGACCGGGCGGTGATCGTCGTTCCGGCGGCGGAGGTCGACCGGCGGGGCGTGCACGTCGCGAACATCGAGGGCATGCGGCGCGCGGTCGCCGCGCTCACCACGGCTCCACCCGGCTACGTGCTGACCGACGGGTTCCCGGTGCGCGGGTTCGGCCGGCCGGCGCTGGCCGTGCCCAAGGGGGACCAGGTCGCCGCCTGCGTCGCGGCCGCGTCGGTGCTCGCCAAGGTCACCCGGGACCGGCTGATGACCGAGCTCGACGGCAGCTACGACGCCTACGGTTTTGCGGTGCACAAGGGGTACAGCACGCCCGAGCACGAGACCGCGCTGCGCGCGCACGGGCCGTGTCCGGAGCACCGGTACTCGTTCGCGAACGTCGCGGCGGTGGCCGGGCGCGGGGCGCGGACCGGGCTGGTCCACAATGAGGCGGTCCCGGAGGACACCGAGTCGTTCGGTGAGGGGTACCGGGCCGACGAGGTGCCGGTGCCGGAACGGGAGCCGATGGAGATCGTCACGGGAGGAGCGGGCCGGTGAGCGCCGAGGATCTCGAGAAGTACGAGACCGAGATGGAGCTCACGCTCTACAAGGAGTACCGCGACATCGTCGCGCAGTTCTCCTACGTCGTGGAGACCGAGCGGCGGTTCTACCTGGCCAACTCGGTGGACGTCGCCCCGCGCAACGCCGACGGCGAGGTCTACTTCGAGGTCCGGATGTCGGACGCCTGGGTGTGGGACATGTACCGCCCGGCGCGCTTCGTGAAGAACGTGCGGGTGGTGACGTTCAAGGACGTCAACATCGAGGAGCTCGACACCCCCGACCTGCGGCTGCCCGAGGACGACAACTTCTCCGGCTGAGCCCCGGGCCCCGCTGTCGCACCCTGGCGGCACGGCCGGGCCCCGGCCAGCCTGCCGGACCGCCCTGACAGGTACGGGGCCCGCGACCCGCGGTTCCCGGTGCCCGTCCCCAACCCGGCGGTATCCGGCGATCTGTCCACAGCCGCCCGATCCGTCGGTCCGCCGGCGGCTCCCGGCCCGATCGTGGACGCATGGCAGCGAAGGACGAGCTCGGCCGCCGCGGTGAGGACACCGCCGCCGAGTACCTACAGCGGGAGCACGGGATGGTCGTGCTGTCCCGCAACTGGCGGTGCCGGGACGGTGAGCTCGACATCGTCGCGACCGACCCGGAGCACCGGCTGATCGTCTGCGAGGTGAAGACCCGGTCGGGCACCCGCTACGGCGAGCCCGCCGAGGCGATCGACCCGCGGAAGGTCCGGCGGATCCGCAGGCTGGCGAAGACCTGGATGTCGGCGCACCACGTGGCGTGGTGCGAGATCCGGTTCGACGTCGTCGCGGTGCTGATGCCCCCGGGACGGCCGGTCACGCTCACCCACTACCCGGCGGCGTTCTGATGGGCGACCTGGCGAGGGTCTGGTCGGTCGCCCTGCACGGCGTCGACGGCGTCCCGGTCGAGATCGAGGCCGCGATCGGCGGCGGCATCCCCGGGGTGCACCTGGTCGGGCTCCCGGACGCCTCCCTGCAGGAGGCGAAGGACCGGGTCCGGTCCGCGATCGTGCACTCCGACCGGACCTGGCCCAACGAACGGATCGTGCTGGCGCTCTCGCCGGCCACCCTGCGCAAGACCGGCAGCCGCTTCGACGTGGCCCTGGCCGTGGGCGTGCTGGCCGCGCACCGCACGATCCGGAGCGAGCGGCTGCACGGCACCGTGCTGCTCGGCGAGCTCGCCCTCGACGGGCGGCTGCGCCCGGTCCGCGGCGTCCTCCCGTGCCTGCTCGCGGCCCGGGACGCCGGGATGCGGCGCGCCGTCGTCCCGCGGGACGGGCTCGCCGAGGCGGCGCTGGTCGACGGGATCGACACGTTCGGCGCCGACACCCTCGGCGACGTGCTCGACTGGGCCGACGGGCTGCGCGAGCTCGACCCGGCAGTGCCGGACGTGAGCCGCGGCCCGGCACCGGCCGCGCCCGAACTGGCCGACGTCATCGGCCAGGCGGACGCCCGGCACGCCCTGGAGATCGCCGCCGCCGGTGGGCACCACCTGCTGATGGTCGGCCCGCCCGGCACCGGGAAGACCATGCTGGCGCAGCGGATCGTCGGCCTGCTCCCCGAACTGGATCCCGCCGAGGCACTCCAGCTGGCCTCGATCCGCTCGGTGGCCGGCCCGCTCGGGGCCGCCGGGCCGCTGCCGAGACTCGCGCCGTTCGTCGCCCCGCACCACTCGGCGTCGGCCGCGGCGGTGCTCGGCGGGGGCAGCGGGGTCGCCCGGCCCGGCGCGGTCTCGCTCGCCCACCGCGGGGTCCTCTTCCTCGACGAGTGCCCGCACTGGCCCGCCTCGGTGCTGGACGCGCTGCGCACCCCGCTGGAGGAGGGCGAGGTCCGGCTGGCGCGCGCGGACGGCACCGTCCGCTACCCGGCCCGGTTCCAGCTCGTCCTCGCGGCCAACCCCTGCCCGTGCGCGCCGCCGATCGACCGGGACTGCACCTGCCGGCCCGACGTCCGCCGCCGCTACCTCGCCCGGCTGTCCGGGCCACTGCTCGACCGGGTCGACCTGCGCGTGCCGATGTACCCGCTGACCGCCCTCTCCGCGGCCGACGAGCCGGGGGAGCGGACCGCGACCGTGCGCGGCCGGGTGCTCGACGCGCGGGCCGCGGCCGTCGAGCGCTGGTCCGCGCACGGCTGGCGGTGCAACGCCGAGGTCCCCGGCACCGAGCTGCGCGCCCGGTTCCCGCTCCCGCGGGTCGTGGTGGAGCCGCTGGAGAAGCGCCTCGAGGCCGGTGAGCTGAGCGCCCGCGGGGCCGACCGGGCGTTGCGGGTGGCCTGGACGCTCAGCGACCTCGCTGGCACCGACCGCCCGGACCGCGCCGCGGTCGACGCCGCGCTGTACTTCCGCCACCGGGGTGCGGCATGAGCGCCGCGGCCGATCGCGGCCCGCTCGTGAACGGGACGGGTACCCACCACGGGACCGGTCCGGGTCGCCCGCCCGGGGGGCGTGCTGCCGGGGCGGGCCACCCGTCGCCGGGTCCGCGGCCGAGCGTGCCCGAGGAGATCCTGCGCGCCCGGGCCTACCTGCTGCGGGCGGTGGAACCCCCGAGCCGCGACCTCGTCGCGCTGATCGACCGGCACGGCCCCGTCGAGGCCGCAGACCGGTTGCGCCACGGCGCCGTGCCGGACGCGCTGCTGCGCGCCGCCGCCGCGCGCCGGGACGACGAGCAGATCGACGCCGACCTCGACGCCGCCGCGGCCGCCGGGGCCCGCCTGCTGGTGCCGGAGGACCCGGACTGGCCGGCGTGGCCGTTCACGGCCCTCGCGACCGCGCCGCGCCGGGACCTCGCCCCACCGGTCGCGCTCTGGGCCCGCGGGCCCGGCGAGGTGTCGGCCCTCGCCGAGCGGTCCGTCACCGTCGTCGGTTCGCGCGCCGCGACGCAGTACGGCCTGCACACCGCCGCGGAGTTCGCGACCGCGCTGGCCCGGCGCGGGGTGACGGTGTTCTCCGGCGCCGCGTTCGGCATCGACGCGGCCGCGCACCGCGGCGCCCTCGCCGCCGGGGCGGCCCCGACCGTCGCGGTGCTGGCCTGCGGCCCCGACCGTGCCTACCCGGCCGCGCACACCGGGCTGCTCGAACGGATCGCCGCGACCGGAGCGGTGCTCAGCGAGTACCCGCCCGGCACCGTCCCGGGCCGCCTGCGGTTCCTCGTCCGCAACCGGCTGCTCGCCGCGCTCGGCGCGGGTTGCCTGGTCGTCGAGGCGGGCGCCCGCAGCGGGTCGAAGCGCACGGCCTCGGACACCCGGGCACTCGGCCGGCCGCTGATGGCGGTGCCCGGACCGGTCACCTCGGCCCTGTCGGTCGGGTGCCACGAGATGGTGCGCAACCAGCAGGCTCAGCTCGTCGGGCGCCCCGAGGACGTCCTCGAGATCGTCGGCCGGCTCGGCGTCGACCTCGCGCTCCCGCCGGCGGGGGAGAGCCGGCCGACCGACGGCCTCGCACCGGAGGCCCTCGCGGTGTACGACGCCCTGCCGGCACGGGCGGCGTCCTCGACCGGCCGGATCGGTGCCTCGGCCGGCGTCTCGCCCGCGGCGGTCCGCGCGGCGCTCGTCGAGCTCGAGGAGCGCGGTCTCGCCGAGTACCACCAGGGGCTCTGGCAGCGCGCGGCGCGCCGGGCGGGTCCTTGACCTCCCGCGCGGCCGGGCGCACCGTCCGGTCATGGCGAGCGCGCATCCCGGGAACGACGCAGACGGGCCGGACGGCGGCGTCCCGGAAGGGGAGGGCGGCGGGCAGGGGCTCGCCTCCGACGTCGCCGGCGCGCTCGAGGCCTTCGCCGGTCACCTGCAGCACGAGCGCGGGCGTTCCGCGCACACGGTGCGCGCCTACCGCTCCGATCTCACCGACCTGCTGCGCGGGCTGCCCGGGCTCGGCTCGCTGGACCTCGACCACCTGCGCCGCAGGCTCACCGCGACGCACGCGGCGGGCGCCGGGCGGGCCACCGTCGCCCGTCGCACGGCCGCGGTCCGGACCTTCTGCGCCTGGGCGGTCCGCACCGGGCGGCTCGCCGCCGACCCGGCCGCCCGGCTCGGGTCCCCGCGCGCGGCCACCGAGCTCCCCGAGGTCCCGGCCGCCGCCGAGACCGCCGCGGTGCTGGACGCCGCGATCTCCGGGGCCACCGAGGACGACCCCGAGGCACTGCGTGACCTGCTCGTCCTGGAGCTGCTCTACGCCACCGGGATCCGGGTCGCCGAGCTCTGCGGCCTGGACCTCGACCGGGTCGACGAGGCCGGCCGTACGCTGCGGGTGCGGGGCAAGGGCGACCGCGAGCGCACCGTGGTGTTCGGCATCCCGGCCGCCCGGGCCGTGCGGCGCTGGCTCGAGGAGGGCCGTCCCGCGCTGGCCACCGCGGCCTCCCCGCCGGCACTGCTGCTCGGCGTGCGCGGCGGGCGGCTCGACCCGCGGGTCGCGCGCACCGTGGTGCACGGCGCGATGCGGGCCGTGCCGGGCACGACCGACGTCGGGCCACACGGTCTCCGGCACGCCGCGGCGACCCATCTGCTCGAGGGCGGGGCCGACCTCCGTTACGTACAGGAGTTACTTGGTCACGCTACGCTGTCAACGACACAGCTCTACACGCATGTGACCGTTGATCGGCTGAAGGTGGTTCATGAGCAGGCCCACCCTCGGGCGTGAGGCGTCCCCGCCGACGTCCGCCCGAACCGACCAGTTCCCCCGTGTGCTGGCCAGTGCCCTCGACCGCACCGCGCAGGGTGCTCCGGCGCTCCCGCCCCCGGCGCTCGCCGCGGTGCCGGAGTGGATCGAGGAGCATCCACGACCACCGGAGGGGGCGCCGGCCGGTCACGGTCCGGGCGGTGGCGGCACGCCACTGGCCGGGTTCGGCGTGCCCGTGGCCGGCGGTCCGGCCGCGGGCGACACGCCCGGCGCCGCGCAGGACCACCCGTTCGAGACCGTCGAGCCGGACTCCCGCCCGCTGTGGCGGGAGTTCCTCGCCCACCGCGACCCCTCCGCCCGGCGACGGCTGGTGGAGTACCACGCGTCGCTGGTCCGGGGGGTCGGGACGAAGCTCGCGACCCGGTTGCCGTCGTCGATCGAGCTCGCCGACCTGCTGCAGGTGGGCACGTTCGGGCTGATGGAGGCGGTCGACCGCTTCGACCCGGCGCGCGGGGTGCGGTTCGAGGGGTACGCCGCGCAGCGGATCCGCGGCGCGATGCTCGACGAGCTGCGCGCCCAGGACTGGGTCCCGCGGACCGTGCGGGCCCGGGTCCGCGAGATCGAGCGTGCCCGGGAGGCCGTGCGGTCCCGTGGGGCGGGCCAGCCGAGTGACCGGGAACTCGCGGCCGAGCTCGGGATCCGGGTGCGCGAGCTACGCCAGGCGTCCCGTCCGATGCACCTGGTGAGCGCCGAGAGCCTGGCCGACGGCGGCACCGGGGGCATCGCCACGCTGGCGGCCGACGACGGCGTGGACCCGGTCGTCGTCGCGCTGCGGGCCGAGACCGGCGCCGAGCTGCGCACCGCGATCTCGCTGCTCGGCGAGCGCGACCGCCTGGTGCTGCAGCTGTACTACCTGGAGGACCACACGCTCGCCGAGATCGGCGCGCTGCTCGGGGTGACCGAGTCCCGCGTCTGCCAGCTGCACTCCCGCATGCTCACCCGGCTGCGGGGCCGGCTGGAGGCACCGCTGGCCGGCTGACCCGTGGGCCGTCCCACGGCAACAGCCGCACCCGGGGCGGGCGCAGCAGCACCAGCGGGTCCAGGTGCTCGAGCCGGTGCCGGCGCACCCCCCAGTGCAGGCAGGCCGCGACCGGGCACCCGGCGTGCCCGGCGTCCAGCACACCGACCGGGTCGCCCGCCCCGACCCGGGCGCCCGCGGTGACGGCCGGGGTGACCGGCTCGTAGGTGCTGCGCAGGCCGTCGGGATGGTTCACCGACACCACGCCGCGCCCGGCGACCGGGCCCGCGAACACCACGACGCCCTCCCGCGCGGCGAGCACGACCTGTCCGGGAACGCCGGCGAGGTCCGCCCCGCGATGGCCGCGGCCGTACGGGAACGACGGTGCGCGGAACACCGCGGTCACCGCGGGCGGCGGCAGCATCGGCCAGGAGTACTCGGCGCCCGGTGCGGGGATGCCGGCGCCCGGCGGCCGGGGCGGCGGCTCGGCCGGCACGGCGCGCGCGACCCAGGGCGGCGCGACCGCCAGGAGGATCACCACCGTCGCGACGACGACCGCTCCGCCGCGCACCATCCACCGGACGGTGCGGGCGGGGGTGCGTGGGCGGCGCCTCGCACGGGGGCTCCTCGGCATGTCACCAGCCTGGGGCGGCCGTCGCAGGACGCACCCGCGGACCTCCGGCCTGTGGACCGATCCCGGCCGAACGCCGTCCCTGGGGACGGACGGGCCGCCGACCGGGCTCCGCCGCGATCGCCCGGAAGGCCCGGGCGTACACTCGGTCCCGCACCACGCTCGTCGTGGTGACTTCGCGCGCCCGCCTACCCGGAGCGCCGTCCCCGCAGGGCAACTGGGGGGGACGGTACTTCGCGAGCGGCGGCCGGGCGGTCCCGCGAACCCGCTGCCGAGCATCGTCCCGGCGTGGCGGGGGAGCCGGGTCCGGCCCCGTGTCGGGCGCCAGGGCGGGAACACCACACCGGTGGCCCCGCGAGAAACCGCACGCGCGGCACCCGCCGCGCCCGAGAAGAGAGGTGACACCCAGGCCATGGCCGTCGTCACCATGAAGCAGCTGCTCGACAGCGGCGTGCACTTCGGGCACCAGACCCGTCGCTGGAACCCGAAGATGAAGCGCTACATCCTCACCGAGCGCAACGGCATCTACATCATCGACCTGCAGCAGACGCTGTCGTACATCGACCGCGCCTACGAGTTCGTGCGCGAGACCGTCGCGCACGGCGGGACGATCATGTTCGTCGGCACCAAGAAGCAGGCCCAGGAGGTCATCGCCGACGAGGCGGGCCGGGTCAACATGCCGTACGTGAACCAGCGCTGGCTGGGCGGCATGCTCACCAACTTCCAGACGGTCCACAAGCGGCTGCAGCGTCTCAAGGAGCTGGAGTCGATGGAGCAGACCGGCGGGTTCGAGGGTCGCACCAAGCGCGAGATCCTCACGCTGACCCGCGAGAAGGACAAGCTCGAGAAGACCCTCGGCGGTATTCGCGACATGTCCAAGGTGCCCAGCGCGGTGTGGATCGTCGACACCAAGAAGGAGCACATCGCCGTCGGCGAGGCCCGGAAGCTCAACATCCCGGTCGTCTCGATCCTGGACACCAACTGCGACCCGGACGAGGTCGACTACCCGATCCCGGGTAACGACGACGCGATCCGCTCGGCCGCGCTGCTGACCAAGGTCATCGCCAAGGCCGCCGCCGACGGTCTGGTCGCCCGCGGTCAGCGTCGTGGCGAGGGTGGCGAGGCCGCCGCCGAGCAGCCGCTCGCCGAGTGGGAGCAGGACGTGCTGGCCGGTAACGAGGTCGGTTCGGACGGCGCCAGCCTGGCCGCCGCCGCCCCGGCCGGTGGCGACGGCGCGGAGGCGGCCACCGCCCCCGCGACGACCAGCAACGGCACCCAGAACTGACTGACCCACTCCGGGCGGGTTCCGCGCGTGCGGGCCCGCCCGGAGTGGTCCGGTGACCCCTTCCCATCACGACCCAGAGGGCGAGAGACACCTGATGGCGAACTACACCGCCGCCGACGTCAAGCGGCTCCGTGAGCTCACCGGCTCCGGGATGATGGACTGCAAGAAGGCGCTGGAGGAGAACGACGGCGACTTCGACAAGGCCGTCGAGTTCCTGCGGATCAAGGGCGCCAAGGACGTCGGCAAGCGCGCCGAGCGCACCACCGCCAACGGCCTGGTCGTCGCCGAGGGCGGCACCCTGGTCGAGCTGGACTGCGAGACCGACTTCGTCGCCAAGTCCGACGACTTCATCGCGCTGGCCGAGAAGATCCTGGCCGCCGCCGTGGAGCAGAAGCCGGCCGACCTCGCCGCGCTGACCGAGACCAAGCTCGACGACAAGACCGTCGGCGAGGCCGTGCAGGAGCTGTCGGCCCGGATCGGCGAGAAGTTCGAGCTGAAGCGCTACGCGCACGTCGAGGGCACCAGCACGGTGTACCTGCACAAGCGCGCGACCGACCTGCCCCCGCAGATCGGCGTGGTGCTGTCCTACGAGGGCGCCGACGCCGAGGCCGCCCGTGGCCTGGCGATGCACGTCGCCGCCGCCCGCCCGCAGTACACCACCCGCGAGCAGGTCCCGGCCGACGTGATCGAGAACGAGAAGCGCATCGCCGAGGCGACCGCCCGCGAGGAGGGCAAGCCCGAGCAGGTGCTGGCCCGCATCGTCGAGGGCCGGGTCAACGGCTACTACAAGGACGTCGTGCTGCTGGAGCAGGCGTCGGTGCAGGACCCGAAGAAGAACGTGAAGGCCATCGCCGACGAGGCCGGCCTGACCGTCAAGGACTTCGTCCGCTTCGAGGTCGGCCAGAGCTGATCCCCGCCCCCGGCCGGGCGGTGCGACACGCGCCGCCCGGCCCGGGGGTGAGAGGATCGGGGACGACCAGCGAGTACGACAGGCCGGGGGAAGCAACCGTGATCGAGGAAACGCTCTTCGACGCCGAGGAGAAGATGGAGAAGGCGATCGCCGTCGCGCGCGACGATCTCACCGGCGTGCGTACCGGCCGGGCGACGCCGAACATGTTCTCCCGGATCGTCGTCGACTACTACGGCGCCGCCACCCCGCTGAACCAGCTCGCCTCGGTGTCCATCCCCGAGGCCCGGATGGCCGTCATCAAGCCCTACGACGCCAGCCAGCTCAAGGCGATGGAGAAGGCGATCGCCGAATCCGACCTCGGCGTGAACCCCAGCAACGACGGCCAGATCATCCGCGTGATCATCCCGCAGCTCTCCGAGGAGCGCCGCAAGGACATGATCAAGGTCGCCCGGGGCAAGGGTGAGGACGCCCGCGTCGTCGTCCGCGGCCTGCGCCGCAAGGCGATGGACGAGCTGCACCGCATCCAGCGCGACGGCGAGGCCGGCGAGGACGAGGTCGTGCGTGCCGAGAAGGAACTGCAGACCGTCACCGACCGCTACGTCACGCAGGTCGACGAGATGGTCAAGCACAAGGAAGCCGAGCTCCTCGAGGTCTGAAGCCCGGTGACCCCTTCTTCCGACGCCGCCGTCCCCGTGACGTCCGACCTCCCCGGAGCGGGGCCGGCCGGGACGCCGGCGTCGTCGGGTGACGGCGCGCCCGCGGCGCCCCCGTCCCGACGCGCGCGGCTCGGCCGCAACCTCGTCGCGGCCATCGCCGTGGGCCTCGGCCTCGGCGCCGCCATCCTGCTCAGCCTGCTGATCGTCCCGCAGGCCTTCGTCGGGCTGCTCGCGATCGTGACCGCGATCGGCACCTGGGAGCTGGCCGGCGCACTGCGCCGCGGCGCCGGGATCCAGGTCGCGCTGCCCGTGCTGCTCCTCGGCGGTCAGGCCGTCGTCTGGCTGTCCTGGCCCTTCGGCCTGCGCGGCGCCGTCATCGCGCTCGCCGCAACCGTGCTGGGCTGCCTGCTGTGGCGGATGCGCACCGGCGCGGCGCACTTCGTCCGTGACATCGGCGCCTCGCTGTTCGTGGCCGTCTACGTCCCGCTGTTCATCGCGTTCGCGGTGCAGCTGACCGTCGCGCCGCAGGGCGTCGGCCGCGTCCTGACCTTCCTGATCTGCGTGATCGCCTCCGACGTCGGCGGCTACGCGGCCGGCGTGATCGCGGGCCGGCACCCGATGGCCCCGACGATCAGCCCGAAGAAGTCCTGGGAGGGCTTCGCCGGTTCGCAGCTGGCCGGGATGACCGCCGGCGCGCTGTGCGTGGCCCTGCTGTTCGGCATCCCGTGGTACTGGGGCCTCCTCGTCGGCGCGCTGCTGGTCGCGACGGCGACGCTGGGCGACCTGGTCGAGTCACTGGTCAAGCGGGATCTCGGGATCAAGGACATGGGCACCCTGCTGCCCGGCCACGGCGGCCTGATGGACCGGCTCGACTCGCTGCTGCCGACCGCCTTCGTGGCCTGGGCCGCGCTCGGGATCCTCGTCCCGGTCGCGTGACCCGCCGCTACACCGGGTTCGGCGGGCAGGCGCGCCCGGGGCCCGCGATCCCGAGCCCGAACATCTGGAACTGGCCCGAGGTCTACGAGACCGAGAACCTCGCCCAGGACGCCGACGGCACGCTCTGGTCCGCGCTCCTCGACGAGACCGGCGGCTGGGCCGGGCGCGACGTCGCCGACGTCGGCTGCGGGGACGGGTTCCACCTCCCGCGCTTCGCGCAGGACGCGGCCTCGGTGGTCGGGATCGAGCCGCATCCACCGCTGGTCGAGCGGGCCCGGGCGCGGTGCGCCGGGGTCGACCGGATCACCGTCCTGCAGGCCGGCGCCGAGTCGCTGCCGCTGCCGGACGCGAGCGTCGACGTCGTGCACGCCCGCACCGCCTACTTCTTCGGGCCGGGCTGCGAGCCGGGTCTCGCCGAGGCCGACCGGGTGCTGCGTCCGGGCGGGGTGCTCGCCGTCGTCGACCTGGACTTCACCGCCCGGCCCTACGGGAACTGGCTGCGTGCCGACCTGCCGCGTTACGACGCGCCGGGGGTCGACCGGTTCTTCGCCCGGCACGGTTTCGGGCTGCGCCGGGTGACCTCGACCTGGCGGTTCGCGACCCGGGCCGACCTGGAGGAGGTGCTGCGGATCGAGTTCTCGGCGCGCACCGCCCGTCATGCGATCGACGACGTCGCCGGGCTGAGCATCCGGGTCGGCTACCGCCTGCACGCCCGCCGTCGCGCGTCCGGACTGGTGCTGCCGTAGCCCGGCGTTGACAGGCAAGTGGTGACTTGCCTATAAATGCGCAGTGGACGCGTCGCCCGAGCTGTTCAAGGCGATCGGTGACCCGACCCGGCGCATCATCCTGGACGAGCTGACCCGCTCGGACGGCCAGACGCTGTTCGAGCTGTGCAGCCGGCTGACGATGACGCACGGCCTCGGGTCGTCCCGGCAGGCGATCTCCCAGCACCTCGCGGTGCTCGAGCAGTCCGGTCTCGTGTTCACCCGGCGGCAGGGCCGCTACAAGTTCCATCACCTCGACACGCGTCCGCTGCGGACGATCGTGGAGCGGTGGCCGATCGAGGAGAGGAATCCGGACCCGTGATCCGCATCAACGTGACCAGCGTGTACGTCGACGACCAGGACAAGGCGCTCGCCTTCTACACCGACAAGCTGGGCTTCACGAAGAAGACCGACGTGCCGGCCGGCGAGTACCGCTGGCTCACCGTGGTCTCGCCCGCCGCGCCGGACGGCGTCGAGCTCCTGCTGGAGCCCGACGGCCACCCGGCGGCGCGGCCGTTCAAGGAGGCGCTGGTCGCCGACGGCATCCCGCTCACCCAGTTCGCCGTCGACGACGTGTACGCCGAGGTCGAGCGGCTCACGGCGCTCGGTGTCGTCTTCACCCAGGACGCGATCGACTTCGGTCCGGCGGTGACCGCCGTCCTCGACGACACCTGCGGCAACCTGATCCAGCTCGCGACGATCAAGAAGTAGCTCAGGCCAGGGTGATCGAACCGTCCGCGACGGTGACCGGGCGGGACTCCAGCGGCTGCTGCGCCGGGCCGTCGAGCACAGTCCCGTCGAGGGCGAACCGGCTGTTGTGGCACGGGCAGACGATCGCGCCGTCGGTCACCGAGCCGACCGAGCAGCCCTGGTGCGGGCAGATGGCCGACAGCCCGGTGAACTCGCCCTCGGTGGGCTGGGTGACCACGAGCTGGGAGTCGGCGTAGATCTGGCCGCCGCCGACCGGCACCTCCGACGACGGCCCGAGCACCGTGCCCGGGGCCCCCTCCGGGGCGTCGCCGGACTGCTGCTGCCCGCCGCCGCTCTCCGTGGTGGCACCGCCACCGCAGGCGGCGACGGCGCCGATGCCGACCACTCCTGCGCCCGCGATCGCCGCGCGGCGCCCGAGGCGCGGACCGCGGGTCTCCGGCTCGGCCGGGGTGGTGGTCTTCTCGGGAACGGTCATCGTGCTCCTCGGGGAGGTGCGCCGGGCGCGGCCCGGTGCGGTGGTGGTGGACGGACGGGGTTCGGGGCCCGGCCGTGCGCCTGAAGGTGGGGCCAGACTCCCACAATGTCCGATTTCCGGCCGCGCCGCCGGGGGAGTGCGCCAGGGCAGCCGCGCGCCGGTGCGGTGGCGGACCTCGCTACCGTTGTCAGATGCCGTACACCATGCGACAGCGCTCGCTCGGCGTCCCCGTGCCGAGCCTGGAGATCGTTCTCGGCACCCTGGCCTGGACGGTCGGTTCGGCCGCCCTGGGCAGCGGGTTCAGCACCGTCCTCATCGCGCTGGGCCTGTTCCTGACCGCGTACCTGTGGATCGTCCGCCGGCGGAACCGGGCGATGGCGGTCACCCTGCACCCCGAGCGCAAGCGCCGCATGCAACGGCTGATCGTCGTCGGGGTCGCGGGGCTGGTCCTGCTGCCCTCGATCCTCGGTCTGGCCGGCTGGGGCGAGCTCGCGACGCCGCTGTCCGCCGCGCTGGTGGGAATGCTGCTCATCCAGGCCTCCGCCGTGCTGGAGGAACGCAGCCTGGTCGCCACCGGCGGTCTGGTCCTGCTGATCGCCGCGTTCGGCGGCTTCCTGGCCCTGACCTGGACCGGGCAGGGGACCGGCTCGTCGGTCCCGGTGATCGGGATGGGCTGCGGGCTGGTGCTGTGGGTGGCGGCGATGCGCCGCCTCGGCATCCTGGAAGATCTCGCGCGCCGCTTCGACCTGCGGATCCCCGGCCTGAAGTAGCGGCCGGACGGGCTGGCACACTGGTGGGGCCATGTCCAGCCTGCCGCTCGTCTTCGACGCCCCTCGCCGCGAACGCCCGCCCCGTCACCTCGCCGACCTCGACCCCGGTGAGCGCGCCGCCGTCGCGGCCGATCTCGGGGTGCCCAGGTTCCGGCTCGACCAGCTGGCCCGGCACTACTTCGGGCGGTTCACCGCCGATGTCTCGCAGATGACCGACCTCTCGGCCGACGTCCGCGACAAGGTCGGCGCGCTGCTGCCCGCCCTGGTCACCCCGATCACCGAGAAGGCCTGCGACGGCGGCGCCACCCGCAAGACGCTCTGGCGCGGGCACGACGGCACGCTCGCCGAGTCCGTCCTCATGCGTTACCCGGACCGGGCGACCGTCTGCATCTCCAGCCAGGCCGGCTGCGGGATGGCGTGCCCGTTCTGCGCGACCGGGCAGGGCGGGCTGCAGCGCAACCTGTCCACCGGGGAGATCGTCGACCAGGTCCGGCAGGCCGCGGCCGCCGCCCGGGACGGCCTGCTGGACGAGCCCACCCGGCTGTCCAACGTCGTGTTCATGGGCATGGGCGAGCCGCTGGCCAACTACAAGCGGGTCGTCGCCGCCGTCCGCCGGATCACCTCACCGGCGCCGGACGGGCTGGGCATCTCCGCCCGCGGGGTCACGGTCTCGACGGTCGGCCTGGTCCCGGCGATCGAGCGCCTGCGCGAGGAGGGCATCCCGGTGACCCTCGCGATCTCGCTGCACACCCCGGACGACGAGCTGCGCGACACCCTGGTCCCGGTCAACAACCGGTGGAAGGTCGACGAGGTGCTCGACGCCGGCCGCCGCTACGCCACGACCACCGGCCGCCGGCTCTCGATCGAGTACGCGCTGATCCGCGACGTCAACGACCAGCCGTGGCGGGCCGACCTGCTCGGGAAGCTGCTCCGGCAGCGGGTCGGGACGTCCCGGGTGCACGTGAACCTGATCCCGCTGAACCCGACGCCGGGCAGCGAGTGGGACGCCTCGCCCAAGCCGGTCGAGGAGGAGTTCGTGCGACGGGTGCGGGCCGCGGGCGTCGCCTGCACGGTCCGGGACACCCGCGGCCAGGAGATCGACGCCGCCTGCGGCCAGCTCGCCGCCTCCCACCCGGGCGGGTGACTCCGGCGGCCCGGCGCACGTCGCGGGGCTAGGTTCGGCGCTCCCTCTCCGCGGGAGGAGCGGCCCATGACCGCACGACTCTCCCTGATCACCGCACGAGTGATCGAGTTCGCGCTGCTGGCACTCGGCGTCGCGGTCGTCGTGGACGGCAGCCCGCTGTTCCTGCTGGTCTGGGACCTGCTCGCCGTCGTCTACCTGACGATCCGGGTGTGGCGGGTGGTGCGCAGCGCACGCGCCCCGGCCGGGGCCGACGGCAGCGGGCTGCGGTCCGCGCTCGGCGGCCGCGGCGGCCTGCTCCTCACGACGATCACCAGCCTGACCGGCGTCTCGGCCGCACTGGTGATCGTGATCGGCGACCCGGATCCGGACATGCAGCTGGCCGGTGAGGCCGGCGCCGTCCCGGCGGTGCTGCTGGCCTGGGCGATCCTGCACTTCGGCTACGCCGAGCGGTACGCGGGTGACTACTACGCGGCGCTGCCGCGGCGGATCCTGGAGTTCCCCGGGACCAGCCGTCCGACGCTGGCCGACTTCGCCTACTTCTCGTTCGCGATCGGGACCTCGTTCGCGGTCTCCGACGTGCAGAGCCGGGGGTCGGTGGTCCGCCTGCGCCTCCTGGCGCACGGGGTGCTGGCGTTCCTCTACAACACCGCGATCCTCGCGACCGCCATCGGCGTCCTCGCCGGGGACTGACCACCCCCTGAAACGACTCATGACGCTTTGGCTCGGCCATACCGAACCAAAGCGTCATGAGTGGAGTGCCGGAGGGGGCCGGTCAGAGGCGGTCGCCCGACTCCGGGTGGAACAGGTGCAGGCCCTCGGTCTCCGGGATCAGGCTGACCCGGTCGCCGCGCCGGGCACCCGAGCGGCCACCGGTCCGGACCACGACCGAGATGGAGTCGCCGCCGTTGAGCGAGGCGGTGTCGTCCAGGTTCCCGGACGCGTCCGCGAGCGTTCCGTAGAGGAACGCGTCGCTGCCCAGCTCCTCGACGACGTCGACCCGCGCGGTGAGCCCGCCGCCACCCTCGGAGCCGACCTTCCACTGCTCCGGGCGGACCCCGAGCGTCACCGACGACAGGTTCTGCGCGGAGATCGTCGACCGCACGTCGGCCGGGAGCTCGACCTCGTGCCCCGCGATCGTCGCGCCGCGCTCGCTCACCGTCGCGTCGAACAGGTTCATCGCCGGCGAGCCGATGAAGCCGGCGACGAACGCGTTCTTCGGCTTGTCGTAGAGGTCCGCCGGGCTGGCGAACTGCTGCAGCTTGCCGTCGGCGAGCAGCGCCACCCGGTCGCCCATCGTCATGGCCTCGACCTGGTCGTGGGTGACGTAGACGGTGGTGACCCCGAGCCGGCGCTGCAGGGAGGCAATCTCGGTACGGGTCGAGACCCGCATCTTGGCGTCCAGGTTGGACAGCGGCTCGTCCATCAGGAAGACCCGCGGCTCCCGGACGATCGCCCGGCCCATCGCGACCCGCTGCCGCTGACCACCGGACAGCGCCCGGGGCTTGCGGTCGAGGTAGTCGGTCAGGCCCAGGATCGCCGCGGCCTCGCGCACCTTCTCCGCGCGCACCGACTTGTCGATGCCGGCCATCTTCAGCGGGAACGCCATGTTCTCGCCGACCGTCTTGTTCGGGTACAGCGCGTAGTTCTGGAAGACCATGGCGATGTCGCGGTCCCGGGAGGGCACCCCGACCATGTTCTCGCCGTCGATCTTGATCGCGCCGCCGTCGATCTCCTCGAGCCCGGCGAGCATCCGCAGCGCCGTGGACTTCCCGGAGCCCGAGGGCCCGACGAGTACGACGAACTCGCCGTCCTCGACCTGCAGGTCCAGCCGGTCGACGGCCGGCTTGGCGCCCGGAGTGTAGATCCGGCTCGCCTGGTCGAACACCACGTCAGCCACGACGGGCCCCCATTCCGTTCTCGACGTTCACGACTCGGCCGGTCACTTGACCGCCCCGAAGGACAGACCCTGCACCAGCTTGTTCTGCGCGATCCAGCCGATGATGACGACCGGCAGCGCGGCCACCGTCGCGGCGGCACACAGGCTCGCGAAGTACAGGCCCTCGGAGGTGATGAACCCGACCAGGTAGACCGGGACGGTCGCCGCCTGGGCGGCGGTCAGGTTCACCGCGAAGAAGAACTCGTTCCAGGCGAAGATCATGCAGATCAGCCCGGTGGCGGCCATGCCGGGCGAGATGATCGGCAGCACGACCTCGCGCAGCGACCGCCACAGCGAGGCGCCGTCCATGCTCGCCGCCTCCAGGAGCTCCTTGGGCACCTCGAGGAAGAACGAGCGCATCATCCAGACCGCGATCGGCAGGTTCATCGCGGTGTAGAGCACGACGAGGGTCCAGACGTTGTCCAGCGCGCCGATGAAGTTCACCACGACGTAGATCGGCACGATCGCCGCGACGATCGGCAGCATCTTCGTCGAGATGAAGAAGAACAGGACGTCCTGGGTCCGCTTGACCTGCCGCAGGCTCAGCGCGAACGCCGCCGGCGTGCCGAGCAGCAGCACCAGCACCGTCGACATGACCGTGGCGAACAGCGAGTTCAGCAGGTACGGGGTGATCCCGCCGCCGAACACCGCCGCGAACTGGTCCAGCGTCGGGGTGAAGAACAGGGTGGGCGGATCGGTGTAGGCGGCGCGCTCCTGCTTGAAGGCCGTCAGCACCATCCAGAACACCGGGAAGAAGAACCCGATGCCGACGATCCAAGCGAGCACGGTCAGGAGCGACCCACCGATGTTGCTCTTCTTGCGGGGCACGACCTCGGAGGACTCGTCGCGAGTCCGTTCTGCGACGGCGGTCATCACACCTCCTCGGCGGCGGAGAAGCTACGGAAGATCAGGCGCAGGGCCAGGGTCGCGACGATGATCGTCGCGATCACGGTCACCACACCCATCGCGGCCGACTGGCCGATGTCGAAGCCCAGGAACGCCCGCTGGTAGATGTAGAACGGCAGGTTCGCACTCGCCGTCCCCGGACCGCCCTGGGTCATCATGTAGATCGTGTCGAACGTGTTCACCAGGTAGATCGCGCCGAGCACGATGCCCAGCTCGATGAACCGGCGCAGGTGCGGCAGGGTGACCTCGCGGAACACCGCGAACCCGGTCGCCCCGTCGACGCGGGCGGCCTCGAGCACCTCCTGCGGCTGCGAGCCGAGCCCGGCCAGGATCAGCAGCATCATGAACGGCGTCCACTGCCACACCAGCGCGACGACGATCGCGGTCCGCGGGAACGACGAGATCCAGTCGGTGGTGCCCGCCCCGAACGGCCCGAGGACGAAGTTCACCAGGCCGTAGGTCGGGTCGAACATGACCGTCTGCCAGATCAGCGCCCCGGCCACCGGGGTGATCAGGAACGGCGTGATGAGCAGCGTCCGGACGACGCCCCGGCCGGGGAACGTCCGGTTGAGCAGCAGCGCGACCGCCAGCCCCAGGACCATGGCGATGAACACCGAGCCCAGGGTGAGGACGATCGAGTTCAGTGCGACGCCGCGGAACTGCGAGTCGGTGAACACCGTCACGTAGTTCTCGAACCCGACGAACCGCTGGCTGCCCGGGTTGACCAGGTTCCAGGACTGGGTCGAGTAGTAGATCGTGAACAGGAACGGCAGCTGCGTGACGATGATCGTGAAGATCAGCGCCGGAAGCAGCGGGCCGCGCCGGATCCAGCCGTCCCGCCGCGACCCCGGCCCGACTGCGGGCCGCTCCGGCTTGGCCGGCTTCGTAGCGGGGTCGGCGACGGCGGTCGACCCGCTCTTCTCCGAGGTGCTCACTGGTTCACCCCCTCCTGGTCCTGGTAGCTCTCGCCGACGGTCACGGCGTAGTTCTGGGCCTGCTCCAGCGCCTCGTCGACGGTCTGCTGACCGGCGATCGCGGCCGAGAGCTGCTGGCTGACGCGCGTTCCGAGGTCCTGGAACTCCGGGATCGCGAGGAACTGCACGCCGGTGTAGGGGACCGGCTGCAGGGTCGGGTTCTCCTGGTCGGCCTCGCTGATCGCCTGCTGGGTCTGCGGGGCGTAGGCCGCCGAGGCCTCGATGTACTCCGGGATCTCGTAGGTCGACTGGCGGGCGCCCGGGGGCACCGAGGTCCAGCCCATCTCCTCGCCCACCAGCTGCTGGTAGGGCTTGTCGGTCATCCAGGACAGGAACTTCCAGGTCGCGTCGACCTGCTCCGGGCCCTTCTCCGCGGTGGTCTGCGGGATGGCCAGCGCCCAGGAGTACAGCCAGCCCGAGGGGCGGTCGTTCGCGGCGGTGACCGGGGCCGGGGCGTAACCGACCTGCCCGACCACCTCGGACTCGTCCGGGTTCTCCACCAGGCCGGCGGCGACGGTGGCGTCGTACCACATCGCGGCGTTGCCCTGGGTGAACTGCGTGCCGCACTCGGAGAAGCCGGCCTGGGCCGAGCCCGGGATGCCGTCCTCGCGGATCAGGTCGACGTAGAACTGGACGGCCTCGCGGACCTCGGGCGAGGTCAGCTGGGCGTTCCACTGCTCGTCGTACCAGCGACCGCCGTAGGCGTTGATCACGGTGTCCAGCGGGGCCATGACCTCGCCCCAGCCGGGCAGGCCGCGCAGGCAGATCCCGGACCGGTTCTGGTCCCGGTCGGTGAGCTGGTTCGCGAACCCGGCGACCTCCTCCCAGGTGGGCTGCTCGGGCATGGTCAGCCCGGCCTCGGCGAAGAGGTCCTTGCGGTACATCAGGAACGAGGACTCGCCGTAGAACGGCACCGAGTACTGGTGCCCGTCGGAACCGGACAGCGCGCTGCGGATGCTCGGGGTGAAGTCGTCCTGGTCGTAGCCGGGCGTGGCGGCCATCAGCGGGTCGAGGTCGACCAGCCAGCCGTTCTCCGCCCACTGCGGGGTCTCGTAGTTGCTGATCATCACGGCGTCGAACTCGCTGCCGCCGGTGGCGACCGACGCGGTGATCTTCGCGCGGGCCTCGTTCTCGGACAGGCTGACGAACCGCAGCCTGATGTCCGGGTTCTCGGCCTCGAAGCGCGGGCTCAGCGCGATCGCGTCCTGCATCTGCGGGTTGGAGACGATCGCGATCGTCACCACGCGCGCGCCCTCCGGCAGGCCCAGCGCACCGGCGCCGGCACATCCGGAGAGGATCATGGCCATCACGCCCACCAGCGCACCGACGACGGCGGACCGGCGTCGACGGGCGGGCACGCTCCCGGTGGTCACGTCGGCGGGCTCCATTCGGCTCGGCCGTCGTTCACGGCGCTCTCCTCGTCGTCGAGGGCTTTCGACGTTATGATGTGTGATTCTCCACACGTCCGTCTGGCGGACTCGTGTACCGTATGCGCGAAGTAACCGCTTGCGCAACCGCTTGCCTGTATCCTGCGCCTCAATTGTGACCCAGTGACCCGGTTACCCACGACGGAGGTGGACGATCGCGACCATGGCCGAGGTCGCCCGGCTCGCCGGGGTGTCCACCGCGACGGTCTCCCACGTGCTGAACGGCACCCGCCGGGTCCGCGAGGACACCCGGCGGCTCGTGCTGGCCGCCGTCGCGGAGGTCGACTACACGCCCAACGCCGCCGCCCGTTCGCTGGCCACCTCACGCACCCGCACGCTCGGGCTCGCCCTCTCGGCGATCTCGAACCCGTACCTGGGCGAGCTGCTCGAGGCGGTCGAGACCGAGGCGGCGGCCGCCGGGTACACGCTGCTGCTGGCCGACCCGCACGACGACCCGTCCTACGAGTCGACGGCGGTCGCGCGGCTGCGCAGCCGGGTCGACGGCGTGCTGCTCGCCCCGTCCGCGGACTCCGGCGGGACGGTCGGTGCGCTCATCGCGCAGCGGGTGCCGACGGTGCTGGTCGACCGGATGCTCGGCGGCGAGCACGACGAGGTGGGCACCGAGAACGTCGAACCGGTCGCCGGGCTCGTCGCGCACCTCGCCGCCGCCGGGCACACCCGGATCGGCTTCGTGTCCGGCCAGGCCGGGCTGACGACGACCGTCGAGCGGCGCGACGGTTACCGGCTCGGGCTGCGCCGGGCGGGGCTCGAGTACAGCCTGGACGTCGCCGGGCACTCGGAGACCGAGCCGGCACGACGGGCGGTGCGGGAGCTGCTGGCGCGGCCGGACCGGCCCTCGGCGCTGATCACCGCCAACAACGCGATGACGATCGGAGCCGTGCAGGCCGTGAGCGACCTGGGTCTGCACGTCCCCGGTGACGTCGCGCTGGCCGCGTTCGACGACTTCCCCTGGGCCGACGCCTTCAGCCCGCGGCTCACCGTCGTCGCGCAGCCCTTCGCCGACATCGGCCGGGAGGCCGTGCGGCTGCTGCTGCGGAGGATGGGCGAGCCGGACGCGGAGCGGCGCTCGGTGCGGCTGCCGGCGCGGTTCGTGCACCGGGAGTCCTGCGGCTGCGAGGCATGATCCTGCTCTGCGGAACCTGGACAGCACCGCACTGCCATCGGGGCTCCGCAGAAAGGGATCGCACTCGCACGATCCTTCTCTGTGGAGTCGACGTGCCACTCGACTGCGAGACAAGTTCCGCAGAGAAGGATCATGCGTTGATCCGTCTGTGTGGAACCGGCGTGCCGCTGCACCGTGCCCGCGGTTCCACGGAGAAGGATCATGCTCGCAGGGCGCGCTGGATCCGGCGGGCCGTGTCGTCCGGCCGGTCCCGGATGTCCTGCCAGGTGAAGCGCAACACCGTCCATTTCGCCGCCACGAGCGCGTTCTGCTTGTGTCGGTCGTTGCGGAACCGGTCGGGGTCGGAGTGGAAGGCCCAGCCGTCGATCTCCACGGCCAGCCGGGCGCGGACGAACGCGATGTCGATGAACCAGCGTTCGAACGCCAGGCCCAGCTCGAACCCGTCGATCCCCTTGCGGCGCAGCAGTGTCACCAGCCGGCGCTCGGCCCGTGAGTCGGCGCGGTCCGCGGCCTCCACGATCAGCTCGCGGGCCCGCGCCGAGCCGTGCGAGCCGACTGCACGCCGGAAGGCGGCGAGCAGGTCCTCGAACGCCACGAGCTCGCGCTGCAGCACGCGGTCCAGGAAGGCGGCCCCGTCGGGCAGCGCGACCGCGGTCTCCAGGGCGGACAGCGCGGGCGCGGTGACGGCCACGCCTCGGCACACGCCGCGATCGAGTGGGTCGAGGTCGCGCCGGCGCACCCGGATCCCCGCCGGGGCCTTGCGCCGGGACGAGACCGGGATCGTGATGCCGACGACCCTCCGGGCCTGCGCGGGGACCGGCATCCCGTGCAGGTGCGCGGCCGCCGGACCGTCGACGACGGCGCCGCGCCCGGCCCACAACGTCGCGACGACGACCGCACCCCAGGCCGTCCTCCGGTGCGCCGCCGATCGGAAGACCCCCGGTGCGACCTCGGCGAGGGCGCCGCTGGCCACCCTGGCCCGCAGCATCCACGGAGAGACTCCGCAGGCGATCGCCTGACGGCGGGAGATGACGCCGTCCTGGGCCTTGAGCACGTCGTCGAACCGCATCGGCGCACGGTGACGGACCGGCCCGCCCTGCGCGGCCGATCGGCGCCGCCGGATCGCGGTCGCGAAGATCCTTTCCCGTGGAGTCCGGGTCGTAGTCGAGTGCCGGCCGGATTCCGCAGAGAAGGATCACCCGTTCCCGGCCAGCACCTCGCCGAGGTCGAAGCCGACCGGACGCTCGAGCTGGGAGTAGGTGCAGGACTCCGGCGAGCGGTCGTCGCGCCAGCGGACGAACTGGGTGGTGTGCCGGAACCGCTCGCCCTCCATGTAGTCGTAGCGCACCTCGACCACCCGCTCCGGGCGCAGCGGCACGAACGACAGGTCCTTGCCCGCGTTCCACCGGCTCGTCTCGGACTTGCGCGGGGTGCGCTCGCCCTCGAGCTGCTTGGCCCAGGCCCAGGGGTGCTCGTCGAACGTCGTCACCAGCGGCGCCAGCTCGGTCATCAGCTCGCGGCGGCGCGCCATCGGGAACGCCCCGACCACCCCCACCGAGACCAGCACCCCGCGCTCGTCGTGCAGGCCGAGCAGCAGCGAGCCGACGGCGTCCGGCCCCGACTTGTGCACCCGGTAGCCGGCGAGGACGCAGTCCGCGGTGCGCTCGTGCTTGATCTTGGTCATGACCCGCTTGTCCGGCTGGTAGACCCCGTCCGGGTCCTTGGCGATCAGGCCGTCCAGCCCGGCGCCCTCGTAGGTCTCGAACCACCGTCGCGCGGTGTCCACATCGGAGGTCAGCGGGGTGAGGTGCACCGGCGGGGCCGCGTCGGCCAGCGCCGACTCCAGCAGCGCGCGACGCTCGCTGAACGGCCGGGAGGTGAGGTCGTCGTCGCCGAGGGCGAGCAGGTCGAACGCCACGAACGACGCCGGCGTCTCGGTCGAGAGCAGCCGCACCCGGCTGGCCGCCGGGTGGATCCGCTGCTGGAGCGCCTCGAAGTCCAGGGCGTTGCGGGTGGTGTCCGCGACGACGATCTCACCGTCGATCACCGCGCGCTGCGGGAAGTTCGCCTTCACGGCCTCGACGACCTCGGGGAAGTACCGGGTCATCGGGCGCTCGTTGCGGGAGCCGATCTCGACGTCGTCGCCGTCCCGGAAGACGATCGAGCGGAAGCCGTCCCACTTGGGCTCGTAGCGGCGTCCCGCGGGGATCGACGGCGCGGGCTTGGCCAGCATCGGCTTGACCGGGGGCATCACGGGCAGGTCCACGACGGGTGAGTCTCCTCTGACGACGGCGCGCGGGCACGAGGGCTCGCTCACCCGGGTGGACTCCACCGGGCGCGGGAACTGATCGCCGCGGGTGCTTGACTGGTCGTCGTGGGACGCCTGCCGGGACCCGGGGAGCGGGAACGCGCGCGGGACAGGACGATCGACGACGTCCTGCCCGGCCTGGCCGGCCCGGCGCTGCGGGTGCTGTTCTGCGGGATCAACCCCGGCCTGACCTCGGCCGCGACCGGGCACCACTTCGCGCGGCCCGGCAACCGGTTCTGGCCGGTGCTGCACGAGTCGGGGTTCACCCCACGCCTGCTGCAGCCCGCCGAGCAGCACGAACTGGCCGCCCTCGGGCTGGGCATCACGAACATGGCGCCGCGGGCCACCGCGAAAGCCGACGAGCTGTCCGACGACGAGCTGGTCGCCGGGGGTGTGCGGCTCCGCGACCTGGTCGCGGCGCGGGAACCGCGGTGGCTCGCGGTCGTCGGGATCGGCGCGTACCGCACCGCGTTCGGCCGGCGGGACGCGAGCGTCGGGGAGCAGGACGACCGGCTGGGGACGACCGGGATCTGGGTGCTGCCCAACCCGTCCGGGCTCAACGCGCACTGGTCGCGGGAGGCGATGGTCACCGAGTTCGGACGGCTGCGGGAGGCCGCCGAGCCGAGCCGATGATCGTCGTTCGGGTTCCGGCCGGTGATCATGGACTCGGGATGGCACCGGCCGGGACCGGGCCGGTGATCATGGACTCGGGATGGCACCGGCCGGGACCGGGCCGGTGATCACGGCCGATCGCCGGCGTCCTCGCCGGAGGAGCCGGGGTCGGCCTTCGTCGACGGCGACCAGCAGATCACGAGGATCATGCCGATCGAGATCCCCATGACCAGCCACCAGATCTGCCCGGTGGTCGCCGCCATCGCGACCCCGATCGCGACGCCGATGTCATGGTCGACCAGCCAAGCAGGACGAGGCCCCGGCACATCCGTCCGGAGACGGAGTCAGGAATCCGATCCGGGCGGCGTCGTCGCCCGCAGGAACAACCCGACGCCGAGGCCGATCGCCAGGAACAGCGGCACCCACCACCACGCGCCGCCGAGCGTCCAGATCGTGCTGCCGACGACCAGCCCACCCCCGATGCCGTAGCCGAGCCGGTTGAGCTGCCGCTTGCGGACGTCGTCCTCCACACCGGGCATCCTGCCAGGCCCGCCGATCACCGCCCCCGGCCCGACTCATGACGCTTCAGTCCGGTACCACCGAACCAAAGGGTCATGAGTGGACAAATGGAGGGCGGGTCAGCGGTCGAGATCGGGGAGGTCCGGAGGCGGGGCGCCGTCGCGGGCGTCGCGGTCGGCCCACTCCAACAGCGGATCGATGGCGAAGGCGGCCTCGTCGATCCCGGCGTGCAGGTCACCCAGCTGCGCGTAGCGGACGGGGACGGTGGCGATGGTGAAGTCGCGCGGCTCGCAGTCGTCGATCTCGTCCCACCGGATCGGCGTCGACACCCTGGCGTCCGGGGTGCCGCGCACCGAGTACGCGCAGGCGATCGTGTGGTCGCGCGCGTTCTGGTTGTAGTCGACGAAGATCTTCGACGGGGCCCGGTCCTTGCGCCACCAGGACAGGTCGACCCGGTCGCAGCGCCGGCCGACCTCGCGGGCGAACGCGTGCGCGGCGCGCCGCACGTCGGCGAACCCGTGGTCGGGCGGGATCCGCACGTAGACGTGCATCCCGGACCCGCCGGAGGTCTTCGGGAACCCGGTGGCGCCGAGCTCGTCGAGCACCTCGTGCACGACGTGCGCCACCCGCCGCACGTCCGCCCAGGAGGACTCGGGCATCGGATCGAGGTCGATCCGCCACTCGTCGGGTGCCTCGACGTCGGCGGCGCGGGAGTTCCACGGGTGGAACTCCACGGTGGACATCTGCACCGCCCAGATCACGTCGGCGAGGTGCGCGACGCACAGCTCGTCGGCGGTCCGGTTGAAGCGGGGGAAGTGCACGCGCACCGTCGGCACCCAGTCGGGCGCGCCCCGCGGCAGCCGCTTCTGGTGCACCTTCTCGCCGGTCACGCCGGTGGGGAAGCGGTGCAGCATGCACGGCCGGTCGCGCAGGGCGCGGACGATCCCGTCGCCGACCGACGAGTAGTACGCGGCCAGGTCCCGCTTGGTCTCGCCACGTTCCGGGAAGTAGACCCGGTCCGGGCTGGACAGCCGCACGACACGGTCGCCGACCGTCAGCTCGATCGGCTCACCGGCACCGGCGGCGGCCACCGGGTGGGCGGGTCAGCGCCGCCAGCTGTGCCGGGAACGCATCAGCAGGAACACGACGCCGGCGAAGCAGGCGACCGCGGGGACCGCCATGTAGGAGAACTCGGTCCAGCTGACCGGGTGCCCGATCAGCATCAGCAGCAGGGAGATGCCGACCAGCCCGGCCGCGATCTTCATGCCCTTCGGGAAGCGCGCGTGCCAGCCCCAGTCGACCGAGGGCTCCTCGGCCGGGTCGACACCCGACCGCACCGCCACCTCGCGTGAGTTGCTCGCCACCTGCGTCCTCCCAGACCGTTCCCGCCGAAGCGGGGCCATCGTCGCACAGCCGGGCGAGCGAGGATGATGTGCGGTGATGAAGTCACTCGTCGTGTTGGGCAGTACCGGGTCGATCGGCACCCAGGCCCTCGATGTGATCACCAGGGCCGGCGGGTTCACCGTGGCCGGGCTCGCCTCGGGCGGGTCGGACGTGCCGTTGCTCGTCGAGCAGGCCCGCGTGCATCGCGTCCCGCGGGTCGCGGTGCCCTCGGCGACGGCGGCGGCCGAGCTGCGGGCGGCGCTGCCCGGCGTCGAGGTGCTGGACGGGCCGTCGTCGGCCGCGGACCTGGTGACCGCGTGCGGCGCGGACATCGTGCTGAACGGGATCACCGGGTCCCGCGGGCTGGGGCCGACGCTGGCCGCGCTGGAGACCGGCGCGCGACTGGCGCTGGCGAACAAGGAGTCCCTGGTCGCGGGTGGGCCGCTGGTGCTGGCCGCGGCCGCGCCGGGGCAGATCGTGCCGGTCGACTCCGAGCACTCGGCGCTCGCGCAGTGCCTGCGCGGCGGGCGGGACAGCGAGGTCGAGCGGCTCGTGCTCACCGCGTCCGGCGGGCCGTTCCGGGGCCGGACACGATCGGAGCTGAACGGCGTCACCGTCGAGCAGGCGCTCGAGCACCCGACCTGGGACATGGGCCCGGTCATCACGATCAACTCCGCCACCCTGGTCAACAAGGGCCTCGAGGTCATCGAGGCGCACCTGCTGTTCGGGATCCCGTACGACCGGATCGACGTCACGGTGCACCCGCAGTCGATCGTCCACTCGATGGTCACGTTCGCCGACGGCTCGACGATCGCCCAGGCGTCGCCACCCGACATGCGGCTGCCGATCGCGCTCGCGCTCGGCTGGCCGGACCGGATCGCCGGGGCGTCGACCCCGTGCGACTTCGGCGCCGCGCAGTCCTGGACCTTCGACCCCCTCGACGACGACGCGTTCCCCGGCGTCCGGCTCGCCCGCGCGGCAGGGGAGCGGGGCGGCTGCCTGCCCGCGGTGCTGAACGCGGCCAACGAGGAGCTCGTCGCGGCGTTCGTGGCCGGGGCGATCGGCTACACCGACATCACCGACCTGCTGGCCGGCGTCCTGGACGCGGCCGACGCCTGGACGGATGACCCCGCTACCGTGGCGGACGTGCTGGCGGCCGAGGACTGGGCCCGCGCCCACGCGAAGGAGAAGTCGGGGACGTGACCATCTTCTGGACGGTCGTCGGGATCGCGATCTTCTTCTTCGGCCTGCTCGTCTCCATCGCCTGGCACGAGCTCGGTCACTTCGCCACCGCGCGCTGGTTCGGCATCAAGGTGCCGGAGTTCATGGTCGGGTTCGGGAGGACGATCTGGTCGGTCCGCCGGGGCGAGACCGAGTACGGCATCAAGGCGATCCCGCTCGGCGGCTACGTCCGGATGATCGGGATGCTGCCGCCGGCCAAGGGCGGGCAGCTGGGGCGGGACCGGCGGACCGGTCCGTTCCAGGGGCTGATGGACGACGCCCGGCGCGAGTCCCAGGCCATGGTGATGCCCGCCGACGTGGGCCGGCAGTTCTGGACCCGGTCGCCGTGGAAGCGGATCATCGTCATGTTCGCCGGGCCGTTCATGAACCTGATCCTGGCGATCGCGCTGTTCTTCGTGACGTTCATGGGCGTCGGCGTGCTCACGCCGAACACGCAGATCTCCGCACTGGAGGAGTGCGTCCTCCCGGTCACGGCGGTGCAGAACGGCGCGCCCGACCGGTGTCCGGCCGGCGCGCCGCAGGCACCGGCGCTGGCCGCCGGCGTGCAGCCCGACGACCGCATCCTGTCGGTGCGCGGGCAGGAGTTCGGGCCGGACGACGGCGTGGCGTTGCAGGAGGCGATCCGGGCGTCGTCCGGGCCGACCCCGATCGTCGTCGAGCGGGACGGGAGGCAGCTCCCGCTCGAGGTGGACGTCATCCCGAACACCTTGCAGGACCGGAACTCCGACGACCCGAACGCCACCGTCACCGCGGGCTACCTCGGCGTCCTGCTGGACACGAGCTACCAGCCACTGACCGCCGTGGAGACCACCGAGCGGATCGGCGACGGCGTCGCCGCGACCGCCGAGGCGATCACCCGGATCCCGGAGCGGGTGCCGGCACTGTTCGGCGCCGCGTTCCTGGGCGAGGAGCGCGATCCCGAGAGCCCGATGGGCGTCGTGGGTGTGTCGCGGATCGGGGGCGAGATCCTGGCGCAGGAGGACGTCCCCTGGCAGCAGGACGTCGGCCTGTTCCTCAACATGCTCGCCGCGGTGAACATCTCGCTGTTCCTGCTCAACCTGCTGCCGATCCCACCGCTGGACGGCGGACAGATCGTCCCCGCGATCTGGGAGTCGATCAAACGCAACACCGCACGGGCGATCGGCAGACCCGATCCCGGCCCGGTGGACGCGGCCAAGCTGCTGCCGTTCGCCTACGTCTTCGTGATCGTCTTCCTGGGCTTCTTCCTGATGGTGACGGTGGCCGACGTCGTCAACCCGGTGCGGATGTTCGGGTGAGCCGCCCCGACGACGACGGCGCACGCCCGCTCGCGGTCTTCGACATCGACGGCGTCCTGGCCGACGTCTCGCACCGCCTGCACCACCTCGACGTGCACCGTTGGGAGCGGTTCTTCGCCGACGCGGCCGACGACCCGCTGCTCGACGAGGGCGCCGAACGGCTGCGCGAGGCGCAGAAGGAGTACGACGTCGTCTACCTCACCGGCCGCCCGGAACGGAACCGGCCGCTGACCGAACGCTGGCTCGCGGAGTTCGACCTGCCCACCGGACCGCTCTACATGCGCCCCGACGACGACCGCCGCCCGGCCCGCTACGTCAAGCGCGAGGTGCTGCGCCGGCTGGCCCGGTCCCGGGAGATCGCGATGATCCTCGACGACGACCCGGCCGTCGTGCGGGTCCTGACCGACGACGGGTGGCCGGTCGAGCTGGCGACCTGGCTGCCGCACTCGTCGACCCTGCAGGACGCTCAGGAGAACCAGGGCCGGACGTGAGTCTCTGCTCACCGGCTGCGGCGACCGTTCCGCAGCGATGGGATAGTGGCGTCCGTGAGCGTCTCCCTGGGTATGCCCTCCACGCCGGCGCCGACCCTGGCCCCGCGCCGGAAGACCCGTCAGCTCCAGGTCGGGCCGGTCGGTGTCGGTTCCGAGCACCCGATCTCGGTGCAGTCGATGACGACCACGCTGACCTCGGACATCAACGCCACGCTGCAGCAGATCGCCGAGCTGACCGCCGCCGGCTGCGACATCGTGCGGGTGGCGTGCCCGTCGGCCGACGACGCCGAGGCGCTGCCGGCGATCGCGACCAAGTCGCAGATCCCGGTGATCGCCGACATCCACTTCCAGCCCAAGTACGTCTTCGCCGCGATCGAGGCCGGCTGTGCGGCGGTGCGGGTCAACCCGGGCAACATCCGCAAGTTCGACGACCAGGTCCGCGAGATCGCGCACGCCGCGCGCGATCACGGCACGCCGATCCGGATCGGGGTCAACGCCGGATCGCTGGACAAGCGGCTGATGGAGAAATACGGCAAGGCCACCCCGGAGGCGCTGGCGGAGTCGGCGATGTGGGAGGCGGGGCTGTTCGCCGAGCACGACTTCCACGACATCAAGATCTCGGTCAAGCACAACGACCCGGTCGTGATGGTGCGCGCCTACGAGATCCTCGCCGAGCAGTGCGACTACCCGCTGCACCTCGGCGTCACCGAGGCCGGTCCGGCGTTCCAGGGCACGATCAAGTCCGCGGTCGCGTTCGGCGCGCTGCTGCGCCAGGGCATCGGCGACACGATCCGGGTCTCGCTGTCCGCGCCGCCGGTCGAGGAGATCAAGGTCGGTCAGCAGATCCTGGAGTCGCTCAACCTGCGCCCGCGCAAGCTCGAGATCGTGTCCTGCCCGTCGTGCGGGCGGGCCCAGGTCGACGTCTACACCCTGGCCGACGAGGTCACCGCCGGGCTGACCGGCATGGAGGTCCCGCTGCGGGTGGCGGTGATGGGCTGTGTGGTCAACGGGCCCGGGGAGGCCCGTGAGGCCGACCTGGGGGTCGCCTCGGGCAACGGCAAGGGGCAGATCTTCGTCAAGGGCGAGGTCATCAAGACCGTGCCCGAACACAAGATCGTCGAGACGCTGATCGAGGAGGCCATGCGGATCGCCGAGGGCATGGAGGGTGCCGAGGGTGACCCGCAGGTGACCGTCGGCTAAAGCCCCGTCTGCGTGGCATGATGAACCCGTGCTGAGGGTGGCCGGGGCACGGCTTCTCGATGATCGTCACCGCTCCGGGGTGCACGACGTGCTGGACGACGATCCGGTCGCCTCCTGCATGGTCGCCGCCCGCGTCGAGGCGGTCGGCCTGGACCCGTGGCGACTGGGCGGCGAACTGTGGTCGTACGGCGGCCCCGCCGAAGGGCTCTGCTTCTCCGGCGCCAACCTCGTGCCACTGCGCGGTGAGCGCGCCGCGATGCGCGCGTTCGCCGACCGCGCCCGTCGCGCGGGGCGGCTCTGCTCGTCGCTCGTCGGTCGCGCCGAGCTGGTGATGCCGCTCTGGGAGGACCTCGCGCCGGGCTGGGGCCCGGCCCGGGAGATCCGTCCCGACCAGCCGCTGATGACCCTGCAGGGCATGCCGTCGGTGGCGCCGGACCCGCAGGTCCGTCCGGTCCGGATCAGTGAGCTGGACCGCTACCTGCCCGCGGCGGTCGCGATGTTCACCGAGGAGGTCGGCGTCGACCCCCGGGACGGCGACGGCGGTGCCGGCTACCGCGCCCGGGTCGCCGAGCTCATCACCTCCGGCCGCGCGTTCGCCCGGTTCCACGACGGCCAGGTCGTCTTCAAGGCCGAGGTCGGCGCGATGTCGCGCACGGTCGGCCAGATCCAGGGCGTGTGGGTGCACCCCGCGTGGCGCGGCCACGGTATCGGGACCTCCGGGACCGCGTCGGTCGCGGTGGCGCTGGCGTCGATGGGGCGCTGCTCCTCGCTGTACGTGAACGCGTTCAACTCGCCCGCCCGCGCCGCCTATCACCGGGTCGGGTTCCGGCAGGTCGCGCAGTTCGCCACCGTCCTGTTCTGACTCGTGAGTAGTTATCGCGGTCGGGACCGCGACAACCACTCACGAGCTGCCGCGGCGCCCCCGGCGCTGCGCAGCAACATCCCGCCCACCGGCCCGGACAGCCGCCGCTGCCAGCGCAGCGGCGCCAGGGACTCGCGGACCGCGTCCGGCCCGTAGGTCCGCATCTCCGCCTCGTAGGCCCGCAGCGCGTCCGCGACCGGCGTGCCCGCGTCCCGGGCGGCGACGAGCCGGCGGGCGAGCACATCGGCGTCGCGGATCGCGGTCGCCGCGCCCCGACCGCCGGTCGGCGGCATCGCGTGCACCGCGTCGCCGAGCGCGGTCACCGGGCCGGTCGTCCACGGAGCCGGGTCGGCGTCCGGGTCGGCGGCGTGGAACCGGAAGTGCCCGGTCGCGGCGGGATCCAGCCGGGTCACCAGCTCGCGCAGCGCGGGATGCCAGCCCTCGGCGAGTTCGGCCGCGAGCGCGGTGAGCCCGGGCCCGTCCAGGGCGCGCGGGTCGCGCGGGAAGCGCTCGGCGGGCATCCCCGGGGCCCACAGCAGGTACGGATCCTCGAGGATCCCCGGCGGGTCGTCGGCCGGGTCGGGGAGCCGCGGTGCGGTCGCCGGGTCGTGCACGGTGAGGAAGGCCCCGACGCCGCCGGGGGCGATCGCGAGCGCCGCGCCGCCGCGCAGCGGGCCGGGCAGCAGGGCGCGCGTGTCGTCGTCCAGCGGGATGCGCCCGGCGATGCCCTCGACGCCGGTCGGTGCCGACAGGGTCCGTCCGGCCAGCGTGCGGACGACGGCCGAGCCGACCCCGTCCGCGCCGACGAGGACGTCCGCGATCTCGACGGTGCCGGTATCCGGTCCGGGAGCGCCCGAGGTCCCGGACCGCGGCGCTCCGGTGATCGGCGAGCCGGCCCGGACGTGGATCCGGCCGTCCGGGCCGGCCTCGTGCCCGCCGTAGGCCTGCCCCCAGCGCACGTCGAGCCCGTGCGCGAGCAGCGTCCGCAGCGGGATCCGGCCGATCATCACCCGGTCCCCGGGCGGCGGGACCTCCGAGGCCAGCACGCGCATCCGGTGGTCGCAGAACGAGAACCGGTGCAGGCCCGCCGCCGACGACGTCAGCACCGCCCGGTACACCCCGGCCGGGAGCAGCCGGGCCAGCGCGGCGCGCGCCCCGTCGTCGAGGTGCAGGCGGTACCCGCCGGTGTGCTCCGGCCGCGTGTCGCGCTCCAGCACGACGACCTCGACCCCGGCGCTGCGCAGCCCCTGAGCCAGCGCCAGCCCGCCGATCCCACCCCCGGCGACGACGACCCGCATCCTGACCACCTCCAGCTATCAGGGACCTGTTATTCAATAAGGTGCCTGATACTCTCCCGGCATGCAAGACGACGACGTTCCGCTCTGGGAGCTCGTGCGGACCGCGCACGTCGTCTCCCGGGGGTTCCACCGGGTGTTCGCCGAGGCCGGCCTGACCGCGACGCAGTTCGGCGTCCTGGCCGAGCTCGTCCATGCCGAACGCACCGGGACGCCGTCGCCGTCGCAGGCCGAGCTCGCCCGCACCGTCATGCTGCGCCCGCAGAGCGTCGGCGAGCTGGTGACCGATCTCGTCGAGCGGGGCCTCGTCCGCCGGGACGGTCCGGGCGGACGCGGCCGGCGGGCCGGGCTGGAGCCGACCGACGACGGCCGGGCGGCCCTGGAGCGCGCGTGGCCGCTCGTGCAGGCGTTCAACGCGCCGGACTCCACCGGACTGACCACACGGCAGTCCGCCGAGCTGGTCACGATGCTGCGCACCGTCCGGGACACGCTCGGGGCCGACGACGGCTGAGCCGCACCCAGGACGGACGCTGGGTCAGCGCGCGGACACCGGGTGTGCGGGCCGACCGCGGCCCCCTCACGTTCCGGCGATCGTCGCCGGCGGCATACTCGACGATCGTGCTGAGCTCTCTGCGGACCCGCCCGCTCGTGCTCGCCGCCGTGATCGTCGTCCTGCTCGCGGCCGGCGTCGTCGTGGCGCTGCTGCGCCCGTGGGAGACCGCGGGGGCGACCGCGGAGCGGTACGCGACGGCGTGGGCGGCCGGTGACGCCGCGGGCGCCGGAGCGCTCACCGACGACCCCGGGACGGCGACGCCCTACCTCGAGCGTGCCCGCGGCGATCTCGCCGCGGCGGCGATGACCGCGCGGGTCACCGGCACCCGGACCGAGGGGGAGCGGGCCACGTCGACCGTCGACGTCGACTGGGACCTCGGCGAGGGCCGGCGGTGGACCTACACCGTGGAGCTCCCGCTGGTCACCGCGCCGGAGACGGCGGCCAACGACACCGGCTGGGCGGTCGACTTCTCGCCCGCCGCGTTCGCCCCCGGCCTGGCCGAGGGGCAGCGGCCGGTCACCCGCACGACCTCCGCCGAACCCGCGCCGGTGCTCGACGCCGACGGCGGCACCCTGCTCTCGCCGATCCCCGTCGTCACCATCACGCTCGACAAGCGGCAGGGCGACCTCGCCACCACCACGGCCGCGCTGGGGTCCGCCCTCGGCACCATCGACCCGGCCATCACCCAGCAGTCGATCACCGCCGGCGCGAACGGCACCCCGGAGGGACAGGCCTACACCGTCGCCGTCCTGCGCGAGCCCGACTACCAGCGGGTCCGGGACCGGATCTACGACCTGCCCGGCGTCCGCTTCGTGTCCTCGACCCGGCTGCTCGCGTCCGACGCGCGCTTCGCGAGCCAGCTGATGCTCGGCGTCCGGCCCGCGATCTCCGACCAGGTCGGCGGGACGCCCGGCTGGTCGGTCGACGCGGTCGGTACCGGCGGCGGCGAGGCGGAGTCCCTCGCGGGGGCGCCGCCCGGACCGGGCAGCCCGGTCACCCTGGAGCTGGACCACGGGGTGCAGGACGCTGCACAGGCCGCCGTCGACGCCGAGTCCCGGCAGGCGATGATCGTCGCGATCCGGCCGTCGGACGGGGCGGTGCTCGCGGTCGCCCAGAACGACGCCGCGAACCAGGACGGGGCGCTGGCCCTCACCGGCCGCTACCCGCCGGGCTCCACCTTCAAGATCGTCACCGCGTACGGGGCGATGCAGCGGGAGAACCTGACCCCGACGAGCCAGGTCGACTGCCCCGGGACGACCGTGATCGAGGGCCGGACCGTCCCCAACGAGGACTCGTTCGCGCTCGGCGCCGTGCCGCTGCAGGAGGCGTTCGCCCAGTCCTGCAACACCACGTTCGGCCGGCTCGCGCTCGGCCTGCCGGCGGACGGGCTGCCCACCGCCGGGCTCGAGCTGGGCTTCGGCGCCGACTGGGACATGCCCGGCGCGACGACGATCACCGGCTCGGTCGACGCCGCCGACGGCGACCTGCAGCGCGCTTCCGACGGCTTCGGGCAGGGCGACGTCCTGGCCTCGCCGTTCGGGATGGCGATGGTGTCCGCGACCGTCGCCCGCGGTGAGCCCGTGACGCCGACACTGATCCGCGGCCGGCCGACGGAACCGACCGTCGCACCCGGCACCCCGGACCCGGCGCTGCTCGAGCAGCTGCGGCCGATGATGCGAGCCGTGGTCACCGGGGGCACCGCGACCGCCGCGAACGGGCAGGGCGAGGTGTTCGGCAAGACCGGCACCGCCGAGTACGCGGGCCCGGACGGCAGCAACCGCTCGCACGGCTGGTTCACCGGCTACCGCGGCGACCTGGCGTTCGCCACGCTGATCGTCGACGGCGGGTCCTCCAAGCCCGCGGTGGAGATGACCGCCCGGTTCCTGGGCGGCGTGTCCGGCGGGTGATCCTTCTCGGCGGATTCCGGGTGCCACTGCGCTGCCGGCCGGGTTCCACGGAGACGGATCATCACGCCCGGCCGGGTGCCGCCCGTCGCACCGAGGGGGAGACGCGGGTCGCATCCGGCGGGTCGGCCCTTGCCTCGCCGCCTACCCTGGTCGCCGTGGATCCGCGCCGCATCCCCGCCCTCGCGCTGGCGGCCGACGTGATCGCCGTCGTCGTGTTCGCCGCAATCGGCCGGATGAACCACGCCGAGCCGGGCGGCATCGCCGGGCTGCTCGGCACCGCGCTGCCGTTCGCGGTGGGCGCGTGCGCCGCGTGGGCGACGCCGTGGGTCCGGTCCCAGCCGGTGTCGCTGTGGGCCGGGGCGATCGTGCTGGCGTGCACCGCGGGCATCGGGTTCCTGCTGCGCTTCGCGTTCCTGGGCCGGCTGCCGCTGTCGTTCGCGGTCGTCGCGGTGATCGCGCTCGCGGTGCTGCTGCTCGGCTGGCGCGGCCTGTCCGCCGTGGTCGGCCGCCGTCGCGCACCGCACGAGACCACGACGGGCTGAGGCGCCCGCGCGGCGGGCTTACCATGGAGGCCATGGCCACCCGCACGTTGCTCGTCCCCGGCACCCAGTCCCCGATCCGCGGGGTGCCCGCGCACATCCCGCGCCCGGAGTACGTCGGCAAGCCCGCTCCCGCGCGCAGCCGCGCCGGTGACGTGCAGACCCCCGAGACCATCGAGGCCATGCGCCACGCCGGGAGGATCGCCGCGCAGGCGCTGCGACTGGCCGGGGAGACCGTGCGGCCCGGGATCACCACCGACGAGGTCGACCGCGTCCTGCACGAGTTCCTGGTCGACCACGACGCCTACCCGTCGACCCTGGGCTACCGCGGGTTCCCGAAGTCCTGCTGCACCAGCCTCAACGAGGTGATCTGCCACGGGATCCCGGACAGCACGGTGATCGACGACGGCGACGTGGTCAACGTCGACGTCACCGCTTTCGTCGGCGGTGTGCACGGCGACACGAACGCCACGTTCCTCGCCGGCGACGTGTCGGAGGAGGCCCGGCTGCTGGTGGACCGGACCCGCGAGGCGACGATGCGAGCCATCAAGGCGGTCCGTCCGGGCCGCGAGCTCAACGTGGTGGGCCGGGTCATCGAGTCCTACGCCAAGCGGTTCGGCTACGGCGTGGTCCGCGACTTCACCGGGCACGGGATCGCCCACGAGTTCCACTCCGGGCTCGTCGTGCTGCACTACGACCAGCCCGACGTGCACACGGTGATCGAGCCCGGGATGACCTTCACCATCGAGCCGATGATCACCCTCGGTGGGATCGAGCACGACACCTGGGACGACGGCTGGACCGTCGTCACGAAGGACAGGTCCTGGGTGGCGCAGTTCGAGCACACCCTCGTCGTCACCGACGACGGCGCGGAGATCCTCACCCTGCCCTGAACAGGCCCGTGGCGCCCCGGGACACCGCGTGGCACCCGTCGCGCGGGGCGCCACGCGGCGTGCCCGGACGCCGCGGTGGCGTTCTCAGGCCTCGAGCCTCAGGCCGCGCGGGCACGCCGCAGGGCGGCCAGCGCGTCGTCGGCGTGCCTGGTCATCGCCGTCTCCGAGCCGATCTCGGCCAGGATCGACCGGTCGGTGCCGATGACGTAGGTCCGGCGACGGGTGTGGAAGTTGCCGGGCAGCCACGACCGCCAGGCCCCGAACGCCTTGGCGACCGCGTGCTCGGTGTCGGACAGCAGCGGGAACGGCAGCGCGTTCGCGGCGACGAACATGCCCTGCTTGTCGGACGGGTCGCTGGAGATCCCGACCGGCTGGGCACCCAGCTCGGCGAACTCGGACCGCAGGTCGCGGAAGTGGCAGGCCTCCTGGGTGCACCCACCGCTCATCGCGGCCGGGTAGAAGAACAGGACGACCGGGCCGTCGGTCAGCAGGCCCGAGAGCGTGCGCGGGGTACCGGTCTCGTCCGGCAGCTCGAAGTCGGGAACGACGTCACCGACGGGCATGATCTCTCCTCGGGGGCGGAACCGTGTGTCGGACGGTGTTCGTGCGACGACGGGTACCCGGTTCGATCACGGTCATGCGCCCGTGCGCGGTGGCCGGGGAAGGAACCCGCTCGTGCGGTGCACGTAGTCGGCGTAGCCGGGGCGGCGGTCGGTGATGTCGCGCTCCAGGAGCGCGGCGCCGGTGCCCCGGACCAGGTTGATCGTGATCACCGCGACGCCGACGAGCCCGATCAGGCCGGCCGGCCGGTGCAGGGCGAGCAACCCGAGCCCCCACCACACGCAGGCGTCGCCGAAGTAGTTCGGGTGCCGGGTGAACCGCCACAGCCCCTGGTCCATCACCCGGCCCCGGTTCGCCGGGTCGGCGGTGAAGCGGGCCAGCTGGGCGTCGCCGACCGACTCGAACGTGAACCCGGCCGCCCACACCAGCACCCCGAGCGCCGTGACCAGGTATCCCCACCAGGTCGCGGCGCTGCCGTACATCGCCAGCTGCACGGGCAGCGAGACGACCCACATGACCGCGCCCTGCGTGAGGTAGACCGTCCGCGCGGCGTAGGCGACCGGGCTGCCGGGTGCCTTCGCGAGCAGCGCCGCGTAGCGCCGGTCCTCGGGGCGCCCACGGTTGCGGCGCTCGACGTGCCAGGCCAGCCGCAACCCCCACAGCGCGACCAGCGCGACGACCAGCCAGCGCCGCCACGCCTCGCCGGAGGGGTCGAACCGGGCCGCCGTCGAGACGCTCACCAGCGCGATCACGACGAACCCGAGACCCCAGACGACGTCGACGCCGTCGTGTCGGCCCCGGCGCACGCCGATCGCCAGCGCGGCCGCCATCAGCAGGGCCACGGCGACCGCGGTGACGCCGAGGTTCACCGCCCACGCCGCCCAGGGGAAGGGAATCACGGCGCCGCCGCGGTCTCCGGTGCGGAGTCGGGAGCCGGGCCCGGGAGCGCGGGGTCCCGTCCCAGGATCCCGCTACGGCTGCGCGGGAGCCCGGACGCCCCGTCGGTCCCGGGACGGACCGCCAGGATCTGGTGCACGCCCATCCGGTTCTCCTCGAACGCCAGCGCGGCGCCGGCGAGGTAGAGCAGCCAGATCCGCCACTGCTCCTCACCGATCATCCGGATCGCGGTGTCCCGGTGTTGCTGCAGCGTGTCCAGCCAGGGCCGGACCGTCCAGACGTAGTGCTCGCGCAACGAGTGCACGTCGACGATCTCGTGCCCGGCGCGTTCCAGGAACCCGAGCGTCTCGCCGAGCGGGCGCATGTACATGTCCGGCGCGACGTAGGCCTCCATGAACGCCCCGCCGCCCGGCGCGGTGTTCGCGCCCGCCGTGCCGCGGGACATCTGCTGCAGCAGCAGCCGCCCGTGCGGGCGCAGCAGGCGGTGCAGCTGCGCGGCGTAGACCGGGTAGTTGTCCTGCCCGACGTGCTCGCCCATCTCGATCGAGGAGACCGCGTCGAACGGCTGGTCGTCGATCTCGCGGTAGTCCTGCAGCCGGATCTCCACCCGGCCGGTCAGACCGGCCCGCCGGACCCGCTCGAGGCCGTACTCGCGCTGCTGGGCGGACAGCGTCACCCCGGTCGCGTGCACGCCGTAGTGCTCGGCGGCGTGCACGAGCAGCGACGCCCAGCCGCAGCCGACGTCGAGCAGCCGCATCCCCGGCGCCAGCCCGAGCTTGCGGCAGATCAGGTCCAGCTTGTCCCGCTGGGCCTCGGCGAGGCCGTAGCCGGGCCCCTCGTCCCGCGTCCAGTAGCCACAGGAGTACGCCATCCGCGGGTCGAGCAGGAACGCGTAGAACTCGTTGGACAGGTCGTAGTGGTGGCTGATCGCGTCCCGGTCCCGGCGACGGCTGTGCAGCCGCCCGCCGAGCCGCGCCTCCGACGCCGGTGGGCGCGGGGGCGGGCCGACGGCGCCGAGCCGGACCGCGGTGCCCAGCGCCCGCAGTTTCTGCCGCGGCCCGAGCCGCACCGCACGCCCGCCGGTCCCGGAGCGGGCTCGCGCCAGCGCCCAGAACCGGGACAGCCCGTCGGCGACGTCGCCGTCCACCGACAGGTCCCCGGCGACGAACGCGCGGGCCAGCCCGAGCTCGCCGGGCGACCACAGCAGCCGTCGCAGCGCCCGGCGGCGGTGCACGATCACCGTCGGCGGGTGCGGGTCGTCGGGCGTGGGGGACTTCCCGGCCTCGCTGCCGTCCCAGGCCCGCAGCCGCACCGGCAGCGGGGCGCCGAGGACGTCCTCCAGCAACGACGCGAGGCGGTGCGCGGCGCTCACGGGCGCGCCAGCGCGAACTGGTGGACGTCGAGGTAGCCCACCCGGAACCCGGCCTCGCAGTAGCCCAGGTAGAACTCCCACATCCGCCGGAAGGTCTCGTCGAAGCCCAGGGCCTCGACCTCGCTCCAGCGGTCGGTGAAGCGGGCCCGCCAGTGGGCCAGGGTGCGGGCGTAGTCCGGCCCGAGGCTGCGCCGCTCGGTGATGCGCAGCCCGGTGTCGGCGGCGAGGTTCTGCTCGATCGAGGTGACCGAGGGGATGATCCCGCCGGGGAAGACGTACTTGTGGATCCAGGTGTAGTCCTTCTGGGACACGACCATCCGGTCGTGCGGCATGGTGATCGACTGCAGCCCGGCCCGGCCGCCGGGGGCGAGCAGCCGGTCCAGCGCGGCGAAGTAGGTCGGCCAGTAGGCGACGCCGACGGCCTCGATCATCTCGACGCTCACCACGGCGTCGTAGGAACCCCGGGCCTCGCGGTAGTCGCGCAGCAGGACCTGCACCCGGTCGGCGACGCCGGCCTCGGCCAGCCGCCGTTCGGCGAGGTCCTTCTGTTCCTGGGAGATCGTCAGCGTGGTGACCCGGGCGCCGCGCTGCGCGGCGCGGGTGGCGAGCCCGCCCCAGCCGGTGCCGATCTCGCAGACGTGCATGCCCTCGCGCACCCCGGCCATGTCCAGGATGCCGTCGATCTTGCGTTCCTGGGCGAGGACCAGGTCGTCGCTGCCGTCGGCGAACCAGCCCGACGAGTACGACATGGTCTCGTCGAGGAACAGCGCGAACAGCTCGTTGGACAGGTCGTAGTGCCGGTGGATGTTCTCCCGCGACCCCTCCAGCGAGTTGACCTCCGCGGCGGGCTGGCGGGCCTCGGCGAAGCGCCGGCCGATCCGCTGCAGCGCCGGTGGGACCAGAGTGGACAGTCGTGCGGCGAACGGGGTGAGCAGTCCGGCCAGGTCGGTCGTGGTCCAGTCCCCGACCATGTAGGACTCGCCGAACCCGATCTTGGAGTCGGCGCCGAGCCGGGCGAAGAACGCGCCGGGCCGCTCGATCCGCATCACCGGGGAGTCCGGCCCGCCGGAGCCGATCCGCTCGCCGCCCGGGAACACGATCCGCACCGGCAGGGTGCGCACGGCGTTGCGGAACAGGGTCTCGGCGATGCGCGCCTTCACCGGTGCGGCCGGCGGGGTCGCGAGCCCTGGCCAGACGCCCTCGTTCGGCCGCGGCACCGCGCGGGAGCGGCGTCGCGGCGCCCGCCCCGGGGTGACCGGATCCGGGGTGCCGGTGCCGCGGGGCAGGTCCTGCTGCGTGGTCATCGCGTGACCCCTTCCTGGGACGGTGCGTCCGTGTGGTCGAGCTGGGTGGTCTGGTCCTGCGGGGGACGGGCCGGGCGGCGCACGACGGGCAGTCGGCGCAGCCAGAGCGCGATGCCGTGCCGGCGGATCAGCGCCGACGTACGCCGGGTGACCAGCGGGTCGCGCAGCAGGGTCCGCACGACCTCCCGCGTCCCGGTCGGCCGCCGGGTGCCGGTCAGCGTCGCGACCAGCGCGGGCGCGCCGTCCTGGTGCAGGGTGATCGTGATCCCGAGCCGCTCGCCGGGGACCGGCAGCGACATCGTGTAGTGCCCGTCGACGGTGAGGAACGGCGACACGTAGAACTGCTTCTCCGTACTCGCGCGGCCGGAGTCGTCCGGGTGCAGCAGGTAGCAGTGCCGCTGCCCGTAGGTGTTGTGCACCTCCGCGACGACGCAGGCGAGCGTCCCGTCCCGGTGGTGGCACCAGAACACCGAGATCGGGTTGAACACGTGGCCGAGCGTGCGGGGGTGGGCGAGCATCAGCACCCGCCCGCCGCCGAGGTCGACGCCGTGCGCGGCGAGGAAGGCGTCGACGTTCTCCCGGATCGTGCGCGCCGGGTCGCCCAGGTGGTCGCGCGCGGAGAAGCGGGCGAACGGCCGCAGCCAGGCAGGCAGGTCCGGCAGCGCGTCGAGGTCGACCAGCCACAGGTGGATCCGGTGCGCGAACGACGTCGCCAGGTCGCGCCGGCGGGCGTGCCGCACCTCGGCGTCGTAGACGGCTGTCACCAGGACACCCCCAGCGCAGCGGCCGCCCGGACCCCCGATGCGCAGCCGTCCTCGTGGAAGCCCCAGCCGTGGTAGGCGCCGGCGTAGGCGGTGACCGGGGTGTTCAGCTCCGGCAGCCGCCGCTGCGCGGCGACCGAGGTGGGCGTGTAGATCGGGTGCTCGTAGGACATCCGGGCGACGACGGCGTCCGGTTCCACCCGCCCGGAGCCGTTCAGCGTGACCACCCACGGGTCCGGGTCGGTGAGCCGCATCAGCCGGTTCATGTCGTAGCTGACCAGCACCGGTGTGTCCGATGTGGACGAGCAGGTGGGCTTGAGGTAGTTCCACGACGCCCGCGCGCCGCGCGAGCGGGGCAGCAGCGACGTGTCGTGGTGCAGCCAGGTCTCGTTGCGCGAGTAGGTGAACGCGCCCAGCACGTCCTGCTCGGAGTCGGAGGCGTCGGCGAGCATGCCCAACGCCTGGTCCGGGTGCGTCGCGAGCACGATCCGGTCGTAGCCGGCGACGGTGTCGGCGTCGTCGCGGACCTCGACGCCCGCCGGGGTGCGCAGCACCGACCGCACCGGTGTCGCGGTCCGCACCGCCGGGATCTGCTTGACGATCTGGTCCACGTAGGTCCGTGAACCGCCGGTGACGGTGCGCCACTGCGGCGAGCCGCCGATCCCGAGCATCCCGTGGTGGTCGAGGAAGGTGAACAGGTAGCGGGCCGGGTAGTCGGTCGAGACGCCCGAGCCCGACGACCACACGCAGGACACCACCGGGATCATGAAGTGCTCGACGAAGTAGCGCGAGTAGCCGCCGATCGCGAGGAACGCGCCGAGCGTGACGTCCCCGGCGTCCGGTTCGGACAGCACCCGGCGCGCGTGCCGGTGGAACCGGACCACCTCGCCGAGCATCCGCAGGTACTGCGGCCGCACCGCGTTCGACGCCCGGGGGAACAGCCCGCCGAGCTTGCGGGCGCCCGCGTACTCCAGCCCGCAGCCGTCGCACCGGACCGACATCGACATGTCGGAGTCCTGGGTGGCCACGCCCAGCTCCCCGAACAGTCGCAGCAGGCTCGGGTAGGTGCGGTCGTTGTGCACGATGAAGCCGGTGTCGACCCGGGTGGTGCCGCCGTCGGAGGCCACCAGCTCGTGGGTGTGGGCGTGCCCGCCGGGCCGGTCGTCGGCCTCGTAGAGGGTCACGTCACAGGCGCGGGAGAGCAGGTACGCGGCGGTCAGGCCGGACACCCCGCTGCCCACCACCGCGACGGTCGGCCGGTCGGTCATCGGTTCTCCTGTACTGCCGGGCCCCGCAGGGCCACCCGCAACCCGTCGGGCGCGGGCTCTCGCATGGCGTTCGTGACCATGGGGTCCGGGGGTTCGGCGCCGAGCTCGCCGAGGACGAAGCGGCGCACCAGGTCCGTCCAGTCGGCGGCCCGACGGAGCATCGCGTGACCGTCGCCGAGGACGTCGAACCGCGCCACCCGGTCGGTGACCTCCCGGGCCCGCACCGCGTAGGCGAACGACGCCGCGGGGTCGGTCATCCGCTCCCGGTCGCCGTGCGCGATGAGCACGCCCCGGCCGGCCAGCTGGCCGACCGGGTCGGTGCCGTCCAGCCAGGGGGCCAGCCCGCACACCGCGACGACGCCCGGGCCGCCGGCCGCGCGCAGCACGGCCCGCCCGCCCATCGAGTGCCCGACGAGTACCACCGGGCCTCCGGGGTGCCGGCGGGCCAGCTCGGCGAGGGCCCACTCGACGTCGGCGAGCGCGTCCATCGCGGCGCCGTTCCAGCCCTTGACCCGGTACCGCAGCAGGTACACCGCGACCCCGCGGCCCCGCTCGGTCACGTGCCCCCGGCCGGCCCGCTCGAGGTCGTGGGCGAACGGGCGCATCCGCCAGTAGGCGAGCCCGCGGCGCGCCGGAGCCGGCGAGTGGGCCTTGCCGCCGTGCGCCAGCAGGACGACACCGGCCGGTTCCGGCGGGGGCGTTCCCGCGGGCTCGAGCCACGGGGCGGGGTCGGCCACGGGGCACCTCCTTCTGCGCCGGTGCGGACAGCACCGGAGTGGACGTCTCTTCTCGACATTCGTCGGACATGCCCGTCCCGGGTGGGCTCGTGGGACGGGTGTCACAGCCCGGCCGGGCGGGACGGGCGCCACCCTGGCGACGGGTGGACCGGACACCTCCGGGTGAGTGGGATACGGGTCGCGCCGGTACGCGGTGACGATGCGTAGGAGCACCGACGCCGCGGAGCCGGACGGCGTGGACGATGGCCTCCGACGTCGCCTACACCGTCGGATCATCACCCGGCCCGGGGAATCCGGCCACCGGCGGGAGACGACAATGTGAGCAGGACAGCGGCCGATCCGGACGAACCGGACGCGGCGGGCCGACGCGGACGCGAACGGCCGGGGAACAGGAGGGCCAGGAGATGGCGGCTCAGCAGACGGGGATGCCACCGGAGCTGACGGTGCGGCAGCGGATCGCGGCGACGCTGCGACGCCGGCGGAGCGGGTCGGGCTTCTGGTTCGGCCTGGCGATCGCGGTGATCTGGCCGTTCGTGCTGTGGGGGACCCGGCTGGGCTGGCGCGGCGGCGAGCACCTCCCGCGCACCGGGGGTGCGCTGCTGGTCGGCAACCATGTGTCGTTCTCCGACCCGATCTTCGACATCGCGTTCGCGACCACGCACGGCCGGATCCCGCGGTTCATGGCCAAGTCCGAGCTGTGGGGCGTCCCGGTCGTGAGGTGGGTGCTCGGCGGCGGGGGGCACGTCCCGGTCTACCGGGCGTCCAAGCGGGCCGCGGAGTCCTTCACCGGGGCCATCGACGCGCTCGAGCGCGGCGAGATCGTCGCGGTCTACCCGGAGGGCACCTACACCGCCGACCCGGACGGCTGGCCGATGCGCCCGAAGAACGGCGTCGCCCGGATCGCGCTCCGCAGCGGCGCCCCGGTGATCCCGCTGGCGAACTGGGGCACCCAGGACGTGCTCCCCGCCGAGGGCAAGCCGCGGCTGTTCCCGCGTCGCCGGGTCGGGATCGTGCTCGGCCCGCCGGTGGACCTGTCCGAGTTCGCGGGCAAGCCGCTGACCCGGACGACCCTGGACGCGGCCACGAAGAAGATCATGGACGCGGTGACGGGCCTGCTCGAGGAGATGCGCGGCGAGGCCCGTCCTGCCGTGCCGTTCGACCCGGAGGCCCCGGCGCTGGGGTCCGAGTCGCCGGGGTCACCGGGGGGTCGGGTCGCCGGCACCGGGGACGGGCTCGCCGAGCGCCCGGCGAGCTGATGGTTCTCGTGATGCCACGGCGCTGGTAGCGTCGTGGCATGAAGGCCACCATCGACAGCGCCGGGCGGCTGGTCATTCCGAAGCAGCTCCGGGACCGGCTCGGCCTGTCTCCCGGTGAGGTCGATGTCGAAGCGGACGGAGCGGACCTGCGGGTGCGTCCAGCGGCCGATGACGCGCTCGTCGAGGAGGACGGCTGGCTCCTGGTCCCGCCGACCGGCAACCCGGTGACCGACGAGGACGTGCAGCGGCTCCGCGATGCCGACCAGCGCTGATCCCGAATTCCTGGTCGACACGAGCGTCGCGGTCGCGCTGAGCACCGCCGATCACGAGGCCCGCCCGGCCTGCCGTGCCGTCGTCGAGGGCCGCCGGATCGGTCTCGCCGGCCATGCCGCGTTCGAGACGTACTCGGTACTCACCCGGCTGCCCGCGCCCGGTCGACGAACCGCGTCGGCCGTCGGGACCCTGATCCGACGCAATTTCCCGCACACCACGTACCTCGACGGGGCTACTACGGACGACCTCCTGCGACGGCTGCCGGACCTCGGTATCAGCGGTGGATCGGTCTACGACGCGCTCGTCGGCGCGGCGGCCGCGCACGCGGCGGTTCCGCTGGTCACGCGGGATCGACGTGCTCTGGGCACCTACCGGGCCCTGGACGTCGACGTCGTACTCGTCGGCTAGATCTCCAGGCCGAGCAGCGCGTTCTCCACGACCTCGGGCAGCGCCGGGTGGATCCAGTACTGCCCGGTCGCCATCGACCGGGCGTCCAGCCCGAACGCCATGGCCTGGATCAGCGGCTGGATCAGCGTGGAGGCCTGCGGGCCGATCAGGTGCGCCCCGAGCAGCCGCCCGGTGCCCTTCTCGGCGATGATCTTGCACAGCCCGGTGGTGTCCTCCATCGCCCAGCCGTAGGCGACGTCGCCGACGTTCTGCACCTTCACCGTGATGTCCAGCCCCGCGGCGCGGGCCTCGGTCTCGGTCATCCCGACCGAGGCGATCTGCGGGTCGGTGAACACCGCGGCGGGGACGAACGCGTGGTCGGTCGCGCGCAGGTCGTCGGGGTGGGCCAGGTTGTGCCCGACGATCTTCGCCTCGTGGTTGGCGACGTGCTTGAGCTGGTGCGGGGAGCTGACGTCACCCAGCGCCCAGACGCCCTCGGCGGAGACGCTGCGCTGGTACTCGTCGACGGCGAGGCGACCGTCGGCGTGCACGGTGATCCCGGCGGCGTCGAGGTCCATCCGGTCCCCGTTGGGGGTCCGCCCGGTCGCGACGAGCAGGGTGTCGGCGACGACCTCGCTGCCGTCGTCGAGGGTCAGCCGCACCTCGCCGTCGCCGCCCGAGCCGTCCCCGGACAGGCCGGTGACCAGCCGGCTCAGCCGGGTGTCCCAGCGGGCCGAGGCGAGCTCGGTGAAGCGGTCGGAGATCGTGTCGTCGAGGTGGCGCAGCAGCCGGGGGCTGCGGCAGATCACCGTCACCTCGGCGCCGAGCGCGGAGAACACGTGCGCGAACTCGGCGGCGATGTAGCCGCCGCCGAGGATCGCCAGCCGGCGCGGGACGGCCTCGACGCGCATCACGGTGTCCGAGGTCTCGAACGGCACGCCCGACGCGGCGACGACCGAGGGGATCGACGGGCGCCCACCGGCCGCGACGACGACCCGGTCCGCGGTGATCGTGTCGGAGCCCGACCCGTCGGTGCGCTCCACCGCGACCTCGCGCTCGCCGGTGAACCGGGCGTGCCCGAAGTAGACGGTGACGTTCGGGCTGCGCTCGACCCGGTACTCCCGGCCCCCGGCGGAGATCGGGTCGATCCGGCCGAACACCCGGTCCCGGATGTCGGTCCAGCGGATCTTGTCGACGGAGGCGTCGACGCCGTAGGTGGAGGCGCGGTGCACCAGCTCGGCGACGTCGGCGGCGTAGACGTACATCTTGGTCGGGATGCAGCCGACGTTCAGGCAGGTCCCGCCGAACACCCCGTGTTCGACGAGCGCGACGTCCAGCCCGGCGAACCGTTCGTCGAGGAACGTGTTGCCGGAGCCGGTGCCGATGACGACCAGATCATGGTGGGCCACCTCTCCACGCTAACCGCTACCGGCCGCGGGAGACGCTCTGGTACCCACGGTGCATGACCGTGCACACCCCGGGCGCGACGGTGCGTCGCAGCTGGGCCTCCGATCTCGACACCGCCACCCTCTACGAGCTGATCCGGCTGCGCGTCGACGTCTTCGTCGTCGAGCAGGACTGCCCCTACCCCGAGCTCGACGGGCGGGACCTCGAGGCCCGGACCCGGCACTACTGGCTCGCGGGTCCGGACGCCGAGGTCCTCGGCACGCTCCGGCTGCTCAAGGAGCCCGACGGTGGGTACCGGATCGGGCGGGTCTGCACCCGGCTCCCCGCACGCGGCCACGGTCTGGGCGGACGGCTGATGGCGGCGGCGCTGGCCGAGGTGGGCTCCGGGCGCTGCGTGCTCGACGCCCAGGAGCAGCAGGTGGCGTTCTACGAGCGGCACGGGTTCGCCGTCTCCGGCGAGCGGTTCATGGAGGACGGCATCCCGCACCTGCCGATGGCGCGCGGAGGGTCCTGAGACCGCGGGTCAGCCCGCGGCCCGCTTGCGGGCGTCGGGCGGGAACGCGCCCGCCTCGACGCACCGGGCCGACCAGCCGGCCAGCCGCTCGGTGACCGGCTCCAGGTCCGTGCCGAGCGCCTCGACCAGAGCGTCCTGGGACGCGTCGGTGGCGGCCTCGATCCCGTCCCGGAACGCGCGGCCGGCTGCGGTGAGCGCGGCGTCCGGGCCGGCGGTGGTGATCAGGCCGTCGTCGGCCAGGCTGCGGGCACCCGCGGCCGCGGCCTCCTGCGGCCACGCGCGGGTGCCGGAGTACTCGCCGATCGGGTAGCCGACCCAGAGCTCGGCGAGGATCCCCATCCGTACCGGGTCCAGCCCGGCGGCGACACAGGCCGCGACGTGCCCGTCGCCGCGGTGCTCGCGGACCAGGTCGCAGGCCCGCCACAGCCGGCCGACCGGGTCGGCGGGCCGGGGCCGCGCGCGCAGCGCCGAGAACAGCGGCCGTCCGGCACCGGACACGGCGTCGACGGCCTCCTCGAGCACGTCGGCGGTGTGGGCGATGGCCGGGTCGTCGGCGTCGGCGCCCAGGACCTCGCGCAGGCTCGCGGTGGTCTCCATGTCGCGCAAGGCCTGGAACGGCTCGAGCGGCAGCAGGGCGCGTCCCCGGGTCCAGGTGCTACCGACGAAGTCCGGTTCGAAGACCGCGAACGTGGCGGCGATCAGCTCCGGCGGGGCGTCCTCGCCGAACGGGCCGCCGCGGCCGGTGACGTAGCCGGAGAAGAAGTCGTGGCCGTGCGCGGCGAGCGCGTCCCCGACCCGGCTGGACCAGACGTCGTGCATCGCGATCGGTTCCAGCGCGTCGCGCAGCGATCGGGCCGGGGCGGCGTCGGTGACCGGGGCGGGGATCATGGTCGCGTCGGGGGCCGGTGCGAAGAACATCCGGACGGCTTCGGCGTGGTCCATGTGCGTCTCCCTCCCACACGGCGCGGTGTCCGTGCCGCGCGGTCGCCGGCGCTCGCACGCCGTGCTCACATCGTGACCGGCGTGGGAGATACTCGCGCGGCGCAGCGATGCGACTCGCACGACAGGCGGCGGTGAGGAAGGCGTTCGTGGGAAAGGGAGCGGAACGGATGAGTGACGAGCGACGGGGCGGGGACAGCCCCACCTGGGGCCGGGTCGGGCCGGAGGACCCGACGGCGGACCCGGCGACCCACCCCGCCCTGCGCGTCCCGGACGCCGTCTCGGAGCAGCCGACCGTCGCCGTCCCCACCGGCGAGGCCCCGGACGGCCCGGAGGGCGACGACTCCACGACCGTGCGACGGGCGATCCCGGCCACCCGCACCGGCGGGCTGTGGTCGGCGCTGATCCTCTCGGCGATCGTGCTGATCTTCCTGCTGGTGTTCATCCTGCAGAACACGACGCCGGTCGAGATCACGTTCCTGTGGCTGACCGGGAGCCTGCCCACCGGCGTCGCGCTGCTGTTCGCGGCGATCGCCGGCGTGCTGCTGGTCGCGATCCCGGGCACCGGCCGGATCCTGCAGCTGCGCCGCGAGGCCCGCAGGCACTGAGCAGCCTGACACCCCTTGACCGCACTTCACACCCGCAGCGAGGGGTGTGAAGTGCGGTCTCGGGGTGTGAAGTACTCCGAGATAGCGTGCCGGACGTCAGCGGCGCCGGCCGCGCCCGCGTCCGGCCTGCCGCGGCTGGCCGCTCTTCGGCTGGGCGCGCTTGGGCTGCTCGCGCTTCGGCGCGGCGATCGGCTCGCCGGTGGGCTCGCGGGAGCCCGTGACCCGCACCAGGTCCGGGTGGCCCGGCGTCACGACGGCGACCTCGGGGCGCACCCCGGCCTGCTTCGTCAGCAGGTTCACCTCGGACCGCTGCTCCGGCGTCGCCAGCGTGACCACGATGCCCTCCTCACCGGCGCGCGCGGTCCGCCCGGCCCGGTGCAGGTAGGCCTTCGGGTCGGCCGGCGGGTCGATGTGCACGACCAGGCCGACGTCGTCGATGTGGATGCCGCGGGCGGCGACGTCGGTGGCCACCAGCACCGGGACCTCCCCGCTGCGGAACTCGTCGAGGGCCCGGTTGCGCTGGTTCTGCGACCGCCCGCCGTGCAGCGGCCCGGCGGCGACGCCCTGGCGGCGCAGCACCCGCACCATCCGGTCGGCGCCGTGCTTGGTGCGCACGAACATGATGGTCCGGCCCTCGCGGGCGGCGATCTCGGCGATGACCCGGGAGCGGTCGTCGCGGTCGACGACGAGCACGTGGTGCTCCATCGTGTCGACGCTCGCGGTCGGCGGCGCGACCGAGCGGGTCACCGGGTCGGTGAGATGCCGGCGGACCAGCGTGTCGACCTCGCCGTCGAGGGTGGCCGAGAACAGCAGCCGCTGACCGTCGGACGGGGTGCGGTCGAGGATCTTGCGGACCTGCGGCAGGAAGCCCATGTCCGCCATCCGGTCCGCCTCGTCGAGCGCGGTGATCGTGACCTCGGACAGGGCACAGGTGCCCTGCTGCAGGTGGTCGGCCAACCGGCCGGGGGTGGCGACGAGCAGGTCGATGCCGCGCCGGAGCTCGGCGATCTGCTTGTTCATCGACATCCCGCCGACGATGTCGGTGACCCGCAGGTCGACCGCGGCCGACAGCGGACGCAGGACCTCGACGACCTGGGTCGCGAGCTCCCGGGTCGGCACCAGCACGAGGCCCCGCGGCGCGGTCGGGCGGGCGCGCTCGCCGGCCAGCCGCGCCAGCAGGGCGAGGCCGAAGGCGAGGGTCTTGCCGGAGCCGGTCTGGCCGCGACCGAGCAGGTCCCGGCCGGCGAGGGTGTCGGGCAGCGTCGCGGCCTGAACCGGGAACGGCGCGGTGAACCCCTGCTCGGCGAGCGACTTCACCAGGCGCTCGGGCAGGCCGAGCTCGGCGAACGAGGGCATCCCCGACTCCGGGGCGGTCCAGACGGCGACGTCGGCGCCGGCCGAGGACTTCTGCGGGCCGCCGGCCGGGGAGTTCGCGGCCGACCGGGCCGGGGCGGCCGCGGCGGGCCGGGACTCCCCGCCGCCACGGCCGCCGCGACGCCGGCCGGAGCGTCCCGGCCGCGCCGAGGCCTCCGAGGCGTTCCCGGCTCCCCGGTCGGTACGACGGGTGTCGGCGCCGCCGCGGGGACGGGCGGATCCGGCGGGACGGCCGGCGGGCACCTCGTCGCCGGCCGTGCGGGCACGGTCGTGGTGCGCGCCGCGGGCGCTGCGTGCGGCCGGGCGCTGGTCGCCGGACTCGCTCCGGCGCTCGTGGCCGGCGGCGGCCGGACCGGCGGGCCGGGCGGCGCGGCGGCGGGGACGTCGACCACCCGGCGCCTCGGCGGTATCGGGCGACGGCGGACGGAACTGAGGCCTGGACACAGGGCTCCTCGCGTGACGTGGCACGTCCTGCGGAGACCTGGGTAGCGGTGCTCGGCCGACGGGCCCGGGCGCGGCTCGGCGTCGTCGCGGCCGCGCTCCGTGATGGGAAGGCTCGGCCCGGCGGCTGTCGCGGCCGGGCACTCGGAGATCGACGGTACGCCTCATGCACCGGCCGGCCCGTCCCGGCCCCGGTACCGGGCGCCGTGCGAGAGGCACGTCACGGCGCCCACAGGACCGGAACGCGCGGCTCAGTCCAGCCGGGCCCGCGCCCGCAACTCGGCGTGCAGCCGCCCGGGCCGGGCCGGGTCCAGGCCACGGGCCCCGAACCACTCGCCGATCCGTCGCACGTCGCGCTCCAGGAACCCCGGCCCCTGCGGATTCCCGACGACGTCGACGACCTGCGGCAGGTCGATCAGGACCGGGCGGTCCTCGTGCACGAGGACGTTGTAGGCCGACAGGTCGCCGTGCGCGTAGCCGAGGTCGGCGAGCGTCCCCAGTTCCGCCGACAGCCCGGTCCACAGCGCGTCGAGCTCGTCCGGGTCCGGGCGGAGCGCCGCGAGCCGGGGCGCCGCGACGCCGCCCGGGGTGCCGAGGAACTCCAGCAGCACCTCGGTGCCGTCCACCGACACGGGGTAGGGGACCGACGCCCCGGCCTCGTGCAACCGGCACAGCGCGGCGAACTCGGCGGCCGCCCACTGCCCCGCGACCAGCTCGCGGCCGACGGCGGTGCGCCGCGCCATCGCCCGCGTCTCGCGGGAGCGGCGTACCCGGCGGCCCTCCAGGTAGCCGGCGTCCCGGTGGAACATCCGGTGGTCGGAGTCCCGGTAGCGCTTCGCGGCCAGGAGCACGCCGGTCCGGCCGGGTAGCGCGCGCTCGAGGAGGTGGACGTCGGCCTCCTTGCCGGTCTTCAGGACGCCGCGCTCGTGGTCGACCGCGCCGGCGTCGGTGACCAGCCAGGACGGCCGCGGGGCGGGCCCCCGGGAGGAGACCGGTACCGAGGTCCAGGTGCTCCACCGGTCGCCCTCGGGCGGGGCGTCCGGGTCGTGCCCGGCACGCTCGTCCACATCGGATGGATCGGGGGCCCGGTGGCTGCGGGGATCGTCGTCGAAGCGGCGACGACGGCGGACGGGTTCGGTGTGGGGCGAGGAATGCACTCTCGAGGCTCCGGAAGGCGGCAGGGTGCCGCGCGGCCTCCTCGACGAGGGGTCAGCCGCGGGGCGGGAACGGGCTGCGTGGGCGCGCGGAGGGCGCCCCATGACGGGTGGCGTCCATCGGTCCGCACCTCCTCCGTCCGCTCGCGCGGTCGATCCGCGCCCCGGTCCCTCCGGATCCCCGTACCCTGCCGCGACCTGCCGTGCGCCGCCATCGGTTTTCGGCGTCGCCCCGGCCGACGTGCGTCCAGCCGTGCCGCGCGGCCGTCGTCAGGTCGCGACCGAGACGAGGCCCATCCCGAGCGCGCCGAACAGCACGCCCCACACGACCACGGTGATGGCCTGCCAGACGATCACCTGCTGTCGGTTCAGGCCGGCCGTGACCATCGCGAAGGCGGTGAGCGAGATGGCCATCAGGGTGGGCGCGACCAGCGAGGCGACCGGGACGCCGTAGCGGTCGACCCGGGCGATGATCTTCTTCCGGCGCTCGCTCTCCGGCTTCTGCCGCCGGGCCGTCACCCCGCGCCGGGCCCGGTCACCGAGCCAGACCGCCACGCCGAGCGCCACCAGGTTCCCGACGATCGCGACCGTCGTGGCCAGCACCACCGGGATCCCGGCGAGCACGCCGACGCCCGCGCCGACGTAGGACTCGAGGAACGGGATGATCCCGATCACGAACACCGCGAGCAGCTGCAGGGCGGGCGGCCAGGAGCTGACGAAGGCATTGAGCTGTTCCACCATGCTCCTGATCCTGGAGTAACGCCGGATCGTCCGGTACGCCCGGTTGTCACGGGTCCGCGAGACCGGTGCACGGCGCAGCCGTGACGGATGTCAGAAACGCCTGCCTCAGGCCGGGATGACGAGATCGAGGTGGTCGCCGGTGCGTTCCACGGTGTGCCCGGCCCGGCGGGCGATCCGGGCGACGGCTCCCGCGTCGGACGGCTCGGCCCGCGACGACGCCAGCAGCCGGGCGAGCCCGCCCTTGTGCGCCTTGTTGTGGTGGCTGACCACCGATCGGCTGCCGTCGGGCCGCTCGGCGAGCACGTTCACCGTCACCGCGCCGGGCACGGCGCCGAGCGCGGCGTACCCACCCGAGCGCAGGTCGACGACGAGCTCGCCGCCGGAGATCCGGGCCAGCAGCGGGTCCAGCGCGGGCCGCCAGCGCGCGGCGAGGGTGCCGGAGCCGGGCAGCTTCGAGCCGGACGAGAGCCGGTAGGCAGGGATCGGGTCGTCGGCGCCGAGGAGCCCGAACAGCGCCGAGCACACCGCCAGCCGGGCGCGCGCCCGCGGCCGCACGGCGGCGGTGAGGGAACCGGCGTCGAGGGCGTCGTAGAGCACGCCGGTGTAGCGGTCCAGGGCCGGCATCGTCGGCGAGGCCGCGAGCTGCGCGTTGCGGTCGATCTCGGCGTCCTGCCGCTCGGAGACGCCGAGCGCGGCCCGGGCGGCGGGCCGGTCGGCGGCCAGCGCCACCAGCTCGTCGACCAGCTCCTTGCGGACGGCGCCGAGGTCGGCGTCGTGCGACAGGGCGGCGAGGTCGAGCGGTGCGCCGTCCCCGCCGGCGCGCTTGGTCTCCGAGGGCGGCAGCAGCACGAGCACGGCGGACGAGCCTAGTTGTCGTTGTGCCACCGGCCACGCGTGGCTAGGTTCGGTGTGTGACCTGCCTCGTGGCGCGCCTGCATGTCGACCTCATGCGGATCACGAGCGCGTCCTGTCGCCCCGGCCGCTGACGACGCGCTCGACCCGGGACCGGTGCAGACCGGGCCCGGCACCTCCGCACGATTCCACCCGCCGACGCCGGCGGCGCCGCCCGGTCCGCGTACGCGACCCCAGGGAGGCCCGGTCGCCGACGGACGGCACCGATCGACAGGAGCCGACATGACCGACCCGGACATCACCGCGAACTGGTCGTTCGAGACCAAGCAGGTGCACGCCGGCGCCGCGCCGGACCCGACCACCGGCGCCCGCGCCACGCCGATCTACCAGACCACGTCCTACGCCTTCCGCGACACCGAGCACGCCGCGAACCTGTTCGGCCTCGCCGAGGTCGGCAACATCTACACCCGGATCATGAACCCGACCCAGGACGTGCTGGAGCAGCGTGTCGCCGCGCTCGAGGGCGGGATCGGCGCGGTCGCGTTCGCCTCCGGACAGGCCGCCCAGACCCTGGCGCTGCTCAACATCGCCGAGGCCGGATCGCACATCGTGTCGTCGGCGTCGCTCTACGGCGGCACCTACAACCTGTTCCACTACACGTTCCCGAAGCTGGGCATCGAGGTGTCGTTCGTCGACGACCCCGACGACCCGGCCCAGTGGCGGGCCGCGATCAGGGCGAACACCAAGGTCCTCTACGCCGAGACGCTGGGCAACCCGCGCGGCAACGTCCTCGACGTCGCCGCCGTCGCCTCGGTCGCGCACGAGAGCGGGCTGCCGCTGATGGTGGACAACACCGTCCCGACGCCCTACCTGCTGCGCCCGATCGAGCACGGCGCCGACGTCGTCGTGCACTCGGCGACGAAGTTCCTCGGCGGGCACGGCACCACGATCGGCGGCGTCGTCGTCGACTCCGGGAACTTCGACTGGGGTGCCCAGGCCGAGCGCTACCCGGGACTGACCACACCGGACCCGAGCTACCACGGGCTGAACTACTGGGAGGCTCTCGGCCCGCAGTCGTACCTGATCAAGCTGCGGGTGCAGCTGCTGCGTGACCTGGGCCCGGCGATCTCGCCGCAGAACAGCTTCCTGCTGTTGCAGGGCATCGAGACGCTGTCGCTGCGCATCGAGCGGCACAACGAGAACGCCCGGGCGCTCGCGGAGTGGCTGGAGCAGCGCGACGAGGTGGAGCAGGTGCACTACGCCGGCCTGCCGTCGTCGCCGTGGCACGAGCTGCAGAAGAGGTACCTGCCGAAGGGCGGCGGCGCGATCGTGTCGTTCGAGCTGCGTGGCGGGGTCGAGGCGGGCAAGAAGTTCGTCGACGCGCTCGAGCTGCACAGCCACCTGGCCAACATCGGCGACGTGCGCAGCCTGGTGATCCACCCGGCGTCCACCACGCACAGCCAGCTCTCCGGCGACGAGCAGGCCTCCACCGGCGTGACGCCGGGCCTGGTCCGGCTCTCGGTGGGGCTGGAGGGGATCGAGGATCTCAAGGCCGACCTGGACGCCGGGTTCCGGGCGGCCAAGACCACCTGATCCACTCTTGGTCGTGAGCGACGTTGCACACCCTCCCGCCAGCGGTGCCTGGCGGGAGGGGGACGACCCCGGCCGACGACGGTTCCTCGACCTGCCCTCCACCCTCAAACTGGAGGCGGGCGGCGAGCTGCCGGAGGTCCGGCTGTCCTACGAGACCTGGGGTGAGCTCGCCCCGGACGGCTCCAACGCCGTGCTGGTCCTGCACGCGCTCACCGGCGACACCCACCTCGAGGGCCCGGCCGGTCCCGGGCACCCGACGCCCGGCTGGTGGCCCGGCCTGATCACCCCGGGCGGGCCGCTGGACCCGGCGCGCTGGTTCGTCGTCGCCCCGAACGCGGTTGGCGGCTGCCAGGGCAGCACCGGCCCGGCATCGGCGGCGCCGGACGGCCGGCCGTGGGGGAGCAGGTTCCCGCTGGTCACCGCACGCGACACGGTCGCCGCCGAGCAGCACCTCGCCGACGCGCTCGGCATCGACACGTTCGCCTGCGTGCTCGGCGGCTCGATGGGGTCGATGCGGTCCCTGGAGTGGGCGGTCACCGAGCCGGACCGGGTCCGGCGGCTGTTCCTGCTGGCCGGGCCCGCGGCGTCGTCGGCGGACCAGATCGGCTGGGCCGCGCCGCAGATCGAGGCGATCCGCGCCGACCCGCACTGGCACGGTGGCGACTACCACGACCTGGCCGAGGGGCCCTGGCGCGGGCTCGGGGTGGCCCGGCGGATCGCGCACCTGAGCTACCGGTCCGGCTACGAGCTGGCGACCCGGTTCGGCCGGTCCCCGCAGGACGGCGAGGACCCGTTCGACGGCGGCCGCTACGCCGTCGAGTCCTATCTGGACCACCATGCGGCCAAGCTGGTGCACCGGTTCGACGCGGCGTCCTACGTCCGGCTGACCCAGCTGATGAACCACCACGACGTCGGCCGGGAACGTGGCGGGACGGCCGCCGCGCTGGGCCGGGTCCGGGCCCGGACGACCGTCGCCGGCGTCACCTCCGACCGGCTCTACCCGCTCGCCCAGCAGCAGGAACTGGTCGACGGGATCCCCGGCGTCGACCAGCTGACGGTCATCGACTCGCCCTACGGGCACGACGGGTTCCTGATCGAGACGCCCACGGTCGCGCGGCTGCTGGGAGAGCTGCTGGACGAGCCGGCGTCGTAGCGGCGGTCGGTCCGCTCAGGCTCCTCACAGGTTCCGCTTCCTAGGGTTCACCCGATCGTGTACCCGTCGGTCGGAGCACAGCGTGGCGCGTCATCGAGCAGGGCTGGATCGTGCGGCGTGGAACCCGCCGCACACCTCGGCCGAGTCCGGCCGGAGCCCGATGTCACGGTCGTCGCGCGCGGAGCCGCGGCCGTTCGGGCCGTGGTCGGTCCCGCTGCAGCAGAACGCGGAGCCCGTCGCGCCGGGCCCGCAGCGGTTCGCCGCGCCGACCCCGGTGCCCGAGCAGCAGACCGGGCCGGTGTCGCGACCGGACGCGCCGCCGTCGCCGGTGGTGCCGGTTCCGGTGCAGCCGGGCCCGGCCCGCCCCGCCCCGGAGCCGCTGCGCCCGGCCGACCGGACCCGCGGCCGCGCCGACTGGGTCGACGCGGCGAAGGGGCTGTGCATCGCGCTCGTCGTCCTGCACCACGTGGTGATGTTCCTGGAGCCCAGGGGGCTGGTCCCGGCCCCGCTGGACCTGCTCAACACCGCGCTCGCGTCGCTGCGGATGCCGCTGTTCTTCCTCGCCTCCGGGCTGTTCCTCGCGGCCGTGCTGGGGCGGCCGTGGCGGACCCTGCTGCACCGCCGCGTCGCGCTGTTCGGCTGGCTCTACCTGATCTGGACGCTCGTGCAGTTCGTGCTGTTCGCCGTCCTGCCCGCCGGCACCGCCCCGGTGATCGCGACCCAGGACCTCACGAGCCTGCTGCTCAGCCCGGTCCTCCCGGCGCCGTCGATGTGGTTCCTGTACGCGCTCGCGGTGTTCTCGGTCGCGGCCCGCGCGCTGCGCCGGGCGCCCGCGTGGCTGCTGCTCGCCGTGACGTCGACCTCGAGCGCCCTGGTCGGCGCCGGGGTGCTCGAGGTCGGGTCGTTCGCCTGGGACTTCATGCTGCGCTACGCGGTGTTCTTCGTGCTCGGCTGGCACGGCCGCGCGCTGGTCGAGCGCCTGGCCGCCGCGACCTCGCCGTTGCGGGTGGTCGCCGCCGGGGTCCTCGCCGGCGCCGCGGCCGGGGGCGCGGTGCTGCTCGGGCTGCGGGAGATCCCCGGGGTGGCGTTCGTGCTGAACCTCGTCGCCGTCACGGCCGGGGTGCTGGTCGCCGCGGAGCTGGTGCGGTGGCGGGCCGGCCGGGTCGCGGTCCTGCTCGGTCGCCGCACGCTGCCGATCTACCTGTCGAACACCCTGGTCATCGGCGTCGTGACGGCGCTGCTGGCCGGGCTGCCGGCCGATCTGCCGGACGCCGTGGGGTACGGGACGGTCACGCTGGTGACCGCGGCCGCCGTCGTCGTCCCGATCGGGCTGCACCGCCTGCTGCGGGGCGCGCGCTGCCCGTGGCTCTACGACCTGCCCGGGCGGTGGGCGGTGCGGCCGGGCACCGGCTGAACGCCCGCTTCCGCTAACCGATCCGCTCGCCGTAGACCCGCTGCACGTGCATGGTCATCAGCACCCGGCGGTCGCGGACCATGACCGCGCGGTACTCGTCCCAGTCCGGGTGCTCCCCGGCCGCGGAGCGGTAGTGGTCGACGAGAGCCTGCACCGCCGGGCCGTCCGGCGAGTCGTCCGGGCCGACCAGCTCGACCGGGCCCTCGGCGGTGGCCCAGGCGCGGCCGTCGTCGCTCTCCACGCTCAGCGCCGCCCGGGGGTCGCGGCGCAGGTTCGCGGTCTTCGCCCGGCCGTCGGTCATCGAGACCGCGATCGTGCCCGCGGCCCGGTCGTAGTGCGGCGTGACCGGCGACAGCTGCGGCATCCCGCTGCGCTTGATCGTCGCCAGGACGCCCTGCTTCGCGGCCGCCAGGAGCTCGTGCTGTTCGTCACCCATGTACGGCCAACGTGCCGCGCGGGACCGGCTGTTCCCGCGCGCGGAGAACCGGGATGAAGCGATCTCGCCGGCGTCGCTACCCTTCTGCGGGTGTTGACCCGGATGTCGTCGCTGTTCCTGCGCACCCTGCGTGAGGACCCGGCCGACGCGGAGGTGCCCAGCCACAAGCTGCTGGTCCGCGCCGGCTACGTCCGTCGCGTCGCCCCGGGCGTGTACTCCTGGCTCCCGCTCGGCCTGAAGGTGCTCCGTCGCGTCGAGGCCGTCGTCCGCGAGGAGATGGACGCCATGGGCGGCCAGGAGATCCTCTTCCCGGCGCTGCTGCCGCGCGAGCCCTACGAGGTGTCGAACCGCTGGACCGAGTACGGCCCGGCCGTGTTCCGGCTCAAGGACCGCAAGGGCGGCGACTACCTGCTCGGCCCGACCCACGAGGAGCTGTTCACCCTCGCGGTGAAGGGCGAGTACTCGTCCTACAAGGACTTCCCGGTCGTGCTCTACCAGGTGCAGACCAAGTACCGCGACGAGGAGCGTCCGCGCGCGGGCATCCTGCGCGGCCGCGAGTTCGTCATGAAAGACTCCTACTCGTTCGACCTGACCGACGAGGGCCTGTCCGAGAGCTACCGGCGCCACCGCGACGCCTACATCCGGATCTTCGACCGGCTCGCGCTGGACTACGTGATCGTGGCGGCGACGTCGGGCGCGATGGGCGGCTCGGCGTCCGAGGAGTTCCTCGCCGAGTGCGAGACCGGCGAGGACACCTTCGTCCGCGGCCCGGGTGGGTACGCGGCGAACGTCGAGGCCGTGACGACGCCCGCGCCCCCGCCCGTTCCGCTCGACGGGCTGCCCGCGGCGCAGGTGCACCACACGCCGGACACGCCGACCATCGAGACGCTGGTCGACTTCCTCAACGCCCACGGCACGCGCACCTTCACCGCGGCGGACACGCTCAAGAACGTCATGGTGAAGATCAAGCCGCCCGGGGCGACGGAGTGGGAGCTGCTCGGCGTCGGCGTGCCCGGCGACCGCGAGGTCGACATGAAGCGGCTCGAGGCGTCGTGCGAGCCGGCGCAGGTCGCGCTGCTCGAGGAGTCCGACTTCGCCCGCAACCCGTTCCTGACCAAGGGCTACATCGGGCCCGGCTCGCTCGCCGCGAACGGCGTCCGGTTCCTGGTCGACCCGCGGATCGTCACCGGCACCGCATGGGTGACCGGCGCGGACAAGGTCGACCACCACGTCGTCGACCTGGTGTGTGGGCGGGACTTCACCCCGGACGGCACGATCGAGGCGGCCGAGGTGCGCGCCGGGGACCCGTCGCCGGACGGGCAGGGCGTCCTGGAGGCCGCCCGCGGCATCGAGATCGGGCACATCTTCCAGCTCGGCCGCAAGTACGCCGACGCGTTCGGCCTGGACGCGCTGGGCCCGGACTCCAAGCCGATCCGGATCACCATGGGGTCCTACGGGGTCGGTGTGTCCCGGCTGGTCGCGGTGATCGCCGAGCAGAGCCACGACGAGAGCGGGCTCATCTGGCCCCGGTCGGTCTCGCCCTACGACGTGCACGTGGTCGTCGCCGGGAAGTCCGCCGAGCTGCTGGCCGGGGGCGAGGAGGTCGCCGCCGAGCTGGAGGCGGCGGGCCTGTCGGTGCTGCTCGACGACCGCAAAGCCAGCCCCGGGGTGAAGTTCGCCGACGCCGAGCTGGTCGGGATCCCGACCATCCTGGTCGTCGGGCGGGGCCTGGCCGAGGGGAAGCTGGAGCTGAAGGACCGCGCCACCGGCGAGCGGATCGAGATCCCCCGCGACGGCGTCGCCGCCCACGTCTCCGGCATCGTCCGCGCCTGACCCGCCCCACCCGCCCCCTCGCCCCACCCGCCCCACCCGCCCCACCCGCCCCATCTGGAACCCCACTCATGACGCTTTAGTTCGGCCATACCG